>JAHEBM010000039.1 GCA_024642245.1 Haliea sp.
GGCGCAGTGCCGGTCTCGGTGCGGCGCCCGGGCAGCGATGCGGGTAATGAAGTGGCTTTTACCATGACGACGCTGGCAACCAACCTGGCCGACCCCGGCGAGCGGCTGCGTGCTATCAAGAACGGCATGGATTACAACAAGGAGCGGCTGCAGAGACTGTCGCCGGGACAGATAATGGCCTACACCGCGGCGATCATGATCCCGGGGCACCTGGGAAGCATGCTGGGGCTCGGCAAGGATCATGTGCTGGGTAACGTGGTCATTTCGCACGTGCCCGGGCCCCGGCAGCCCATCTACTGGCAGGGCGCCAGGCTGACCGGGCTCTACCCGATTTCGCTCAATATCGACAGCGGAGCGCTGAATATCACCGTGGTCAGCCGCCACGACTTCGTCGATTTTGGCTTGATAGCCTGTCGCAAGAGTGTGCCCCAGGTGCAGCGCCTGCTGGTTTATCTCGAGGATGCGCTCGCCGAGCTGGAAAAGACGCTCAAACCGGCGGTCCGCCGCAAAGCTGCGCGAAAGCCACGGGCAAAGGCTGCAACCCCAAAAAAGGCCGCCAAGAAGTCTCCACGAAGCACGCGGCGCAAGGCGAGCACAGCTAAAAAGTAACCGGACCGGGTACCGATCGAGGCTATTGGCACCCCGAATCTCACGGGCATGATAATAAGCGATAAGGCGATGGAACAAACACGAATGGGCAGGTTGGGTGGCGGCTTGTTGTTTTTGGCCCTTGTTTGCATTTGCGGTGCGGCATACGCCGCTGAGGCTGTGCCAATCGACTGCCTGCTGCGCGACGAGCCTTACTCTGTCGATTCCCCCCTCATGGACATACTGCTGAATCCCGCGGCCGGTGCAGGAACAACGATAAGCCGTCATGGAAAGGAACTGGCCCGTGCGCGCACGTGACAAGCTTCAAGCCCATGGCCGGTGATATCCCGGTGCGGCACGTCCGCACTGATCGGTCAGCTTCCGCGCACAGTGGGAGGGCCGCATGCCCGCGACGCTGAAAAGCCCCGAGGGCACAGGCATCGGTGTCGGTGTCAACGCCTGGGTCTGGACGTCGCCTTTCGACAGGGATTCCGTGCAGTTGATAGCGAAGGCGGCTGCCATGGGTTTCGGGGTATTCACCATGCCGGTGGAAGAGCCGCAGCTGATCGATGTGGCGGCAACCCGCGCGGCCCTGCAGGAAAACCCGTTGCGTTTGCATATATCCGGCGCCTATGGGCCAACGCGTGACCTGACCCACGAGGACCCGCGGTATCGGAAGGAGAGCCTCGACTATATTGAAGCGACCCTGGAAATCTGCGCCCAACTGGGTGCCCGCTTACTGGTTGGCCCTGCGTACTCCGCAGTGGGGAAGCGTCGCAAAATACCGCCTGCGCAACGCGAGCGTGAATGGGAGCTGGCGGTTGCAGGCTTGACCACTGCCGGCAAAATGGCCGCCGATTACGGTGTGACGCTCGCCATAGAGCCGCTCAATCGCTTCGAGACTGACCTGGTCAATACAGCGGCACAGGCCAAGCGATTGATACGCGACGTGGACCTGCCCTCGGTGCGCATCCACCTCGATACCTTTCACATGCATATCGAAGAGAAAAGTGTCTACGATGCCATCGTGCTCGCCGGCAGCGACCTGGTGTATGTTGATGCCAGCGAGAGCGACCGTGGTACGCCCGGACTGGGGCAGGTGCGCTGGGACGAGCTTGCGCGCGGCCTGCGCGATATTGCTTACCGGGGCGATTGCGTTATTGAGTCCTTTACTCCCGATTGCGTCGCCATTGCCGACGCGGCTGCCATCTGGCGCCCGCTTGCACCCAGCCAGGATGCGCTGGCCAGCGAGGGCGGGAAATTCCTGCGCGACTTATTGAGTTAGAGTGAATTTGGGTATTCAGCAATCAAAGAGGGGTGACCCTGGTCGTGATCGATTCAACAGTTAACCGCAAACGTTTGTACAGGGTTGGCAACCTGTCGATTTTCATGATCGGTCTTGGCTTCGCCGTAAGAGCCAATATCGCCACAAATCTTCAGCAGGATATTTACAACCAGATCGACCTGGCCAATTCCGCTACGCTGGTTGGCCAGGCACTGGGCGCCACGTTTACCGGATTCGCCCTGACGCTGCTGTTTGGCAGTGCACTGGTCGATCTTATCGGCATGAAGCGAATGTTACTGCTGTCCGCCATCGGCTACCTGGCGGGCTCCGTCGGCATCCTGGCCGCCGCCGCCCTGCCGGTCAGCAGCCTGGTAGAAACACTGGTACTGTTCAGCCTGCTGCTCACGGGCCTGGGCTGGGGCGCGGTTGAGGCCGCCTCCAACCCGATGGTCGCGGCCCTGTACCCCGAGGAGAAAACCCATCGCCTGAATATACTGCATGCCTGGTGGCCGGCAGGTATCGTGGTCGGTGGATTGATCGGCATAGCCATCACCGCGGCTGGCCTGCCCTGGGAACTCAACATGGTCGTGTTGATCCTGCCGGCGCTGGTCCTTGCCTGGATGGTGGCGAGATCGGCCTTTCCTGTTACCGAGCGGGTCGCCGCCGGTGTCAGTTATCGCGAAATGTTTATCGAGCTGCTCAGGCGACCGCTGTTCTGGGTATTCTGGGTGTGCATGTTTCTCACTGCTGCTGCGGAGTTGGCTCCGGGGCAGTGGGTCAACATCGCCCTGTCAAATATCGTCGGCATGCAGGGCATTGTCCTGCTGGTTTACGTCAGCGGCCTGATGTTCATCATGCGCCACTTTGCAGGGCCTATTGTGAAACGCATCTCCTCCGTCGGCCTGATGTTCGTGTCCTGCCTGGCCGCGGGTATCGGTTTATACCTGCTCAGCCTGGCCGATTCACCCTTACTTGCTTTTGCGGCCGCGACCGTTTGGGGTATAGGGGTCTGCTACCTGTGGCCGACCATGCTGGCTATAAGCTCGGAACGCTTTCCCCGGGGCGGTGCCATGGCGATGGGACTCATGGGTTTTGCAGGCGGCATGTCCATTCAGTTTGTGCTGCCGCAGATGGGGGCGATATTCGATTCCGCCAAGGCACAGGCGGCCGGTGGCGCCGACCAACTCGCGACGCTGTCACCCGAGGCGTTACAGGAGGTGATACGTTTTGCCTCGGTAGAATCATTCCAGGCCGTGGCCTTTGTTCCGTTGATCCTGCTGCCCGTGTTCGGGGTCATCTGGCTGTTTGACCGAAGCAGGGGAGGGTACCACCCCGAGATTATTGGCGAGCCTGGTTCGCCACCCCCGGCCAGGGATCTGTAACCCGTCGGGGTCGGGACAAGCCCTGCGGGGCCAGCTTAGCGCTGGCGTTTGACCTGTGCCGGGCTTACGGCGCTGGCGTGGTTGCCGAAGCTGGAGCGGATGTAAGTTGCCACGCTGGCAATATCATCGTCCGACAGGCGCTTCCCCAGCATCTTCATTCGCGTCCGGTCGGCGACAAACGGGGGCTCTGGCAAGTGCGGTCCATACAGGATCACATTGATGAGCGACGAGGGGTTAGGTGCCTGGACGATCGCGCTGCCTATGAGCGAGACCCCCAGGATGTTGTCCCCGGCACCCGTGGGCAAGTGGCAACTACCGCAATGTACTGTGTAGACAATTTCTCCCGCCGCGAGTTGTTCGCTCGAGGGTTCCCCCACGTCGCTTTCTTCATTGGGCGGTATATCCTTCAGGTAGGTGGCGATGGCAAGGACATCGGCGTCAGTCATGAAGCGGGTGGAATTCATGATCACCTCGTTCATGGGGCCGTGAACGACCGCGTGCCTGGTCTGCCCTGTTTTGAGGTAAGCAGATATTTCATCTTTACTCCACACCGCCAGGCCCGTTGGCGCGGGCGTCAGGTTGACCGCGGACCACTCGCGAAATTGACCTGTCCTGACCCTGTCAAGGTAGACGCCGCCGGTGAGTGCGAGGTCCTTGCGTTCCGCACCCAGGATATTGCGTGGCGTGTGGCAGGCACCGCAGTGCGCAGGACCCTCTACGAGGTACGCGCCGCGGTTCCACAGTGCGGATTTTGCTGCATCCGCCTCATAGGTCGCGGTGTCGTGAAACAATGCTTTCCAGAAGGGCAGCAGTTCTCTCAGCTTGTAGGGAAATTCGAGGTGGTTACTCCTGGCCGGCGAATATACCGGTTCAATGGTCTGCATGAACAAAAAGAGGGAGGCGATATCCTCGTCTGACATCTTCGCGAAAGCGGTATATGGAAAAGCGGGGTAGAGGTGTGATCCGTCGGGGCGAATGCCCTGCTTCATCGACTGATAGAAATCTTCAAATGACCAGCCGCCGATGCCGGTTTCCCTGTCCATTGTAATATTGGTCGAGTACAGCGCACCAAACGGCGTCTGGAACTCAAGTCCGCCTGCATAGGCCTTGTCGTCCCCGGCGGTATGGCAGCTGGCGCAGTTGCTGATGGTGGCAATATAGCGACCTTTCTCTATGCTGGCATCGTAGCTGCGCAGATCCGCCGGTGTCATTTTTTCAGGTGAAAGAATGTAAAGCGCAGACAGGATGCACCCGGCAAGCGCAAGCCAGGCTGCCGGGACCAGTATTCGTGTCCTGGATAGGTTCATACCAATCAATTCCGTTTCCGGGTTGTCCCCGCGCTGGTCAAGCCGGGGGTTTTTCGCAGGGTGCCGGGTCATCGAATGGAATACCCGCCAGCGTCAGCCACTTTTTCGTTCTCATGATGATAAACCGACGGGCATCCTCATCTTCCGACCCAATCCAACTTATGATGTTGCCCGTTATGTGAGCGACAAATTCGATTACCGCGGAATGCTTGTCGATCGACGTTCCGGGCATCACCCGGGATATGGCAGTGTGGAAAGTGTCGCCACGGAGCTTTTCCAGTGCAGCCAGTTCCGGGTCCTGCATATTGACCGCATAATTCGCGAAGAAAGCGGATTGGCCTTGCCTGTTGCCCAGCCGCTCGGCAATAAATGCCGCCACAGCGAGCAGGTTGTTTCCCGACGGGGTTCCCGGCAGCTTTGCCATTTCCAGGGTGAATGCCTTGATCTGGTTTGACAGCAGTTTCAGCTTCAGCTCCCGTGTACTTTTGAAGCGCAGGATAATGGCGGCTCGCGACAGGCCGGTTTTGTGTGCAACATCCGAGATGGTAAACGCGTTCGCACCGCGCTCGCCCAGCACTTCGTAGGCCGCGGCAATGATTTCCTCGTCGCTGACCGTTGGCGTTCTGGCCATAAAGGTACCCTGCTACCTGAGATTCGCTCGATTCTGCCGGGTGTCGCACGGGGTGCATTGACATTCCTGACAGTGGTGTCACAATAATCCTAACACAAGAGTTAGTTATTTGAGTAGCCAATACGCGTGTCGACAGGTAGATTTATTCAAAATGCCAATTAATTTCACTGTATCTGGTACCAGAAGCCGGGAGCGTTTGCGCAGCCGGCGGCAACAAACCCCGTGCCCCGGCAATCGTGACGGCTATCACCATGCCCTGTTGCGATGGGTGGCCCTGCTCAGCCTTGGCGCCAGCGGGGGCCTTCATGCGGATGACAGCTTTGTCCGTGACGGGGAGGCCGGGTTTGTACTGTCGCATATCGAATATGCCCTGTCGCAGGATGCCCAGGAAACAGGCGCCTGCCCGGAGGGTATGTCCAGCAGTGTCTCCGAGATTTTTTCCCGGACACCTGCGGGGAGGAGACGCAATGGCGAGTCAGATGCGGATTATGCCCAGCGGCTGGGCAAGGGTGGAAAAGCACTCGCCACGGGCCCGGGTGGTGAGGACCTGTGCCAGCACCCTGAAGCGGGTAAGCCCGACCCTTACTTCCACACCGTTGAGCAGGCTAATATCCCCGCCTTCGGCATAGATATCGATGGCGTCGCATCCAGTACCGGTGCTGCCCCCGCACCCAATACCTGCCCGCACGATGATCTTATCGGCATGAACGGGGAACCCGGTATCGACAACCAGTTTTTCCGCGTCGTGGGCTGCAATCGATCATTCCAGTCGACCGGCCAGTCCAATACGTTCGCCACGGAAATGCTCACGGGATCCTGGGGAATCCTGCTTACCCTGGCGGGAGTGGACGACATATACAACGATGACAGTATCGAGGTTGGTTTTTATTCCAACGCCGATCCCATCAAGCTCAGCCCGACCCGGGTCCCGCTTGCCTATGCGACCTATTTGTCCGATCCCGATCCCCGTTTTCGTGCAACAGCGCATGGCCGGATCACGAATGGCGTGCTGACCACCGATCCGACTGACGTGAGATTTCACTATACCGTCAACAGCATGCTGTTGGAGCGTCCACTGAGGCGCGCGCGTCTGCAGGCCACACTCTCAAATGATGGGGAAATAGAGGGTTACCTGGCTGGCTATGCGCCGCTGGAGGAACTCTACGATTTGAAGTTTGGTTTTCGCAACGGCAAAACAAGTGCGGGTGAACTCGCACCTTTGCACTTGAGATCGCTTTCCTCCAACGGAGCAGCGTTTGTACTGGGGCATACCTGTACCGGCGCCTATCATGCCTTATATGCACATGCCGACGGGGATCCCGACCCGCAGACCGGCAAGTGCACATCGATCTCCATGCAATATCGCGTCCGGGCTATCCCAGCTTTCGTGGTGGATTCCGAAGCGAACGCGGCACAGGCAAAAGTTACGGTGGTATCAGAATGAAAGCATGGGAAAAGGCCACTGCCCCGGGAACATCATGGCGATGCCGGGTCGGCAGATTCCTTGCGTTTACAGGCATCTGCCTGTTTTTTGCGCAGGCCGCCGGCTGTGGCGACGGCCGGCCCCACGAATCCATTGTTGAACCCCAGCCGGTAGGTGGCCCGCTGCTTGTGCGCAGGCTGACTGAATCCCAGTATCGCGCGACGGTCGCTGACATATTTGGCCCCGATATTCCGGTCGCTGCGCGGTTTGAGCGGGGTATAAGGGCAGAGGGATTGCAGGCCATTGGCACAAGCGAATCCGGCATGTCGCCGTTCGGTGTTGAACAGTACGACGCCGCGGCGCAAAGTATCGCCGATGCCGTATTGAGCGAAGGGCGGCGCGATCAGTATATGCCCTGCATACCCGCTGCAGGGGTCGCGTTTGATGCGCAGTGCGCGGCATTATTTTTCGATCGCTACGGCCCGCGCTTGCTGCGGCGCCCCATGCTGACCGGGGAGGTTGATCGCTACGTGAACCTGGCGGAGCAGGGCAACGCGCGTCTCGGCAGTTTTTACGAGGGACTGAAATTCGCGCTGATCGGCTTGATGGTCTCACCCGAGTTCCTGTTGCGCATAGAAAATGCCGCACCGACTTCTGAAAACGGCGGCCCGCGACAACTCGACGCCTATTCCATGGCGACGCGACTCAGCTATTTTCTCACCAATTCCACCCCCGACCAGGCACTCCTCGAGGCTGCAATAGCCGGCGATCTTGCAACGCAAGAAGGGCTGGCCAGGCAAGTGGATCGGTTGATTGCCTCCCCGGGCTTTGAAAAGGCGGTACGCGCCTTTTTTGAAGATATGCTCGAGTTTGAACTGTTCGATGACCTGGCAAAGGATCCGCTGATCTACCCGGCATTCAATTCCGATGTGGCTGCTGATGCCAGGGAGCAGATGCTGCTCACCATCTCGGATCACCTGATCAAGCAGGACGGGGATTACCGGGATTTGTTTACCACACGCAACACCTACCTCACCAGGGACCTGGGAATCGTTTATCGCTTGCCTGTCGCAACGCGCAAGGGGTGGGAGCCCGCCGTATTTCCCGAAGGCGGTGGGCGGCAGGGCATTCATACGGATATCGGGTTTTTGGCATTGCATTCGCATCCCGGTCGCTCCTCACCCACATTGCGCGGCAAGGCCGTGCGCGAGGTTTTCTTGTGCCAGGAAGTACCCGATCCCCCGGCCAACGTTAATTTCAGCGTGGTACAGGATCCCTCCAGTACCAATATGCCCACCGCTCGCGACAGGCTGGACGCCCATCGCACGGAGCCGTCCTGCGCCGGTTGCCACAAAATAATGGATCCGCTGGGACTGACCCTTGAAAACTTCGACGGACTGGGAGCTTATAGAACTCGTGAAAATGGCGCCGTGATCGACGCAAGCGGCTCCCTGGACGGCACTGAATTTGATACCCCGCAGGGGCTGGCACAGGCACTGCACGACCACCCCGAGACACCCCGTTGCCTGGTGGAAAAGATGTACCGGTTCGCCGTCGGCCGGGACACGGTGTGGGACGAGCGGGCCTACATGGATTACCTGATAGAAACCTTCAGGACTAATGGCTATCGTGTGCCCGCGCTGATGCGAACCATCGCACTGAGTAAAAACTTTTTCGTGATCTCGGCTGAGGGAACGCCGCGTGATGAATTCACCAGTACCGGTTTACAGGCCCAGGAGGGCGGTCGCTCATGAGTAAGATATCCCGCAGGACCTTGTTGCGCGGTGCAGTGCGGGGCGCCGCTGTGAGTGTGGCCCTGCCGCTGCTGAACTGTTTTTTGAATGACGGTGGCAAGGCATTCGCTGCGACCGGCCAGCGCATTCCACTGCGGTTTGGCACCTGGGTATGGGGCTGCGGCTTTATCCCCGAAAAGTGGATTCCCGCCACAACGGGAAGCGCGTATGTCATGCCTGAACATCTTGTACCGCTGGAGCCCTACCGCGACCAGCTCGCCCTGTTCAGCGGCTTTGATGTAAAGCTTGACGGCGTTCCGAATAAGCCGCATATCACGGGTTGTTTTGGCCTCAGAACAGGTATCCCGGTTCCGGATACCAACGTCAAGGCACCGACACTGGATGTATTGGTCAGTGATGCCATTGGCCGGGATACCCGGTTCAGATCGCTGGAAATCAGTACTTCCGGTATTCAAAGGTCCTATTCCTATCGTACTGCGGGATCGCCCAATCCCAGCGAGATCTCTCCGCTTGCACTGTATCAGCGGATTTTTGGCGAGGGTTTCCAGGACCCCAATTCGATGGCGTTCAAGCCCGACCCCCACTACATGGTTCATCACAGCGTGTTGTCGGCGGTAGCGGATGACCGGCAGCGGCTTATGAAAATTGTCGGGGCCGAGGACCGGCAGCGACTGGATGAGTATTTCACGTCGGTCCGGCAGCTGGAACAGCAACTCGCGTTGCAACTGGAGCCGCCGGCTCCTGTGGAGAACTTTGTGATGCCGGGGGCACCACCGGAGGTCACGCTGGACTCCGAGATGGAAAACGTGATGACCACGCACCGACTGATGGCAGGCCTGCTGGCCCGCGCATTGCAGTGCAACCAGACCAGGGTCTTCAATGTACTTTTTTCAGACACCACCTCCAATTTGCGTCGTTCGGGTACCACCACCACTCACCACACCCTCACGCACGAGGAGCCGGTTGATCCGCAGTTAGGCTACCAGCGGGAAGTTGGCTGGTTCGCGCAGCGCAGCATGGTAGCCTGGCGTGAGTTCCTGGACGAGCTCGCGGCAATCCCCGAAGGTGACGGAACCCTGCTGGATAATTGTGTGGTACTGGCGCACTCCGACTGCTCAATCGCCAAGGCCCATGCCGTCGAAGGTATTCCCGCAATGGTCGCCGGTGGCGGGGACCGCATACGTACGGGGTTCCATATGGCGGGCAAGGGTGACCCGGTTTCGCGCCTTGGGCTCACCCTGCAGCAGGGGATGGGTATACAGGTGGAGCGCTGGGGTACCTTGTCCATGGATACCAACAGAACCATCACAGAGCTGCTTGCCTGAGGGATAAACCATGCATAAGACGATTGCCAAAGTGCCAGCTTACGCGTTTTTGCTGGCGCTGATTTTACTGTCGCCACAGGGCATAGCTGCCAGCGGCGAAAAGGATGCGGATACAGCGATAGATTTCTTCCAGGGTGACCCGGATATCGAATACCCGGCGCCAGCCCCATTGCTGGTCAACCCCATGGCGCGCGATTACCGTTCCCTGAACGGCCCCTGGGAGATCATTGTCGATGAGGCGGGTATGGGCTGGCGTGTAATCACCCAGGGTGACTATTTCGACGGTGATACCGTCTATCCCGACACAGGCATGATGCTGAAGGAACACAGTTTCGACAGCCGTACGCAATTGCAGGTGCCCGGGGACTGGAACAGCCAGGTTCCCGAACTGGATCGCTATCGCAGCAGGGTGCTCTACCATAAAGCGCTGACGATGACGCCGCAGGCGGGCAAGCGTTATCTCCTGTATTTTGGCGGCGCCAATTACACCGCCGATCTGTTCGTCAACAATGCGCTTGTGGGCAGGCACGTGGGGGGATATACCGCTTTTGATTTTGATGTCACAGGCTTTCTGCGTCCGGGTAAGAACACCTTTATCGTCCGGGTCGATGCGGCCCTGGACGAAACCACCATCCCCACCATGCGCACATCGGATTTCTGGAAATACGGTGGCATCACGCGGGACGTCGGCCTGATCACTGAGTCCGACACCTATATTTCCCAGTACCATGTTTACCTCCACGATCGGGAAAAGAGCGAAATTCGCGGCTGGGTGCAGCTGGCAGGGGAGCGGGTCGCCAACCGGGTAGTCGCGCTGGACATCAAAGATGCCGGTGTAAAAGTCCGGATTGAAACCAACGCTGAGGGCCGCGGTGAATTTACAGTGCAGGCGAAGGATCTGGCATTATGGTCGCCGGAATCACCGCATCTGTACGATGTGGCGCTTTCCCTGGGTGATGCAAGCCTCGAGGACCGTATTGGTTTTCGGATTGTCAGCATAAAAGGGTCGACCATTCTGCTGAATGGCAAGCCCATGCCCATCCGCGGTATCAGCATGCACGAGGAAACGGTGCTGCACCCCGGCTTGTCCGCCAGTCGCGAGGACGTCATGGCCCAGTTCAAGCTGGTCCGGGAATTGAACGCGAACTTTGTCAGGCTTGCGCACTACCCGCACAACGAACATACCGTAAGGCTGGCAGACGAAATGGGCCTGATGTTGTGGAGCGAAGTGCCGATTGTGTCCCTGATCGACTGGGGCAATCCGGCCACACTGGCGGTGGCAAAGTCGCAGGTAGCTGAGAACGTCACACGGGACTTGAACCGCGCCTCGGTGGTGATGTGGTCCATATCGAACGAAAGCTTCCCGCAAACCCAGGCGCGCCTGGATTTTTTGTCGGCACTGGCGGCCACGGCCCGTGAGCTGGATGACAGTGATCGACCGATTGCCTCGGCCCTGGTCGGCAACCCGAAGGAAGAGTTTGCCGATATCGGCAAGCACCTGTTCGCCCAGTTGCTGCGAGATCCGGCGTTACCACCGTCCACTCGCGAGCGTTTGATGGCGATAGCCGGCGGCCAATCGGCTTCGGGCGGCGCGCAGAGTGAATCCGGCGGTGGTATGGCAGTAGTGATCGATGATCCGCTCGGCGAGGTCGTGGATGTTGTGGGCTACAACGAGTATTTCGGCTGGTACTACTCCAAGTATTTTGCCCAGAGCCTTGGCGTGGACGAGGGACTGATGCGCAATGCCATGCTCGCCATTATGCCGGGCATTCGATTCGAGAATGCCTTTGGTAAGCCTATGATCATTTCGGAGTTTGGCGCGGGGGCCAAGCAGGGGCTCCATTCAGACAAGGGATTCATCTGGTCGGAGGAATACCAGGCCAGGGTTTACCGGCAGCAATTGCAGATGTTGGCGCAAAGTCCCTGCGTGCAGGGCTTTACTCCCTGGGTGTTAAAGGATTTTCGTTCACACCTGCGGGAGCTGAACGGGATTCAGGAGACCTATAACCGCAAGGGCCTGGTGTCGGAAACGGGGCAGCGAAAGCTGGCTTTTCAGGTGCTTGCGGATTACTACGGGCAGGAAAAGGCCCGTGAGGAAGCTGGAGCGGAACCAGGCCGGGCATTATGCCAGCGGGATTCCGTCGAGGCAGTTCCCGGGGCAACAGGCGATTGACCTTGAACTCGAGTGCCTGTGCGCCGTTACCGGTATTTCCCTGCGTTTGCGGCGGGGAAAATATCCGGCGGGCGCGCGATCTCTAATTGTTGTTGAACAATTCGCGAACCTGGCGCCGCAGCAATTTCCCCATCTCGTTATAGGGTAATTCGCCCAGCACAGCGATTTGCTCGGGCACGCGGGACGAGCGCAGCCGGTCCCTGATCAGTTTGCGCAATTCCTCTTCGCCGGGTGTTTCATGGCCGGGCCTGACGACAATGGCAATGCCTACCGCCTCGCCCCACTCGGTTGAGGGTACGCCTACCGCCACCGCTTCTGCCACGGACGGATGCGCCATGAGCACATCCTCGATTTCACCCGGAGAAATGTTCTCACCGCCGCGTACGATCACGTCATCTGCGCGCCCGGTCAGGAACAGGTAGCCGCCATCATCC
This sequence comes from Haliea sp., assembly GCA_024642245.1. Taxonomy (GTDB): domain Bacteria; phylum Pseudomonadota; class Gammaproteobacteria; order Pseudomonadales; family Halieaceae; genus JARRPM01. Next base: position 12,303 of record JAHEBM010000039.1, read on the forward strand.
ATCCACCCGGCGTCCCGGGTCGGGAACCAGCCGTCGGCATCCAGCGCGCTTCGCCCGCGGTATTCACCTGAAACCTGCTCGCCGCGGACATAGACTTCACCGCGCTGCCCCGTGGGCAGTACCTGGCCGTCTTCATCGCGTATCTCGATTTCCACTGTCGGCAGGGGCTGGCCAACCGAGCCCAGTCGGGCGCGGATAGAGGGGTCGTCGGAGCTGTGGGCCTGGCGATGCTCCTGGGGTCCCAGCAGGGCGATGGTCGAGCTGGTTTCTGTCAGTCCGTAGGCGTTGGTAAAGTTAGTATTCGGAAAGAGGTGCAGTGCGCGCTCGATAAGCTCCATCGGCATGCGGCCACCACCGTAGGCGATGGCCTGCAGGGAGGAGAGATCAGCCGTTGCGCCCGCGTCGATCCGCTCGATGATGCGCGCCAGCATGGTGGGGACGACAAAGGCATTGGTGACCCGTTCCGCGGCGACCAGCTCCAGCCATTTGTCCGGATCGAAAGCCGGCAGCATCACAATGCGGCGCATGGCGTAAATAGAGCTTAGTAACGCCGAGATACCCGCGATGTGATAGGGCGGTACGCATACCAGTTGTGCATCGTCTTCCGCGGCGGCACAGAACTCTACCGTGCCAAGAATATAGCCCAGCAGGTTTGAATGGCGCAGTATCGCCGCCTTTGGCGCCGCCGTGGTACCGCTGGTAAAAATCTGTACCGCGATCCCTTCGCCTTCCTGCTCCTCGCCAGAGGCGGTTGCGGCGGAAACTTCCGCGCTGGCGACAAAATCCTCGCGCCTGGCACAGTCGTGGCCGGCCTCGGGATTCAAGCGTTCGACTCGCTCGACGTCGCCGATAATACACGCTGGCGCAATGCGTTCCAGCAGGGCGGCCAGGTCTGCATCCGCCAGGCGATAATTAAGGGGAACGTAGGGAATGCCGGCGAGTGCGGCGCCGAACAGGGCGATTGGTGCGGCCTCGCTGCTTTCATCCAGCAAAGCGATGTGGGAGCGGCCGGTGGCCGATATGGTTGCGGCAGCGCCTTGCGCGGCGCGCAGCAGCTCGCCATAGGTCCAGCGCCTGCCGTCGCAAACCAGGCCGGTGCGCTCAGCCCCGGCATCCGCCGCCATCTGCAGCAATAGGGAAATGTTCATCAGCGACGTCAGTCAGAGGAGGGCAGGGCTTTGGCATCCTTGGTTCTGAGCGCAACGCCGTCGACGGCCAGTGAGCCCTTGCCGGGCTTTACGCACAACAGTTCAACAGCACCGCCTTCATCCACATAGCGTTTGCCCATCTGGCTGCCCTCGGAGAAGTCCGGGGACAATACCCCGGCTGCCGCTGGACGCTCCTCCGCCATGGGCGCGCCACCGCACTCCACTGCGCCGTCGGTACCGCGAATGACCATCACTTCGGTGTCGCAAACCGTGCTCTTCAGTCTTGTTCCAGGTTTCATAGCTCTCTCGCAACAATGTCAGGCAATAGCGCCCGCCGCTTTCAGTTTTTCGATCTGCTCCCACTCCATCCCCATTTCCATCAGGACGAGTTCCGTATGCTCCGATGCTTCCGGCGCGCGAGTGGTTTGCACCGGCGCATGATTGAACTGGACCGGTCCTCTTACCAGTTTGATGGGGGCGCCACCGTCACTGGCCTCGACCTCGAACAGCATATCATTGGCCAGCGCCTGCTCATCATCAGCGATTTTCAGCAGGTCCAGTACCGGAGCCCACTGGCCGGACATAGTTTTAAGGTGTTCGCGCCAGTAATCAAATGGTTTTTCGAAAAACTTGTCCCTGATCAGGTCGCTTGCTTCCTGCCAGTTCTTCATCAGCGATTCCGCCGTCGAAAAGCGCGGGTCGTCAGCGGCTTCGGGAAGGCCCAGGTGCTCGAAAACATTGCGAATATGCGGGCCCGGGGTCAAGGTGCACAGGTTGATAGTGCCCCCGTCCGAGGTGGTGTAGTTGCCCATGAACGGGTTTCCGGGGTTGCCGCCGGACGTCGGCATGCGATTGCGCGCGACTTCTCCGCAATCGAGTCCCATGTCGATGGAGGTGCCGGCCGCCCACCAGGCTGTGCTCAGCAGGGAGACGTCCAATTCGACAGCCTCCCCGGTCCGCTCCCGGTGGAACAGCGCGGCCGATATGCCCCCCGCGATATTCATGGCGCCGATGGAGTCACCGAAGGCGGGTATCCCCTGGGAGAGTGGCCCACCCAATTCCGGCGGGGTCATTGAAGTCGCAATACCACTGCGGTTCCAGAACGCGGTGCCATCGAACCCGCCGAAGTCCCGCTCCGGCCCCTTGTCGCCGTAGGCGCTGCCGCGCGCATAGATGATATTGGGATTAACTGCCCGGATATGCTCGATGTCGAATTTCAGTTTTTGCCGCTGGCCGGGCAGGAAGTTGGTGAGGAATACGTCGGCGGTCTTGGCCAGTTCGTAGATGACAGCCATGCCCTCGGGCTTGGTAATGTCCACGCCAACACTGCGTTTCCCGCGATTCGGGTGTTCCACGAAGGGGCTGCGCTTGGGGTTGACCTTGATGCCCCCCATATTGACGAAGCCGCGCTGGGAGTCTCCCCGTTCGGGATGTTCAATCTTGATCACGTCGGCGCCCCAATCGGCGAGGATCGCGCCGGCAGCTGGAACGAAAGTCATTTGCGCGACTTCAAGGACCCTGATCCCTTTCATTACCTGTGCCATAATCGCTCCTTATTTTCAGCCTGGCGCGGCATTATACAGATCAACAACACTGTTGCATAGTTTTGGGCCCTGCGGTATAAAACGGGCTCGCACGAGCACGTCATTGTGAGTGCATGTCCAATTGTAACCGGGAGCAAATACTATGAAAATCGATTCCTCACTGTCAGCGGTGGTTACGGGCGGAGCATCGGGCCTTGGGTTGGCCACCGTCAAGGCGCTGCGGGCAGCGGGGGCCTCGGTTGCGATCTTTGATCTCAACCCGGAGACCGGGGACAAGGCCGCCGCGGAGACAGGCGCCATCTTCTGCCAGTGTGACGTGTTGTCTGACGAGAGCGTCGATGCCGCCTTCGCCAAGGCTCGGGCTGCACAGGGCCAGGAGCGGGTGCTCGTGTGCTGTGCCGGGGGCGGCAATGCTATCCCGACGGCCCGTCGCGACAAGACCACCGGCGAGATCAAGATGTTTCCCACCGACCAGTTCGAGTGGGTGCTGCGCCTGAATACCGTGGGAACCTTTCGCTGTATCACCCGGGCAGCGGCGGGAATGATGGCGCAGGACCCGATAGACGGTGAGCGCGGCGTGTTGATCAATACCGCCTCGGCTGCCGCCACTGAGGGCCAGATGGGCCAGGCCGCCTATTCGGCAGCCAAGGCCGCTATTGTGGGCATGACCCTGACGATTGCCCGGGACCTTTCGCGCGAGGGAATCCGCGTCAATACGATACAGCCGGGAATCTTCGATACGCCGGCGATGGCGCGAGCGACACCGGAAATGAAGCAGGCCCTGGGGGCGATGGTGCCGTTTCCCAGGCGCATGGGGTCGGCGGAAGAGTACGCGAGCATGGCCTTGGAGATGGTCCGCAACGGCTACATCAACGGCGAGACCGTGCGGCTCGACGGCGCCATCAGGATGCAGCCGCGTTGAAGCGAGCCGCTACTGAATACATGGCGCTGTCAGAGGCCGGATAAATTCCGCCGCACGCGGGCAGGAGTATCTTCAGGATGACGCTATTTTCATGAGTGCGATCCCGCCCGCAGCCGGGGCAGTCTTTCCCGACCATGTGCCGCCGGAATTACGGTGGGATCACTCCCTGCGTGATTTTGCCCTGGAGCTCGACGACCCCTTTATGGCGGTTTGTCGACTACATGAGGGTCCGGACATTTTCTACGCGCGCGATATATCGCAGGAAAGACCCGGCTGGGTTATCACCCGGCATGCGCTCCAGAACCAGGCTTTCCTCGACCATGAACATTTCAGCAGCAAGGGCAATTCAGGCCTTGACCAGATGCTGGGAGCGGGCTTTCGCCTTATCCCCATCGATTGCGATCCTCCTGAGCAAACCGCTTACCGCATGATGATCAACCCCCTGTTTACGCCCAGGGCGGTCGAGGCCCTCGACGCCCCCGTGGCGGCAACATGCGACCGCTTGATTGCCCAATTTGACGATCGGGATGGATGCGAGTTCATAGAAGATTTCGCGATTCCCTTCCCTTCCTATATTTTCCTGTCCCTGTTTGGCATGCCTGTGGAGGAGGCCCCGCAATTCCTCGAGTGGGAGGCGGGCCTGTTGCGTGGCCGGACTATTGAAGAGCGCGTGGCCGCCGCGCGTGGCGTAAAAGATTATCTGCAGGGTTTCATTGCGCAGCAGCGGGTCAGGCCTACGACCGAGCTGCTCAAGGTTATCCTGCAGGCGAAGAGCGGTGATCGACCGATCAGCGATGAAGAGCTGCTCGGAATGCTCTATACCTTTTATGTCGGTGGGCTGGACACAGTAAGCAGCACGCTGGGGTGGATCATGCGCCATCTCGCGCTGGACCCCGAGCTTCAACAGCGCCTGCGCGCCAATCCTGACCTGATCCCCCGGGCCATCGAGGAATTTGCGCGTGCGTACAGCGTCGTCTCGACGGTGCGTCGCGTGGCGCAAGATTTCACCTTCCACGGGGTGGAAATGCGCGAAGGGGATCTCGCCCTGATGCCACTTTTCCTGGCGGGGCGCGACCCACGGATGTGGGACAGTCCGCACGAGATCGATCTGGACCGGCGCGGTAACGCGCTTACTTTTGCCAGCGGACCGCATATCTGCGTGGGTCGCTTCCTGGCCCGGCGCGAGTTACGTATCGCGCTCGAGCGCATTCTGGGCCGCTTCGAGAATATTCGCATCCGCCCCGGTGAAAGCTACAGTTACCACACCAGTCCGGTTTACGGTGTCGACAGGCTTGCCTTGACCTGGTCGCGCGCGGCGCCCTAGCCCGACGGGTCAGTCCCCGCCGATGGCCGCTTCCGTGGCCGATATTTCAGACTTCAACCACATGACCTCACTGAGGTTGGTGCCGCCCGATGCGCTCAGCAGTAGTTGCAAGGCGTCCCTTTTGACGCTGAGTGCCCCGGCGTCTGCCGGCTCCGCGCCCAGTGCGATATCGATCAGGTGCAGGGCTTCCAGCGGCGCTCCGGCGGACACTTTCTCCCGAGCCCGCGCTGCTAGCGGACCTGCTCCGCCGGCCAATTCGACCAGGTCGGCATTGATGCTGCTGCGTGGTACGCCATAAAGCGAGGTGGTGGAGTCGTAATGAAACCAGCCTGAATACTCCTCCCATATCGTGCGCACGGCCCAGGAAACCTTGCCGTGGAACTCACCGATTTTGAGTTCCTGCGGTAAGCGGACCTCCCGCATCAGCGTGTGGACATCCTTGCCGGCATTCATACCGTCGATGGTGGCCTGGTGGACATAGGCGACCGCATCATGGAGTTTGTCCAGGTCAGCGCGGATTTTTTCGGCGCCGTGTACGGGGTCGCCATGGCCGGTGATCAGCAGTTCCGCCCCCAGCTGTCGCACAGTGTCCAGGGAATCGAGAAAACGCCGGGCCGAACGCGGCTTGTCGCCGCGCAGGGTGCACAGGTTCGGCATCGACATAAATACCGGTCCGAATACGTTGCCGGTGAAGACAATACGCTCCCGGGGCATCCATACGACGACCGAGTCCGGCGCTTCGCCACCCGGCGTGGATATGACTTGAAATTCACGTCCACCAAGCTCGAAGCGGTACGGTTCATCAACGCTGAGGGTGGGAACGACCGTGGGTATGACCAGCTGCTCGCGGTTTTTAATCGTGCCGGTCCAGAGCTTTCCGGACCGCCTGCGTATATAAGGGTCAAGCATGCCGAAGAATTGGCAGGTGTCGGTAAACCTGCGTTCGGCGATGATTTCGGTCTCCGGCTCCGCAAATGCGGGCACGCCGCCGAAGTGGTCGGCGTGGGCCTGGGTGAGGATAATCGCTTTGAGTGGACCTGTGCGCACCGGCTGAAATACCGCTTTGTTGCGTTGTGTGCTGGTCACGAAACCCGTATTGACCATCACGTCACCATCGGCGGTATTCACCAGGTAGGCGTTGGAAATATCCCTGGCCATGTGGACAAAGTCGGTAATGGCAATGGCCTCGGTCTGCTGGTCTCCGGCCTGTACCAGGGAGGCGAGCATCGGTTTGCTGTCGTCTTTATCGGAGCTCATGCGGCGCCCTCGTCACAGTTGATCATTACCTTGCAGGATTCCGGCGTGGCGGCGATTTTAAGTCCCTCAATCACGTCGCTCAGGGACAGGCGGTGGCTGATCATACCGGCGATCTTGTCTTTCAGTCTCGGCATTGCCGCGATAACGTCCGGCATTTCCGTGGGATATCCCATGGCCGTGGTGATGGTCATCTCGCTGGTCAGCATGCGGCCCGCCGGGAACTCGATGGGTTTCATGTGGGCGGCGGTGATCACCATACGCGAATGAAACTTCGCCATCGCGACAACGTCCGACAGGATGTTCGGCGCGCCCGCCGCGTCGATAAATGCATCGGTGCCGACGCCCACTCGCCCATAGGAAGGCACCTCGCCGTGCAGCCTCGCCAGTTCGGCACGCAGGTCGACTTTCGTGGGGTCAAGCGCCGCCTGTGCGCCCAGTGCCAGGGCGCGTTCGCGCCGTTCGGGGGTAAGGTCGAGCGCCACCACGTTGGTGATACCGCGATCGACCAGCCACAGCACCATGCCCAGGCCGATGGGACCGCAACCGAATACCACGACCTTGTCACCGGGGTTCACTTCAGCCCGGTTAACGCCGTGCATTGCTACCGCAAGGGGCTCGCACATTGCGGCGATTTCGTAGGAAATGCCTGCCGGGATCGGCAGGATCGAAGCACCCAGTCGGGCCTCGCGCACCAGCAGTTCCTCGGTAAAAGCGCCTTCCGGGCCGCCGCTACCGATGTTGCCCGGGGTCATCATCGGGTTGACCACAACCGGGTCCCCGACCGAGATACCCTCAACCTCGGCGCCCACTTCAAGCACTTCCCCGGCACCCTCATGGCCCAGGGCCGTCACCGTGCCAGGTGTCGGTATTCCACCGATCTTGATGTAGGAGAGGTCGCTGCCGCAGATGCCGCAGGCCTTCATTTTCACCACCACGTCAGTGGGACCGGCAGCGGGTCTTTCGTAAGCGTCGAGGCGGGCATCGCCCACGCCGTGAATTTTCAGTAAGCGCATATACCTTGTCCTCTGTCCTAGGGCCGAACCATATAGCCGCCATCAATCGTGATAGTCTCGCCGGTCATGAAGGAGGACGCATCGCTGCAGAGATAGGCGCCAATGCCCTCGAAGTCCTCGGGATAACCGACACGCTGCATCGGCACGCGCGGCCCCATCATGTCCGCCAACGCCTTTTCATTCTGCTTGCCGCCCATCATGGGCGTCATGACCAGGCCGGGCGCGACGATATTGGCGCGAATATTGTACTTGCCAAATTCTACCGCCATACAGCGGATGACCGCGGCGATACCGGCTTTCGAAGCGGCATAGTTCTGCTTTCCGGGCAGTCCCTGGAACAGCGAGAGGCTGCCGCAGGCCACCAGGCTGCCGCCCGGTTCTCCCGCCTCGGCGCGCGCCACCATATGGCGCGCCCCCTCGCGCAGGGTGATAAAGGCGCCGTGCAGCGCGACATCGAGAAACTTGTGCCATTCCGCGGTCGGCATATCGAAGACCGAGTTGTAGGCCGGCGCACCGCCCGAGTTGGCAAAGACACAGTCGATCCGGCCAAAATCCTCCATCAGCTTGTCATAACCGGCGACGATCCTGTCCTCGAAGGAGACGTCGACCTGGTAGGTCTCAACGCGGGCCGCCCCGGCGGCTTCGAGCTGTGCCTTGGCGGCGGCATTCTTTTCCTCGTTGCGCGCCCAGATGGCGACGCTGCCGCCCTGCCGGGCGATACCCATGGCAAAACCCAGACCGATACCGCCGTTGCCACCGGTTACCAGGGCAACCTTACCGCTCAGATCAAATAACCCTTTGCTCATATTATTCTCCAGTAATGGCCCGGAGCGCCCAGCGACTCCGGTTTTGCATAATAATCCCCCAGTTTAGAAGAGCGGGGGCCGTCTCTCAACCGCGATCAGTGTCGACAACCGGACGTGCTGACGATGGCGGGACGCCGTGCTTCGAAATGAGTTCAGCGCGTGCACCGGATTGGCTATAGTATTAACGACCGTTGGGGTGGCCGATATCTGGAGTAAGGGCATGGGGGACAGGGTACTCCCTGTAGATACACTGATGACCGTGGAGGGCGAGTTGCGCGCACCCGTGGCGACGGCCCAGCTCGTGCAGTTCCATTTTCCCGAGCCCATCGACAGCGTTCTTCACGACAAGGAGCTGTTCCGGATAGACCTGTGTCTTACGCCGCGCCCGCGCAATGCGCGAGCCTGTTACCTGGAGCGCTGGAGTTCGCAGCGCTTTGAGCCGATCGGCAATCTGTTCCTGGTGCCCCCGGGGGAGTCGATGCTCGCCATGAGCGATGGCGGTTGCAAGCAGGCGTCCATCGTCTGCCAGCTCCATCCACAACCCCTGCGGGACTGGTTCGAGGAGGACCTGCAGTGGACGGACCGGGGACTGGTGGCCGGACTCGATATCCGGGAAGCCAATATCCGGACACTGCTGTTGCGCCTGGCAGAGGAGGCCAGGAATCCGGGTTTTGCCAGTGAGATGCTGGTGGAATTGATAGTGGCACAACTGGCCATAGAGGTGGCCCGCTACTGCAGTGTGAACAATGATGGGGCAGCCCCGAGCGGGCTTGCCTCCTGGCGCTTGCGGATCATTGAAGAGCGTCTCCGGGAAGTCGGTGCGCCACCGACCCTGGCCGAGCTGGCTGGGCTGTGCCAGCTCTCGGTGCGGCAGCTCACCCGTGGCTTTCGCAGCAGCCGCGATTGCTCCATTGGCGATTACGTGGCGAACAATCGCGTTGAACAGGCCAAGCAGCTGCTGGTGACAGACCAGAGTGTCAAGGCTGTTGCTTATGCGCTGGGATTCGCCTCTCCCTCCAGCTTCTGCTACGCCTTTCGCCGCGCCACCGGGGAAACCCCCGGGCAGTTCAGGCAGGGCCGATCGGAGCGGGTCCTCCCGGTATAAGCGGCGCTGCCCGTCGGCGCAAACCTCGTCCCCCCCCGTAGCTTTTTGCCATCGCCCAGCCGCCCCCCGGATGATCCTGCACACGCGTTCTTGATCTAGGACAACGATACCCCATTGGGCGATTGCAAGCGTTTCCGGATTTACCTAGCATCATCAACACTGGTGTCTAGTGATAGCTGGCGTTTTGCGGCTTGCAGGGGTTGAGATATGACGATCTCCGATGTACTTGGTTGGGTACCGCTGTTGGACTCTGCCCCGACGGGTATTGAGCATTGCTGTGCCAGTCTGGGTCTGTTGCCGGGATTGGCCAGGAAAAAGGCCGTAGAAAAGCCCCTTCTTGTGCAGGAAGAGCCGGGTTTTCACCTGGGCATCAGTCCCGATATCCGGGCTACGGGACGGCACGCGGCGCAGGTTGCCAGGGACAAGTACGAAAGCTGGCTGGCTGCCGGTGAGTCCAGGGGTGAAACCGCGTTCAAGCGGCAGCATTTCACCATTGCCGTGGGTGGCGGCAATACCGTCAAGAACGAATACAAGGCACTGCTCAAGCACCATTTTGATCACATCGACTGGCTCGAGCATATCCGTTTTTTCTTTCTCGAGGAAACCTGTAACGAAAAGGATTGGCAGGCCACCAGGGACTCGCTCGTTGCAACATTCATCGTGCCTCTATCAAGGAAGTTGATCGCCGCACAGGGCTCCCGGGACCTGGCACAGAAACTGGGACTGAGGCTGAACGCATCGAAAGCGGATATCACGGCGAAAATCGTCGACCTGATGACGTATCCCATCGATGCGCGAGAAGTGGAAGCGGCGATCAATAGCGGCAACCGAAATAGTGCCCTGCAGGCCGCCAGGCGCGAGGCAGGCCGCTACCAGCGCACAGTGCGCCGGCTGCTCGGCCCCGCGATGTCGTTCCATCTCATTATCAGCGGTTTTGGCAGAAATGGCGGGATCGGAGCCCTCGCGCCCTATACCCCCGAGCTGAAAACAAAGACACCTGCAGTCATGGTCGTCCAGAACCCCAGTGGCGCTATCAGTATCGCCCTCAATCGTGGCGTGTTCACCGCAGCAGAGAGTATCTCGCTGATCGTTTCAGGCAATCTCAAACTCCGTGCCCTGGGCCGCTTCGAGATGGAAGACGCTGCCAGTTTTGAACAGACCGTAATGGAAACGCCTATTCGCATGTTGCGGGAGACCCGTGATATCGCCCAGAAGGTCTATATCTTCGCCGATAACCAGGCATTGCTGTTCGATGAAGGTGTTTTCCAGTACGAGGAAGATGGCAAGACCATCGAGATTAAATCCGAGCTACGCGAGGGCGACGAGGAACGCGGCATACATATCCTGCTGGTTCACGGGTTTATGGGGCTTTACAGCTATATCAACCTGCTGATCCGCCTTCCCAGTGCCTGGAAGGTCTCGGCGCTGCGCCGGGGTAAGCATGCCAAGACCTTGCCCGGTGCCGAGGTATTTCCACACTATGCCAATACCCTCAGGAAAATGATCCTGCGTAACTGGCGCTCAAGGCGGCCCACGCCTATCTGTTGCCACTCCTTCGCCGGCAGCATATCCGACCACCTGCTGCTCTCTGTTCTCGACGATTATGGCGATGAGTTGCCCGATTTTGAGGAATTGAAAACGGAAGACCGGCGGTTGATAGAGGGCCTGCGGGCCGGTGGCATTATCCACATAGCCACGTGGGCTCCCAGCGACTACCGCCACATTACGCCAAATATCGACAAGCTGAGGGCCCGGGGCAAGCAGGGCAAGGCAAAGCCGGAGGTTTCCAGCCCGAAAAAAATCTATCAAACGACCCGCGACGGTAAGCTCGAACTCAACGAGGAACACAGGAATGGACTGGTTTCCACCCCGGCGGCGCTGGAAAAGGTAATAGGGCTGCCGGGCTTTGAAGCGGTAGTCAATGCATTGAACCTGGGCGTTCGCTACCTGGCACAAAAGCTGGATCTGCAGAGGATCATGAAACAGGAGAATGCGCCTTACGGGCAGCGCCTGCTGAGTGATCGCGTGCTGAAAAAGGTGTCTTTCTACGGTGTATTGAAGGAAGTCAACGCGGCATTGCACCAGCCGCTTGAATACCAGAATCGACACTTGAAGGCGCTTGAGGCGATCGCCAAGTATGACATTCCATGCCTCGTCATCATTCACAAGGACGACCTGATGGTGTCGGCCAATCGTCATGCCCAGGAGCATGAATACCTTCTGGCCGAAAGGTTGCGCAAGGAAGGTGTCAGGCGCGAGCAGGACCTCAAGGTACCGGTGCCCCTGCTGCTGCTGGACCGAGAGGAAAACGAGCCCTCGGACGATTTGATTGACCCGCATTTCCTCATACTTTCCGTCACCCGCGGGGGCGGCAGTAACGCCCGCAAGGTCACAACCGCCATCACCGCGTTTGTCAACGAAAACGTCGCGCGTTCTATCGCCGCCGGTACGGTTCAGCCTTTGGCCAGTGTTGAGAAGTGGCACCGCGATAATAAATGATGAACAGAATTCAATCGACACGGTCAGCGATTTAGCCGCTACACAATCCGATAAGAGTATAACTGGATGCGATTTCCCGAAATTCGGTGCGCAGGACACCGCCCAATGAGATATGTAAGCGCGTTGCTGGCGATCCATTTGGTTTTTTTCACCTTGTTGGCCTGGCCCGCGCCGACGGATTACGCGCTTATGATGCCCAGGGCACCTACCTCGCTGTTACTGGACATCGATGTCGCCGGTAATCGCCTGGTGGCGGTGGGGGAGCGTGGTCATATTCTGTACTCCGAAAATGGCGGCAAGTCGTGGGTGCAGGCCAGGGTGCCGACGTCCGCGATGTTGACACGGGTGTTCTTTGTATCCGCATCCAGGGGTTGGGCGGTAGGGCACGACGGTAACATCCTGGCCAGTACTGATGGCGGCGTGAATTGGGTGCTGCAGCGCGACGGTGTGAGCGACCAGGCCACGATCAACGAGGACCGGGTTGCGCGCGCGGAGGGACAGGTGCGTGAGCTTGAGCAGCAACTGGCAGTGGTGTCGCCCGTACAAAAAGATGAATTGCTGGAAGCGCTCGATGAAGCCCGTGACACTCTGGAGTCAGCGCGTGAAAGCATGGAAGAACCGGTGTACGCCCCGCCCCTTATGGACGTCTGGTTTTCCAGCGAGGAGCAGGGCTGGGCCTCCGGCGCGTTTGGCTCACTGCTGCACACCTCGAACAGTGGCCGGTCCTGGGAGGACGCCAGTTACAAGCTGGACAGCACGGAGGAACCGCACCTCAATGGCGTGGTGGGAGACTCGACCGGCAACCTCTACCTGGCCTCGGAGTGGGGTATCGTCTTTCGCTCCACCAGCAGCGGCGAGAGCTGGGAGGCGGCCGAAACCGGCTTCGAGGGCAGTTTTTTCGGCCTCGTGGTAAACCCGGTGACTGACAGCGTCTTTGCCTATGGCCTGCTGGGCACCATTTACCGGTCTACCGATCACGGGCAGACCTGGCAGCAACTCGATTCGAAGAGCCGCAGCAGCCTGTTCGGGGCCACCAGCTCCGCGGATGGTGCGCTGGTGTTTGTCGGGCAAAACGGCACCGCCGTGCAAACCAATGACAACGGGGACAGTTTCTTTGCGTTGCAAACAGGCATCACGCACGGCCTGCACGGCGTGGTGGCCCTGCACGGACGGGAATTCGTTTTCACCGGTGAAGGCGGTAGCGTGCGACTTCCCGGCGAACAGGATAAAAGGAGGTAGGCGTCGATGGTTGCAGACGAGTTGCAATACCCCGCCGTCGAGGAAGGAAGGGCACCTGAAAGGATGATCTTCGGCTCACGCGTCCTGGTACTGGTCCTGTTTTCGCTGGTGACCCTGTTCCTGGCCTACGAGGCCGCCCACCTGCGACCCGATGCCAGTTTCGCCAAGATGCTGCCGCAGGAACATCCGTTCATCCAGAAGATGAACGAGCATATGGGGGATCTGCGCGCCAGCGGGGCCAGCCTGAAGGTCGCCGTGGCCGTAAAAGAGGGCGACATCTTCAACGACGCTTACCTGTCTACGCTGGGCCAGATCGCCGATGAGATATTCTATATTCCCGGCGTGGACAAGAATGGATTGAAGAGCCTGTGGAGTCCCGATACCCGCTGGACCATGGTGACCGAGGACGGCTTTGATACCGGATCGGTGATCCCGCCCGATTACGATGGATCAGAGGCGTCGCTACAGCAATTGCGCGTCAACCTGACGCGCTCCAACGCGATCGGCAGCATGGTGGCTAACGATTTCAAATCGACCATCATCGAGGTGCCGATCTACGACAAGGACCCGGCCACCGGCGAACAGCTTAATTACCTGGAATTTTCCCGGCAGCTGGAAAAGCTGGTAAGGCAGAGCTATGAAGACGATAACATCACGATATACATCGTTGGCTTTCCAAAGGTGGTGGGCGACCTGCTGGAGGGGATCGGGGCGATTGTCCTGTATGCGGGCGCGACACTGATCATCACATTCGTCCTGCTGTACATCTACACACGGTGTCTTCGCGCCACCGTCGCACCATTGTTTTGCTCGATACTGGCGGTGATCTGGCAGCTCGGACTGCTGCGCCTGTCGGGCTATGGACTCAACGCCTTTTCTATCCTGGTGCCGTTCCTGGTACTGGCCATCGGCGTGAGTCACGGCGTTCAGGTCATTAATGCCATCGCGCTGCAATCGCAGGGTGAAGCGAGCCGACTGCTGGCCGCCCGCCTGGCATTTCGCGGCCTCTATATTGCCGGCATGACCGCGCTCATCAGCGACGGCATCGGATTTATCACCCTGCTGGTGATAGACATCGAGGTGATCCAGGAGTTGGGTATCGCAGCCAGTATCGGTGTGGCATGCATTATTTTTACCAACCTGTTCCTGCTGCCGGTGATCATGTCCTACGTCGGTATCAGCGACAAGGGCATCCGGCATATGCGCATAGATCCACGGCAGCGCCACAAGCTGTGGTCGCTGGTGTCGATGTGTGCCACCCGCAAGTTTGCCCTGGCGTCCATCGTGATCGCCATCGCAGGTTATGTTTTCGGTATCGTCGCCGGGCAGCAGATGAAGATTGGCGATCTCGATGCCGGGGCACCGGAACTGCGTGCCGATTCGCGCTACAACCTGGACAATACCTTTATAACCAGCAATTTCGCCGTCAGCTCAGATATTCTGGTGGTGATGGTCGAAACGCCGGTGCAGTCCTGTGGCCTCTATAAAAACGTCAGCCTGATCGACAAGTTCGACTGGTACATGGAAAACGTGCCCGGAGTCGACTCCGTTGTATCCATGGCCGACGTGGTAAGGCTGACCGCCATGGCGTTCAATGAGGGCAACCCTCGCTGGAATACGCTGTCCCGCCGCCAGCGTGCCATAGATGGCGGTCTGCAAAACGTACCCCCGGGGCTGATGAACCGGGACTGCAGCCTGGCCATGGTTGTCCTGTTTCTCGACGATCACAAGGCTAACACCATCGACGCCGTAGTCGGCGCGGTGCAAACCTTCCAGAAAGAATATGGCAACGAGCAGGTGCACTTCGCCCTGGCTGCCGGCAATGCCGGCGTCGAGGCGGCCACCAACCAGGAAATTGCCGTGGCCCAGGGCCAGATCCTGATCCTGGTCTACGGCGTGGTAGCGGCGCTCGTATTCCTGAGTTTCCGCAGCAGCGTGGCGGTATTTTGCATCATCATTCCGCTGGGGCTTACCACCGTCCTGTGCCAGGCCCTGATGGCCTATCTGGGTATCGGACTTAAAGTGGCGACATTGCCGGTGGTCGCCCTGGGGGTCGGTGTTGGCGTCGACTACGGCATCTACATCTTCAATCGCCTCAGCTATTACCTGAAACAGGGCCTGCCAATGCAGGAGGCCTACTACCAGGCGCTGTCCACAACTGGCAGGGCGGTGGCTTTCACCGGCTTCGCCCTGGGTGTGGGCGTGGTCACCTGGCTTTTGTCACCAATCAAGTTCCAGGCGGATATGGGGATTCTTCTTACCTTCATGTTCCTGTGGAACATGGTTGGCGCCCTGTGGTTGTTGCCGGCCCTGGCTCACTTTCTGGTCAAACCACGGAAACTAACGGACTCAGTACAGCTGCCCGATAACACACAGGACTCCTCGACGTCCGAGTGGGTCGGGCGGCGCCCATGAACCTAGGAAAAATGACTATGCAGAAAATAGAAAAGCAAAAATCGATAGCCGTGCTGGTAGCGACTGCCGCATTGGGTGCTGGCGGTGCGCTGCCCAATTTCGCCCAGGCCCTGTCATTCGAAAGCGGGGAGTGGCAGTTCGATGTCGATACCTCGCTGACCGGCGCTGCACAATGGCGTACAGAATCAAGGGACAAGACGCTTAGCACGGACCCCAGCAGCCTGAACTACAACGACGGCAATAATAATTTTGATGATGGGAGTATGACCTCGGCCAAGGGCAGCTTTATCCTGGAGCTCGCGGGACAGCGTGATAATCTCTCTTTCTTTGTCCGCACGGACGGTCTGTACGACTACGTGTATGAAGACCAGAAGACCGATCTGTCCGAGCAAAACTACCTCACCTACAATGCCGCGATACCCAACTACGGTACGGTGAAAAGGGGGGATTTCCCGGACGGTACCCTGGACGAGCACGGCAAGCGGATGCGCCTGCTCGAAGCGTTCATCGATTATGAAGTGGATCTTGCCAACCAGGGGGGCAGTATCCGCGTGGGGCGGCAGGTGATCGCCTGGGGCGAGGCCCTGCTGTACCAGGGCGTGAACGCGCTGCAAAATCCACTCGATGCGGGTGTCGCACTGTCCCCCGGTGTGGAAGCGAAGGAGATATTCCTGCCCACCGGGGCCATCGACCTGAAGTGGAACTTTACTGACAACATCAGCACGGAAGCCTACTACAAGCTGGAGTGGGACAAGTCGACCCTGCCGGGTGTTGGCAGCTTCCTGAGTCCTGCGGACACTGGCCCGGGCGGAGAGCGCGTCATTCTCACCGACGGTGTTACCGCCCCCGTTATCGGTGAAAAGAAAGCTGACGATGAGGGCCAGTGGGGCCTCCTCGTGCGGTACGTAACAGACTATGGCACCACGTACTCGATCAGCCGCAGCCGTTCCCACGCCAATACACCCGGTATCGAACTGTTCCTGAACAACGACGATATCAATGATTATGTTCTCACCGGAGACGGCAACCTGCAGAATTCCTACAGCCGGGAGATATACCTGGAGGGTATCGATGTATGGCAATTTGGCGTCAACACCACCTGGGGTGAAGCCTCCGTGTACGCCGACATCGCCTACACGGACAATGGTCCCTTTGTAGATCGCAGCGAGTACGTCGACGTCGAGGGCAACCGGATTCGCGCCAGTACAACGCGGGGTAACTACCGACAGCTGATCCTGGGGATGCTCGATGTGTACACGGCTCTCCCCTGGTTGGCCGAGCGCTTTACCTTAACCGCTGAAGCGATCTACCAGAGCAATAACCTGGGGAAAAGCGAGAGAGAAGATGCACCCTATGGCATCACCGAGGATGCATGGGGTTATCGGCTTAATGCCATCCTGTCTTATTACGCCGTGCTGCCGGGGCTGGACCTGGACATTCCCATGAGCTGGCGGCAGGACGTGGACGGCTACGGGGCGTCGGTGCTGCAGAACTCGCTCCTCGAGGGGCAGAAATGGGCATCGGTAGGGGCCAAGGCCTATTACCTGGACAACTGGGAGTTCGAAGCAAAGTACTCCTTTTATTTTGGCAATGACGATCCCGGGGAGCCGATTCTGGCAGACAGGGACAACGTTACCGTGAGTGCCAAGTACAAGTTCTAACAGAGTATGTGGTGGTGAGTACTAGATACGACAGCGTCATTGGACTTCGATATTCAGGAACCAGTGGACGCAGTCAGACGACAATTTTGACAGGAGACATCTGATATGCAACATCCCCGATTGATCATTGCTTCCGCGCTGGCATCAGCGCTTCTGGCGACCAGCCTGGCGCAGGCCAAGGTTCCGGAACAGGAGGCGGCCCGGTTGGGCAAGGATCTTACTCCCTTTGGCGGAGAGGTGGCCGGTAACGCTGATGGCACCATTCCGCAGTGGTCAGGCAAATGGACAGGCGTACCTCCGGGCGTCAACTATGCAGGTCACCCCGCGGAGTTGCCCGGACCTTACCCGGATGAAAAACCCTCGTTTTCCATCACGCGGGAGAATTACCAGCAGTACAAGGATCAACTCAGTGATGGTCAGATCGCCTTGTTGGAACGTTACCCGACTTTTCGCATGGACGTCTATCCCTCGCACAGGGATTTCAACTATTCACAGCGCATGATAGAAAAGGCGGCCTGGAATGCCAGGAATACCATTCTTTCGAACGGGGTGGAATCGGTCAGCAACTACACTGGCGGCATCGCCTTCCCGATCCCGGGAAGCGGGGAGGAGGTGCTGTGGAATACGCGCACCAATTATTGCCATCACTCGGCGGATGGCAGTGTCGAGCTGATCGGCGTATTCGCCAACGGTGAACGCTCACTGGAGGTTTCCGAATTTACCCAGTCGCTGCCCTTTAACAACCCCGACAACCCGATCCCGACCACGGAAAAGGTAGTCGGTGATCGTATCGCCCTGAGTTACACGACCTACACGCTGCCACCGAGGAAAAAGGGCGAGGCGATCGTCGTACAGGAGCCGCTGGACTTCAAGGCGTCGAAGCGCAACGCCTGGATATACAAGCCCGATATACGCCGGGTGCGCAAGGCGCCGGCCATCGGCTACGACAACCCGACAGGCCCGGGCGGCCTGCAGACATCTGATGACAACAAGGGTTTCAACGGGGCTTTTGACCGGTATACCTACAAGTTGCTTGGTAAGCGCGAGTTGTATATTCCCTACAATAACTACGGTTTCAAC
>JAHEBM010000040.1 GCA_024642245.1 Haliea sp.
TGCCATGCCCAGACCATTACCGGCAACAGGGTAGGCACAATCAGTACGCTCAGCTGGTAAGCGATGCCGATCACGTCTGGTCCCGGAGCGCCGGGTTGCTGCAGGAATGTGCCGCCGAGCGTGACCATGAGGTCCTTCAGGCATAGGCAGATAAGTCCCAGCAGTATAAAGGGGTAGAGCACCAGCAGGCCCCAGCCGAAGTTTGCCAGGTAGTTGTCCTTTGCGGCGGCGAAATGCAGGGCGGCGTAGAAAGGAATCGAATAGGTGATTATCCGGGTGTTTTCCCGGAAGCCAAGGCCAGCGTCCGCTGTAGTAACCGGTACCAGCTGTCCGTCGATCTGATCAAATCGGGTCATCAGCATGGCGTCGGCCCCTTGCTGGTAGACCATGTTCACCGTATCTGGAAACCAGTTCGAAAGCAGCAGGTGGGCAAGGCCTATCACCGGGGTTACCAGGGCGGCGCTGAAGAAAGCCCACAGGCCGAAACACGGTATGAGCAAGGCAAAGACCAGCAGCAGGAACTGCTTGAGGTGGTTTTGCTCAGTTGGTCTCATGTTGAGCCGTCCCCGCGGGACGCGATAAATAGCGCAGGTAAAGAATAAACACGATCAATACATCGAGCATGATCAGGGCGGGCCACACATAAAGGTGAACCCAGGAAAAAAAATCCAGGTTCCAGTTGCCCAGGTAGAAGAGGCTGATAATGCGCAATATGTTCATGGCCTGTATCGCCAGGAAACCAAGCACTATGGCCACTGCACGGTCCCGCCAGGGAGCCGGAAACGCCACTACCGCGGCGATCAGCACGATGGTTGCCTCCACCCCGTTACACCCCGCCTCGATCGACACGGCAAATCCCCCTGGACCGAACTGCAAGACCTTGCCGTAAGAAATCACCGAACT
This sequence comes from Haliea sp., assembly GCA_024642245.1. Lineage (GTDB taxonomy): Bacteria > Pseudomonadota > Gammaproteobacteria > Pseudomonadales > Halieaceae > JARRPM01. Next base: position 904 of record JAHEBM010000040.1, read on the forward strand.
GTCGAAGGGAAGGATGATGCCCGCACTGATAGCCGCGAGCGCACCGGTAAACGGCTCGATCACGTTCTGCTGCACCGGAACTTGCATCTCCAGCGTAAACAGGAAAAAAAGTACCAGTAGAAAAATCAGTGCAAATCGGGCCAACGCCGCATGCTCCATAGCTGCTTCGAGCGGTACCGGCATTCTAACACTGCCGGGGTCACAATTTCAGTTCCTGTATCATCCCCGGCTGCCGGCTCACCCGGCTGGCTCGCCGGAGATCAACCTGGCATCGATACTTGCCAGGCGATCGTAGTCATAGGCGCCAAGGGTGAAAAACAGTGGATACTCGCTGCTGTGAATAAAGTATTGGTCGCCCTGGCTGAAAAGCTCGAGGGTGACTTCCCCGGCCAGGCTTTCGATTCGAAATATCCGTTCGGCTTCTGACTCGGCCAGGTCCCGCTGTTCGTCCTCCGAGGCCACCCCGTCAATTTGCAGGCTTCGCAGGGCCAGGAGCAGGGCCTCCAGTTCACGCGCCTCGGGTGCCTGCCCGGTCCCCGACAACCAGCCGGCGCCTTCGAGTTGCAGGCTGTAATCGTCGGCGTCGATTCGCACCGGAGTGCGGGTCTGCAGGAGTTTGCGATCCAGCCAGGCATCGCTGTTGCCCGGCGCGTCGTGGGCGTTGAACAGGATGCTGTAAATAGCGTCCTGGGCTTCGTTGCGGGCATACACCTTGCGGAACCCGGGGGAAGCTCCCAGGTAAAGCGTGCCCAGTACGTCAAGATTCCCCAAAAACTTTATCCTGCGCCGATAGTGATAAGTGGCCACCCGGAACCGTTGCCTTGCCGCGATTGAACTGGCCGCCGGCCAGCTGTCATTACCGGACATTATCGCATCCAGCAGTTTTTCGACCTTGGCGGTGTCTGCAGGCAGGTTCTCGAGCTCCGGCAATGACCAGCGCCCCCCGACCTTGCGCAGTACTGTCTCGTTGTCAAATTCATCGCCGACGTAAATCTCGTCAACACGTTCCCGCTCGACAGGCAGCATGGATTCTTGCGGACCATAGCCCGGCGCCGTGTGAGGCCAGTATACAGTGGCCACCAGTGCGCACTGGATCACCAGGACCAGCAGCAGGTAAGTAAGGGGGCGACTCACAGTCCCAGCCTGGCGGAATAGCGCCGCATCCGTAGCCGTCGGCGCAGCCACTGAACCAGTCCGAGCAGGCCCAGCCAGGCAATAGCGAGACCGTAATCCAGGTACTCGATGATGGCCTGGCCCTGCCTTTCCATGGGAGGCAGCGTACGATTGAAATGGGCCCGGGAGCGTATCTTGAGCAGCTCATCGTCCTGTAGCGCCCAGTCCAGGGAGTTGAGCAGAAGCTCCACCGGTCCCAGGTACTGTGTTCCGCTTGCCATCACCTGGGCATTGAGAATCTGGTCGTCCATAAAGTCGTTGGAGCTGTACAGCACGATCCGGGCAGATTCCGGCGAGTGCATCAGTAATCCCGCGGCCGGTGTGTTTGCCGTACTGCTGGTTCCGGTTCCTGCAGCCTTGCCCGGGTCGGGTAGGGGATGATCGCTGAAAAATGAGGTGAACCGCCCCTCCAGCACCACGCCAAGTTTGCGCTGTCCGTATTGCTCATGGGAATCCGGCAGCGGCTCACCAGATTCGGGCCGCGGCTGTTCCGGCTCGGGATTCCCCGTACCTGACTCGACCGGCATGATGTCCGTGCTGTTGCTCAGCCAGGATTTCGGTGAGCTCCGCAGCAGGGTGGTGAGTTGTTGGCCATCCTTGTGTTCCACCGTAATAGGCGAAGCCCAGGCCATCGTCAACTGGGGCAGGTTGCTGGTAATAGCGTGTTTGCGTGACAAGCCGCCAGATCGCAGGGCGATGAAGTAAGGGTAGTCGAGCATTTTCACATCGCGGAATTCGTACCCGCCCGACTCCCGGACTACAGGGGCAGGAAAAGCGGAACTTTGCTCGTCCAGTACCAGCGACTCCCCGACATTCAGGCCGTGAAAGGACAGCCATGGCTGCAGGCCACTGTCCCAGTCCCGCAGTCGCAGCTCGCCATCGCTGAGCTCGGTAGTATAGGGCGAGCTGGCCACAACTACCGTGCCGCCACGCATCAGGAACTGGTCGATGGCAAACACTGACTGCTCATCCAGGCGGTGTGGCGCGATTACCGCGAGTATGTCTGCATCGGGTTCCACGGAGCCGTCCGCCAGATCTTCCAGGCGGATGCTGTAGTCGCGTGTAATAGCTTCCTGCAGATTATTGAATGTCGGTCCGCCCAGGTTGAAGCGTGCCATCTGGTCGTTCACCTCGGGTACTGACAAGGCTACTGTGCGGGTAAAACCGCTGGCAAATCGCTTTAAGCCCGCATCCAGTACCGTGCGGAAATTTCCCGGATCAAACGCATCAGTAGGCAGCTGCACAACCTGGTGCCTGTCGGCGAGCGTGAGGTAAAAATAAAACTTTTTTTCCTGGTCCAGTGGGGTCACCATCGGGCGGAAACCCCATTCCTGCGCAATTTGCGCTGCTATGGCTCCGTCGCGCGACTCGGGCTCTATAAAGCGCACGCTGAACTTGCCACCGGATTTCGGTACGATCTCCTCAAGCTGCGCCTTGATCGAATGCTTGTAGGCCAGCAACATATCCGGTAGCGCGGCATCCGCCGAGACATAGCCAATCAGTTCCACGGGCTCGTCAATCCGCTCGAACAGGCTGCCACCCATCTGGTAGTTATAAAGTACGTTTTTTATCGCCCGGGTTATGTCGTATTCAGGGTTGCGCAGGATGACATCGGCAGCCGCATTGGCCGTGGTTCGCACTTCTATAAAGTCGTTAAATCCCAGGGTCTGGTGCTCGCTGCCGTACTGAACAAGAATACTGAAATAGGAATTGACCAGTGTCGACTGGTAGCGATCGGCTATCTGAAACGGCGTGGCGTGAATACCGAAGCGCTCATTCGCTTCCTGTTCAAGTTGCGGGTTTTCTGCGGGATCGACGATTTCCACGTGAACCTTGCCTTTGCCCGCCACGGCGTACTCCTGCAGCAGGTCTCGCAGCTGGGGTACCAGCGGCGCCAGCATGGGATGTGTCTTGGCGCTGAAATAGCCCCGAATAGTCAGCGGTTCCTGCAACCGCGCCAGGAAGTGGTGCGTGGGCTCCGAGATCGAATAGAGGTGACCCTGGGTGAGGTCCAGCCGCAGCGTGTCAATGCGGGCGAGCCAGGTGTTGGCCAGTACCAGGTTGACCAGGACAAGCGCCGTCGCGGCGCGCCCGTGGCGCAGGCGAGGTGTGCTGTCACCCGAAGACCAGCGCAGCCGTTCCAGTGAATAGACATTGAGAGTGAGGAAGGCCAGGGTCAGGCCCAGGTAGTAAAACAGGTCGCGCAGGTCCAGCACTCCGCGGGTGATACTCTCGAAGCGTGCGCCGCTGCCCAGCAAGCGCAGGACTTCACCCGCCCGTGTATCAAAAAAACCCGTGAGGATGGGACTGCCCGCGAGGTAGAGTAAGCCGCATATCGCTACCGTGCCGATCAGGCTGACGATCGGGTTGTCGGTGCGCGAGGATACAAATAACCCGGCACTGATATACGTGGCTCCCAACAGGCAGGTTGCCACGTATCCCGCCGCAACCGGGCCCCAGTCGAGGTCTGCCATCAGGGCAACACTTGCTGGAAGGGGCAGCGTGGAGATGAGCGCCAGCAGCAATAAGGTGAAGCAGGCCAGAAATTTTCCCAGGACGAACCGCCACACGCCGGCGGGCTGAGTGAGTATGTGCTCTATAGTGCCTGTCCTGCGCTCCTCGCTCCACATGCGCATGGTAAGCGCGGCACCCAGGAAAATGAGTAATACCGGCATCCACTCGAACAGCGGCCTGACATCGGCAACGTTACGCGCGAAAAAAGATTCCACCCAGAAGAAAATAAAAAATGTAACCGCCGTGAAGCAGGCCAGGAACAGCCAGGCTACCGGTGATGCAAAAAAAAGCAGCACCTCCTTTTGCGCCACCCTGCGCGCGACGGCATCACGAATCATCGGTGCTGACCTCGTGAAATACCGCTTCCAGCCCCTGTAACACGGGCTGCAACTGGTACAGTTTCGCCCCGGCCTTGACAACACACTGGGCGACATTATTGGCCGCCGTGTCGATGTCGGCATTTTCGTGCAGTGTCAGGGTGTAGCGGGAGCGATTTTCCCCGTCCGCATCCTGTTGCAGTGTCGCCACCTGCGGCATGCGCCGCAGGTAAGCCGTGAGGACCTGTGTTGCGGTGTCGGTGCGCAGTAGCATTGTCCGGCTCTGGCGGAGGCTCTCCAGGCGCCTGTCCAGCGCCAGCTTACCCTGGCGCAATACCAGCACCCGGTCGCAGATGGCATCGACTTCCTGCATGATATGGGTCGACAGGATGACTGTAGCCTGGCGTGCCAGCCGCTGGATCAGCTGTCGCATGTGCTCGGTCTGGTGCGGGTCCAGCCCGTTGGTCGGTTCGTCCAGGATGAGCAGGCGGGGTCTTCCCAGGATCGCCTGGGCCACGCCCACGCGCTGCCGCTGTCCGCGGGACAGGGTAGCCACCCGATCCAGCGCGCGCTTGCCGAGATCCGTGGCAATAATTGCCTGCCGCACGGCCGGGTATATTTGTGCAGCATCGATCCCTTTCAGGGTTGCCGCGTAATGCAGGTAATCGGCGACCATCATATCCGGGTATATCGGCAGGCTCTCGGGCAGGTAGCCAAGCTCGCGCTGCACGCGATGGGCATTGCTCCCCAGATCGACCCCGCCGATATTGATTGTCCCGGAGGAGGGCTCCAGGTAACCGCTGAGCATGCGCATGATGGTCGTTTTCCCGGCCCCGTTATGGCCAAGCAGACCAACGATCTCATTCTTGCCAATATGAAATGACACGTCGGATACGGCGGCGATTTTGCCATAGCGTCGGGTCAGGGAGTGTACTTCAATCATACATCCAGGGGTGCCGGTTACAGCATGGTCGGTTGAGTGGGGTCGTTCCCGGGCACTTTTTAACGCGGCCGGTTGGGTCAGGTGGTGAATAATAACTTAATAATGAAGGCAATGAGTACCAGGTTGAGTATCAGCCTTACGAGGGTTTCCCCCCGGGTCACGGTGAAGTGGGCGCCCAGATAGCCCCCGATAGCATTGCCCAGGGCCAGTGCCAATCCCACAAGCCACATGATCTCGACCCTGCCGGCAAACACGGACAGGGCCACTACGGTATACACCGCGATAATAAATACCTTGTGCATATTGGTGCGTACCAGGTCCAGCCCCATGACCCGGTTGAGAATAGGCATGATAATGAAGCCCACACCGACCTGGATGAAGCCGCCCCAGAACCCCACGCCTACCATTAGCAGGTGACCCTTCACCAGCTGTGCCCGGGAAGGCAGGTGGTCTGTGGGTCGTGCGGTGCCGCCCTTGTCGAACTGCATTACCAGCATCACCCCAAGCATGACGATCGCCAGTACCCGGTTGAACCAGGCACCGTCCAGTCCAGTGCCCAGCAGGGCGCCGGCCAACGCTCCGGGTATGGCGCATGCGGCCAGGCTAAGGCTGAGTCTGAAATCGCTGAATCCCTTGCGAAAAAAGGCGGTGATGGCGGTGAGATTCTGGGCAAGTATGGCGATCCGATTGGTACCATTGGCCACTGGCCCCGGCAGGCCCATGAATACCAGGACAGGAACCGTGAGCAGTGAACCGCCTCCGGCCATCACGTTGAGAAAGCCCGCGACGATACCTACGGCCGTCAACAGGCCGGCTTGCCACAGGCCAAATTCCACCATCAGTCTTCCGTCCAGGGTTCCCGCATGGTGACGAACTCTTCGGCAGCCGTCGGGTGAATGCCGATGGTGGTATCGAACAGCGCTTTGGTAGCACCGGCCCTGAGGGCGATGGCGATTCCCTGCATTATTTCGCCGGCATCAGGCCCCACCATATGTACACCGACAACCCTGTCGCTGGCCTTGTCGACAATGAGTTTCATGAAGGTCTGCTCATCGCGCCCGCTGATGGTGTGTTTCATCGGCTTGAAGGTGGATTTAAACAGCCGGATATGCCCGAATTTTGCACGGGCCTGCTCCTCGGTGAAGCCCACTGTACCGATATTGGGCTGGCAGAACACCGCCGTGGGAATAAAGTCGTAATCCACGGAATTTTCCAGCCCACCGAATTGGCGCCGGGCAAAGGCCATACCTTCTGCCAGGGCCACAGGGGTGAGTTCCATACCGCCGGTTACATCACCCAGGGCGAAAATACTCGGTTGAGTCGTGCGGTATTCATCGTCGACCTCCACGGTACCGAATTCGCTGACCTGGACCTGCACATTCTCCAGGCCAAGCCCCTCCAGGTTAGCCTTGCGTCCGGTAGCGTAGAGCACGGCGTCAGCCTCGATGGTGGTGCCATCGGTGAGCTTCAGTGCGAGTCCGTCCTTGCCCTGTGCGATCGACTCCACATTGACTTCAAAGCGCAGGTCGACGCCGGTCTTGGCAATTTCACGGGCGGCATGGGCGCGAATATCCGCGTCGAAGCCACGCAGGAAGAGTGGACCACGGTACAACTGGGTAACTTGCGAGCCCAGTCCGTTGAAGATGCCCGCGAATTCCACGGCGATATAGCCGCCTCCGACGATGACGAGGCGCTCGGGAAAGTGCTCCAGGTCGAAGATTTCATTGGAGGTGATCGCATGCTCACTGCCGGGAAAATCGGGAATGTGCGGCCAGCCGCCGGTGGCAATCAGGATTTTCCCCGCTGTGAAGTGACGATCGCCAACCGCCACGGTATGCGCATCAATAATCCGTGCCCGACCGTCGATCACGTGGGCTTTCACGCCATCCAGCAGCCCGTTGTAGATGGCGTTCAGCCGTGATATTTCGGTTTTCTTGTTGTCGCGTAAGGTCGGCCAGCTAAAGGCGGGTTTCCGGCTTTCCCAGCCGAAATTACGGGCATCGCTAAAGGATTTGGAGAACTCCGAGGCGTAGACATAGAGTTTCTTGGGTACGCAGCCCACGTTGACGCAGGTACCACCCATATAGCGGTCTTCTGCCACCGCGACCCTGGCGCCGAAGCCCGCAGCCATGCGTGCGGCTCTCACGCCTCCGGAGCCAGCGCCAATGACAAACAGGTCGTAATCGGGATTATCCACGGGGTTCTCCTGAAATTCGGGGTGAACAAGTCTATCAGTCCCGCTGCCAGGACTAAAAGTCCTCGCAGAACTAATCCGGGAGCGATATTGCCGCGTAAAACAGCGGTGGCGAAAGTGTGGGTCAGCCATGCGACGGGTGCCGGGTTTTTTGCCCGAGGGGATTCCGATACTATGTCCGCCCCGATTATTCTGAAAAGCCACGCATTGCGTGGTGTATTTAAAGGAGGATTACATGCTTGCAAGGAAATACCTGCCCTGGTACTTCGCCGGTCTGGTCGCCGCCCTGTCAATGTCACCGCTGGCCCAGGCCGGGGATGCGGTGGCCCAGCAGGATGAGATTGTGCTCAAAAGTGGCTCAAAAATTCTGGGCACAGTGACCGGCTCCCGTGACGGGGTGGTGACAATCGACACTGATTTTGCCGGTACACTCAGCATCGACCTCGACAAGATTGAATCATTGCATACGGGTAACCCGGTACTGATCCAGCTGTCGGACAGTACGGTGGTGCCTGAACAACCACTGCGTATCGAAGATGACATGCTGGTGCTGGATACCGATTCCGGTACGGGCGAGAGCCTCGCGCTGAGCGATTTGCTGTTGGTAAACCCTGAGCCGTGGGAGTTGGGCCAGGGTTATAAGTGGAGTGGCCTGGTTAGCCTCGCCATGTCGATGCAACGGGGCAACACGGATACAGACGAGCTTGATTACAATCTCGAGAGCAAGTGGCGCAGCAAGCAGGACCGTTACACGCTCCGCTACAACGGTGAGAGTGACAAGGTCAATGGGCAGACCACGGTGCAGAAATGGTACGGCCAGGGGAAATACGACTACTTTTTCGACGGCCCGGTATACGGTGGCATCCAGGGCTCGGCCGAACATGACAAGTTCACCGACCTGGACCTGCGCTACCTGATAGGTCCCTTTATTGGGCGCCAGTTTTACGAGAAGCCGATTTTTACGTTCTCGGGTGATATCGGCATGTCCTATGTGAACGAGGATTATATCGTCGCCGAGGATGACGAATACGCGGCCGCAAACTGGTCGTTGAACGCCTCCAGCAATTACCTGGGAGGAGACTCGCGACTGTACTTCGACAACCGGGGTATCTGGAGCATGGAAGACACTTCCGACTATATCGTGAATACGACTCTTGGCCTGGCATTTCCCCTGCTTTGGAGTCTTGAGGCAGCGGCCGAGCTATTGCTGGATTACGATTCCGGCGCAGTAGAAGGAGTTGACAAGCTGGACCAGACCTACCGCTTCCGGGTTGGCTATACCTGGTAGTGCCCGGTTTGTCAGGCTCACGAGACGAGAGTTTTTCTCACCGAGGCTGCCAGTAGTTGCAGAAGGACGCCGGTGTCTGCCAAGGAGAGGCAGGCATCGGTGATGCTCTGCCCGTAGGCGAGTGCCTGCCCGGTCCCCACCGGCTGGTTTCCAGCTACCAGGTGGCTTTCAAGCATCACGCCGCGTATGGCGGTTTGTCCCTGCTCGATCTGGTCACACAGGCTGGATATGACCTCGGCCTGGCGACGGTAGTCCTTCTCGCTATTGCCGTGGCTGCAATCCACGATAACGGAAGCTGGCAGTTCCTGCGCGGCCAGGGCGACAGCGGCGTCACCGATTTGCTGTGCGTGGTAGTTTGGCCCGGTCCGGGAGCCGCCGCGTAACACCAGGTAGCCATGCGGGTTGCCGGTAGACTGGAGGACGGCCGGGGTGCCCTCCTTGGTCAGGGAGGGGAACCAGTGGCTGTGACGGGCGGAGCGGATGGCGTCGATCGCCACCCCGATCTCGCCGTTGGTCCCGTTCTTGAAGCCCACCGGCATCGAGAGGCCCGAGGCCAGTTCCCGGTGAATCTGGCTTTCGACAGTCCGGGCCCCGATCGCGCCAAAGCTGACCAGGTCGGCGTAGTACTGCCCGAAGGTCGTGTCGAGGAACTCACTGGCCGCGGGCAGTCCAAGCGCATTGACATCCAGCAGGACCTTGCGCGCCAGGTGCAGCCCCCTGTTGATCTGGAAGCTGCCATCCAGGTCGGGGTCATTGATGAGTCCCTTCCAGCCCACGACAGTGCGTGGCTTTTCAAAATAAACCCGCAGAATCGGAAAAATGGCGTCTTCCAGTGGCCGGCAAATGGCCTGGAACTGGCGGGCAAAGTCCAGCAATGCCGCCGGGTCGTGAACCGAGCAGGGCCCTACTATGGCCAGTAGCCGGGGGTCATCGTGAGCGAGGACGCGCTCGATGCTGCGCCGGTGGCCTGCAATCTGGCCCTCAAGGCGCTCGGGTAGCGGCAGCTCTTCAGCCAGTACCCACGGCGTGATCAGGGGCCGGGTATTTGCTATCCGGACATCGTCCGTGGGCCTGCTCATTGACCGCTGAATTTAGGATCGTTCACCGCGTATCAGGCTGCGGAACCAGTCCAGGAGGGTTTCGTGCTTGTAGTCGGTAAATTCGCCTGCGTCCATAAACATGCCGTGATCGGGGCAGGTTTCATACCACACGTGGACCTGGTCCGGGTCGGAAGTCTTGACCATGTCCTTGCCGCAGCGGGGACAAGCGATATCTTCAACGTTATCCCATGCCCTGCCCGATTTGGCATCCCCCGTGTCGAGGGCGTCGCCCATCCATTTTCCCTTGAGTCGTTCGGCCTCACCGCTGTCGAACCAGAGTCCGTGACAGTTGGTGCAGCGATCGATAACGACGTCGCCACCGTAGGTGATCTCTGTCATTCCATGCCCGCACTTTGGGCATTCGATACTGTGTATATCAGGGTTGTATTCCATCAAGGGTACTCCATAGCCTCTGAGGCTGCGTTATTATAACCCGCCAGGCGGGGCGACCCGCTGATTCTAGCCCAATGCCGGCGGAATTTCCCGCTCCGGGCCATCCCGGAACGTAATTAATACTACCGGGTGTATTCAGCTCGGTTTAATCTTGGGGCTTACTATACCCGGTGGGAGCCCACTTCGCCTGACTGGCGACCTGCCCAGATTCAATTGGAGGAATAGTCATGCGATCCATCGGGATATTGTTACCACTTTTGCTGTCTTTGGGGACAACTGCCAGCCTTGCGGAGGACGATCCGGAGCATGGCAGGCAGTTGTACGCGACCTGCGCGGCCTGCCACGGCGCCCAGGCAGAGGGGAATCGAAGCCTGAATGCCCCTCGCCTGAGCCACCTTGCCCCCGTCTACGTGGTGGCGCAGTTACAGAAATTCAAGGCGGGCGCCCGCGGTGGCAGCAGTGCCAGCGAGAGCGCGCGGCAGATGGCAGCGATCGCCGGGACCGTCGCGGATGACCAGGCGATGTACGACATTGCGGCCTATATTGCCACGATCGGGGGCGGCGCATCGGCCAAAACCCTGGCCGGTGACCAGGAAGAGGGCGCCAGGTATTACCAGCAATTTTGTGCTGCCTGCCACGGCCCCGCTGCGCAGGGTAACCTGGCGCTTAACTCGCCGCGCCTGGCCGGGGCTGACGATTGGTACATAGTGGCGCAGCTGGAGGCATTCCGCTCCGGCGCCCGCGGCACCGATGCCCAGGATCGCACCGGCAAACAGATGCGCGTGATGGCGGGGGTACTGCCTGACGACGACGCAGTGACCGCCGTGGCCACCTACATCCGCAGCCTTGCGGAGTAATTGATCTTGACTGTCCTGAGTCCGCGCCTGTGCTCTGTTATGTTATGCGCACTGCTGATGGTGGGCCTGCCAGGCCACGCCAATGCGACGGAAATCGAATTGAGCGGGGACTGCCCGCCGGGCTTCCAACTCGTCAGTGGCCGATGTGAGCTGCGCAGTCTGTACCAGATGTACCCCTCGCTGGAGGATGCGGGGGTCGGCGGGCTCAAAACGGGCTTGCCGGCCTACCGTGACGGATACTCGCCGCAACAGATAGACCTGGGCCGCTACCTGTTTTTTGATCCTGTTTTGTCCGCCGATGGCAGCGTCTCCTGCGCCAGCTGCCACCAGCCGGACCGCGGTTTTTCCGACGGCCGCGGTCGCAGCGTGGGTGCCAGCGGTAAGCCCCTGCTGCGCTCTGCCCCCACACTTTGGAACCTTGCCTTCCAGCAGCGTTTTTTCTGGGATGCCCGGGCCAACAGCCTGGAAGAACAGATGCTGGGACCCCTGTACGACGAAAACGAGATGGCCAATACGCCCGAGGGCTTGCTTCGCACCCTGAATGGGATACCCGCCTACAGGAAACTGTTCAGCCAGGCCTGGCCAGAGGACTTCCGGCTGGCGGATGCGACAATACGCATCGACCAGGTTTACACCGCCCTCGCCGCGTTCGAACTCTCCCTGATCTCGCTGAACAGTCGCTACGACCAGTATGCCCATGGCTACGCGGATGCTCTGACCCAGCCGGAGAAAGAGGGGATGAACGTGTTTCGTTCTTTCGTGGCACGTTGTGCCGAGTGCCACACTCCGCCCCTTTTCACCAATCAGCAGATAGCGGTAATCGGTACACCGGACCCGCAAGGCATGGATTTCGACCCCGGCGCCGCGGGGCCGCTCAAGGAGCCTACCCTGCGCGGCGGGTTCAAGGTACCGTCGCTGCGCAATATCGCGCTTACGGCTCCGTATATGCACTCGGGCAGGTTTGCCACGCTGCGAGAGGCGGTGGCTTTCTATACGGGGGGAAGGGGACACGCGGTACCCCCCGGGGAGAATCTCAAGATTCACTGGCATATATGGGAACCGAATTTGAGCGACGAGGAGTTGGATCGCCTGGTGGATTTTCTCCAGACACTGACTGACGAGAGCTTCAAACCCAGCGAACCGGCAGAATTGCCCTCGGGCATGCCGGCGGTTCACAATGAAATTGACCAGCAAGACCTTACAACTTTTAACGGAGCAGCGGACCATGAATAAGATCGCAATAATAGTAGGCGCGGCGGTAGTGCTTGCCGGAGGCTATTACCTCGGCAAAATGGGCCAGCAACCGGCCACCGTCATTAAAGTAGGCAGTGAGTCCAAGGCGGCATTCACATCTACCGGTGCGGAGGAAGTGGCCGCTGCAGCTGCCGGTGTTGTGCGCAGCCTTGCCACCCCGACCAGTGGCGAACTGATTGTGGTTAAGGATGGTGAATCCATACAGGATGCCGTGGTGGCGGCCAGCCCGGGTGCCGTAATCAAGGTGATGCCGGGTACGTATAAGGAAACTGTCTATATAGATAAGGACAACATAACGCTTTCAGGGGTTATTGAGCAGGGTAAATACCCGGTGCTTGAGGGTGAAGGTCTGCGCAATGACGCGGTACTGTATTCCGGTAACGGCGTCACGGTGGAAAACCTTTACATTACTCATTACAAGGGTAACGGGGTGATGGGTCAGGCGGGTAACAATTTCATTATTCGTAATAACTATATCGTCGATACCGGTGTCTACGGCATTTTTCCCCAGCTGGGCAAGAATGGCATAGTCTCGCACAATATCGTTTCCGGTATTGAGGATGCCGGAATCTATGTCGGCATGTCCGACAATGTCGATGTGGTGTTCAACCAGGTATTTGACAGCGTGGCAGGCATCGAGATCGAGAACAGTCGGCATGCGCTGGTCGAGAGCAATTTTGTATATAACAACACTGGCGGAATTCTGGCTTTCATTACCCCTGGGCTACCCATCAAGACCTGTGGTGACGTACTCATTCGCAATAATTTCGTGGTCGACAATAATCACGATAACTTTGCCATCCCGGGGTCGCTTGTTTCCAATATCCCGCATGGTACCGGCGTGTTGGTCATGGCCTGCGATGATGTGGTTGTAGAGGGGAATATCATTACGGGAAATAACTCGGTGGGTATTACGTTCACCGATTTTTCCCTGGCCGGCAATGCGGCGAATGACCCTGACTCCGAGCCGAATCCCAATCGCCCCAGAATTCTCAACAACATCATGCAGGACAATGGCAAGGATCCCGCACCCGCGGTCCGCGCCGTGCTGGCGGCCATGCTTGAGACTACCGGTCCGGATATCGTCGATACAGTTGGCATGGACGATGGGTGTATCCTGAATCCTGAGCGCTTCCGTACTATTGGACTGGGCAAATATACCGATTGCGAGTTCTCCACTACTGCCAATGTCGCCAGTTATACCTTGCCCGAACCCGTGCCGGCCCGGTCAATGGAGGATGTAGATAAAGGCAGGCTGGTTTACTACGGTGTATGTGCCGGCTGCCACGCCTATGGTTCGCGAATGATCGGCCCGCCCACCCAGATTATCCAGGCTCTGTACATGGATAATCCGGAAGGCATTGCCGAATATGCAGCCAACCCGGTTAAAAAGCGGGAAGATTATCCCCAGATGCCTCCTCAGTCTCACCTGGATGACGAGACGCGGTTGGCCGCTGCCCGTTTTATGTTGAAGCTGACCCAGTAGAATATCTGCTTCCGATTGCGACGAGGCGCGCCGACATCCGGAACTGGATAATGCGATGTTCCCAGGGGTGATCCCCATGCTTGTGTGGTCACTCCTCTAGGTAAGCTCTTCGTATTCACACAAGGGCTTGTTCTAAGCCACCTCAGGGTGGCTTTTTTGTGTCTGCATTTTGCAGTGAGCAGGGACCAGCAGTCGCGCCGGGTGTGAGTACTACCTCAATCACGAGAGAACCCAATACGTGGGTGACATCAAAAATATCCGGATTAGAGAAAAAGTTTATACGTGACGATAGATGCACTGAATTTCTCTGCCTCCAGGATTTGCAGAAGTTTGCGCGCCAGGAATTAAAATTGCGGGTGCGCGGTATGGGGGAATCGTTAACTCGCACTTCCAGTGCCCGGGAGGTCACTTTTGTATCGAAGTAGCGATTTAACCTTGTATACAGCTCTTTCCGCGTTTTTTGCAGGGCTTGTCTGCGCGTGTCTGGCAAATTAATTTCGCATAGAGCCAGGTACACAAATTCCCGCGCAAGAATTTTAAGCGAACGACACGGTGGTGATTCGGTTTGTAAATTGTGAAAAGTTTTGCAAAATTATGCTGATGCGATCAAAAAATAACCGTTACATTTTTTTTAATTAGGCATACACTAGCCGTGCGGTACCCGTTACCAATATGGAGTGATTAAAAAATGTTGGAAAAGGAACTGGCACAGGCAACCGATATGGCTCATAAGGCTAATAAAAAGGTCGAGCAATTGAGGAAGAAGTTGGTGGCTGAATCTGAAAAGTCGCACGCAAAGGCCAAGCGTGAATTGGGTGCGGCTCGTAAGAAACACGGCACTGCTAATGCCCGTCTTAAAAAGGCAAGGGCTACGCTAAAGGCCAGAGCTACACCTGATAATCAACAAAAGGTAGATGCTTTAAAAAAGCAGGTTCAGGAGTTGGGTGAGGCAATTGCTAGAATTAGCAAAGCTGCCTACGAAGCTGCTGAAAAATATGTCACTGTGAAAGGGGATGCAATTATGGAAGCACGTAAAGCCAGCGCAGCAAACCGGGCCGCAAAGCTTGTAGAGAAGGCCGCTGCTAAAACAAAGAAGAAACCAGCTGCCAAGAAAAAGGCGCCAGCCAAGAAGAAGGCTGCGGCTAAGAAGGCACCGGCCAAGAAAAAGGCTGTAGCCAAGAAGAAGGCACCGGCCAAGAAAAAGGCTGTAGCCAAGAAGAAGGCACCGGCCAAGAAAAAGGCTGTAGCCAAGAAGAAGGCACCGGCCAAGAAAAAGGCCGCCGCCAAGAAGAAGTAAGCGCTAGCCCGACACAAACCGCCGCTTGGAACCAGGGCGGTTTTTGAAAAGCCAGGCATAGCCCCGGGCCACCGGGGCTATGGTAAATTTGAGTCCCGCCTCGTGACGGGCAAAGTTGCGTTTCGCTGGTCGTTTTCCAGCCGCGCGACAGCTTGTTGTACCTGGCAGCATGGGCGGATACTTGTCGCACAGTGGCCAGCTCCTCTGCACATATGCCCGGGTCAACTCCCCCAGGGTGTTTGACCCTGTGCACCGCTCGTTTCCCGTTTTTTGAACCTTGTTTTCCAGCTGCTGTTATGTGAACCGGGGCAGTTATGTCGTCAGGCAGGCTCGCAACATGAACGTGAAAACCGCTTTTCCTCAACGGCCTGGTATTCGGCGCGCCGTTCTTTTCAACGTTTTAGCCGGGTAGCGTGATGGCGCTTTCGGCTGATTACTGGCCTCCTGCACGTTCGGAATCGTCACCAGGTAGTCGACAGGGAAGTCGATATTCTCCCGGTTAGAATTCAAATCAATGAGAATCGGCTGGTCTACAGTCAGCCAGGAGCCACACGCCTCTCCCGCGTCGCAGATCAGCAGGTCGTTGTCCGCATCGCTGCCCGCGAATACCTCGTATTGTCCCGGCGGCAAATTGTTGAATG
Source organism: Haliea sp. (assembly GCA_024642245.1). Classification (GTDB taxonomy): domain Bacteria; phylum Pseudomonadota; class Gammaproteobacteria; order Pseudomonadales; family Halieaceae; genus JARRPM01. Next base: position 16,361 of record JAHEBM010000040.1, read on the forward strand.
CGAACGGGTAAAGTCCGCCCGTTGACGCGGCACTGGCCTGTGCCACGGGCTCCGGTTTGTCCTGTTCGTACAGCAGTATGTACACGACCCCGACGTCGGCCGGCGCACTGCTGCCCACAGACATAATCACGCGTACGTTGATGGTATTGACCGAAGAGCGCAAGGTGATGTCCGACGAGTACACGCCACTGTTGAGACCATCCCGGTCAACTTCTACCTGATAAAGGCCGAGGCCACCGTCCGAGATTTGCACTGGTTTGAGTTCCACCCAGGCTTCCGACGTGGATGCATCCAATAGCTCCAGTTCACCCTGACCAGCATTGCGCAGCTCGAGTTCCAGCGTGTTGATGCTGTTGGAAAAGTTGAGGCTTGTGGCTGATGTGCTCAGCAGGGGATTATCTGCAGGGGAGCTACCCCCGGCTTCGAGGGCCGCCTGGACCGCCCGCTGTGCATTGACGATGCCGTAACCGTAAAGCTTATCCCAACCCGGGGTCCCAAGGTCGTCGCTGATCCTGCCCTGGCTCAGCAGTGAGTCTATGTCACCGGGACTGAGCTCGGGGTTGACGGATTTCATCAGTGCGATCACGCCGGCTACATGCGGAGCCGCCATCGATGTCCCGCTCAGGAATGAATAGCCAAAGCCATCGCCTGCTTCCTGTCCATCCGTACTGAGTACGCCGTCGGGGTACCCGTCACCGTTGAGATCGACACCGCTGTTACCGCCGGGGGCAGCGATATCAATGGAATTGCCTGTATTGGAGTAGCTCGCACTCTGGCGTTGGGCATCCACCGCCGCCACTGAAATTACCCCTTCATAAGCGGCGGGGTAAGAGGGGAGGGAAGACGCCTCATTGCCGGCTGAAGCGACCACGATGATCCCGGCTTCCCGCACTCTCCGGTAAAGGTCCTGGCTGGACTGGCTGAATGGCGCGCCACCCAGGCTGAGGTTGATGATGTCGGCACGCCGGGCGGGCACGCTGCCCGAATCGTTTACCAGTCCCGCTGCAAAGCGGACCGCCTGGTCGACATCGTAAGTGGTACCTTCGCCACCAGAGCCCAGCGCGCGCAGGGGCATTACCCGTGCGTTGTACGCCACGCCCACGACGCCCGTACCATTGTTGCCGGCCGCAGCCACGGTACCGCTGACATGGGTGCCGTGAAAACTGCGGGAGGCAGCGCTTTCGCCGCCACCGGGATCTTCCGGGTCTGCGTCGATGCCATCACCATCCCCGGCGCTGCTCGCACTGCGCACGAAATCGTAGCCGGGCACCCACTGGCCAACCAGGTCAGGGTGGTTGGCCAGGATACCCGTATCGACCACGGCGACGATCACCTGCGGCTCGCCGGTAGTGGTATCCCATGCGCCGGGCAGGTCAATCAATGGATAGTGCCACTGCAGCCGGTACGCTGGATCATTCGGTACCGACATGGCACGCAGCTCGTAGTTGGGTTCGGCGTACTCGATTTGGGGGTCGCGATTCAGCGCCTTGATAGCGAGCAATGTCTCCAGGCGTGCCTGCAATTTGGGGTCGTCCACATGGTCCAGTTTTGCCAGTGCGGGGCCGCTGCGCTCCCTGGTTTCGGGTCCCCCTGCCAGCCCTCTGCGAATTCCCATCAGGCGGCCCCTGCCTCGTCCCCCGGCACGTTGCTCCATGCCCATCCGGCGAATGCGCATACCGGTGGCAACAGACGGTCCCACCTCCGGTTCCGCTTCTGCCCGGTATTTGATCACGGACTGCCACGGCACGATGTCGTGGTGGTTAAGCTGGCGGCTGGACACGGTATCCGGGCTGCCTATTGCGAGGATGTAATTGGTAGCGCCCTCGTATGCGAAAGCATTGACCACGTAGGTGCCGTCGCGCGGAACCACCAGTGTTTCGATTTCTCCGGACTCAATCGAAAAATCCAGTATCCGGCCCCGGGTGTCGAAAAGATAGAGATCGGCATCCGCCTGCTGGAAGTCGGCCACCAGCATGGTGATAGTTTGTCCCGCCAGCAATTCCACCCGGAAATAGTCGTCGATATCGCCATCGACCTGGGAGCGGCCAGGGGCGCCTGTTCCGGGTTGGTTTACATAGCCGCCCAGTGTGATGGGGTTGGGGATCGATTGCGCCGTTTCCACCGTATCGTTTGCCCGGACCGGTCCCGCGGGGTCGTTGGTGTCGTCGTCTACTGCCTGGCTGCTCGATGCTGTGACGGTCCCCGCCAGGCGAAACAGTTCTGGCTCGGGAGCAACCGGTGGCAGCGTTGGGGGTGGCTCGGGGGTGGAGGAACTGCCACCGCCACCACCACCGCAGGCGGAAGCGAGCAGGGTAATGGCCAACAGGGCCGTCAGTTTCAGGAGTCGCTTGTACATGGCTTGCCGGGGCTGCATTGCTGCCGCTATCGAAGGGCCACCATAACAGAGTTCCGCTGCGCCCTACATCTGCAGGATGATCTTTCCCATGTGTTGCCCGCTCTGCATATAATCCTGTGCCTTGGCCGCCTCCTCCAGGGGAAAGATGCTGTCGACAATAGGCTTTACAGCGCCGCTTTCAAGGTGGGGATAGATGTTTTCCAGGATTTCTTTGACCATCACGGCCTTCTGGGCAAAATTCTGTGCGCGCAGGGTGGAACCGGTGAGTACCAGGCGCTTCATCAGCAGTGGGCCGAAATTTACTTCGGCCCTGGCACCCCGGATGAAGGCGATATAGACAATACGACCCTCGGGTGCCGCGATATTGATATTCTTCTGGATGAAATCCCCCCCGGCGATATCCAGGATCACATTGATCCTGTCCTTCAGGCCCTGTTCGGTCAGCACCTGCTCGAAATCCCCGGTTTTGTAATTGATGGCCTTTGTCGCGCCCAGGGCTTCCAGTGCCCGGCACTTCTCGTCGCTGCCGGCGGTGGTGTAAACCTCACAGCCCAGGGCCTTGCAGATAGCAATACCCAGCGTGCCAATACCGCTGGCGCCGCCGTGAACCAGGACTTTCTCGCCGGACTGCAGGCCGCAGCGCTGGAACAGGTTGTGCCACACTGTCAGCAGTGCCTCGGGCAGTGCGGCGGCCTCCGCCATGGACAGGGTCCCCGGAATGGGCAGGCACTGGCTTGCGGGCGCCAGGGTGTAATCGGCATAACCGCCGCCGTGGGTCAGGGCGCAAACCTTGTCGCCTGCCCGCCAGTGGCCCGCATCGTCTCCTGTGGCGAGCACTTCACCTGCGACTTCCAGGCCCATGATCGGGGAGGCGTCTTCCGGTGGTGGGTACAGGCCCTTGCGTTGCAGCAGGTCGGCGCGATTGAGCCCCGCTGCACTGACCTTTATCAGGAGCTGTCCGGGACCGGGCTGTGGCACGGGTCCCAGCTGGATGCTGATACTGTGATCGTTGGGGTCGACCGCTACAAATCGACGCTGGGCAGGTATCTTGGTCATGGGTTCTCCTGGGGTGGTGCAGCCTGGCTGGCAAAAGAGGCGAGAGCACCGGATTATACGGTTTCTTTGCAGATGAGTTGCTCAAACAGTGCGCGCGCTTCGTCCAGTTTGTCGAAAATGGGGTAGTCGCTGTTCATGGCCCAGCTGGTGGTGAGCATGTTGAGGGTGCCAACCACCGTCGCGGCGAGGATCTCGGGTGAAAATTCCGTGCGCACATCGCCCAGTGCTCGGCCCTCGGTAATGAGATAGGTAAAGCTGGCGCTGGCGGAGTTACCGATCTCACGCTGTTGCTCGGCGTTTTGGGCAAAGATCGATGGCGCTATCAGGATCAACTGCCGGTCAAATTCGCTGAAAGTGGAAAAATTCGAAGCGATGTATTCGATCATGGCGTCCAGCCTGGCGCGGGTGCTGCGATGGTTGGCCATCAGCAGGGTGAGCATTGGTTCGGACTGGCTGTAGAGCCGGGATATGCCAAGTCCGCCCAGCAGTGCGTGCTTGTTGGTGTAATGGCCGTAAAAGGTGCGGCGCGCGACATCAGCCTCCACGCAGATCTGCTCGATACTGGTGTCCTCTATGCCCTGCGCCTTGAACAGCTTGTAGGCGGCGTCCTCGATGCGGGAACGTATTTCCATTTTGCGCTTTTCCCGCCGGCCAAGCGGAGCTGTTGCTGAGGTCATGAATATCTCACTGGACTGTTGCAATCACCGGACCATTAAACTAAATTAGTATACATATGTGCAAGTTTACTCACCTGTGCCCTTTTTGCCGCGAAGCTGGAGGTGCAGGATGAGGGGCTTGCCCCTTATTTTCAACCGGCAGTGGCCAACACATGATGGGAGCAGGGCATGTCAATCGTAGATGCGTGTGAATCCAAAACCAACGTAACGCCGGAGTTCCCCATGGGGTGGTTCTCGGTATCCCGCAGTCACGAACTGCATGTGGGTGAAGTAAAACAGGTACAGGCGTTTGACCGGGAGCTGGTGCTGTACCGCACCCGCAGTGGTGTGCCGGTGCTGCAGGATGCGTACTGTCCCCATCTCGGGGCCAACCTGGCGGTCGGTGGCCGTGTGGTCGGTGAGTCCATTCGCTGTCCGTTCCACGGCTGGCGCTTCGGCAAGGAAGGCGGCTGCGAGGAGATACCCTATTGTGAGGAAATACCAGAGCGCGCCCGCCTGCGCACCTGGCACACAGAGGAAAAAAACGGTGAGGTGTATATCTGGTATCACCCCGAGAACACCTCGCCCCAGTGGGGACTGCCGGATTTGCCCGAGTTGGGCGATCCCAACTGGACGGAGCCGCGTTACGCCGAGTTCCTGGTGCCTGCCCACGTACAGGATATCGCGGAAAACTCCTGCGACCCTGTGCATTTCCAGTATGTCCACCGGCAGCCGGACGTGCCCCCATCGGAAGTGACGGTAGAGGGCAACGGCCGAATCCTTCACCTGCGGTCCGACGCGAGCCAGGCACCTATTCCCAGCAAACTGCATGCGGCGGTTTTCAACCCGGGTTTTGCACTGGTGCGCAATAGCTACGGGCCCGGTGCCGAAATGATCGTTTACAACAGCGCCCAGCCCATCAATCGCCACGAGACCAGAATGCGCTGGACCCTGACGGTGCGACGCGAGATCGAGGACCTGGCAGGTGACCAGGTGATGCAGGGCATTATCGATGGCCTGGGTGATGACTATCCCATCTGGGCAAACAAGGTGCACAAGCACCGTCCGGTATTTTGCAAGGAAGACAAGACACTGGTGTTGTTCCGCAAGTGGGTACGTCAGTTCTACCTCACTGAAAAAGATAAGCGGGAGATTGCCTGAGCATGCAGGACTTCAATAACAAGGTTGCCGTGATTACCGGCGGCTCCAGCGGGGTGGGCCGGTCACTGGCATTTGCGTTGGGCAGGCGTGGCGCGAAAATCGCGGTGGGTGACGTGGACAAGAACGCCATGGCGCAACTCGAGTCTGACCTTGCGGCGGAAAATATTGCCGCCCTGGTGGAGTTCTGTGATGTCACTTCAGCTGACAGCCTTAATGCGCTGGCGGACAAGACAACCGCGACCTTTGGTGGTATTCACCTGGTATTTGCCAATGCCGGCATCAGTGCCGGTGAGTCGGGGGCGATGTGGGATTACTCGCAAAAGGACTGGCAATGGTGCATGAACGTGAATGTCTGGGGCGTGATCAATACCATCAATGCGTTTATGCCGCGACTGGTTGCTGCCAATGAAGAAGCGCATTTTGTGGTAACCGGTTCGGGCAATGGTGCGCTGCTGGTTTACCCGGACCAGCCGATCTACACCGCCAGCAAGGCAGCGGTGCACGCCATCACCGAAAACCTCCATTACCAGGTCACAGCGGCGCAGAGCCCGGTAAAAGTCAGCGCGTTGTTTCCTGGCCCGCACGTGGTGGATACCGGCCTGTTCAATTCCGGGCGAGTGCGTCCACAGGAGCTGAAAAAGGAGGTGGAAGGTAATGCCTCGGGTATCAGTTCGGTCGATGATATGAAGAAAATGGCCGCCCAATGGGGTATCGAGTTACAAACGACGCACCCTGACGAGGTCGCCCGGATGGCGGTCGAAGGTATACAGAAAAACGCCTTCTGGCTGCTGGCAACGACACCCGAAACAGACGAGAAAATCCGCGCGCGGGCTGAGATGATTCTCACTCGCCAGACACCCGTGGCCAATATGGTTGGCGCATAATCCTCAACATTCCAGAATCTCAACCCATAAGGAAAAAAAATGACTACTCAAACAGGTGCACCCCAGGGCAATCCCGGCGATATCGTCAATTGGCCCATGCTGAAAATTGTCTACCGAACCGATCCGGATAAAATTGCCGCGCTGCTACCACCCGGGATAGAGCCGGGGGCCAAGCCCAATGTCACACTCACCATCTACAATTACCCGGTGCCTGACGAGCCCGAATACGGCATCGTTACCAGCGTGGACGCTGACTTTAACGGTATCGCCGGCGAGTACACGCTGGGCTACGGTATCGATCAGGAGTCTGCCATTTTCATCAGCCAGCAAACCAATGGCCAGCCGAAGTACCCCTGTACCACCGAATTTTATCGCCTCGGTCCGCAGGTGTCGGCGCGTTGTACTCACCAGGGTTATACCTTTGTCGAGTTCAAGGGCGCGTCCATAGGGCCGGTGGACCCGCTGCCTGAATTTGACCACAACGAATGGTGGATAAAGGTGTCACAGGCGGTCTGTGTTGGCGGGCCTGCCACCGGCTACGATTTTCCCCCACACGTTGTTCATGTGCGTAGCCGTTACGGCACGGCCTGGCGCGAAGAGGTCAAGGGTGAGCTGGTCCTGCGCGATAGCCCCTGGGATCCCCTGACCACACTTTTGCCCATGCGTGAACAGCTGTCGGCCCATTTGTGGTGGCCGATTTTCCTGGATCGGGAAATGAAACTCGCCGGCAAGCTTGACCCCGAAGGATTCCTGCCGTTTGTCGATACCATCTCCGGTTCACGCTGGCCGGGTAGCAACGGTGGACCCAGGCGCGGCTGACGTTCAATCACCGCTGGTCGGTCCCCGGGCCGACCAGTCTGTTCAGGTCGCTCGCAAGCACGCAGTGTTGTTTCCCGGTATGCGGGATTTGCCGTGACGCGCTGTTAATGTGCAAATACGTGGGATGCCACAGTCGGCCTTTGCTAGTATAGGTCCTGACCTTCCCGCCTGTTAATTTGCCTGCAACCAGGGAGTAAGCAATGCCAATGTTTCTGCGCCGGATCAAGCACGCACTTTACCTTCGCCTTGTTAAGGCTCTCGCCGGGTTCTCGCCGGGTGCCCGTCACCGGGCTTTCGTGGGCAGTGGCAGTTCCGGCGAGTTGTGCCGGCATATCCTGCGCACCGGGGCCAGGAAAATACTGGTTGTCACGGACAAACCGCTGCGCCAGCTGGGTGTGGTGGATAAAGCCATAGCCCCCTTGCTCGGGTCCAATATCGATATCACCTATTTCGACGGCGTACTTCCGGATCCCACTTACGACCAGGTGGCGGCGGGTGTGGCGGTAGCCAAGTCGAGCCGTTGTGATGTCATTCTCGCCATCGGCGGTGGCTCGGCCATCGACGCGGCGAAGATTATCGCCGCCTCCGCCACCAGTGATGAATCACCCAGGGACTGGGTCGGGTTTGGCAAGGTGAAACATGAGGTGCTCAAGCTCTATACCATACCTACCACATCAGGTACGGGGTCCGAGGCCACCATGGGCGCTGTTATCTCCGATGCCGAGACGCACCTCAAGGGGGTGATTTCCGGTGCATCCCTGCTACCTTTGAGCATCGCCCTGGACCCTGATTTGATTGCCGGCCTGCCACCCCATATTACTGCTGCAACCGGTATGGACGCGTTGACCCATGGCATCGAGGCCTATATCGGTGTTTGGGAGCGGGGCTCGCGCCTGGAAGATGCCCGCATCGGGGTGAAGCTGGTTTTCGAGCACCTCGCGGCAGCTTTTCATGACGGCAGCAATCTCGAAGCCAGGGCGGGAATGTCCATGGGTGCCTACTATGCTGGCCTTGCCATCAACCAGGTAAACGTCGGGAATGTGCACGCTATTGCCCACCAGTTGGGGGGCAAGTACGGAATCCCCCACGGGCTGGCCAATGCCCTGGTACTGCCGCATGTGCTGGAGTTTTGCCATGCCGAGGCCGCAAGTCGGCTGGCTGAGCTGGCGATCCTGGTGGGATTGGGTCAAGCGGGAGAGGATCAAAACCAGTTGGCCCATCGCTTTATCCAGGCGGTGCGGGATTTGCGCACTGAAGTGGGTATACCGGATCACTCGGAGAAACTGCAGCGAGACGATTTCGACGAAATTGCCGAGCTGGCGATCGCCGAGGGTGATGCTTATCCCGTGCCGCGACTGCTGGACAAGGCCAGTGTGCTGGCGATGCTTGGCAGGATAGCCTGCTGAGGTTCTTGCCTCGCTCGCAAGGTGTCAGGTGTGAGGGTAAGCTGCCGCTTTCAGGTCCCGCCGCACAACGACGGTTTCGGGATCTTCCCGCTCGTGTACCACGTGAAATCCCAGGGAAGTGCACAGCCGCAGCATCCGGGTGTTTTGTGCCAGCACCTCGCCTTCCATTATTTCCAGTCCACGCTCCCGGGCAATTTCCATCAGGCGTAGCATGAGCCTGTGCCCAATTCCCTTTTTATGCCAGTCGTCGGCGACCGTGAGGGCGAACTCGCAGGAGCTCTTATCCGGATTGCGAATGTAACGTGCCACCCCGATGATACGCGCCCCGGGGGTGTGCTCCCCAAGGACCACGACGAGCGCCATTTCGCGGTCGTAATCGATCTGCGTAAAGCGGGCCAGTAACAGCGGGCTGATTTTGTTCATGTGGTTCATGAAGCGAAAATATTTACTCTCATCACACAGGTTATCCACGAAGGCGCGCTCAAACGTGGCGTCTTCCGGCCGGATGGGGCGGACCACGGCATCGATCTCATCGGTCAGGTGCCAGGTGGTTTCCAGCCCCGGCGGATAGGGGTGTATCGCCATATGGTCGTAGCGTCCGGCGTCGCTCCCTGACGTGGCTACGGATACCTGCGCAGCCATGGCGAAGACAAGTCCGGCTTCGAGTCGCACCGGGTTTAGCTCCAGCTCCTGGACTTCGGGCAATTCACAGGCTATTTCGGAGACCCGCCTGAGTATCTCTACCAGCCGATCATAGTCATGCTCGGGAATATCCCCATGCTGGAACTGCCCGGCGCTGACGGCGCGCAGCATCAGCTCCCGGGCGAGGTAGTTGTTGAGCGGCGGCAGGGCTATCGGGCTGTGCGCGTAAATCGCTGGCGTTACGCCTCCCGGGCCGAAGCGGATAACCGGGCCGAAAACGGGATCCCGTGCGATAGCTATCCAGACTTCGCTGGCGCCTTCCTTGCAGTCCACCGTTGCGGGTTCCGTGAATGTAATATGGAATGCTTCCAGTACGGCCCTCGCCTCGGCTTCTTCCAGTTTAAAGCGTTGAGCACGCAGGGCCTTATCAATAATTGCGCGGGCACCGGGTACATCAGCGGCCACGTCTTTTGACAGGGGTGGTGGTGCCTGCAGCAGCGCGTTCTGGCTGCGGCGATAAGCTGCGAGGTGGCCAAAAGCGTCTACACCGGCTTCCGGGCTGCTGAAAGAGGGAACACCGGCGTCGGCAAAGCGCCGGCGACCCTCGCGAACAAGCTTTTCTCCAAGCCAGCAGCTCAGAACCGGCTTATGGGAACCGCCCATCGCAGCGATGACTCCCTCGGCACAGGCAGAAGGGTCAGTCATTCCCTGGGGTGAGAGCAGTACCAGAACGCCGTCGACATTGTCATCGGCCAGCAATATCTGGGCGGCGACCCGGTATCTGTCACTGTCCGCATCGCCCAGTATGTCCACCGGGTTGGAGTGCGACCAGTGGTCCGGCAGGGCCGCGCCGAGTCTTTCCAGGGACTGCTGGGACAGGTCCGCCAGCGGCACCTGGACGTCCGCTGCCCGGTCGGCGGCCATCACCCCTGGCCCGCCCCCGTTGGTGAGAATGGCCAGCCGGGAACCTTCCACCCGCACACCGGACGCCAGGGTCTGGGCCGTGGCGAATAACTGACTTACGGTGATCACGCGAACGGCACCAGCGCGCCGTATGGCAGCGTCGAACACGAGGTCGCCGCCGGCGATCGCCCCGGTATGGGATACCGCCGCACGATTTCCCCTGTCGCTGCGGCCGGATTTAACAACAATGACGGGTTTCAGTCGGGCTGCAGCCCGCAGGCCGCTCAGGAAAGCCCGGGCATCTGCCACACCCTCTACATACAGGAGTATGCTCCTGGTCTGCGGATCGAGTGCCAGGTAATCCAATACCTCACCGAAGCCCACATCTGCGGTGGCGCCCAGTGAGGCGACTGCGGAAAAACCGAAGCCCCTGGAATCACCCCAGTCCAGCAAGGCGGTGCAAAACGCGCCCGACTGCGCGACCATGGCAACATGGCCGTCGGCCACCTTACTCTTGGCGAAACTGGCGTTGAGCCCGACCTTGGGGCGGATCACGCCGAGACAGTTGGGGCCCACCAGGGCAATGTCATGGGCGCGGGCGATATTCACGATCTCGTTCTGCAGGGCCTGGCCTTGCGCCCCTGCCTCGGCGAAACCGGCGGAAATAATAATGGCGGCGCCGACGCCGTGTTCGCCACATTCACGCAGAACCTGGGCGACCGCGGCAGCGGGAATCGCTATCACGACCAGGTCGACGGGATGGTCGATCTCCCTGATGGAGGCGTAACAATGTAACCCGCGAACTCTATCGTGGGCGCTGTTTACCGGATAAAGCGCGCCCTTGTAGTCACTGCTGATCAACTTGTCGAGAATCTGGCCGCCAACTGACAAGGGGCGTTCAGATGCGCCCACCAGTGCCACGGATTCGGGTTCAAAAACTTTGTGTAAACGGTGTTTTCTCATTACTGTTGGTCTGGATGTGGTGACCTGTCCATAGCATACCATCGCCCGAGCATGCCCGGACCGAAGAGCGGTTGCGGTATGCGATTAAAGATAGCAGTAATTGCAGCCGGAGCTTGTCAATGTCGCTTGCCTACATATCCCACCCCGATTGCCAGTTGCATGATATGGGCCATCATCACCCCGAGCGTCCTGCGCGCCTGACCGCCATTAATGATCGCCTGATTGCCACCGGCCTGGACATGGCGCTGCATCACTATAACGCGCCCCTGGTGAACCGAGCATTACTGGAGGCCGTGCACGACCCGGCTTATGTAGCTGAAATCTATTGCGCTTCACCGCAGGAGGGCCTGGTGTGGGTAGGTGGTGATACCGCTATGGGTGAGCATACATTGCAGGCCGCGCTGCGGGCTGCAGGTGCCGCTGTGATGGGGGTGGACCTGGTTATGACGGGCAAGGCCAGTTGGGCATTCTGCGGTGTCCGCCCACCGGGGCACCATGCTGAACGCGATAAGGCGATGGGGTTCTGTTTCTTCAACAATGTGGCTATCGCTGCCTTTCATGCACTTGCAACGCACGGGGTCGAGCGGGTAGCCATCGTTGATTTCGATGTACATCACTGCAACGGTACTGAAGATATCTTCGCACAGGATGAGCGAGTGCTGTTGTGTTCCACGTTCCAGCACCCTTTTTATCCTCACACCGGATATGACTGCGCTGCCGGTAACGTGGTGAACGTGCCGCTTGTTGCAGGATCTGACGGGACCGTGTTCCGGGCAGCGGTGGAGCAGCACTGGCTGCCCAGGCTACAAGCGTTCGCCCCCCAGTTGATACTTGTTTCTGCTGGTTTTGACGCACATCAGGCAGATTACATGGCGCAGCTCAATCTTGTGGACGAGGATTACGCCTGGGTTACCCGACGTCTTTGCGAACAGGCGGACCGCAGTGCCGGCGGGCGCATTGTCTCATCCCTGGAGGGAGGCTATGACCTCCATGCGCTCGCGCGTAGCGTCGAGGCACATCTGAAAGCATTTTTTGGTGAGTTCTAGTTCATCAGTGCAGGCAAGTGTGGTGATGAGGTACACTCGGTCATTAACAATAATAAGAGGGTCTGGTATGAACACGTATGACGGTTATTCTCTGGCGCTTCTCGGTATTTTTGTCGTGCTCGTTACCGTGCTGGTGCAGGCAATCATCGCGGCAGGGACAAAAGCATCCCAGCCAGGTGCGATTCCCGGCAAGATGGATGAATCCCTCAGTCATTCCTCTTTTGTCTTCAGGTCAAACCGCACAGTCATGAACTCCCTGGAAAACCTTCCTGTTATGCTGGGAACGTCGTTCCTGGCGCTGTTCGTGGGCGCCAACGCCCTCTGGACGGGAATCCTTATCTGGGTGTTCGCAATTTCCCGGATTCTGCACATGGCTCTTTACTACGCCATCGCTACCGAGAAGAACCCGAGTCCCAGGAGCTATTTTTTCCTGCTGGGAGTTGTGGCCAATATAGCCCTGCTCGGATTTGTTGGCGTTGCCCTGGCCACCTAGTGTAGTGGTGTCACTGATGCAACACGACAGTAGCGGGCGCTCAGGCTTGCCAGGTATTTGCCCTTTGCTCAAAGTTGTTTGAAGCCTTGCGCACCACGCAGAAACGCTGGCCGGTGGGCGCCTGCATCACACACCAACTCTGGATGTGACCGACGACCACTGCCCCCAGCGCTTCCAGTCGGCGGATTTCCGCCTTGATGTCGTCGGTTTCAATATCCAGGTGTACCCGGCTGGCGTGGCCTACCGACTGGACTTCAATATGCAATTCACCTGTCTTGTCTTCCAGTTTGATGTACTTCTGGCCCTCCTCGCCGGGAAACTCCTGCAACGGCATGCCCAGCGCGCCACTCCAGAAGCCGGCTGCCCCTTTCAGGTCCGTGGTCTGGCAGTCGATGATAAATCCCGCTAGTTTACTTTTGTGCATGCCTGCGACCTCCTCTATGGCGGTCAGTTGCTACACCCGGGCCGGGGTATCACAGACCAGTTCGCGTGTATAAAGGTAGTCTGTTTCCGTTATATTGTCCTGTCGCAGCGCAACGCCCTGAAGAGGATCGATTTACTGATGTTACAGCAACCCCGGGCGATCGACTGGACGATGCTGGGCTTTCTCTGCCTGGCCTGGGGATTTGCTTTCCTGTTGGTTGCCATTGGACTGGAGTCATTCCCGCCACTGACGCTGGTTACCCTGCGCCTGGCTGTAGGCGCCTTGCTTGTCTACATCATCATGCGCTGGCAGGGGTATCGGCTACCCCGGGAGCGGCGTTGGTGGGGCTACTTCGCAGTGCTTACCCTGCTGGGTAACCTGGTACCGTTTACGCTTATCACATGGGCGCAGCAGCGCATTGCCAGTAGCCAGGCAGGGCTTCTGATGGCGCTGGTGCCGATCAGTACGATGTTGCTCGCGCATTTTTTTGTTGACTATGAACGACTGACGCCACAGCGGATACTTGGCGTCACGATCGGATTTGCCGGCGTGGCAACACTGATCGGTGGTGAAGCCCTGTCCGGCCTGGGCGGCGCGCAGCTGTGGCCCCAGTTGGCTGTTGTCCTTGCGACATTTTCCTACGCGGTATGTAACGTATACGCCAAGCGCCTTCCCCACCTCAACGGCCTGGCGAAGGCTGCGGGATCGCTGATCGTTGGGGCGCTATTGATGTTGCCCTTCAGTATCGTGATCGAACAGCCCTGGCAGTTGCAGGTCAGCACCGGACCGTTGCTGGCAACTATCGTTCTGGGCGTTTTTTCCACCGGCCTGGCCAGCTGGGTTTACTTTGTGGTGGTATCCAACTGCGGCCCAAACTTTTTATCGCTCATCAATTACATTATCCCCGGGCTTTCCTTTGCAGCGGGCGTGTTCCTGCTGGGCGAGCCCGCCAGCGGCTCCCAGTTTTTGGGTCTTTTGGCCATTTGCAGTGGTATTGCTATCAGCCAGCGACGCTGATGGG
>JAHEBM010000089.1 GCA_024642245.1 Haliea sp.
ATCAGGCCGAATATGCCCGAAATGTGGAAGATTCCTTAAAAAACAAGGGCTTTCGGGTAGTGTCGGACTTGAGAAATGAAAAGATCGGCTTTAAAATCCGCGAGCACACGATTCAGCGCATCCCGTACCTGTTGGTGGTGGGTGACAAAGAAGCTGAATCCGGGACTGTGGCCGTGCGTACCCGCCGTGGTGAGGACCTGGGATCGATGGATCTCGATGCGCTGACAGCGCAACTCACCGCGGACGTGGCGCGTCGCGGCCGTATTTCATTGGAGAATTAGTATTAAGAAAGAAATGGGCAAGGGCGCCAGCAAGAAGGCGATCATCAATGACCAGATTACGTCGGACCCGGTTCGACTGGTGGGTGCCGATGGTGAGCAGGTAGGGATAGTACCGTTAAAGGAAGCACTGGCAGCCGCGGAGGCGGCCACCATGGACCTGGTACTGATCGCCGACTCTGATCCACCCGTTTGCAAGGTGATGGACTACGGCAAGCACGTGTTCGAGTCCAAGAAACAAAAATCTGCCCAGAAGAAGAAGCAGAAGCGTACCCAGGTTAAAGAAATGAAGTTTCGTCCAGGGACGGAGGAAGGGGATTACCAGGTAAAACTACGCAACCTGGTACGTTTCCTTGAAAGTGGCGATAAAGCCAAGGTCACGCTGCGTTTTCGCGGTCGTGAAATGGCTCACCAGGAAATCGGCATGGAGCTACTCAAACGGGTAGAAGCTGATCTGGCCGAGTTGGGCGCTGTCGAGCAATTCCCGAAAATGGAAGGCCGGCAGTTAACAATGGTGATCGCACCCAAGAAGAAGAGCTAGTGGCCCGTGAATGCCCTTGATTCTTCAATTTATTAACAATCGAATGCGGAGTATTTGATTATGGCAAAAGCAAAAATTCACAGCGGGGCCTCAAAGCGGTTCAAGAAAACCGCCGGCGGGTACAAGCGCAAGAGCGCCCACAAGAGTCACATCCTGACCAAGATGACAACCAAGCGTAAGCGCCAGCTGCGCGGGACCTCCATGGTTCACGCCAGCGACAAGGTGCTTGTCGACCGCATGCTGCGGGCACGTTAACGGTTACCCATTAAGAGATAGGAGAAGACTATGCCTCGCGTAAAACGTGGTGTGGTGGCTCATCGCCGCCACAAGAAGATATTAAAGCAGGCCAAGGGTTACTATGGTGCCCGCAGCCGTATTTTTCGTGTAGCCAAGCAAGCCGTTACCAAGGCTGGCCAGTATGCATACCGTGACCGCCGCCAGCGCAAGCGCCAGTTTCGCGCCCTGTGGATCACGCGTATCAACGCCCAGTCCCGCGCCAACGGCCTGAGCTACAGCCGCTTGATCAATGGCCTGAAAAAGGCCGACATCTCCCTGGACCGGCGCGTGTTGGCCGACCTGGCGGTGCATGACAAGCCGGCTTTTAGCGCGGTTGTGGAGCAAGCGAAAGCCGCCCTGGCGGCCTGAGCCCACCCCTCCGTTTGAGCGGTTCGCCGCCCCGACGGTTCGCTGGCTACATGTAAGACATCAAGGGAAAGGGCGGTGCTCTTTCCCTTTTTTTATTTTGGCGGGATGGGCATGTATTGCCTTTTGCCCGCACGGAGTATGCGGTTCATCCTTGCTGGACACGCCGTAAATACGTCCATGTAGGCTCGCTGCAGCCATCCATGGCTGCAGACGGTCCAGCAAGGATGAACCGCATACT
The DNA here is from genome assembly GCA_024642245.1 of Haliea sp. Classification (GTDB taxonomy): domain Bacteria; phylum Pseudomonadota; class Gammaproteobacteria; order Pseudomonadales; family Halieaceae; genus JARRPM01. The sequence continues at coordinate 1,703 of JAHEBM010000089.1, forward strand.
CCGTGCTACCACCGAATTTGAAATTCGATTTGCAGCGAATCCAGCTGGGAGCGAAGTAGCATAGGATGTTAGGCACCATGTTCGCTGCGCAGCAGATAATTTGTGCCAAAGAGTTGAGTTACGTCGAACTGAAAGTACCGGTTGTCAGGACACAAGGTAGCAACGGGTAGCGGTCGTAGTGGAGAGGGACCGTCTGAGGCCATGGATGGCCGAAGCCGAGCGCACATGGATGTGCTTGTAGCGTGTCCCGCTCCACTACGACCGCTAACTGTGGCGACATAAGTGAAGCGCCCAAAAACCAGAAATACAGACCCGAGAACAAAACGAATGGAAAACCTCGAACAACTGGCCAACGAAGCCAAGGCCGCGATTGCCCAAGCCGACAACGGAGCGACGCTGGAGCAACTGCGGGTCGACTACCTCGGTAAGAAAGGGCAGTTTACCGCGCTGCTGAAAGCCCTCGGGCAGCTGTCCGCCGAGGAGCGTCCCGCCGCCGGTGCGAAAATCAACGTGGTGAAGCAGGAGCTGCAGGAGTTGCTCGGCGCACGAAAAAATGCGCTGGAATCCGCGGCGGTAGAAGCGAAGCTGGCGGCCGAGACCATCGATGTCACCCTGCCGGGCCGCGGGCAGTCGACCGGGGGTATCCACCCGGTGACGCGCACCATGGAACGCATGGAGGACTTTTTTACCGCCATCGGTTTCGAGGTGGTAGAAGGTCCCGAGATCGAGGATGACTACCACAACTTTGGCGCGCTCAACATTCCGGAGCATCACCCGGCCCGGGCCATGCACGACACATTCTACGTGGACGAACACACCGTGTTGCGCACCCACACCTCGCCCGTGCAGGTTCGCGTGATGGAAAGCAGTGAGCCGCCGTTGCGCATCATCTGCCCCGGGCGGGTATACCGCTGCGATTCCGATCTCACCCATACGCCCATGTTTCACCAGGTCGAGGGCTTGCTGGTGGATGAGCACTCCAGCTTTGCCGACCTCAAGGGCCTTATCGAGGATTTCCTGCGGGTATTTTTCGAGCGCGATGATCTGGCGGTGCGCTTTCGTCCCTCCTACTTCCCCTTCACCGAGCCGTCGGCCGAGGTCGATATCCAGTGCGTGAACTGCGGTGGGGAGGGTTGCCGGGTGTGCAGCAATACCGGTTGGATCGAGATCCTGGGCTGCGGCATGGTGCACCCGAAGGTGTTCGAATCCTCCGGTATCGACCCGGAGAAATACGCCGGTTTCGCCTTTGGTATGGGGGTCGAGCGCCTGGCCATGCTGCGTTACGGTGTGAACGACCTGCGCCTGTTCTTTGATAATGACCTGCGTTTCCTCGAGCAGTTCTAGCCACCGACTGGAGTAATGAAAAGTGAAGATTAGCGAACAGTGGCTGCGTGAGTGGGTCAACCCGGGATTGACCAGCGAGGAGCTGGCCCACCAGGTCACCATGGCCGGACTCGAGGTCGATGCCATCGACCCGGTGGCGGGGGCCTTCAGCGGTGTGGTCGTGGCCAGGATTATCAGCGCGGAGCCGCATCCCGATGCGGACAAGCTGCGCGTGTGCCAGGTGGAGACCGGTGGCGAGACCGTGCAGATCGTTTGCGGTGCGCCCAATGCGCGGGCGGGCCTGTTGGCGCCGTTGGCGCGGGTAGGGGCGGTCCTGCCCGGCGATTTCAAAATCAAGCCGGCGAAGCTGCGCGGGGTTGAGTCACAGGGCATGCTGTGTGCAGAAAAGGAACTGGGTTTGTCCGATGCCAGCGACGGCCTGATGGAGCTCGCGGCCGACGCCCCTGTCGGCACCGACCTGCGCGAATACCTGGCGCTGGACGACAAGGTGATAGAGATCGGGCTCACGCCCAACCGTGCGGACTGCCTGGGTATTGCCGGTATCGCGCGCGAGGTTGGATTGCTGAACAGCCTGCCGGTGAAGTCGCCGGTATTTGATAAGGTTACGCCGGCGATTGACGCGGTTTTCCCGGTGCAGCTGCAGGCGCCGCAGCGCTGTCCCCGTTACCTGGGACGCATTATCAGGGGGGTGGATGTGGCGCGCCCCAGCCCGCTGTGGCTGCAGGAGAAATTACGCCGCTGTGGTATTCGCAGTATCGATGCCGTCGTGGATGTAACCAACTATGTGCTGCTGGAGCTCGGCCAGCCCATGCACGGCTTCGATCTCGATCGGCTGCAGGGTGGCATCGTGGTGCGCGAGGCCCGGCCCGGCGAGTCGCTGGAATTGCTGGATGGCCAGACCGTGGAGCTCAAGACCGGGACGCTGGTGATAGCGGACCAGGCAAAGCCCCTGGCGATTGCCGGCATTATGGGTGGCGAGGAGTCCGCGGTGAGCGAAAGCACCCGCAATATCCTGCTGGAGGCCGCGTTCTTCACCCCGGACCTGTTATCTGGCGTGGCGCGTTCCTATGGGCTGCATACCGAATCGTCCCATCGTTTTGAGCGCGGCGTCGATTTTGAGCTGCAGCTGGAGGCGATGGAACGCGCAACCCGCTTGATCATCGATATCGTTGGCGGTGAAGTGGGGCCGATCGAGCAGGCAGTGTCGGTCGAGGACCTGCCGGAGCGCCCCGCCGTGAAACTCAGGTCGGAGCGTATCGGCAAGATGCTGGGGATGGAACTGCCCGCCGCCGAGGTGGAGCGCATCCTGGGCGGTCTCGGGCTGGGCGTCACCGCCACCGCTGATGGCTGGAGCTGCACCGTCCCCAGCTGGCGATTCGATATGGCCATCGAGGCCGACCTGCTGGAGGAACTGGCCCGGGTGTACGGTTATAACCGCCTCCCCGCTACCCATATTCGTGCCGAGCTGATTATGCCTGCCAGGCCCGAGTCCCGCCTGGGCGCGCGCAGCTTGCGCCGCCACTTGAGTGCGCGGGGCTACCGCGAGGCGATCACCTACAGTTTTGTCGATCCCAAACTCCAGCAGCTGTTTGATCCGGACATCACGCCCGTGGCGCTGGCCAATCCCATTTCCGCGGACATGGCGGTGATGCGTACCAGCCTGCTGCCCGGCCTGGTCGGGGCCGTGCTGCGCAATACCAACCGGCAGCAACCGCGCACCCGCCTGTTCGAAACCGGACTGCGCTTTTTGCCGGGCCCGGATGGCCTGCGCCAGGTACCCACCCTCGCCATGGTGATCACCGGGGAGCGCTTCGGGGAGTCCTGGTCCGTGGGCGCCCAGGGCGCGGACTTCTTCGACCTGAAAGGCGACGTGGAAAGCCTCTTTGCCCTGGGACGGGATCCGGGCTCCGTGCAGTTTGCGCGTGCGGCATTTGCCGCGCTCCATCCGGGACAGGCTGCGGCCATAACCAGAAAAGGGCAGGCCATAGGCTACCTGGGGGCGCTGCATCCCTCGGCGCAGGCGGAACTGGACCTGTCCGCGCCACTGTACGTCTGCGAGATCGAGCTGGACGCTGTGCTGGAAGGCCTCGTGCCGCGCTTTGCCGACCTGTCAAAATTCCCCGAGGTTCGTCGCGATTTGGCGGTCGTTGTCGACAAATCGGTACCATCGGCGGAATTACTGGAAAATGTTCGGGCGGTGGCAGGGGCTTACCTGCGGGACTTAAGGCTCTTTGATGTCTATGAAGGCAAAGGTATTGATCCTAAACGGAAAAGTCTGGCATTAGGTTTGACATTCCGCGATCATTCGCGCACTCTTAGCGACGAAGATGTCAATCTGGCAGTGAAACAAGTTATTGATTCACTAGAAAAAAACTTTAAAGCCGAGCTTAGGAACTAGGTAACGGGAAGATGGGCGCCCTCACAAAATCTGAAATGGCCGAACGGCTGTTTGAAGAGCTTGGTCTCAACAAACGCGAAGCCAAGGAAATTGTTGAGCTGTTTTTCGAGGAAATCCGCGGATGTCTCGAGAACAACGAACAGGTGAAGCTGTCGGGTTTCGGCAATTTCGACCTGCGTGATAAAAGCCAGCGCCCTGGCCGCAACCCGAAAACAGGAGAGGAGATCCCCATTTCCGCCCGCAGGGTGGTCACCTTTCGCCCAGGCCAGAAGCTCAAAGCCCGAGTAGAAGAATATGCTGGAACCGAGCCACAATAATGAATTGCCCGCTATCCCGGGGAAACGCTATTTCACCATAGGTGAAGTCAGTGACTTGTGTGCGGTAAAACCCCATGTACTGCGGTACTGGGAGCAGGAATTTCCCCAACTGAAGCCCGTCAAGCGCCGCGGTAACCGCCGCTATTACCAGCGTGAAGACGTGCTGACCATCCGCCAGATCCGCAGCCTCTTGTACGATCAGGGCTACACCATTGGCGGTGCGCGCCAGCGTATGACAGACGAGGGCGCCGAGGGCGGACTCTCCATGGAAATCCAGGCGGTTATCAGCGAAACCATCCAGGAGCTTGAAGAATTGCTCAAGGCCCTGCAGCCCCGGAATTAGCCTTTGTATCACCGGCGGTATTGAGTATAATGCCGCCCTCGCCGAACCGGCGAATCCTCTCGGGGCGTAGCGCAGCCTGGTAGCGCACTTGACTGGGGGTCAAGTGGTCGCAGGTTCAAATCCTGCCGTCCCGACCAATTCCCCGAATCCACGAAGCCCTGCACACGCGGGGCTTTGTTGTTTTCGGCTATTTCATTTCCGTTGCAATCCTGCGATTTTCTGCAGGAAAGGGCAATCAAGGGTTGACCTCGCGATCCAAGGGGGCGTACGTTCCCGGTAAAGACTTGGGGGTCCCCTTGCCAACAGGGGGCGTCCGGCAGCGCGCTCGGTGCTGCCATCGGGATACGCTCGCCAGGAGGATTGACACATGTTTCATCTCACCGTTCTATCGATTGGGAAATCGCACCGTACCGGCGGGCTACCGCTGCTCGCGGGCCTGGTCACGATGCTCTGTGCGCTGGTCTCGCCGGCCAGTAGCGCTACCACCACGGCAGAGGACGCCCGCGCTATTGCGCGCCTTTACTCTGCGGCCTTCGACCGGGAACCGGATTCAAGGGGACTCAATTTCTGGATAGACTCCCTGGAGCAGGGCCAGACAGTCCAGCAGATTGCGGCAAAATTCCGCGGGGCTCCGGAGTTTGCCAGGAAATACGGTGAACTGGATAACCTGGAATTTGTCCGCCAGCTATACCGCAATATTCTCGGCCGGGAGGGTGAGGAAGGCGGTGTCATGTTCTGGCAAAGCCAGCTGCAAGCCGGCAACAGCCAGGCACTGGTGCTGAGGAAATTTTCTGACTCACCCGAGAACCGGCGCAAGACCGATGACCTGTTTGCCGAGATGCATCGTCGCGGCTCTGGCGAGTGGACCTATGAGCCCTACAGCGGTGCCGTGAAGAGCACCGGCACGATTGATGGCTTCGGCAGTATTTTTGTCAACGGCATCGAATTTGAAACAGACGATGCGGTGATTACCCTGGACGGCCAACCCTCCTCGGAAGATGCGCTGCGTCTGGGTATGGTCGTGACCGTCGATGGTGAGATTAACGATGACGGGCAGACGGGGACTGCGACTACAGTCAGGTTTGATGACGAGGTGCAGGGCCCGATCACAGCGATCACTCCCGGGCCGGACGGCGATAGCCTCCTGCTGACGATCCTGGGTCTCGAGGTGATTGTCGAGCGCACTGGCACCGTATTTGATGACGCCAGTTTCGCCACCCTTGTGGTAGGTGATGTGCTGGAGGTGTCGGGTTTTATCGATGAGGCGGGCCGCCTGCGCGCCACGCGGGTCGAGAAGCAGTCCGGTGAGGGTATCGACGAGGTGGAGTTCAAGGGTGCCGTGACCGCGCTCGCTGGTACCGAATTCACGCTCGGTGGCTACCGGGTGGATTTCAGTGGCGCCGACCTGTCCCGGGTGAGCGGTGGAGTCCTGGCCGATGGTATGCGGGTAGAGGTCCACGGTGTCCTCGCCGGTGACACAATCACCGCAGACCGGATCCAGCAGGAAGACGATGTTGCAGGCCGCTTCGACGATGACGATGAAGTCAGGGTGGAAGG
>JAHEBM010000007.1:0-77428 GCA_024642245.1 Haliea sp.
TCAGAAGTGAAACGACGCATCGCCGATGGTAGTGTGGGGTTTCCCCATGTGAGAGTAGGTCATCGCCAGGCTTCTAAAAAAGAAAACCCCTGTAGCACACGCTGCAGGGGTTTTGTTTTTTGGGATACGTCGATTCGCTGTCCCGTCCTGGGCGGCCTGTTCCGCAGGAACGGCGCAGGCGAGCACGGCTCGCCGCTTAACGTACGTCATGCCCGGGAAAGCGGCAGGCTCCCGCCTCAGGCCATCCTCCAGTTGATTAATGCGACTGCGACCGCACCAGCAACTCCCCATCCACGTGAATGTCGCGCTGGGGAAAGGCGATGACAACCCCGGCTTCATTAAAGAGGCTATCGATACGATAACGCAGCTCACTGCGAACGCCCCGCAGTCCGCTCTCGGTATCGGTTGTCACCCAGACATTGAGATCGAACACCAGGGCGTTATCGCCAAAATCATCGAAGATCACGTTTCTTGCCGGTTTTTTCATCACTTTGGTATTTTCATCTGCGGCTTTTTGCAGGAGCGTTGTTACCAGTGCCACATCGGAGCCGTACGCTACCCCTATCCTGACGGTTGTCCGCACCACCTGGTCTATCAGTGTCCAGTTGGTGACGGTATTTTCCAGCAGGTAACTGTTGGGAATCAGCAGGTGTATACCGTCTACCCTGCGGATTCGGGTTGAGCGTGTGTTGATCGACTCGACGGTCCCGCGCACATCACCCAGTTCCAGAAAGTCGCCGATCTTGATCGGGCGCTCCCACATAAGAATCCAGCCGCTGATGAAGTTATTGATGATGTTCTGTGCGCCAAAGCCGAAGCCTATGGCAACAGCACCAGAAATAAAGGCAAATGCGCCCAGGGGGACGCTCAGGAAATCCAGAATCATGAAGGCAAGAATGACGAATGCCAGGATAAGGTAGGCGCGCGTGATAAGTTGTACGACGTCCGGATTCGTCCCCCGGGCCATGAGGCGATTGCGCAGGAACCGGGTGGTAGCGATAACGAACAGGCCGCCCAGCAAAGTGAAGAGGCCCACATACAGTAGCTGGGCGAGGTCGAGGCTGGTATCCCCGAATACAATCAGCGGTGTATGCAGTACACGGTCTATCGTTTCCATAAAAAAGATACCTTCATCATGTTGGGGCCGACTTCATTCAGCCAGGGCTACACAGCGGCGCGTGCCTGGAGCCTGCCTAAGGTACACCGGTACCGCGCGCCACCTGGCACTCGGGATGCACAACATCTGACAAACAGAAGGTACACTGAAGCGGAAGCACAGAAAAGCCGGCAGACCTGCCGGTGGGGCAAGGCCCGCCCGGATTGGCATGTAGGGGCCCGGTCGCCTGGACCGGTCACGGTTTTTGTAACAATGCCCCCAAAATATGACGCAAAATCTAAAGATCAGGCCGGTTTTACGTTCTACCCTACGCCGAGGCTGAATAAAACAATAATCAAAGGTAATCGATATGCGCCCGATTCGTCCCCCGCAGTTGCAGTTAAGAGTTCTCGCCCTGGCACTGTTGCCGGTTACCGCCTGGTCTGCCCCCATGCTGGAAGAGGTTGTGGTGACGGCCCAGAAGCGGGTCGAAAGCCTGCAGGATGTCCCGATTTCCGTCTCGGCGATGAGCGGCGAAAAAGTGCTGGATACGGGTATTATCAGCCTGGAAGAGCTCACGCTGTATATCCCCAACGTCAATATCAACCAGGGACAGGCCCAGCCGAACCTGTTTATCCGTGGCGTCGGCTCGGGTACCAACGCGGGATTTGAGCAGTCGGTGGGTATGTATATTGATGGCGTCTATTCGGGCCGTGGTGCCCTGGCTGCGGTGCCCCTGACCATGGACCTCCAGCGTATAGAGGTCCTGAAAGGCCCACAGGGTACCCTGTTCGGCAAGAATACCATTGGTGGCGCCATCAGTATTACGACCAACAAGCCCACGTTTGAAAACGAGGGCATGGTCGATGCCCTCTATTCCCCGGACGCCAACGAGCAGATCTACACGCTGGTGCTCAACGGCGCGCTCACCGACACGATCGCCGGGCGGCTTGCCCTGCGGCATGACGCGATGGACGGTTGGTGGGATAACGAGTACCTGAAGCATGAAGGTCCCAACAGTGACAACTGGTATGGCCGGGGCCAACTGCTGTTTGACGTGGGCGACAAGGTCGAGATAATTGCCAAGTACGAACACGGGGATTTCCAGGCGGACGATGTGCCCTCGGTGGTCTACCAGTCGGACCAGCCCCTGAACTTTCGCGGTGAAGATGTCTTCCCCATTGTGGATGACCGTGACAAGGCGGCCTATGACCTGCCCGACAATTACGAAAACACCACGGACGTGGGTGCGATCACGCTCAACTGGGATCTCGATTTTGCCACATTCACCTCGATCTCTGCCTATTCGGCCTACGATCTCAAGCGCCTGCTGAACTCTGACCAGACGGTCACGCCCTCTCTGCATCGCACACAGGACGAGGAATTTGACCAGTGGAGCCAGGAGGTACGCCTGGTCTCACCCGGCGGCGAGACCATTGACTGGATTGCAGGGGGCTATTACGAAAGCTCCAACGTGACGATCCACAGGAATAACACGGCGCTGGATTTCGCGTACTCCGGCCCGCTATCCGTGCCACCGTTGATTCTAATCCCCGGTGGCGCGACGCAGCCTTCCAACTTTGACCAGGATACAGACGCTTACGCCGCATTCGCCCAGATGACCTATAACCTGACTGATACGGTGCGCGTTACCGGCGGCATGCGCTACAGCTACGAGAAAAAAACCCTGGATTCGACGGTCATCGGCGAGGTTGGCGCGCGCGGACTCTCGCTGGGCCTGCCTGATGTCATTGTTCGCGCCAACCCGGCGAGCAAAAAAATCATCAGCGACCTGCGCAGCCATGACTGGCGCGGTCTCGATCGCGACGAGGACAAGTGGACCTGGTCGGCCAACACCCAGTGGGACGCCACGGAAAATGCCATGCTGTACGCCAGTGTGAGTACCGGCTTTAAAAGCGGGGGCTATGACGAGTCCTACACCGGCGAGGGCAGCGTTGTCAGGCTGTCCGACAACATCCTGACGGGCGAGCCCAACGGCGAGGTGGTTCCCGGTGCCGATCCGTCCATCCTCGAGTACGAGCCGGAAACGGTGCTGGCCTATGAAATTGGCGCCAAGACAAGCTGGCTTGACGGCGCCGCGGAACTGAATATCGCCATTTTCCGGTCGGACTACGATGACCTGCAAACCAGTTCGCTGGAAGGCGACGTGTTCAAGGTCGGCAACGCGGGTAAGGCCCGCAGCCAGGGTGTGGAAGTGGATGGCCGCTGGGCCCTGACCGACAGCCTGACAGTGGGTGGATCGATCGCCTACCTGGACGCCTATTACGAGGAGTTCACGGGCGCTACCTGTACCATCCCGCAGGTAACCGATCCCGCCAACAACCCGGGCTGCCTGAACGAGGACGGCAGCAATATCGTCAAGGCCAATGATCCCGGTGGACAGGATCTCGGTGATGAAGACCTGCTGTTTGCCCCCGAGTGGAGTAGTAACCTGAACGTCCAGTACGTCATTCCCCTGGGCAACGATCTGGAGTTGATGAGCAGTGTGGATATGAACTACAGCGACGAGTATTACTCTGCGCTGGATCTCGATCCCAATACCAAGCACGACGACTACGTTTTGTGGAACGCGCGGATCGCCCTGTCCGGGAATAACGATACCTGGAGTATCGCCCTGATAGGGAAAAACCTGACCGACGAGACCACGCAGGTCTGGAAAAATGACGTGGTGCTGACCGCGAGTAATTCATACTTCGCGGTGCCACAGCGTCCGCGATCGGTCGCTGTGCAGGCGCGTTATCGTTTTTAGTGTCTTACACGGAAGGCTGGTATGTTAACGAAACCCAACGCTGTCGCTAAATTCGTATTCCTGCTGGCCGGACTGTGCAGCCTGCACCTGTCTGCAGCCGAACGCCCCAATATCCTGGTGATCTGGGGTGACGATATCGGTATCTGGAATATCAGCCAGTACAGCCACGGCCTGATGGGGTACCAGACGCCGAACATCGACCGGATTGCCCGCGAGGGAATGCTGTTTACGGACTATTACGGTGAGCAGAGTTGTACCGCGGGCCGCTCCGCCTTTATAACCGGCCAGAGCCCGGTCCGCACTGGTCTTACCAAGGTGGGTGTACCGGGCGCTGAACTGGGCTTGCAGCCGGAGGACCCCACGCTGGCAGAATTACTGAAGCCCTACGGCTACGCCACTGGCCAATTCGGTAAAAACCACCTGGGCGATCGGGATGAATTCCTGCCAACCAATCACGGCTTTGACGAATTTTTTGGCAATCTTTACCACCTCAACGCCGAGGAGCAGCCGGAAGACCCTGACTATCCCCAGGACCCGGCTTTTCGCAAGCGGTTTGGTCCACGAGGTGTGATTCACAGTTATGCCGACGGTAAGATCGAGGACAGCGGGCCGCTCACCCGCGAACGCATGGAAACGGTTGATTCGGAATTTCTTGCGGCTTCACTGAAGTTTATTGACAAGGCACATGCCCAGAAAAAGCCGTTCTTTGTCTGGTTCAATTCTACCCGCATGCACTACTACACCCATGTCGCCAAGTCGCAATTGGGGCGCTCCGGCCAGGGCTTTTATAACGATGCCATGATGGAGCACGATGACCATGTAGGCGTCCTGCTGGGCAAGCTCGATGAACTGGGTATCGCCGATAACACCATTGTTATCTACTCCACTGATAACGGACCGCATTTCAACCTGTGGCCCGACGCGGCAATAACCCCGTTTCGTGGGGAAAAGAATACTAACTGGGAGGGCGGTTACCGTGTGCCGGCGCTGATGCGCTGGCCGGGACAGGTGGCGGCCGGCAGCATCAACAACCAGGTGATGTCGCATATGGATTGGGTTCCCACGCTGCTGGCAGCGGTTGGCAATGACAGCATCGCCACTGAATTGAAACAGGGCGCCAAAATCGGGGACAAGACCTTCAAGGTGCACCTCGATGGCTACAATTTCCTGCCGCAATTGCAAGGCCGGCAGGTGAAGGGGCCGCGCAATGAGTTTTTCTACTTCAGTGACGACGGGCTGCTGACGGGGGCCCGTATTGGCGACTGGAAACTGGTATTTGCCGAACAGCGAGCGCACCGCTTCGACGTGTGGCGTGACCCGTTTGTGACTTTACGCATCCCCAAACTGTTCAATCTGCGGCGCGATCCGCTGGAGCGCGCCGACACTGATGCCAACGGCTACAACAACTGGTGGGATACCAAGATCGCCCCAGTAGGCATGCAGGGGCAGGTCGCTGTGGGTCGCTTTGTCCAGAGCTTGAAAGAGTTTCCCCCGCGGCAGCGTCCTGCCACTTTCACTGTGGACCAGATTATGGAGTCCCTTTACCGGCAATAGCTCGAAAACGCCCGCCCCTGCTTGGCCAGCCGCCCCCGATCATCTGAAAAGGGGCGGTTTTCCCCGAATGCAACCCCTTTTGTTGTCGCTGTAAATCCGCTAGGCTGATTTACATGCCCGGGTCTTGCTGTCGATTCTATCCTCGACCCGCTGTGCCAAAATTCCCCAAATAAACAGGAGTTCCCCAATATGAAGCTGGCAATTCTGTCATGCGCGCCCAAAGCCTACAGCACGGCCCGCCTCAAGGAGGCGGCTCTCCAGCGAGGGCATGAAGCCCGGGTGCTCAATACCCTCAAATTTGCCATCGACCTGGATCGTGGTTCCCCCGACCTGTACTACCGGCAGCAGCACCTGGACGCTTACGATGCCGTGTTGCCGCGCATTGGGGCATCGATTACGTATTACGGCACGGCGGTTGTGCGCCAGTTCCAGGAGATGGATGTGTTCTGCGCCAACACCGCGCACGGCATCAGTAACTCCAGGGACAAGCTGCGCTCCCTGCAGATTCTCAGCCGCCATGGCATCGGCCTGCCCCGCACCACTTTCGTTCGGGACAAAAAGGATGTATTGCCGGCCATCGCACGGGTGGGCGGCGCCCCGGTCATCATCAAACTGATAGAGGGAACCCAGGGCATCGGGGTGCTGCTGGCAGAGTCGGTCAAACAGGCGGAATCCATTATCGAGTTACTGCAGAGCCAGAAACAGAACGTGCTGATCCAGAAATTCGTTGCCGAGAGCAAGGGTCGGGACATCAGGGCTTTTGTGGTGGGCGACCAGGTGGTCGCTGCCATGCGCCGCGTTGCCCAGGGCCAGGAGTTTCGCAGTAATGTCCATCGCGGCGGCGTTGCCGAGCCGGTGGAACTGAGCGATGAATACCGCGAAACCGCCGTGCGCTGTACCCAGATCATGGGCCTGCGGGTGGCGGGTGTGGACATGCTCGAGGGCAAGGACGGACCGCAGATCATGGAAGTCAATTCTTCGCCCGGGCTCGAGGGGATAGAAACCTGTACGGGCCTGGATATTGCCGGAGCCGTTATCGATTATATTGCCGCCCAGGTGGACTTTCCCGAAATCGATGTGCGCCAGCGCCTGACTGTCAGCAAGGGTTACGGCGTAAGTGAGATTTATATTCCCGAAGGATCCAATTTCGTCGGCCAGACCATCACCCAGACCAAGCTGCGCGAGAGCGACATCAACGTACTCACGCTGTACCGCGGTGCAAAAGTCATCCCCAATCCCCGCGCCGACCGGATGCTGGAGGCGGGGGACAAGCTGCTCTGCTTTGGCAAGATGGAAGCCATGCGTGGCATGATTCCCCGCAAAGAGCAGCGTAGAAGGCGGCCGACTGTGCAGGAGCTGGATCCAGTCCACGGTTGATATGCCGCGCCGGTGGCAGCACTCTTTAGTGGGCCGGTTTAACGCCTGCCGGGCGGCTCCGCATGCACCAGGTGGGCGCCTGGCACTGGCATTGCTACTGGTGATTGCAGCGACCGATGCGCTGTCGCAGGCGCCGGCAACCGATAACGGTGGGATCTCACGCTTCCAAAGAACCGCGGGCTTCCTGCAGGACTCCGTGGCCCAGGATAGAGCCGACTTCGCAGCGTCCGCGCTGACCGAGCTGGCAGCGGTGTACATGGCTGAGGCAGACCTGGCCCGTTCGCAAGCGTCTGCGCGAGAAGGTAATGTGCGGGCGAAGTTGCTGGGCTGGTCGATCGCGGTGGATCAATATGCGAATCAGTTATTGCTGGTACTCGATGACGTGGAGCAGGGCTACCCGGTAAGCCTGCGGCAGGATCCGCTGGGACCGGTGGGCATCACGGTGGCCGACAGGACGGTGATCCTGGGTCACCCCCGGGCCGATCAACAGGCCGCCCTGGAAACGCGTGTGCTGGGGGATTTCTGCAGCAGCCATGACTGTGAGCAGATGACGCCTACTGCCCCCGGTCCCGGTCCCGGCCGCGAGCCTGTGCCGGTTTCCGCCATCCGTGTAAATCCCCTGTGGACGTTTGCGTCCAGCGGACCGGTGTGCGCCAACGAGGGCCTGGAGGTGCATTTTGCCAGTGCCCGGGACCTGGCTACCCTGCGCGGTCTTTGTGAGGAGTTGGTGCAGGAAGTGGCGGCGCTGGCAACTGACCTGGCCTGGCAGAAGCGGCACGGCGTCGACATTGACTGGGACGCGCTTGCAATCGACACAACGCCAGGTCGCCCCGAGCACCTGGTGCGCCTGAATGCCGCCGGGGACTCGGTGTTGCTCACGATACCCTTGTTGTACGCCACGCAAAACCTGCTACAGGACATCAAGCCCTGGCTGCGCGCGCGGGCGTCGGGCGAGCCACCGCCGGCGATTCGCCTGGACGCCGCCCGTTATGGCTGGCTTTCCTCTGCCCGGTGAAGCTGCTAAAAATCCCCATTAACGTTAACCAGGTTGCGTTTTAGGCCTTTCCGGGTGGCATTTCGCGGCCAAATGACGCTATTCTTGGCGTGAATTCACAAAGTGACCAGTGCCGCCGGAATGTTGGACGTTATCCAGATCAATACCTCCGAACTGCAGTTGGGTATGTATGTATCCGGTCTCGACAGGCCGTGGCTCGAGGTGCCGTTTCCTGTCCAGGGCTTTCGCATAGAATCCCCCGAGGATATCCTTCGTATCCAGAAGTACTGCCAGTACGTTTTTGTCGACAGTACGAAAACCGTCCTGGCCGGTCCCGGCTTAAAGCGCAAGGCTCCCAGCCGCCCTCGCAAGACCAACCAACAGATTTTCCGCGGACGCAAGCTGAAGGCTTACGCCGACAGCACCACCTGGGGCGAGGAATTTCCCAAGGCCAGGGCGGCTGTCGATACCCTGATGGAAACGGTGGATAATATTTTTGAGCAGGTCTCCCGAGGTGGTGCCCTGGATGTCGTCAAGGTCAAGCAATCCGTCGACCCGATGATAGACAGTATTTCCCGCAACCCGGACGCGTGCATCTGGCTGGCCCGGATGAAACAACAGGACACCTATACCTACCAGCACTCGGTCGGCGCCTCCATCTGGGCCGTGGCACTTGGCCGCCAGCTGGGCCTGCCGAAGCCGGATTTGCGCTCCCTGGCAATCGGTGGCCTGCTGTTTGATATCGGCAAACTGCGGGTAAATCCGGAGCTGCTGGGCGCGACCCGTTCACTCACGGACGAGGAGTTTACGGCACTGCGAGGCCATGTCGCTCTCGGTGTCGAGATGATCACCGAGAGCGGCCTGATGAATAAGGACGTGCTGGACATGGTGACCTATCACCACGAACGCCATGATGGTTCCGGCTACCCCAATGGACTCAGTGGAGACACTATCCCCGTTTTCGCCCGTATTGCCGCGATTGTCGATTGCTACGACGCTATCACCAGTCATCGCAGCTATGCCCGGGGCATTGCCCCGTCCGTGGCCATCAAGAAATTGTATGAGTGGCGCGATATCGACTTCCAGGCCGAGCTGGTGGAGGAGTTTATCCAGTCGGTGGGGATATACCCTGCTGGGACCCTGGTCGAATTGTCTTCCGGGGAAGTTGCCGTCGTCGTGGCAGAATACCGCACCCGGCGCCTGCGCCCCAAGGTGATGGTGTTGCTGGATGCCGATAAAAAGCCGAGCGCCGAAGTGAAAATGATAGACCTGCTGACCGATAAATCAGCACCGGACGGCAAGCTCCTTGAAATTACCAGCAGCCTCGAGCCGGAGGCCTACGGCATCGATATGACCGCGATCAAACTCTAGGGCCATGCAACATTGAACCCCTTGCCGGGTATCCAGCGCGAAACATTTATCCAGCAGTTGGACAAGGCGGTCATCGAGGCCCGGACAGGGCAGACTCACCTCGGCCTGATGCTGATCGATTTGACCAACCTGGCGCGAATCAACCACTACCACGGTTACGAAGCCGGCGACGAGGTCCTGCAAACGGCCTACACACGCCTGCTGGACCTCAGTAAATTGCCTGGCTCGGTATTCCGAGTCGGCAGCCACCGTTTCTCCTTTATCCTGCCCGATCTCGGTAATCCCGCTTTCATTGCCCTTGCCATGAACAAGGTTCACCGCACGCTGGAATCCGTGTTGCACGGGGATACCGGTGTGCTGGGTGTCGACGTGAAGACGGGTATCGCCATCAATCGCCTGGGCCAGCATGATTTCATGGACATGCTGGCTCGCGCCGAGGCCTCCCTGTCACACGTCAAGCTCGGTGGCGTGCAGCGGATCGAGGACGTACTGGCGGAGGACGGCGGCGAGGCATTGCAGGGATGGCTGGAACAGAGCCTGGGCGACGCGTTGCGCGACAACGCGTTCGAACTGTATTACCAGCCCAAGATTGAACTTGCCACGGGGGCTTTGCACAGTGCTGAAGCATTGCTGCGCTGGCGGTCACCCGACGGGGAGTTCGTCTCCCCGGAAATGATAGTGGAGTGGGCGGAGTCCACCGGCCGCACCTACGAACTGTCCAAGTGGCTGGTACACAAAACATTGCGCCAGTTGCGCGAGTGGCAGGATAAGCTGGGCATCGGGCTGGCCTTGAATATCCCGGCCAGCCTGGCCGGTGACCCGGACCTTTCGGCCCTGTTGCAGGATGCCATGGCGATCTGGGGCGTCACTCCCTCAAAGGTGACGGTGGAGTTGACCGAGCGGGCCTTCATCGAGGACAAGCAGTCCGGTTATGACAACCTGCTCAAGTTGAGGGATATGGGTGTCAATATCTCGATAGACGATTTTGGTACCGGCTATTCCTCGCTGTCCTACTTCAAGCAGATTCCGGCTACAGAGTTGAAAATCGACAAATCCTTCGTCGATTCGATGCTGGTGGATGCACAGGATATGGAGCTGGTAAAAATTATCATCCATATTGCCCACCAGTTTGGGCTGGTGGTGGTGGCCGAAGGCGTTGAAGACCGTGGCAGCCTGGACAGCCTGCGGGAACTCGGTTGCGATATGGTGCAGGGATACCACTTGTCCATGCCCCTGTCCGCTGGCGAGTTTGAATCCTGGGCAGTCCAGTGGAAGGGGGTGTTTCATTAGGCTGACAGCATGGGGCGCCGTCGCGCCCTCCAGCTCCGGGCAGGTCCTATTTCTTTTTACTGGCCGCGGCGAAGGCGGCGGCAAATGCCCCGTTGGCAGCCGGTTTGTCGCTCCTGGGGGTTTCACGCCGCGGCCGTTCCTGGGCTGACTGCCGCCCGGGTGACCTGGCCTGCCGGCTCGCCTGCTCTTCTGACTTATCCGCCAGGCGCATGCTCAGGCCGATGCGTTTGCGTGGAATATCTATTTCCATCACTTTTACCCGAACGATATCGCCGGCCTTTACCACGTCCCGCGGATCCTTCACGAAGCGCTCTGCGAGGGCGGAGATGTGGACCAGCCCGTCCTGGTGTACGCCAATGTCAACAAAGGCGCCAAACGCGGTCACGTTGGTGACGGTACCTTCAAGGATCATGTCCGGAACCAGGTCTGACATTTTCTCGATGCCATCCTGGAAAATGGCCATTTTGAATTCCGGTCGGGGATCACGCCCGGGCTTGGCCAGCTCCTGGATGATATCTTTCACCGTGGGCAGGCCCACTGTTTCGTCGGTGTAAGTCGCGGGGTCCAGGCTGCGCAGGAACGTGACATCGCCAATCATGCTGCCCAGCTCGCGCTGTTGGCGGGCGGCGATGCTGGCCACTACCCGGTAGGATTCCGGATGTACCGCAGAGGCATCCAGGGGGTTGCTGCCGCCCATGACGCGCAGGAATCCGGCGGCTTGCTCGAAGGTTTTGTCACCAAAGCGCGGCACCTTCAGGAGTTCACCTCGACTGGTGAAGCTGCCCTGCTTGTCCCGCAGGGCGACAATATTACCGGCGATGTTCTGGTTCAGCCCGGAAACCCGGGCCAGCAGTGCAACGGAGGCAGTATTCACATCGACTCCCACGGCATTCACACAATCCTCCACCACACTGTCCAGTTGCCGGGCCAGTTGCAGTTGGCTGACATCGTGTTGGTATTGGCCGACTCCGATGGACTTGGGCTCGATTTTCACGAGCTCAGCCAGGGGGTCCTGCAGCCGTCGGGCGATCGAGACCGCGCCGCGTATGGTCACATCCAGGTCGGGGAATTCCCGGGCGGCGAACTCCGAAGCCGAGTAGATGGACGCGCCTGACTCGTTCACCATTGCCTTGCGCACGTTCAGTTCCGGGTGGTCCCGCAGCAGGTCGCCTACAAACTTGTCTGTCTCGCGTCCCGCCGTACCGTTGCCGATGGCGATCAGTTCCACCTGGTGACTGCGTATCATGTGCAGCAGGGTGGCCTCGGCCTCCTGCAGGCGCTTGCGCGGTTCATGGGGGTAGATGGCCCCGTGGTCCAGTACTTTGCCGTTGGCATCCACCACGGCGACTTTCACGCCTGTGCGCAGCCCTGGGTCCAGGCCGATGGTCGCCCTCGGGCCCGCCGGTGCGGCCAGCAGGAGGTCTTTGAGATTGTTGGCGAATACCTGTATCGCTTCCTGCTCCGCCCGTTCCCGTAGCTGCCCCAGCAAATCCGTCTGCAGGTGGGTGAGCAGTTTTACCCGCCAGGTCCAGCGCACTGTCTCGCGCAACCAATTGTCGGCGGCTCGCTGCTGGTCCTGGATCCGCCAGTGTTCCGCGACCATCGCCTCGCAGGGGTGCGTGTCGGTCGGCTGTTCCTGGTCGTGCATAAGCAGGTTCAGGGACAGTACCCCCTCGTTGCGCCCGCGGAACATGGCCAGCGCCCGGTGGGAGGGAACCGCCGCCAGCGGCTCGTTGTGTTCGAAGTAGTCGCGGTACTTGGCGCCCTCCTGGTCTTTGCCCGCTACCACGCGGCTTGCCAGTAGCACGTTGTCCTGCAGAAACCGGCGCAGCCCGGCAAGCAGGTCAGCGTCCTCCGCAAAACGCTCCATCAGTATCTGTCGGGCGCCGTCCAGTGCTGACTTGCTGTCGAGGATGCCGGCTTCCTCGTTGAGGAAGGCCCTGGCCGTTGTTTCGGGGTCCAGTGCAGGATCCGCCAACAGGGCTTCCGCCAGCGGTTCCAGTCCCGCCTCCCGGGCAATCAGGGCCTTGCTGCGCCGTTTTGGCTTATAAGGCAGGTACAGATCCTCAAGCCGGTTCTTGGTATCGGCGCCTTTTATTGCTTCCTCCAGTGCGGGATTCAGCTTTCCCTGGTCGGCTATGCTGGCAAGGATGGCATGGCGCCGCTCCTCCAGTTCCCGCAGATAATGCAGGCGCTCCTCCAGCTGTCGCATCTGGGTATCGTCCAGGGCACCGGTAGCCTCCTTGCGGTAGCGGGCGATGAAGGGCACCGTGGCGCCTTCGTCGAGGAGTTTTACGGCGGCGTCCACCTGGCTGGCGTGTACGGAAAGTTCCTGCGCAATGCGCTGGGAAATGGCTGCTGTCATTATGTCCGGGTCTTTTTTTACGGGGTGGATAAGGCTGTTTACAGCGTGGAGGCGGCATTATGCGCCAGCCGCAAAGACATTACGATCTGGATATTTTCTGGCTTTTGTGCAGGGGCGGGCTGTCGCAGCGCCGTTGAGCTGCGCGCCGGGATTCGCGGCCGCCCCCGCGTCCGCGAGTGTTAGGTAAAGCCCCTGACCGCGGCCAGTAAACGGCGACAGGTAATCTGGCCAATCAGCCGACCATTTTCCACCACCGGTCGTCGCCGTTTGTTCTTGAGCAGCATATCCTGGGCGACATCCAGGATATTTTCGTCCGGGTGCGCCACGACCAGGTTGTCGCTGGACATGTATTCGTGGACCAGGCCGATTGCGGTTTTGTTATAGGTCGCTCCGAGTACTGCCCGCAGGCAATCCATTTCTGACAGGATACCCACCAGGTTGCCCTGTGCATCAACGACACACACGCCCGATATCTTGTTATCGATAATAACCTTCATTGCCTCCAGTACGTTGTCCTCCGGCTTTACCTTGACCGGATTGGTTAACATGTAATCCCGAAGATTGACCGACTGCAGCATACATTTCTCCTACCCTGGTAATGTGGCGAATCTCAGTGAAGTATAGCCCGTAAATAGTGCATGAGTGACTGTGGCGCAACGCCAAGCAAGAGGATGCTGCCAATGAGCACCCCCGACAGGATTCGGCCGCGCCAGCCGCTGATAGTCTCCTGGACCACGGGGTGTTCCTCGGGCCTGCGGGTCATGTAGTAGATCACCCGCAGGTAGTAGTAAATAGCGATGCTGCTTCCCACCACCAGGGCGGCCAGTAACACCCAGTTGTGGCCGCTTACAGCGGCGTTGACCAGGTAGAACTTGGCGATAAAGCCCGCTGTGAGGGGAATTCCCGCCAGTGACAACAGGGCCACCAGCATCAGGCAGGCCGGCAGCGGCTGGCGCCAGAACAGGCCGCTCACCTGCTGCAGCTGGATGTTCTCACGTTCGGCCTGGTCTGCGCTGATCAGCGTCAGCAGGCCAAAGGCGGCTACCGTGGTGGCGGTGTAGGCAATCAGGTAATAGATCGCGGCCTCGACGGCCAGTGCCTTGTCGGCAGAGGTGATGCAGACCATGAAAATGATCATCAGGTAGCCCAGGTGGGCGATGGAAGAGTAGGCCAGCATCCGTTTGATGTTGGTTTGCAGCAGTGCGAGCAGGTTACCCCCGAGCATGCTCAGGATGGCGAGCAGGCCCGTGACTTCCACCAGGATGCGGTAGCGGAAAAGGTCGGCATCGAGGAACAGTCGCAGCAACACCACGAACACGGCACCCTTGGCCACGGACGCCAGGAAGCCGGTTACCGGTGCCGGCGCGCCGTCATACACATCGGCCGTCCAAAGGTGGAAGGGCACCAGGGAGAGTTTGAATGCGAGTCCGGTAAAGATCATTGCGGCCGCGGGCAGGAGCATGCTCTGGGGGGTATCGGTGACCCCCAGCTTCTGCCCCAGGGTGGCAAACTCCAGGGTACCGGTGGCGGCGTACAGCAGGGCGAAGCCGAACAGCGCGGTGGCCGAGGCAGCGCCGGACAGTACCAGGTACTTGGCCGCTGCCTCCAGCGGCAGGACAGTCTTGTTGGGGTAGGCGATCAGCGTATACAAGGACACGGAGAGCAGCTCCAGTCCAAGCAGCAGCGAGGCAAGGTGCACCGCATAGGCCAGGACACAGGCGCCCATGGTCGCCAGCAGCAGTAACAGGAAAAACTCCCCGGGCTGGTCGCCGCGCATGACGATGTAGTCTCTGGACAGCAGGGCGGTGGCTGCCCCGGCCAGACAAAAAAGGGTGCAGAACAGCAGGGCAAAGCGATCGGCCTGCAATAGCGGGGTTACCTGCAGGGGGGCTACCTCGACGGCGAACCGGCAGGACAGGGCAGCCAGCGCCAGGGTCAGGGCGGCTAGGGCGGCGCTCAGGCCGATGTTTCGCTTCCAGGCGATCTGTAGCATGAGCACAACGATGCCCGTTGCGAGCACTAACAGGGGCAGCAGTGCGTGGAAGTGGTTCACGTTCATAGGCCCGCCCCCAGGACGATTGCGGCGCCGCCTGCCTGCGCTGCGACAGTGTCTCCCGGTGGAACCAGGGTCTGCAGGCCCTCAAGCACCGGCCGGGCGAGGTCCAATACCGGCTGCGGATAAAGGCCGAGCCACAGCAGGGCCGCCATCATCGCCCCCATGGCCAGCATTTCCCTGGCGTCGAAATCGGGCATGCTGCGCTGCTTGTCCGGCACTCCCTGGAACGCCTGCTGCAACATCCTCAGTGAGTAGACCGCCGCTGTGATGAGACCCAGTGCGGCGACGGCGGTGAACGCCGGTTGTACCGCGAACAGCCCGAGCAGTACGAGGATCTCGGCCACAAAGTTACCCAGGCCCGGTAGCCCCAGCGATGCCACGGCGAAGAACATCGCGCAGGCGCCCATGCGCGGTGCCTGGTGCCACAGGCCGCCCATGCGACCCATGTCGCGGGTGTGCAGACGGTGCTGCAGTGCACCGGCCAGCATGAACAGCGCCGCGGTGCTCACACCGTGGGCCACCATCTGCATCACTGCCCCCTGCAGTGCCAGCTGGTTCCAGGCGTAGAGGCCGAGCAGGACGAAACCCATGTGACTGACGCTGGAGTAGGCGACCAGGCGCTTGAAATCGCTCTGGGCAAAGGCCAGCACGGCGCCATACAGGACACCGGCAACGCCCAGTGCCATGGCGACAGGGGCGAATTCCATTGAGGCCTGGGGGAACAGGGGAATGCAGAAACGCAGCAGACCGTATGCGCCCGTCTTGAGCAGGATGCCGGCCAGCAGCACACTGCCGGCGGTCGGTGCCTGGGTATGTGCGTCAGGCAGCCAGGTATGGAAGGGGAAGGCCGGCAGTTTGACGGTGAAGGCCAGGAAGAAGCCCAGCATGGTCCACCAGCCCAGGCGGGGGTCGAGCTCCAGGCCCAGCAAGTCGGAGTAACTGAAGCTGAGCTGGCCGTTGATCGCCATACCCTGCCATGCCAGCACCACGATCGCCAGTAGCATCAGCAGCCCGGAAGCCTGGGTAAAGATAAAAAACTTCATGGCCGCGTAGGTTTTGTTTTCGTGCCCCCAGATCGCTATAAGCAGGTACATGGGAATCAACATGACTTCCCAGAAGAGGAAAAACAGGAACAGGTCCACTGCAAGGAATACACCGCATACACCGGCCAGTGTCCACAGCAGGTTGGCATGGAACAGGCCGGGCTTGAAGTCTATCTCCGACCATGACGAGGCGATGGCCACCAGGCCCAGCAACAGGGTAAGCACCAGCAGCAGCAGGCTGACGCCGTCCATCGCCAGCTCGAAGGCGATGCCAAACCGTGGCATCCAGTCCAGCTTCATGTGTTGTAGCCAGTTGCCCGTGTGTTCCTGGGGCAGGGTAGCGAGCAGGAAGGCGAGTGAGATCACCACTGTGGCCAGTGCCACCCACCGCGGAAGGTTCGCCTGCGCTTTTTCCGATCGCCAGGCCAGCAGGCCACCGACCAGCAGGATCAGGATGAGTAGTGCCATGCTCATGCGGCGTTCCTCAGCATGATAGCCACCAGCAACACCAGGCCGAATACCATGGTCGTTGCGTACCAGCGCAGCTCGCCGGTCTGTGTCGCTATGAGCTTGTGGTGCGCCCACTGGACGACGGTGACCACACCGTTGTACACGCCATCCAGCGGCTCCTTGCGCCACCAGTGTGCCAGCGCGGTGTAGGGTCGTACCCAGAGGGCGTCATACAGCGGGTCAATGCGCCAGCCGCCAAGCCAGAAATCCCGCAAGGCAGAGCCACCGGGGGACTCGACCAGCGTGTCGATCGATACCTGGCGCCCGAGGAACAGCAGGTAGGCAATCAGCAGACCCAGCAGCGGGGTGCCTATACTGATGTACTCGACCAGGTGGTTGGGCTGGTGATGACCCGTGTGCGGAAAGACACCCGCCAGCGGCAGCACCAACAGGCCGCCAGCCAGTGCCAGTGCGCACAGCAGCACCAGGGGCAAGGCCATTTTCCAGCCGGGCTGGCGCTCGGGTTCGTGATGCGCCTCGCCGAAAAAGACGATGAACACCAGCCTGAAACTGTAAATGCCGGTGAGCAGTGCGCCCAGCAAACCCCCCGCCCAGAGCCAGGGACCGATACCGGGCACTTCCCAGGCGGACAGCAGGATAGCGTCCTTGCTGTAAAAACCGGATGTAAAGGGCAGCGCGGCCAGTGCCGCCGAGCCGATCAGGAAACTCCAGAACACGACCGGCAGGCGGGTGCGCAGGCCACCCATGCGGAAGATATTGTGTTCGTGGTGCAGGCAGTGGATTACCGTCCCGGCTGCCAGGAACAGCAGGGCCTTGAAAAACGCGTGGGTGACCAGGTGGAAGATGCCCGACGCGAAGGCGCTTACGCCCAGGGCCAGGAACATATAACCGATCTGGCTGATGGTGGAGTAGGCCAGGATGCGCTTGATATCGTGCTGCGCCAGGGCAGCGAAGGCCGCCAGTAGCAGGGTGAGCAGGCCGATCCACGCGACCGCCTCCTGGGTCGGGGGGGCCAGCAGGAAAAGTCCGAAGGTGCGCGCGATAAGGTAGACGCCGGCGGTGACCATGGTTGCGGCATGGATCAGGGCGCTGACCGGTGTGGGGCCAGCCATCGCATCGGGCAACCAGGTATGCAGTGGCAGCTGGGCAGATTTGCCTACCGCCCCGCCCAGGAGCAAGGCAGTGGCAAGGATGGGGAGGGTGTCGCCTGTCTGCCACTGGCTGTTGGCGGCGGCCAGCAGCGGCTGGATATCAAGGGTGCCGAGTTCGGTGAACAACAGCATCAGCCCCAGCGCCATGGCGGTGTCACCGATGCGGGTGACCACAAACGCCTTGCGCGCCGCCTTGCCGTTGTTCGGGTCCCGGTACCAGAAGCCCACCAGCAGGTAGGAGCAAAGCCCGACCCCTTCCCAGCCCAGGTAGAGCAGCAGCAGGTTGTCAGCCATCACCAGCAACAGCATGGCGGCAACGAACAGGTTCATGTAGGCAAAGTAGCGGCAGATCGACTCGTCTTCCCACATGAACTCTATGGAGTACAGGTGAATCAGGAAGCCCACCCCGGTGATCACCGACATCATCACCACGGTCAGGCCGTCGATGTAAAAGGCGATACGGGGGGTGAAATTGCCCACGGTCATCCAGGTCCAGAGGGTGACCTCCCGCACCTCCTGGTCTGCCAGGAAAGCGCGGGCCAGCAGCGCCACGCAGACGGCCGCCAGTCCCACGGAGCCCGCGCCCAACAGCGCGGCAAACTGGCGTGGCATCCTGCCTGTACTGAGCAGCAGGAGCACGGCACTCGCCAGGGGAAAGAAGGGAATCAGCCAGATGCTAGCCACGCAACCTCCTGGCCTGGTCCATGTCCAGGGTTTTGAAGCGACGCTGTATTTGCAGCACCAGGCCCAGGCCGACAGCGACTTCCGCCGCGGCCACCGAGAGAATGAGCAGGAAGATTATCTGGCCGTCGGCCTGGCCCCATTTTGCCCCCGCCGCCACAAAGGCCAGGGCCGCGGCGTTGAGCATGACTTCCAGCGACATCAGCATGAAAATTATATTGCGCCGCAGCATCAGTCCCAGCAGGCCACAACTGAACAGCAGGCCCGCCAGGGTCAACACGTGTTCCATGGGTATCTGGAGGCCGCCCATCAGCTGGCTCCGCCCCGTCGCTCGCGTCGCACGATAAAGCGACGGCCCAGGTGGTAGGCGCCGACCAGGCCCGACAGTAACAGCATGGACGCGATTTCCACGGCCAGCACGTACGGACCGAAGAGCGTGAGCCCCACTGCCTTGGGGGTGACATCCACGCCGGCGGTGGTCGTCGGCGCGTGGCGCAGGGCGATTACCAGTTCCAGCAATAACAGCGCGGCCAACAAGCCGGGAACGATCCAGTTGCGGCCACTCAGCCATTCCCGCTCCCGCGTAATGCCTTCCTCACCCACGTTCAGCATCATGATGACGAAGACGAACAGCACCATGATTGCGCCTGCGTAGATGACGATTTCCAGGGCCGCGGCAAAGGGCGCGCCCATCAGGAAGAACGTGACCGCCACCGCCAGCAGTGACACGATCAGGTAAATAAGCGCGTGGGCGGCGTTGGCCCGGGTCAGTGCCAGGCCGGTTGCCGCTAGCGCGACCACCGCGGCCAGGTAAAACAGCGTCTCCATCATGGCAGCAGGCTCTTCACGTCGATGGGTGGGGCCTCGTGCTGGGCCTGCCCCTTGTCCTTGCCTGCAATGGACAGGCCGGAGACCCGGTAGAAGTTGTAGTCGTGGTACTTGCCGGTACCGTCGATCTGCAGGTGCTCCTTTTCGTACACCATATCGCTGCGCTTGTATTCGCACATCTCGAAATCCGGTGTCAGCTGGATCGCATTGGTGGGACAGGCCTCCTCGCACATACCGCACATGATGCAGCGCGAGAAATTGATTCGGAAAAACTCCGGGTACCAGCGCCCATCCTCTTTCACACCCTGCTGCAGGGCGATGCAGGCCACCGGGCAGGCCACCGCGCAGAGATTGCAGGCAACGCAGCGCTCTTCCCCGTCCGGGTCCCTGGTGAGCACGATGCGGCCGCGGTAGCGTGGCGCGAGGTAGGGCATCTCCTCCGGGTATTGCACGGTTTCCGCCCGGGTAAAGCTGTGCTGCAGTATGGTCCAGATCGTGCGCAGCTGGCTGGTCAGGGATTTGAGCACGTCACACCCCCTCCAGCAGCAGGGCAATAGCCCCGGTCAACACCAGGTTGAGCAGCGTCAGCGGCAACATGACTTTCCAGCCCAGCGCCATCAGCTGGTCGTAGCGTGGCCGCGGTATGGCGGCGCGCAGCAGTACGAAAAAGCAGATCAGGGCGAATACCTTCAGGCTGAACCACAGGATCGGTGGCAGCCAGGGGCCCAGCCAGCCACCAAAGAAAAGGGTGGTGATCATGCAGCAGATCAGCAGCAGCCCCAGGTACTCACCCAGCATGAACATCGCGAACTTCATGCCGCCATACTCTGTGTGGAAACCCGCAGTCAGTTCGTGTTCCGCCTCGGGCAGGTCGAAGGGCAGACGGTGGCTTTCGGCGATACCCGCAATCATGAAAGTAAAAAGACCGATAAACTGCGGGACACAGAACCAGAGGTCGCGCTGCGCCTCGACTATATCCCGCAGGCTGAAGCTGCCACTCAGCATCACCACGCCCATCAGGGACAGTCCCATGAACACCTCGTAACTGACCATCTGCGCGGCGCTGCGCAGGCCGCCCAGCAGGGCGTATTTGTTGTTGGAGGCAAGCCCCCCCAGCAACACGCTGTACACGGCAAGTGAGGTCATCCCGAGGAAAAAAAGCAGGCCTATGTTGATATCCAGGATATACAGATCCGGGCCGAAGGGTACGACAGCGAAGCTCAGCAGCATGGCTACCACAATGGCGGTGGGGGCAAACACGAAGACCGCACGGTCGGCAAAGGGTGGAACCCAGTCGTGCTTGTTCAGTAGCTTCAGCATGTCCGCAAGCACCTGGAAGGCGCCGAAAGGCCCGAGTCGATTCGGACCGTAGCGGTCCTGCCACACGCCCAGCAGGCGTCGCTCAAACCAGGTCAGGACCGCGGCGCCGCCCACCGCGGCGACGATAATGAACAGGCCGAAACCGATGGTATCGAGTTCAGACATGGGTACCCCCGGGGCCGGTGCCGCGGTCCCTTGCGATGATCTGGGGTCGCGGCCGCCAGCCCTCCGCCCGGCTCAGGGTCACGACTGCCAGCGGGATCAGGTTATCCGTGCCGGCAAGGCCGATGCTGAACCCGGCGCAGCCCGCCGCGACGGTGTCGTTGACGCGCACCTCGAGGGTCGCCAGGCCGTCGCCCACGTGGACGCCCGCGCCCGGGGTCACGCCCAGTGCCGCGGCATCGACTGCGTTTATCTCGATATAGCCGGGCCCGGCCAGTTCGGCGATGGCCGGGCTGAGTGCGCTGAGTTCGTCACTGCCGAAAATGCGCTGCCGCGGCACCAACTGCCACCGGCCGTCCTGCGGGTTTTGACTGTCGTCCGCGTCGTTGAGGGGGCCAGGTTGTTGCCCCTGTGTTGGGCCGTTGCTGTGCTGGGCGCCGGGATGCAGCAGGCGAACCCCTGCCGTGCCGCCCTTGAGCGGGCCTCCCGGATGGGTCTGGAATTTCTGTACGGACTGGTTGGAGTTCCAGCCGGGCGACCACACCCACGGCAGCAGGGCGGCGGGCTGGTTGCGATTGAGGCCCTCCATGGTAAATGCCAGCGCGGTTTCTTCATCCTCGCGCTGCTTCGGTTCGTGCACGGAAATATTGGCGCGCATGGCGGTTCGCCCGCTGTAGCGGGGGGGCTGCCGGGGTATTTTGACCCCCAGGTTGAGGTAGTGCAGATCCGGTGCCGCCGCGGTAATGCCGGCCAGCGCCGGTACCTGGGCAGCGCAGGCCCGGGTGATGTCATCGAAGTGATGCAATGCATGTGCCTGGGGTTGCTCCAGTTCTTTCATGCAGGCGAGCAGCCACACCCAGGAGGGGCGGCGCTCGTCGCGCGGCTGGAAAACCGGGAAATAGCGCTGGGCGCGGCCTTCCAGGCTAACCAGCGTGCCCTCGCTCTCGGCAAAACTCGCCGCGGGGAGCGCCAGGGTGGCGGCGGAGGTGGTGTCGTTATCCAGCCCGTCCAACACGATGACCTGGCTGAAAGCTTCGAGCAGTGCGTTGATCCGGGCGCGGGAGCCCCGGCGGTAGAGGTCGTTTTCGAGCACGACCAGGGTGTCCAGTTCGCCGCTGGCCGCCCTTTTTCCCAGCTGTTCCAGGTCGGGCGCCTGCGGGCCGGCCAGCATGGCCTGGCCGAGGCTGTTCGCCTCCGGCACGCACAGGCACAGCATGGCCTGTTTGCCACTGTCGACCAGGGCATTGGCCACTGCCTGTGCCGCACACATTACCGGGGCGCTGGCGCAACCCGTCCCGGAAATCACCAGCGGGCGCTTTGCGGCGCCCAGTGCCGCGGCGATATCCCGGGCCAGGGTATCCAGCGGTGCTGCCAGCGTTGCCGGTGTATTTCCCCTGATGCTATCGGCGACGGCCCTTCCCAGTGCGGCGATCGCGTCCGGGGCGAGGCTCAGTCGTTGCAGTGCCACCTCGTCCAGTGGGGTGTCCGCCACGGCGGCGATAAACAGTGGACTGCGCTGATCCTGGGCCAGGTTGCGAATAGCGGCGTCCTGCCAGGTCTCCAGCTTGAGGTCCGCGGCCAGTTCGTAGGCCTTGTTGCGCACGCTCTGGCGCAGGGCAAGGGCGATGCGCGGCGCGGTGTTGGTGACATCTTCACCCAGCACGAGCACTGCATCGGCCGACTCGATGGTACTGATGTCGGGTATCACTGCGGGACTTTGCTGTTGCAGTTCCAGCGCGAGATTGACCAGCAGCTGCTCGGCGTCACTGAAGCCGGGGGCGTAGTTCTGGCTTCCCACCAACTCCCGCAGCAGGAAATTGGCCTCTACCGACGTGCGAGGCGAACCGATACCTGCGAGTTTGCCCCGGGCGCAGCTCTCGGCCATCCGGTGCAGGGCATCGTGGTGATCCAGTGCCCGGTAGCGGCCATCGGCCTCGCGCAGGCCCGGGTACGACAGGGCGTTTTCGCTGTTGACGAAGCCGGCGCCGAAGCGGCCGCGATCGCACAGGAAATAGCCGTTGACGTCGGCGTTGAAGCGGTTGTGAACACGCTTGAGCCGGCCGTAGCGTTCGCCGGGCAGCGTGTTGCAACCCACGCCGCAGCCAACGCATACCGAGGGGGCCGATTGCAGGTCCCACTTGCGGGTGTAGTCGTGGACCAGGGTCTTGTCGGTGAATACGCCGGTAGGGCATACCTCCACCAGGTTGCCGGCAAACTCGCTTTGCAGCACACCCTCCTGGTGGCGGCCAAAGTAGATATGGTCGTGGGCGGCCATGGCGGCCAGGTCGGTGCCGCCGGCGTAGTCCCGGTAGTAGCGGGTGCAGCGATAACAGGTGATACAGCGGTTCATCTCGTGGTTGATGAGCGGTCCGAGATACTGGTTGCGATGGGTGTTCTTGCGGCCCCGGTAGTGCCGGTCACGGTGACCCACCATCACGGTCATATCCTGCAGGTGACACTCGCCACCCTCGGCGCACACCGGGCAGTCGTGCGGGTGGTTCAGCATCAGCGATTCGACGATGGCCTCGCGAAAGTGTCGTGCCTTGTCCCCGGCCAGCGAGAAGATCGCGCCGTCAGTCACCGGCGTCATGCAGCCCATCACGATACGGCCGCGGGTATCCTCCGCGTTCTGGTACTGCACAAGCGCGCACTGCCTGCATGCGCCGATGGAACCCATTGCGGGATGCCAGCAAAAATACGGTAAATCCAGGCCGAGCGAGAGGCAGCTCTCCAGCAGGTTTTGCCCCTGCTGAACCTCGTAGGCCACACCGTCTATGGTAATCACCGGCATCAGTGAGCCCCTCCGTCACACCACGGGCAGGCGCTGCCACTGATGTGGCGTTCGAAATCCTCGCGAAAATATTTCAAGGCGCTTTGCAGCGGCTCCATCGCACCCGGTGCCAGCGCGCAGTGGGTATTGCCGATGGCGCCGATAAATTCCACCTGCCTTGCCAGTGTGTCCATGTCTTCGGCCTGGCCGCGGCCGCTTTCGATATCGTCCAGCACCTGGGCGGACCAGGGCAGGCCGTCCCTGCAGGGGGTGCAGAAACCGCAGGACTCCCGGGCAAAAAATTCCATCAGGTTTTTAACGAAGCCCACCGGGCAGGTCTTGTCATCCAGGATGATCATGGTGCCGGTACCCATACGGCTGCCGGCCTTGCCGATGGTGCCGTAGTCCATGGCCAGGTCCAGGTGATCGGGTGTAAGGAAATCGGTGGAACCGCCGCCGGGCAGGAAACCGCGCAACTGGTAGCCGTCGGCCATGCCGCCGGCATGCTTCTCGATGATTTCACGAATGGGTGTGCCCATCGGCAACTCCCAGCAGCCGGGATTTTTTACCCGGCCGCTGACGCCGTAAAGCTTGGTGCCGGCGTCCTCGGTCAGGCCCAGTGCCTGGAACCAGTCGGCACCGCGCTCGATAATGTGGTGGATGTTGCAGAGGGTTTCCACGTTGTTGACGATGGTAGGTCGCCCCCACAGGCCGCTGACCTGGGGGAAGGGCGGCTTGGCCCGGGGGTTGGCGCGCTTGCCCTCCAGCGAGCTGATCAGCGCGGTCTCCTCGCCGCAGATATAGCGTCCGGCGCTCGAGTGAACCTGCATGTCCAGGGTGTAGCCCGAGCCCAGGATGTCCCTGCCCAGGTAGCCCTTGTCATAACAGACGGCAATGGCCTCGCGCAATAACCTTGCCGCCTTGTGATACTCCGCGCGGATGAAGATATAGGCCACGTCCGCCTGGATGGTGTAGGCCGCGCAGATCATGCCCTCGATCAGCTGGTGAGGGTCGCACTCGAGCAGCAGGCGATCCTTGAACGTCCCCGGTTCCATCTCGTCGGCGTTGCAAATCAGGTACTTGTGTCCGCCGCCGGGATTGTCCATGGGCACGAAACTCCACTTCATGCCGGTAGGGAAGCCCGCGCCGCCGCGGCCGCGCAGGTTGGAGTCCTTGACGATTTGCAGGCAGTCCGCGGGGGACATGCCGATCGCGGCGCGCAGGCCCCGGTAGCCGCCATTGGCCTCGTAGGCGTCGAAACCGGTGGGTGCGCGGTCGGGGCGTACGTTGCGTGTCAGTGGCAGGTCGAGGCTCATTTGTCGCCCCCGCTGTCGCCGAAAATAGCCTGCAGTGACAGTGCCTCCACATTCTCGTGCAGCTCGTCGCCCACCATCATCACCGGTGCCTTGTCGCAGGCGCCCAGGCAGGTTACCGGCAACAGCGTGTAGCGGTTGTCGGCGGTGGTCTCGCCCAGGCCCACACCCAGCTGCCCGGTGATTTGTTCGCGCAGGCCTTCGCAGCCTTTAATCCAGCAGCTGATGCTGTTGCACAGGAGGATAACCCTGTCGCCGACCGGGCGCCGGTAGATCAGGTTGTAAAACGTGGCCACGCCGTCCAGTTCATCGGCGGACATGTCCAGGTGGCGCGCAATCGCGCGCAGGCTTTCATCAGACACCCAACCCCGGTGAGCCTGGACAATTTTCAGCGCATCGATGGCCACCGCCGAGCGATAGGGCACGTGGGCAATTTCCGCGTCGATCTCGGTCAGCTCGATAGCGCTCAGCGCGGGTATCAATGCTGCGTCATTGCGATCGCTCATGGCATCACCTGTCCACGTCCGCCATCACGAAGTCGATGCTGGCGATGATCGCGATCAGGTCAGGGATCATCAGGCCGCGACTGATCAGCGGTATCTGTTGCAGGGCGGGGAAGGACGGTGTGCGAATACGGGTGCGGTAGGAGCCGGTACCGCCATCGCTCACCAGGTGGTAACTGTTGATACCCTTGGTCGCCTCGATCGGGAAGGATGCCTCCCCGGCGGGAATCACCGGTCCCCAGCTCACGTTGAGGAAATGGTGAATCAGGGTTTCGATGTCCTGCAGCGTGCGCTCCTTGGGCGGCGGGGTAGTCAGGCGATGGTCACTCTTGTAGGGTCCCTCGGGCATATTGTCCAGGCACTGCCGAATGATGCGCAGGCTCTGGCGCATCTCTTCCACCCGCACCACGGCACGGTCATAGCTGTCACCCTTGTGGCCCAGTGGCACTTCGAACTCGAACTGGTCGTAACCCCCGTAGGGGCGGTCCCGGCGCAGGTCGAAGTCCATGCCGGTGGCTCGCAGCGACGGCCCGGTGATGCCCCACTCAAGTGCCTCCTGCGTGGTGTAACTGCCGATATCCACGGTGCGCTGCTTGAGAATGCTGTTGTCCATGGCCATGACCTGGTAGTGGTCCAGCCGCGCGGGCATGCTGTCGATGAATTCACGTACCAGGCGATCCCAGCCCCTGGGCAGGTCCTGGGCGACGCCGCCCACCCGGAACCATGCCGGGTGCATGCGTCCGCCGGTAATTGCCTCGATGATGCCGAACAGGCGCTCCCGGTCGGCAAACATATAGAACACGGGGGACATCTGTCCCACGTCCTGGGCAAACGTGCCGTAGAACACCAGGTGACTGGAAATGCGGAACAGCTCTGCCAGCATGATCCGGATCACCTTTGCCCGGTCCGGCACCTTGATGCCCGCCAGGGTTTCGACCGCCATCACGTAGGCCAGGTTGTTCATCACACCGCCGAGGTAATCGATGCGGTCGGTATAGGGAATGAAGGAATGCCAGGTCTGGCGCTCGCCCATTTTTTCTGCGCCCCGGTGGTGATAGCCGATATCGGGCACAGCGTCCACGACGACCTCGCCGTCCAGCTGCAGGGCGATGCGGAAAACGCCATGTACCGACGGGTGGTTGGGCCCGAGATTGAGGAACATGAACTCGGTGTCCTGGGTGGCGCGGGCCATGCCCCACTCCTCGGGCTTGAACAGCAGGGCTTCCTGCTCGGCGTCCTGTTTTTCCTGGTCGAGGCTGAAAGGTTCCATCTCGGTGGCCCTGGCCGGATGGTCCTTGCGCAGCGCATGGCCTACCCAGGTCGGCGGCAACAGGATGCGGCGCAGGTTCGGGTGGCCGCTGAATTCAATGCCGTACATGTCCCAGGTTTCCCGCTCGTACCAGTTGGCGTTGGGCCAGATACCCACCGCCGAGGGTACACTGCAGTCGGCGTCTGTGACTGCGACCTTGAGGCGGATTTCCTCGCGCCCGGCGATGTTCAGCAGGTGATACACCACGGTGAAGTCGGCCGCGCCCGCGGGTTTGTGTTCCCGCAGGCGTTCATCGATACCGAACAGGTCAAGCAGCATGGGGAATCGCGGTTTCAGGTGTGCCAGCACGTCCAGCACCTGGTCCCTGCTCACCCACAAGGTAGCGGTATGGTCAGGCGTGGGCTGCGCTATAAACGCGGGCGCACCGAAGCGGGCGAGGAGATCGTCTACTGTCGTATTGCCGCTGCTTGCGTGCGCCTGCTGCATTTGGATCTCCGGGCTGGTCAGGCCTCGTTGTTATTGCGTGACCGTGCTGCCTGTTGTTCTACACCTCGTCGGGACTGCGCAATTCTCCTGTGCGGTTTCTCTGCTCTTTCAACTGGTCCCGCTGCGCGGGAAATTCAGGCTTGATGATGCTCTGGTCCCCGGCCACCCAGCTGAGTGGTCGGCGCTCCTGTTCGATGGCGTCCTGCAGCATCATCAGCCCCTGCATCAGTGCCTCGGGGCGAGGCGGACAGCCCGGTACATAGACATCGACAGGGATAAATTTGTCCACGCCCTGCACCACGCTGTAGATGTCATACATGCCGCCGGAGTTGGCGCATGAACCCATGGAGATGATCCACCGCGGTTCCAGTAACTGGTCGTAAAGGTGCTGTACCACGGGTGCCATCTTGCGAAATACCGTGCCGGAGATAACCATCAGGTCCGCCTGCCGCGGTGTGGCGCGGATAACCTCCGAGCCGAAACGGGCGATATCGTGACGGCTGGTGAATGAGGTCGCCATTTCGACGTAGCAGCAGGAGAGGCCGAAGTTGAATGGCCACAGCGAGTGTGCCCGGCCCCAGGCGATGAGGTCTTCCAGTCGGGCGAAGAAGACATTGCGCCTGACCTGCTCCTCCACGCTTTCCTGGCTGCCGCCGGGTGAGCTGGCTATCACGTCGCCGGGTTTGCTCAGGCTCCATTCCATCAGGCCTCTACCTCGCTGTGCGGCGTGTTCTGGTGCTTGCCGGTGCGGGTCTTGAGCCCCCAGTCGAGGGCCCCGGTGCTGAGTTCGTAGACGAGTGCCACACCAAGAATCGTCACGAACAGGAATATCGCGGCAAAGCCTTCCCACCCCAGTTCGAAAAAGGCGACAGCCCAGGCAAAGATGAACACGGTCTCCAGGTCAAAGATCACGAAGAAGATCGCGACGAGGTAAAACTCCACCGCCATGTGAATCTGGGGAGACCCCACCGATAATATGCCCGATTCGAAGGGCATGTTGGTGGCCTTGTTGGCGCGGCGCTGTCCCAGCACAAAGGACAGGCCCAGCATGGTAGCTACCAGCAGCAGTACTGCAATGAAGTAGACCACGAACGGCCACAGTGATGTCACCGCGTCATTCAAACGTCGGTTCCCCGCTGTGGGTTTGCGCGGGAGAGAGTGTAAAAATCAGGAAATAAAAGGTGCGGTGGCAGTTCGCACTGGACGAACCGTCGCTTGTATGGCGCTACTGTCCTGCATCCCAGCATTGGAACTCCATACATCCCTTAGGGCTATCATGGAGGTCACTTGCCCGTACAACAGACCACATGGGTAAGTAAATCGACCTGGTACTGCTACCGCTCGAAACGCTTTGACTCTAGCGAGGTTGAAAACCAAACGCAAGAAACCGGAAGAAAATAGCATTGACTGGCTAAAAATTGAGCAGGTGCCCCGGCCCGATCCGGGCGCTCGTTGTCGCCGTTTTTTTTGGGAGAGGAGCCGGATTGTGCTTTACTGCGTCTTCGCAACGCTGGAGTTCACGGCCGATGAAGACACTGCACCTGCTGCGACACGCCAAATCCTCCTGGGGTGAGCCCGGGCTGTCCGACCGCGACCGCGGCCTGAACAAACGCGGCAGGCGGGATGCGCCCCGTATGGGCGAGGCCCTGGCACAACGTGTGACACCCATGGCGATATACGCGAGTCCGGCGCGGCGGGCGCAACTGACGCTCGATGGCTTGTGTGAGGGCTGGCCGGCGATAGCCGCGCTGGAGCACGCGATCGAGGAGCCACTTTACACTTTCGACGCCGACGATATTTTTAGTTGGTTGCTGGAACGCGATGACAGCCAGGCGGCGCTGTTCATTATTGGCCACAACCCCGCGCTCACCGACCTGGCCAATGCCCTGTCCCTGGAAGACGGGCTGGCCAACCTGCCCACGGCGGGCTACCTGGAGCTCAGCCTGCAGATTGACCACTGGCGGGACCTGCGGCAAGGTTGTGCGCGAATCCAGGACAGTTTATTTCCGCGGCAGTTGTAGGCCGCGGCCACCACCGGAGATTACTGATGTCACGCAGTACAGTTGTGTTGTTGCCGGCGCTTTTGCTGGCGATGTGGGTTGGCGCGGTTGCGGCGTCTCCGGCCGAGCGCCTGGGCGCGGCGGTGCGCTTCAAGACGGTCAGCTACCAGGACTACAGCCAGATTGATTACGCCGAATTCGAGGCGTTCCAGCAGTTCCTGCGCGAAACGTTCCCGCGGGTTTTCAGCCGGCTTGAGGTAGAGACCGTCAACGAGTACAGCCTGCTATTGCACTGGCGGGGCGGGAAATCATCCCTTGCACCCATACTCTTTACCGCCCATATGGATGTCGTACCGGTCGAACCGGGAACGGAGCAGGACTGGCAGCACCCCGCGTTCGAGGGCGTGGTAGCGCAGGGCCGGATATACGGGCGCGGCACCCTGGATGACAAGGTGGGCCTGATGGGCCTGCTGGAGGCGACCGAGCAATTGCTGGCCGAGGGCTTCGCGCCCGACCGTGACATCTATTTCGCCTTCGGGCACGACGAGGAAATCAGCGGCAGGAAAGGCGCCACGGCCATCGCGGCGCGTATGCGCGAGCTGGGGCTGCATTTTGCCTGGATGGTAGACGAAGGCGGCATGCTGGTATCGGACAATCCACTGCTGTCCGGCCAGACCCTGGCGATGGTCAATATCGCCGAAAAGGGCTATCTAACCCTGACACTGGAGGCCACCGGGGAGGGGGGGCACTCGTCCAATCCGCCGGCGGTGAGCACGATCGGGCGGCTCTCCAATGCGCTGGCCCGCATCGAGGCCAACCCGTTTACACCGCGCCTGGTGCCGCCGGTCGAAGCCATGCTCGAGGCACTGGCGCCACATATGGCGCAGCCCGAGCGGCTGGTATTTGAGAACCTCTGGCTGACGGGTGGCCTGGTGGCCCGAAAAATGGCGGGGGCGCGTGTCACCTCGCCCTTTGTGCGAACGACCACCGCGCTCACCATGTTCAATGCGGGGGTGAAGGAGAACGTGGTGCCACAGCGAGCCCTGGCCAGGGTCAATTTCCGCCTGCTGCCGGGCGACAGTCCCGACATGGTGGTAAATCATATCAGGGAGATCGTGGCGGACCCGTTGGTTGCTATCAGCTATGAACAGTGGGATGACATGCCCCCGGTAGCCGAATATCCCGCGGGTGGCTACGCCGTGATCCGCTCGGCCATCGAAAGCATCTATCCCGAGGCGGTGGTGGTTCCTTCACTGCTGATGGCGGTGACCGACACTCGCCATTATGTCGACCTGGTGGACAGCCAGTACCGGTTTCATGGCGTAGAGGTGGCAACCGACCAGGCGACCTCTATCCACGGTACCGATGAATACGTGGACGTGCAGAGCTATGAGAAATCCATCGAGATTGCCAGGAAGATGATCGAACTGGGCGCACGTTAGCGCGGCGGCGTGCCGCAGGGCTGTGCCGCCGCGGCCTAGATTTCCAGCTCGGACAGGTCGATATCGTGTGCGCCGGGCTCAAGGCTCCTGGCGATGGCAAGCGCAGGCACATTCGGGTCGTCGCCTCCCTCGCTCAGGTCCACCAGCTTTGGCTCCCGCAGCCGGTATTTGCGCGAATCCAGCACCATCATGATCTTCGGCTTGAGGCGCCGTGTGCGGTATTCCGAGACGACGACCCCGACTTCACCCGAGGTGAGCTCCACGATGGTGCCTGCGGGGTAGATGCCCACGGCCTGGATGAAGACTTCGACCAGCTCTGCCTGGAAATCGATGTTGCGCGATTGGTACAGCATTTTTATCGCGTCCGAGGGGGAAATGGCGGGTGCATGGCTGCGATTACTGGTGACGGCGTCATAGGTATCGACGATGGCGGCAATGCGGGCGAAGGCTGGAATTTCGTCCCCGGATATTCCCTGGGGGTAGCCGGAGCCGTCGAAACGCTCGTGGTGGTGCGTGACGATGTCCAGCACATCCTGGTTCATCATCCCGCTCTCCCGGATGATCTGCACCCCGTGCCCCACGTGCTCGCGCATACTGTCTGCCTCGTCTTCCGACAGGGCCCTGGGTGCGTTCAACAGTGCGGGGTTAAGGCGCAACTTCCCCACGTCCATGAGCATGCAGCCAATCGCCAGTGAACGTAAGTCGTGACGGGGCAGGCCCAGCTGGCGCCCCAGTGCCACGGCCCAGATAGCCGCGCTCAGGGAGTGCTGGTACGCGTACTGGTCATGCTGTTTGAGGCGTGCGAGCCAGATGCAGGCGTCCGGGTTGCGGCTCATGCTCTCGACCACCGGCTCCACGGATTTCTTCAGGCGGATGACGTTGAGGTTCCCGCCTTCGCTGACGTGCGCGAAAATAGAGTTGACGTCGTCTACCAGCGAGTCCAGCACGACCCAGGCCTGGGCGCTTTCGTCCTTCCATTCGCTGGTGGTGGGATAGGCCTTGAGCGGGCGCCCGGGAAAAATGTCCTTGATAGGGATCGAAGTCCGGGCCTTGCTGCGCGCCTGCCGCAGCAGCGGGTGGTCCTGGACGCGACTCTTGGTGACATCCACGAAGACGTATTCGCAGTAGTTGCGTACCCGTTCGATCTCGTGTGCGTTTTCCACGCAGAACCCCTGGATCATAAAGGGGGTTTCCAGCCACGGTCGATCGAGGCCGCTGACATACATGCCAACCGCCAGGTCCTTGGTGCTCACTTTCAGGGTCTGGAGCATACCGGCTCTGTCCCCTCCATATTGGTTTCTATCCTTTGGCCCAACATAGCGCAATTTTAAAAAGGAAGTTTGAAAATCTGTACTTTTTTTCCGGGGGTATTTTTCACACGCCTGAAAGGAGTATTGTGGGGCAGGGTTCTGGCGGTTATCCGGATGCTCGTCCAGGCAGCAAAATAACCCTGAAACGCCCGGATTGGCGTTCAATTACTCGCAGGTATTATTATGAAAACAACTATCGTATTTGCCTATGCCCTGCTTTCCTACGCTATTGGGATGCTCGGGCTGGTCGTATTTATTTTATACCAGGGTGATTTGCCGTTGCCGCGCACCATCAACGGTGAACCTGGCCATGCACTGGCAGCGGGACTGGCGCTTAACGTCGGCTTGATGCTGCTGTGGGGTGTGCAGCACTCGGTGATGGCCCGGCCCGGGTTCAAACAATGGTTCACCCGGTTTATTCCGCAGGCCGCCGAGCGCTCGACTTATGTGCTGGCGTCCGGCCTGTGCCTGTTGGCCATAGCGGCTTACTGGCAGGGCAATACCACCGTTGTCTGGGCCTGGCCGGAACTTACCGGGCCCCTGCGGGCACTGTCCTTTGCAGGTTGGGGAATTACCGTGTGGGCCACGTTCCAGATCAATCACTTTGAGCTGTTCGGGCTAAAACAGCCATTTTGTGAGATGTTGGGGCGGCCCTATTCCCGGCACCAGTTCGTGACGCCGTTCCTGTATCGCTATATGCGCCACCCCATACAAACCGGCGTGCTCATCGGTATCTGGTGCCAGGCCGTGATGACCCAGGGCCAGCTGCTGCTTACGGCAGCCATGACCGTGTATGTCTTTATCGGCCTGTTTTACGAAGAAAGGGACCTGGTCGCTGAATTTGGCAACCGTTACCGCAACTATATGCAGCAGGTACCGCGCCTCTTTCCCCGTCCCGGCAAGCGCATCGCCAAGGGTGGCACAGTGGAAGAGTAGCCGCCGGGGACCGCGTCGCTCAGGCGAGCTGGAACCGCTCCCGCAGGAATGCGGCAATACCGTCCTCGTCGTGGTGGCCTATCACCGCGGTAGCAACGGCCTTGACGGATTCTTTTGCATTGCTCGGGGCATAGCATTCGTCCGCCAGGGCAAACATGCTCAGGTCGTTGTCACTGTCGCCGAAGCAGATGACACGACTGACTCCCAGGTCTTTCTTGATCCGCGCAATGGCACCACCCTTGCTCGCCTCGCTGTGGTGGATGTCGATCCAGTGCAGCGCCTTGCCCTCGATCGCCGGCCCGGAGTAGGCCACGAGGTGGGGTTCGGCCAGCACCAGTTGCTCGACCCGGGCGACGCCGCTGCTCGGTCCCATGGCGCTGACGTTGGTGATATCGGCACTGGCGGGCAGCTGGGTAACCGGGCTGACCTGAAGACCGTCGATGGCGGCAAAATGTGCCGCCAGGCGGTGTTCTTCGGGCGTTCGCAAGGGCAGGTGGTAGACGCCGTGGTGGTCTCCGGGCTCTATGGTGAAAATAAAGGGCGTTATCTGCTGGGCAATAAAACCCTCGATAACACAGCGGGTTTCGTCCAGGGACAGCAGGTTGCTGTGGCTGTATTGCCCGGTATCCGGCCGCCAGATCATCACGCCGTTCTTGTAAATATGGGGCAGGGTGAACGCGCTGCCCTCCAGCAGGCTTCGCGCCGCGTGCAGGGTCCGGCCGGTGGCTACCGTGTAGGCGATACCCCGGCCGGCCAGCCGCTTCAGGGTGTCGCGGGTTCCGGTGGACAGCGCGGAGTGGCGGTTCAGCAAGGTGCCGTCGAGGTCGAATACGATAAGGTCCATGGTGGCTTGCGAGTGTACTGGTCCTGGTTTGCCAGACGGCTGGGAGTACAGTGTAACCTGTATTGACAATCACTGACCCCTCCCGCACCGTGCCTCTTTCACCGGTTTTCGAGAACAGCGCCCCCATGCACGATACCCTGCTCTATGTTATCGCCGCCGTGATAGTGCTGGGCATCGCCGCCCAGTGGCTGTCCTGGCGGCTGAGGCTGCCCTCTATCCTTGCCCTGCTGGTGATCGGGATCTTTGCCGGCCCCGTGACAGGTCTGTTGCGCCCCGACGCCATGTTTGGCGACATACTCTTCCCCATGGTGTCACTGGGGGTGGCGCTGGTGCTGTTCGAGGGCGGGCTGACACTGCGCCTTACCGACCTGCGGGGCCACGGGGCCGCGGTCAGCCACCTGGTCAGCTGGGGTGCGCTGCTCAACTGGGTACTGATCGCAGCCGGCAGCTGGGCGGTGGTCGGCTTTTCGGTAGAAATGGCCCTGTTGTTCGCCGCCCTGGTGATAGTCACCGGTCCGACGGTAATCAATCCGCTGCTGCGCACCATGCGTGCCACACCGGAGGTGAGCCAGCTGTTGCGCTGGGAGGGCATACTCATCGACCCGGTGGGCGCCCTGCTGGCGGTCCTGGTGTTCCAGTTTATTGTGGCCGGTACCGAATCCTACCTGCTGTTCCTGCAAAGCATCGGGGTGGGTGTACTTGCGGGGGTACTCGCCGCGGTGAGCCTTGGCTACCTCATCCGGCGCCACTGGATACCGGAATACCTGCTCAACGTGGTGGCCCTGGCCTGGGTGGTCATGACGTTTGCCGGCAGTAACTACCTCGCCCACGAATCCGGTTTGCTGGCCGTGACGGTGATGGGAGTC
Organism: Haliea sp.; assembly: GCA_024642245.1. GTDB lineage: Bacteria > Pseudomonadota > Gammaproteobacteria > Pseudomonadales > Halieaceae > JARRPM01. The sequence continues at coordinate 34,270 of JAHEBM010000007.1, forward strand.
TGGCTGGGCAATACCCCGGGTATTGACATGACCGAGGTGCTCAGTTTCAAGGAGAGCCTGTCGATCCTGATCATTTCCATGCTGTTTATCGTGCTGGGGGCGAGAATCGACCCCGCCGATATCATTGCCACCGGGTGGAGCGGGGTTGGCGTGCTGCTGGTGGTGCTGCTGGCCCGGCCGGTGGTGGTCTGGGCCTGCACGGCGGGCGGTACCTACAGCTGGCGCGAACGCGCCCTGGTGTCCTGGGTCGCCCCCCGGGGTATTGTAGCCGCAGCGGTGTCCTCGCTGTTCGCGCTGCGCTTGCAGGAGGCGGGTTATGTTGAGGCGCAGCAGCTGGTGGCCTATACCTTCCTGGTGATAATCGTCACGGTGGTGCTGCAGAGCTTTACGGCCCGGCCCATGGCCAGCCTGCTGGGCCTGGTGGAGGCGGAGCCCCGGGGCATATTGATTGTCGGGGCCAACCAGGTGGCCCGGATCGTGGGCAAGGCGCTGATGCAGCAGGGCTTTCGGGTGAAGCTCACGGATACCACCTGGTCCGAAATCCAGGCGGCGCGGATGGACGGCCTGGATACCTATTACGGGGACCCGGTGTCGGCCCACGCGGACCGCCAGCTCGAGCTGGAGGGAATCGGGCGCCTGTTCGCCATGTCACGCCGCCCGGCCCTGAACACCCTGGCGGCGTTCAAGTTCCGTCGGGAATTTGGCCGCAACCGCGTGTTCACCCTGCGCAACTCCCAGGAAAAGGATGCGTCCGAAAAACGCCGGGTAGCGGAGAGCTTTCGTGCCCCGCGCCTGTTCGGGGAGGGGGTTACCCTGCAGAAGCTGTCCAGCCTGATCGCCCAGGGCGCCGAGATCAAGGCGACCCTGCTGTCGGAAACCTTCGACCTGGCCGCCTACGAAAAAGCCCGCGGCAAGAGCCATATCCCCTTGTTCGCCCTGGACAAGGACTACAACCTGCGCGCTTTTACCGACGACTACACGCCGGAGGTCAAACCGGGATGGACGCTGCTCTCGCTGGTCTCGCCGACCCCGCCGGCAGCGGAGGTGCAGGGGGCCGCCGCTGCCGCTGCGGCAGATGCTGGAAAACTCGAGGAATCCGGCAACTGAACTCCCGCCGGGGAGGCACATGGGATATAGTGAGTCCCGGTCCGCCGCAGGCCGCGGCCCGTGCAGGCGCGCAATCGCATAAACAGGATATACACCATGAAATACACCATGAAATACACCAGGCTCATCGCCATCGTCCTATCTTCCTCCCTGGTCTGGGCAGGATTCACCACGACCGCCGCGGCTGCGGTGATCGGCACCCGTGACGCCCTGGCCATGGAGCAGTCCGGCGCGCGCCTGGCGTCGGTGCAGGCCACGCTCGCGCGCAGTGACGTGCAGCAGGCGATGGTTGCGCTGGGTGTCGACCCCATCGAGGCCCAGCTGCGTGTGGCAGCCCTTGGCGAGCAGGAGCTGGCCCGCTTGCAGGGGCAGCTGGACCAGCTGCCGGCAGGGGGTCTGCTGGAGCTGATTGGCGCGGTTTTCGTGGTGCTGCTCATCCTGGAGCTCACCGGTGTGATCGATATCTTCAAGAAAGCCTGATCGCCGACACCCGCGAGGGTGTGCCCGCTTCCTTTTTCCAGGCTGTGTGCCGCCCTTGTGGCGGGCCTGCTCAGCGCCTGTTCCATTAATCCCCCCCTGGACCTCGCCGGGACCCTGCCCGGCCAGGCCGCTGTGCAACTGCAGTCGGTACCGTTTTACCCGCAGCAGGCCTACCAGTGCGGCCCGGCCGCGCTGGCGGGCGTGCTCGGTGCGGCGGGGCTCGCGGTCGATGCGGACAGCCTGAGTCCCCAGGTCTACCTGCCGGGGCGCCAGGGCAGCCTTCAGCTGGAGCTGCTGGCGGCCACGAGGCGGGCCGGCCGCATTCCCTACCCGATTGAATCTGAGCCCGCCGTGCTGTTTGCCCAGCTCAACGCCGGTCGTCCAGTGCTGGTCCTGCAGAACCTGCAAACCCGGCATTTTCCGGTCTGGCACTACGCTGTGGTGGTCGGGCTCGATCCGGGCGCCAACGCGGTCTATCTCAACAGTGGGGGGGAACAGGGATTGGCCATGACCGCCCCCTCTTTCCTGCGCACCTGGGACTGGGCCGGGCGCTGGGCCATGGTTGCACTGCGCCCTGGCGAGTTGCCCGCGCGGGCGCAGCCCCGGGTCTATGTGGAAGCAGTAGCCGCCTTCGAAGCGGTTGCCGGGGCTGTTGCGGCCGCGCCAGCCTGGCAGGTGGCGCTGCGGCAGTGGCCGCTGGATCCCGGCCCTTACCTGGCGCTTGGCAACCAGGCCTATGCCGCCGGCAGGCTGCCTGTGGCCCTGGATTACTATCGCCGCGGACTGGCTGCCAGCCCGGGGGCTGCGGCCCTTGCCAATAACCTGGCCTCGGTGCTGGGGGAGCTCGGGTGCCCGCGGGCTGGTGCCCGGGTGCTGGACCCTGTCTGGGCGGGGCTGGCCGAGCAGTCGAATTGGCGCACGGTGCTGGCGGCGACGCGGGAGGAGCTGGCGGGGCAAAGCCCTGAGACGGGAGACTTTTGCGCTGCCCTGGCGGCCGGCCGTTAGCCCTCCCACCAGGGGCTTCGACCCGTTCCCGGCGGCACCGCGACAGCTGCGTTTGCATCCTATCGGTGCTAGTGTAGTGTTGCCTGATTATCAGGCTTCACACCCAATAACAATTGCACCACAGGAAGAGACGCATGCGCATTGCCTGGGCCGCCGCCCTCCTAGTACTTGCCGGCTGTAGCACCCCAGCCAGCCAGCCAGCTCCCGCCGTTCCGCTGGCGCCCGGCCCGGTCACTTCCTGCACCGACCCGCGCCCGCAAGTGTGCACCATGGAGTACGCGCCGGTCTGCGCCAGCCTCGCAGTCGGTGGGTTCAGGACCTATGCCTCAGGCTGCAATGCCTGTGCTGACGAGGCGGTCTCGGGCTACCAGCAGGGACCCTGCAGCGAATGAGCCTCACTAACCGGATACTCCTGGCCATGGTGGCGGGCATCCTGCTGGGGTCCCTGCTTAATGTGCTGCTGCATGGCGCAGATCTCCCCGTGGGACTGCGTGCCTTTCTTGACGAGACATTGATCGGTGGCCTGTTCGACGTGGTGGGCCGTATTTTTATCGCCTCCCTGAAGTTGCTGGTGGTACCGCTGGTACTGGTGTCGCTGATCTGTGGTGCCAGCTCACTGGGTGACAGTGCCCGTATGGGACCCATCGCCGGCAAGACGATGGGACTGTATCTTGCCACCACGGCCATAGCCGTCACGGTAGCGCTGCTGTTTGCCCTGGTGGTGGGCCCCGGTTCACATATGGAGCTGACTACCGCCGCCAGTTATGTGGCCACAGCGCCGCCACCCCTGACCGATGTGCTGGTCGATATTTTCCCGTCGAACCCGGTGAAGGCCATGGCCGATGGCAATATGCTGCAGATCATCGTCTTCGCCCTGCTGGTCGGTTACGCCATCGCCCACGCCGGCGAGCCGGGTCGCCGCATAGGCAGCTTCTTCCGGGACATGGAAGCGGTGGTCATGAAGATGGTCGAAGTGCTGATGGCATTGGCACCCTATGGCGTTTTCGCGCTGCTTGCCAAGCTGTTTTCCACCATGGGCCTGGGTGCGATTATTGACCTTGCCGGTTATTTCTTCACGGTGCTGGCGGTGCTGCTGTTCCATGCGTTTGTGGTGTACGGCCTGTTGTTCAGGTCGCTGGCGCGATTGTCCCCATGGATATTGTTCAGCAAATGCCGCCCTGTCTGGGCCTTCGCCTTCAGTACAGCCTCCTCCGGGGCTACCCTGCCGGTCACCCTGAACACGGTTGAACGACGACTGGGTGTGCACAACTCGGTGGCGGGTTTCACCATACCGCTGGGGGCTACTATCAACATGGACGGCACTGCCATCATGCAGGGCGTGGCCACGGTATTCATCGCCCAGGTGTACGGGGTGGACCTCACGGCCACCGCGCTGCTGACGGTTATCCTCACGGCCACCCTGGCCTCTGTGGGCACCGCGGCGGTACCCGGGGTGGGCCTTATTACCCTCGCCCTGGTGCTGGAGCAGGCCGGTCTGCCGGTGGAGGGCATTGCCCTTATTATCGGCGTCGACCGGCTGCTGGATATGGTGCGCACCGCTGTCAATGTCACCGGTGACATGGTGGTCTCGGTGATAGTCGCCAGGAGCGAGCGGCAATTCGACGAGGCGGTGTTCCTGGCGGGCGACAAGGGCCCCGCTGAGTTGCTGGAGGATGGCACGCCGACGCTTTGAGCGCAGGCTGTGTTATCCTAGCGGCCCCTAAAACACGCCCCGGCAGGGCAAGTAGCGGCCTGATCCTTGCGATAAGGCGCGCCCCCGCCGGTGTACGCCAGAGGATCCAGCGTCACAATGCCCATTCAATGCACCATCGTGCCGGTAACGCCCTACCAGCAGAACTGCTCCATTATCAAATGTGAAACCACCGGCAAGGCTGCCATTGTCGACCCGGGTGGGGATGTTGAGCGCATCCTCGGCGCGGTGCAGAAGATGGGCGCCACGGTCGAGAAAATCATTCTTACCCATGCTCATATGGATCACTGCGCGGCTTCGGATCTGCTGCGGCAGCAACTTGAAATAACTATCGAGGGGCCTCACCGGGACGACCAGTTCTGGCTGGACCAGTTGCCCGATGTTTGCCGGATGTCCGGTTTTCCCGCTACCGAAGCCTTTCTGCCGGACCGCTGGCTGGAGCAGGGCGATACCGTTACCGTGGGCGAAGTGGTGCTGAAGGTTTTCCACTGCCCCGGGCACACGCCTGGCCATGTCGTCTTCCTGTACGAGCCGCAAAAAGTGGCGTGGGTGGGCGATGTGCTGTTCCAGGGCTCGATCGGCCGCACGGATTTTCCCAGGGGCAACCACGAGCAGTTGGTGTCCAGTATCCGTGACCGCTTGTTCCCCCTTGGCGATGACATTACCTTCATTCCCGGGCATGGCCCCACCTCCACCTTCGGCCAGGAACGCCGCACCAACCCCTTCGTGGCGGACAGCCGGTATGGCTGAGCCGGGCGACGGCGTTGGAAATCCCGGGTTTGATGGTAACGACAGGGAAACCCTGCTGCGCACCGAGTACCACAAGCAGACCGCGCGCATACGCTGGCATGAGCTGCAAACCTGGTATGCGCGCGGCAGCGTGATACGTGTCGATGGCACCATGAACCTGGTGGAGGTCGCGGTGCAACTGGGCCTGGATAATGCCGCCCGGTTCGAGCAGTGGATCAGCGAGGGCAGCGTGGCCCCCGTCAGCGATGACCAGGCGCTGGCGTGGTATGAGGTAAACGAGGAATTGTGGGCAGTAGTGGCGGCGCCCTGGGTGTTGGTACAGCAATGTTGAGCGGCTGTGACCCCGACTGCAGGTGTAATGAACGAGCGCCAGCCGATGGGAGATTCCCCCGGGCGAACTACTGAAACCACCTGGATTCAATATTCACATTAGAGATATTCAAGCGATGGACTGGAAGATATTTTTGACAATATTTGGCGCTGTGTTTATTGCCGAACTGGGGGACAAGACCCAGCTTGCCACCCTGCTTTTTGCATCTGACAAGGAGGCAAATAAATACCTGGTATTTTTTGCAGCCTCCGCCGCGCTGGTCGTGGCCTCGGCAATCGGCGTCCTCGCTGGAAGCTTGCTGTCGGAGTATATAAACGAAAAATACCTCCATTACATCGCCGGATTGGGATTCATGGCGATAGGTGCCGTAACGCTCTATAACGCCTAGGACAGTGACTGCGCGGGAAATGGCGCCGCGAGCCCCGTTTCGGATGATCCGCCCGATGGTGTATCGCTTTCGCCACACTAGTCACCCGGTCTTGGGGTTTCTGGTCTGCCACATGAACGCCAGGCAGGCAGCTATTGCCAGGAGACAAATTGACCCTACCCCTAACGGCGCCAATTTTATCCCGACAGATGCTGGCGAGGTGTATTCAGGGCTGGCAAAATCAACCAGAAATGCTGCCCGACTGAAGGCGGCATATGTCGCGAAAACAAAGAATAACCCCGAGACTATGAAAATCGAATTTACGATTACTATTTGGCAGCGGATGAGCTTGCGCCAGCGGCGAAAGCCACAATCAGATACCCTGATATCATCGTTAGAAATATTGCGAAGTAGGACCCAGCGTTCGACTGCGAAATTAGTATCAGTTCCTACAGTTCGGCGTCAGTCATTGCTCAGTCTCCCTGTCGTATAGATGCCTTGCTAAGGTATACCAATGTCTGCGTTGAAACACCGGCTGATAGATTTAATGCGTGTGTTGCGTCAACGAGTTGAGATCGCACCTGAGAACAGATGATGAGGCACTTCTTTGTATTCATTGGGTTGGCAGGTTCTCTGTTGAAGATGAATCCAATTTGGAGTATGCCTTTGACTTGGGCAAGCCAGACGATCCTGCTGGCGCAGATCGATACTACTTCAGAGCATGCCCGGAATTCGAAACAAGCGATAAACGCTATGCTTGGCTAAATCGGATTGTGGCCGTCACCAAATCTCGTACCGGGGATGGAGGCGTCGTGCATAGGTTCTTCAGGTTAAATGAGCCGCGTAATCAGACATGCTCAGTTAAAACAGGCCACTGTTGAGCGCATAGAAGCTGCTTGAATTAAAACGGGCAAATCGGCCCATGACGAATAACAGGAGGCATTTGCATGAGAGCCCAGATTCGAAGAACGATAGACCTAGTCTCCATATTCAGCTGTTATGCCAAGGGAATCTGATTTCATGCCTAAACCCGATACGACGACAACAATGGCCTTCAAATCACAGAAGGATCTGAGTAAGTGGCTACAAACGAACCACACCACCCAAAGCGAACTCTGGGTGAAGATCTTCAAAAAGGGATCTGGAATCCCGAGCATAACCTGGAACGAAGTCGTGATCGCGACACTGTGCTGGGGCTGGATTGATGGTGTCAAAAAGTCACTCGATAACCAAGCCTACCTTCAACGGATTACTCCGAGAAAGATCGGAAGCAATTGGTCGAAGAGGAATACAGAACATGTCGAGCGCCTAATAATTGAAGGGCAGATGGAAGAGCCGGGGCTCGTGCATGTTCGTGCCGCTAAAGCAGACGGTCGTTGGGAAAGCGCCTATGCACCTGCAAGTGAGATGACCGTTCCAGCAGACTTTCTAGCAGCTCTGGAGAACAGACCGAAGGAGAAACAGTTCTACGAGACGCTAACCAAATCCAATCGCTACGCAATTGCTTATGGATTGGAGACTGCAAAGAAGCCGGAAACTAGGCAGAGGCGGTTTACAAAATTCGTGGATATGCTCGTCCGCGAAGAGAAGCCTGACTTTGGCTTCAAAAAGAACAACAAGGAATAACAAGCACCCATGTGCGCGTCAATCTACGTTTCCGCCTTACGCGGCTGAGGCTACGCGGTTTATGCGGGCGTCGCTTCACCCCGCTTGTAGGTTAATCAAATGCATTAAAACCTGTGATATCAGGATGCTCACACTTTGGGTGCCCCTACTTGATCATTTTGATCCAGTCTCCCGTGCGGGGTTCACCTCTCGGGTAAAGTCCGTTCAGCAGTCGCAGCTGGGCTTCGGCGTCGGGAATGCGCACACTTGCGGCGAGGCTGGCCATGGTCGCGCCGCTGGGTACCTGGATATAGTGGACGCGGTAACCGTTGCCGCTCTGTCGCTCTTTCGGGTGCATCGGCCGGAAGCTCTGGATCATGGCCAGCAGTTGCGGGTCTGTGGCGCTGAAATTATCACCCCTGCCGTCAAACAGGTACGTCAGGCTGCCGTAGTCGAGTACACCCACGCGGCTGGATGCGCCGCTGTTGGTGGCTACCGCGGTATAGCCCTTGAGGCCCGCCTGGTCCAGCTCGGCGCCGCCGCCAAGATTACCGGTGGCGCCGGCTTCAAGCACCTGCCGCGGTGTGCTGGCCTGGTCGCGGCGCCGGATTGACAGGTTGAGTGACGCCATGCCGTCCGGAGCGCTGGCGACAATGGCCTGCGAGCTGGCCTGCACCGTCCAGCCTGGCGGGTACTCGAAGCTGAAGCCCAGCTTGTTGTGGTAGTAACGGTTATCAGCCCGGGCGCTCTTTACGCTGGGTCCCCACACCAGGCCCTCGACGTGGCGGCGAAAATCCCCGGGTAGTTCCGGGTCCTCCCGGCTTCCACCGGTGCCGAGGTCACCCGCGGTGCGTATCACCGTCTGCAGGCGCTGGTCGTTGCGCGGGTGGGTGGCATACAGGCCGTGATAGCTCGCTACCGACCTGCCACTGGACTTGGCTTTTACCCGCTGGTACTGCTCCTGGTCCTTGAGTACGCCGATCACCTCCAGCAGTGCGTCCGGGTCATAGCCCGCGGTGTGCATGTACTTTGCGCCCAGCCCGTCCGCTTCCAGTTCGTGCTCGCGGCCATAACCGCGCACCAGCTCGGTGCCGTACATGTTTGACGCGTCAGCGAGCTCGCCGCTGCCGGTGAGGATGGCAGCAGTGGTGGCCACAACCTGGTTGGTAATGCTGGCAGCCCGCTGGCGCGCCGAATGGTTCGCGGTGATATGGCCGATCTCGTGGGACAACACGCCCGCCAGTTCGGCCTCATTGTCGAGGTAGGCCAGCAAGCCCCGATTGACATAGATAAATCCGCCGGGCATTGCGAAGGCGTTGATATCGGGGCTGTCGATCACGGTGAAGGTGAAGGGGTCGTCGGGGGTATCACTGGCCCTGACCAGTCTTTGGCCCACGCTGTTCACATAGGCGAGTAATTGGGGGTCATCGTAGGCCGCGCCGGCCTCCAGGATTTTCTGGTGTTCCGAGGAACCGGTGTCGACGGGGCGCCCATTGACCAGCACGCCGCTGCTTTTGGATGACGGGGTGTCGGCACACCCACCGGCCAGGGCGAGAGTGGCGACCAGTGCCAGCGCCGCGTGGCGCTTTGATAGTGGAAGACGCACGTCAATACTCGCTGGACAGGAACTGCAGCAACTGGTTGCCAATCCCGTCACAGGCAGTACCCTGCACGGGAGCGATAATGGGAATGGGGATGATCACGGCAGGCATGTAGGACTGGCCATTCGCGGTGGTGCTGATACGCCCCACCTCCGCATGCTCGGTGAAGTTCCAGATGGTAGCCTCGTAGTTGGCGTCACTGCTCCAGGTGCCGAAGCCAAAACAGCCCCCACCGCCCGGGCCGACGGCGCAGGTCATGGAGCCGTTGGAATCGGAATCCTCGGTGGAGCCGTCGATCCAGATCATGTACTGGGTGTTGAGGGACGCCAGTTTCTCGGCCACTGCCGGTTGCCGTTGCATCAGTCGGTCCAGGTCGTCAATCTGCAGCGGTGCGGTGCGGGGCTCGAACCAGGGATAGAAGTCGTTGATGAAGTCCAGTTCGCTGATGACTGTAATGGACCGGTCACCGGCGGCGATGTGCTTGCCCACGCATTCGACAAAATCCGGTTCGGTGTCGTAGTCGCTGGCGTGGCGCCGACCGAGAATCACGACCGTGGCATTGCCGATACCGTCGCTGGGCTCGTTGAAAACCATCTGGTCAACCGTCGAGGTGACACAGCCGGAGAGCAGTGCCACGATGGCGCCCGGTAACAGGGCGCGGCAAATTGTACGGATCACAGGCTTGCCTCCTCGTTGGTGCCCAGCCTGCCCTGCAGCCAGGCCCGCACGGCGGGCACCCGGCTGAAACCGGCGGCGAAGTTGGCGCCGGCATCGCGCAGGGCCATCACGGCCGCCTGGTTTACGGCCGCCTGGTCGCTTTGTAAAAACGCGGTCGGGGTCTTGCCATAGGACGGCATGGTCCAGTCGGCTATGGGGTTGCCGCCGGTCGTCTCCAGTTTGAAGTGGTAGCGTATCCAGATCTCGTACACCTTGACGTTGGTGTGGGCGGGAATAGCGTACTGCAGTTCAGCGACCTCGGGTATCAATACCGCATCTACCGCCGGGTTCGCCTGGCCGGGTCCGGGCCTGCCTTCCAGCGGCACCACCCGGGCGAACATGCCCGCCAGCAGGGTATCCCACATTTGTACCTGTGCCGCACCGGTTTTCACCAGCCAGCTGGAGTCCGCCTTGCTCTTGGCCTCGTCGAAAAACTCGTGGTTGGCGAAATCCGCCTCGTACCACACGCCGATCGTCAGCGGCAGTTTTTCCATGGTCGGGGCTGGAAACTCACCTTTGACCACCACCTTGGACGGGCCACAGCCCGCCAGCAGGCCCAGCAGCAGGGCGCCGGCCAGCCACTGCAGCCTGTTGAAATCAGGGGCGGAAGTCGTTGAGTCCGACAAAAGTGCCTCCGTTGCGATAAGTGAGCTCCCGCATCAGGGTAGCAAAGCGGATGCCGGTGGTCTGTAGGTGCGGTTCCCGGATAAATTGTACTGGAAATCCCACCGCGTGGATGCGCACCAGGCGCTCGCCCCGGTCATTGGACTGGTTGATGCGATCGACGGTATCGATCACCTGGCTGATGGAATCCCCGGTGAATTCGTCGCCGAACACAAAAATGCTGATCTTCTGGCCCGGTTTGTGGAAGGCCCTGATGGCTGCCTCGATACCCTCCACCGGGCTCGAGTTACTGAACACGTTCCAGTTGCGCAGGTTTTCCATGATCACCTTGCGCCGTCCCGCGGTGTCGGGAATCCACTGTCCCCGGTAGCGGCTGAACATGTAATTGCCCATGTCGTTCATCACCTGGATGCCCTTTACCCCGGGGTAGATGCTCAGCGTGGCCTGCAGCTCTTCCAGCATCCGTTCCCAGGCATAGGAGAACATGGAGCCGGACGTGTCGATCACGAAAATAATGTATTCGCTGTCCACCGGGATGCCGCCGATAAGGTTGTTCTTCGATTTGTGCTGGGAGCCCAACAGGCGTTTCTGCTCTTCCGACAGGCGCTGGCGAGCGATGGCCAATTGTTCGGACACCACGTCGTTGGTGTTGTCCTGCACCTGTATGCTGTCGTAGCGCGAACGCGCGCTGGCCAGCTGCCCGCGCAGGATGGCGATGCGCTCCTGGTATTGTGACAGCTGTTCATGCCTGGCATTGAGGTCGCGGTTGAGCACCCGGCTCTCACCGCGGATCTCGAACAGCTGCTTTTGCAGGTCCGCCAGTACGCCGTTGAGGTTGGTGGCAGAGGCCTCGATGATCTGGGGTTGCACGGTCTTGGTGATCATCAGCAGCAGGATGATCGCGCCGAAACCACAGCAGATCACGTCCAGGAACGACAGGGAATTTTCCGCCGGTGCTCGTGACTTGCGCCGCGCCATCAGGGCCAGTCCCGGGAGGGGCTCATGAAAGAGCCGCGGCTGACCTGGGCCAGCTGCCAGAATTCGGAGGCGGCCATGGGGTCCCCCTCCATGGGCGCCAGGATGATATTCACCGGCACGTTGCGCGGCAGCAGTTTCACCGCCTGCCGGAACAGCCGCTGGCGCTCGTCGCCGCTGACCTTGCTGCCCCGCGGCGGATTGGCACCCTGGGTCGGCAGCCCGTCGGTTATCAGGAAGATATTATCCGGCGCCGGCGACAGCTTCTGCAAAGCCGAGAAGGCGTTCTCCAGGCTGGTGCCGCCACTGGGGGTGATTTTGCGCAGTTCGCCGGAGACTTTTTCCAGCTGGGCCTGGTCGGCCACCTCGAGCCACTTGCCCGCGGTGTTTTCCAGCACCGGCGCGGCCTGGGTATTGAAGGAGATCACCTGGTACTTGCTGCCCACCGGCAGTTGCGCGGTAAGCCAGTCCACGGTGGACAGCGCCCGGGTCCACTTGTCGGCCTTGCGTTGCAGGGCCGGGTCCATGTTGCGCAGGCGGATGATGTTCACCAGCTTGTCCGCCAGCATGCTGGAGGACATATCCAGCAGGATGGCGATGTTGCTCCCGCCCAGGTTGAGTCCGGTCAGGTACTGGCGGTTGCCTTCGCCGACAAAAGTCCGGGCGCTGTTGCCGCTGTCTTTTTCGGCGGACTGGCGCAGTTTCTTCACCTCCTCTTCCAGGGAGCGTATCTCGGCCTTGAGCGTCTCGATGTCCGTGCGCTCGGTAAAGCCGTCCTTGCGCAGGTCGGCAATCATGGCCTCGTAGTTGTCGATATCTTCCGTGATGCGGGTGGCCTGGCCCTGGGCCTCGACCATCTGCTGATCCACGTCCGACAGGGTGTTGCGCAGCTTGACCAGCCCCGCCTCGCCATCGCGCACATCCTCCTCCATCATGCTCACCTCGGAGAGCAGGTCGCGGTTGAGTTCCTTGGTTTGCGCCTGTATAGAGTGATCGATAATCAGGAAAACCAGCACTACCGCGCCGAAGCCGCAGGACATGATGTCCAGGAAGCTGAGGTTGAAGGTGGTGAACTCGCGTTTTTTCCTCGCCATCGATATCGTCCCCGCGCTAGGACTTGACCTCGATCAGCCGTATTTCGGGGGCGTCACCGATGCGGATACTGTCGCCGCCGCCGAGCAGTTGCCCCGTTTTTGCAGGTGCGCCGTTGACCAGTAGCGGATCACCGGACCCGCGCAATTGCCAGCCGGCGGCGGTGTGGTGGATATCCCAGCCCCGACCGAGCGTGGTTCCGGTGGATGCCAGCCCGATCGCCTGGTGCCCTTGCAGCAGGTGGGTGGCGGCGGGCTTTGGCGGCGCCACGGGCTCGCTCGCCGCCGGGGCGGTTTCCGCCGGCGGCGTGCCGCTGGCCAGGCTGGGCAGGGCGGTGATAAAGCTCAGGGCCTGTTCGCGCTGCACCAGGCGGTCCAGCTGGCGTTCCAGCGCGGTGCGGATACTGCCCACTTCGAGTATGACCAGCCCCGGCAGCCGCTCTGCCAGTCCCGGCAACAGGCCTGCCACGGGGTCGGCAATGACCTGGTCTCCCGGGCGCAGCACGCCCATGGCGCCCTGTGCGCTGGCGAGCAGGTGCTGGCCGGCTGCCAGCAGTTCGTCCCGGTTGATGCGGGCGCGGTAACCATTGACCTCGATATTGGTCTCGTTCTCCCGCCCGAGCGCCCGCAGCGCCTGGGGCAGGGTGTCGTACAGTTGCTGCTCGGTAACGGCTTTGCGGCGCGGGTCAAAGCGTGTCTGGCGGATAAAGGCAGTGGCGATGGTCTCCACCAGTTTTTCCTGCAGCTGCAGCAGGCCGACCCCGGGCAGGGGCAGGGTGCGCAGCAGTTCAAGCTGCTCGCCGCGCTGGGCCAGTTCGCTGATGACTGCCTGGTGCAGCTGGATCTCGAGGTGAAACAGGCGACCGCTGGCGCCGTACAGGCTGCCCAGGGCCACGCTGCGATTGACCAGGCCGACGGCGGAGAAGGGGCAGGCCTGCACGATGCCCAGCAGCAGGGCCAGTTGATCCCGCTGCATGCTGCCGGACACGGCCATCACTATCTCCTGCGGCTGGCCACCCTCCCGGTGCAGTTCCTGCAACTGGGCGTGCACGAGGTCACCGGTGTGGCGGGCGGGTCCCAGCGCGGGCTGCAGGGCCTCGGTGCTCAGCTGCCACCAGAAGCGGGTGTTGATATCCCGTGGTTGCAGGCGCGCGGCGGCCCGGGCGGGGTTGCCGAAGCGGTACTGCTTGTCCACCAGCAGGGCGTACCCCGGGCTCTGCAGGTGGGTATTGTCGTGCCACAGCTGCAGGTTGCAGTCGTTGATGTCCAGTAGTGCGATTGCCATATCAGTGTACGACCAGGAAACGCAGCAGGCGCTTGTCGGCGTAGCGCTGGCAGTCCAGCACCAGTCGCTCCTGCGACAATTGCAGCTGGTGCAGGCAGAACATGATGACGATGCTCAGCACCAGCGCCACGAAGGTACTGTTGAATGCGACGCCCAGGCTCACCGTCACGCCGGAGATGTCCCCTTCCACGGCCTTGTAGGCCTGGCCGAGGGCATCGCCGATACCGCGCACGGTGCCGATAAACCCGATGGAGGGAATGGCCCAGGCGATATAGCGCACCATGGACAGTTCCGAGTCCAGCCGCTCCGACTCCACCTCGCAGCTCTCCTTGATGGTGTCGGACACCGCCTGGATGCTGCTGGTGGTGGCGAAGCGCTGCAGCGCCGACAGCAGGGTGCGCGGCAGCAGGAAGTCCTGCTCCCGCTCGGGTAGAGCCTCCAGCGAACGGCTGTACTCCCGGGCGTCTTGCGGCAATACGCTGGTCCCCTCGGGAATCTCCAGCAGGCGTCGGTCCAGCAGGTCCTGCTCATGCATACCCCGGCGCCCCTTGTAGCCCATGATGGCCAGGGCCCAGATCAGCAGGATAAAACAGGACTCCTGTTCGTAGTCGCGGATCACCACGGTGAAGCTGCGCTGGGGCACGAAGTCCGTGCCGCTGGCCTGCAGCTCCATCTCCTTCTTGATATGCGCATCGGCGGCGGGCCTGATGGCGCCGACATACAGGGCGTGTACCACGATCACCGCAATCAACAGGGCGAACAGCTGGTAGATAAATTCGGATGACATCCTTTGTTTCATGCGTGGATCCTATATGTCTACCGGAAAAGAGACAGGCAGGTCCTCGGAAATTTTCTCCGAGGCCCGATAGTCCGAAGGTGATCGCTCGGGGCGTGCCGCTGTGGGTTCGGCGCCATCCCCGTCCGCGCTGGCGTTTGCCCCGCTCGCCTGCCCCGCAGGCGGCGGTGCGCTATCGGCGGGTTCCCGCGCGGCGGGTTGGGCCAGCGCGATGGCCGCCGCCAGCAGCAGGGCCCCGGTTGCCGGGGCCAGTAACCGGGAGCCGATCATGTTTTACTCCGCATAGCGCGCCAGACGGAATCCTACGTCATCGCGACCCGCTTGCCCATAATCGCGGTAGGAAAGACGCAACTCGGCGATTTTGCTGTGGCTCCAGCTGGCCCCGCGAATGACGTAGTTGTCCCCGCTTTGCGCCCCCAGCGGGTCCACTTCCGTGGCGCCGTTGGCGTTGGGAATGCTGTAGACGTCGTGCACCCACTCCGCCACGTTGCCGCCCAGGTCGAACAATCGATGCTGGTTGGCCTTGAAGGAACCCACGGGCGCGCTCACGACCTGGCCGTCCGTATAGCCTCCCAGGACCCGGCCGGTGACGTAGGCCGAGCTGTTGTCGGCGTAGTTTTCCAGTGAATTGCCAGGGGGAGGAAAGGCATCGCCCCAGGGGAATTTCAGCCAGGAGGCGCCGTCGGCCCGGGCGGCCCAGGCCCACTCCGCCTCGCTCGGCAGGCGGTAGCCGGTTGCGGTGCTGTCATAGCCGGTCACGATGCCCTTGCTCTGGCGGTAGAACAGCGGCAGGCCCTCGCGCTCGCTCAGCCAGTTGCAGAAAGCGGCCGCCTGCTGCCAGCCCACCTGGGCCGCGGGCTGGTGCTCGCGGTTCAGGCTGTTGCCCGAAATCTGGCCGGAGTTGTGGTCCTTCTGGAACTGGCGAAACTGCGCATTCGTTACCTCGGTTGTCTGCAGGTAAAAGGCGCGGCGCAGGGAGACCGGGTGCATCACCTCGTTGGCTCGCCGCCCGGGCTCGCGACGGGAGGCGCCCATGGTGAAGTCCGACAGCTGCGAATCCACCGGCGAAAACAGCAGCAGGGTCTGG
Source organism: Haliea sp. (assembly GCA_024642245.1). GTDB lineage: Bacteria > Pseudomonadota > Gammaproteobacteria > Pseudomonadales > Halieaceae > JARRPM01. The sequence goes on from JAHEBM010000007.1 coordinate 49,802, forward strand.
CCCACGGATGTCGTCAACTCGGGCTTGATACTGGCCTGGCGCACCTCCTGGGCTGTCAGCAGTGTTGCCTCGACCAGCTGTTGCAGGCCCGGGCGGGGGGTCACGCGGCGGCGCACCGTGGTGTACCCCTCCAGGCTGATTTCCACCGAGTGTTCATAGGCCGGCAGCGACAGGGTCTGGCTGCCCGTGCCCCGGGGTTTGCCGTCGATTTTCAGGGTTGCATTGGCGGGGCTGATGTTGAAGCGGACGTCCCCGAGCTGGGCGGCCAGGGTGACTGTCTGCTTGTCGCTCCCCGCGGCGGGCAGCTGCACGGTGCCGTTATAGCGTCGGTAGCCGGGCTTGAACACCGCCAGGCGATGGGCTTTACCCGGGCTGAGTTCCAGCGACAGTGGCGTCTGTCCCTGAAACTCGCCGTCCAGGGTAACGTTGGCCCCGCTGGGGACGCTGACGAGCTCCAGCACACCGGCGGCGGGCTGCAGCCGGGCGGTTTCAAGCTGCAGGGGTCGGCCGGCTTCTATCACCAGCGCCCGCTGCCAGTCGGCGTAGCCGGCCAGCTGCAGGATCAGCTGGCGTTCGCCGGCGATCAGCTCCAGCACAGCCGGGGTGGCACCCAGGGTTTCACCGTCGACCAGGATTGCCGCACCCGGCGGCAAACTGTCGATTGTCACCTCGGCCCAGGCCGGCGCCAGTTCCAGTGCCAGTTCCTGCGAGATATTGCGCCCGGTGACCTGCACGGCCTGCTCCACCGGCAGGTAGCGCTCGGCCTGCAGCAGCAGCGTGTGCTCCCCGGCCTCCAGCGGCAGGTCTGCGAGCGGGGTCTGGCCCCGGGCCGCGCCGTCGACCAGCACGGTGGCGCCGGCGGGCTGGCTCACGATAGTCAGCAGTCCCGGCAGCGGCTGCAGCTGCAGCTGCAGGACCTGGCTGTCCCCGTCATCGACCGTAACAGCCGTTTCCAGCGCCTGGTAGCCCTCGGCGCTGGCGCGCACGGTGTGCTCTCCCGGGCGCAGCAGGTAGCGATCACCGAAGGGCAGGGCAAGGCCGCTGACGGCCACCTCCGCCGGCGCGTCCGCGATGACCACCACCTGCAATGAGCGCGCGCTCAGCAGGAAAATCATCACCAGGGCGAAGGCCAGGGCACAGCCTGGCAGCAGCCAGCGCCGGGCATTGCGCGGAGGCGGCGGCTCGGCGCCGCCGCTGCCCAGTGGCTGGAACGCGCTCGGTTCGATGGTGCCTGCGCTGTGCTGTTCGCTCATCTCAGATCGCTTCCGTGCAGGCGATGGTGACAGGTGCCGGGGTACTGCCGTGCTGCACGACGAAGTCCACGCGCACGTCGCGGTAGCCCAGGCGGCTGCCGACGGCGGTGTAGTTACCCGGCCGCAGGCTGAGTTCATGCTGGTCGAATTTGCCCAGCTTCGCCACCTTGTACACGGCCACATCGGTCTGCTGGTCCGAGCGCAGGGTGATGGCGATGGGGGTGTTGGCCTGCAGCAACAAGCGCTCCAGCGTCTCGATCTGGCTGGCAAGCAGCGGTCCGCGGGGGCTGATGGTGCGTGCCAGCTGCAGCATTTTTTCGGTGGCCGCGGCAACGGCGGTATCGCTCAGCCGCAGCGGTTCGTCGATGGCCGCGCGAAACTGCTTGTCCAGGCGCGCCCTGTTCGCGCTGCGGGCCAGCCCCTCCCGTGCAAACAGCACGTTGGGGTCGATCTTCTGCGCCTGCTCGTAGGCCGTTACGGCCTGCTGCCACTGCTCTGCCTGCTCACTGGCCCCGCCGCTTTTTTGCAGGTTTGCCAGGCGGTAGGCAGTGGCGGCGGTTGCCACTTCCTGCAGCGCGCTGGCCGCCTCGGTGGAACCCGCCTGCAATCGGGCGGCCCGCCCGAAGGCCTTGCGAGCCGCATCGAACTGGCTGGCATCCAGGGCGGCATAACCCTCGCTCATGGCCTCGTTGAAACGCTGTTCGGTGTACGTGGCGGACACCCGCGCCAGTTCACTGCTGCTGCGCTGGTGACCGGGATCCAGGGCGACAGCCTGTTTCAGCTGGGTGATAGCGCCGGCAAGATCGCCGCCCTGTTCCGCCTTGGCTGCAAGTTCCAGCAAGGCCAGCAGCTTTGGCAAGGCCTCCACTCGCTTGCGCAATGTCGCCGCTTCCGGGTTGCCCGGTTCGATGGCTTCCGCCCTGTCCAGGGCGGCGGTGGCCTGGGCGAGGTCGCCGGTCTCCAGCGCTGCCGCGGCCAGCGCGAGTTGGCGTGCCAGCTCCGCCGGTATTCCCGCTTCGAGTGCCTGCAGTTGCTTCAATCCTTCCTCGTAGCGGGACTTCGCCGCGGCGAAGTCCCGGGCGCGGTACAGCTCGTCGCCAGCGGTGGCCAGGGCGGCCACGGCGGCAAAGGATTCCGCCGCCCACACCTTGACGCCCCGTTGCTCGAGGGCTTCCTGCACTTCCAGCAGCTGCGCCAGCACCTCCTGGGCTTCCTTGCGCAGTTTGGCCAGCTGGGCGTCGGACCAGGGTGAAACATCGCCTGGCGCCGCGCCCTTGCCGGCCTGCGTACCGGGCTGCGTGCCGACCTGGCCGGTGGCGGTGGTGGGCTCCTGCGCCGGTGCGGCCTCGGGTGCGGGGGTATTCACCCGCTCGGGCAGCCAGAAAATAACCAGTACCGCCAGTAACACCAGGCCTCCCAGGGCGGGCAGCACCCAGGACGGCGTGCCCTCCTGGCGCACGCTGGCGCTGGTGCCGGGTGTTTGCACCGGGGTCGGCTGAACCACGTCGAAAGGCGTGGGCTGTACTGGCTCATTGTGGGATGACATGCAGGAGTTCGGGCCTTGCTCGCTTCGGTGACGGGGACAGAGTTTACCAGCAGCTGCGCTGCGGTCAGAGTGTATCAGTTGCCGGCTTGTTTGCGGCAGGTGGCAGCGTGCCCATCTCGGCCTGGTAGATGTCCGCCAGCAACTCGCGCCACTGGGCGTACTGGTCTTCCACGTTGCCGTGCAGCATGACGGTGCGGTCTTCCAGCTCGATGACCTGCGGGGTGATTTCCGCTTCCAGCGACATGCCGAGTTCTTCCAGCGCCTGCACGTGGATCTGCGCCTCGTTGCGCTTTTCCAGTCCTCCCTTGAGCAGGTAGCCACCGCCCAGGACGGCGACCTGGCCTGCGACCTGGGTGGCCGCGCTGTCCCCGGTTGTCGCCGCCGCGATGCCCGCCACCACGGCCACCGCACCGGCAATCAGCTGCCGCGTGCTCTCGGACTGCAGCTCCTGCAGCGCCACGGCTTCGTCGTAGCTCTGCTTGCGCCATTCCTGGTAGGGCTCGTGCATCTGGGCGCCGAAAGAGCGGTAGTACTCCTGCAGCGTGTCGATAAACATCTGGTCGCGCTCGCGGATGGCGACGACGCGTTCCAGCATGGGGTCATCCCGCGCCGGCAGTCGCAGCACCTCGTACTCGCCCTTGCGGGTTTTACCCAGGTAGCCGTCGAAGGCCTCCGGGGAAAAACTGCGGGCAAAGCGCAGTTCGGTCACCAGGCGGATATTCTCCCGGTCCTGCAGTTTCAGTTTCTCCTGCTGCTGCAGCAGGTCGTTGGCAATAGTGTTATACACCGCCTGGAACGGGTCGTACTTGTTGCGCGTGGTCATGTCGTAGGAGTAACGGCTGGCGATGGCGGCGTAGTCCTTGTCCAGCCAGAGGCGCCCGCGAGAGTCGCTGGCCCGGATGTGCAGCTCAAGTTCCTCGCCATCGGAATGGAGGATCTTGCCAGTCACCACCAGGTCGTTGATCTGCTCCGGGTTGGGTACCACCCGCACCGCGCCCCAGGCGCCGCTGTCCTGCATGGCTTCGGCCAGCAGGAATGGCATGAAGCGCGCCTCGGCCTTGCGCACCTCGGGATAGGTTTGCTCGCCCTCCTCGTAGTCCGCTATGCCCGGGTCGAAAATGGAGATGCCGACATCCAGCAGCTGGCCCTCGGGCACATCGACGGAGGCGGTGTCTATCCGCGGCACGGAGTTGGTGGTGACCGTCTGGCTGACACAGCCGCCGAGCAGCCACAGCAGCGCGACCAGGGACAGCAGGCGCAAGGCACTCATTTGCTGATGCCCTTGTACTTGCGGTACTCGTCCCACAGCTTTTCGCGGACTGCCGGGTCCGGCTCGCGCATGGCCGCTTCCCTCAGCTGGCGGGCCACCACGTCGTCGTCGTTGCCGCTGGGGATATCCTTGGGTGGCGGGTACTTGGCGGCATCCTTGGGTATCTCGCCGCTGCCGCCGCCGACACCGCCCATGCCGCCACCGGTGCTGTAGCCGCCGCCCCCGCCGTACTCGCCGGCGTCGGCCATGCCACCCTCGGCATCCCCGCCAGTCTCGGCACCACCGCCGCCACCACCGGAACCACCAGAACCCTCTTCAGATGCGCTCACCTGGCCGGTGATCGGGCGCTCCCGCGTGGCGCGCCGCTGTTCGGTCTGTTCCGCCAGGATCATCGAGTCGAATTCCCCGGTACCTTTTTCCAGGCGCGCGTCCAGGATCGCCACCTGCTCCGCGGGTGTCAGGGGTCCGCTGGAACCGCTACCTCCGGTGCCGTCGGGCGCGCCGTGGCTGCCGGCAGCCCCGCCGGCCCGGGTGCCGTAGTCGCCGGCGGGGCTGCCGCTACTGCCTGGCTGTCCCGTACCCGCCTGGCCGTCCTGGGTGCCGGTACCGCCGGGGGGCGGGCCGCCAGGGGTGCCCATGGCATCTTCCATGCCGGCCATGACCTCTTCAAAGTTGGGTTCGTCCCGCAGGTCCGGCAGGCTTTCGCCACCCGTGCCGGCGGCCTCGCCTGCACCGGGTTCAGCGCTGCCCTGGTCGCCGGCGGCCGGGTCGCCCTGGGCGCCCGCCGTCTGGGGGCTATCCGCACCCGGGGCCTCGCCCTGGGGGAACTCGCTCATGTCGCGGTTGCCCTGGTCCTCACTGGCACCGGCGGCGGACTCGTCGCCGGCAGATGCAGCATCTGCGGTGTCCTGCTCCGCTGGCGCGCTTGCCGGGCTGCCTTGCGTGCCCTGGCTGCCGGAGGCGGAGCTGTCCGGGGGCTGGCCCTGGGCACTGCTGGATGAACTGCTGGACGAGCTGCTGGATGAACTACTGGACGGGCTGCTGCTCGGCGGCGGGGTGGGCGGTGGTGGCGGTGTGGAACTGGGCGTGGAGGGCACCTGGGGTGTGGTCGGCGTGCTGGCGCTGGGGCAACCGCTCAACAACAGGCAAGCGCTGGCAATGCCCGCCAGCCGCACCAGTAAATGTCCCCTGCTATGGTTTGATGTCATATGCCCTGACCAGTTTTTCCGTGTCTACCGGGTCCCCTGCCACAAAGCGGGGCCGAAATTGTGTTTTGCGCAGCACCCGCATCAGGCGCCCGGCCTTGACGTCGAGTTCCTCGTTGTCATCCAGCCTTACCAGGTCGACCACCTTGCCCTGGCTGTCCACCCCGAATTCTACCAGTAGTTTGCCCTGCTCCGCGCTCACCGCGCGCGGGAGTGCTCTCAGGCCAGCGATGTCCGGCAGCGGCACGGGCTCGGTAAAAAGCTGTTGCTCCCCCTCTTGGGCATCGTCGCGCTGCGCAAGTTCCCCCAGGGCCTGGCGGTAGGTTTGGGTTGCCTCGTCGCGCATATTGTTCCACAGGGCCCAGTCACCCAGGGTGACAATGGCGCCGATGGCCTCGTCACTGTCCTGGCCTTTATTGCTGCGCTGGATGTTGTAGATGGAGAGAATGACGTTGCGCCCCAGATTGTAGTTCTCCGACCGGTAGACATAAAAGCGGTTGGCATCGGCGTTGCTATAGCCCGGGTTGTAGCTGTTGCCGAAGGGCTCGGTTTCCGGCCGGTATTCGGACAACAGGTACTGCGTACGCAACAGGCCGTACAGCGGCGGCAGCAACTTGGTAGACGTTTCTCCCTCGGTATCGTTGATGTCGCTCCAGGCGGTCCGGTACAGGTCCCACATGGTCAACAACCGGTCCGGACCCCGGGTGCCAAGGCCCAGCTGGTAGGCGTTGAATTGCCAGGTTGCCTGCTGCAGCAGGGCATTGGCTCGCTCTTCGCCGCTGGCCAGGCTGCGGACCTGCACGCGATAAAGGTATTCCTGCAATTCGTCGACGCGGCTGTAATTGCCAAGCGCGATCGCGCTCTGGATCTCGCCCTGCAGCAGCGGTATCTGTTCGGTGCAGTACAGCCCGTTGTTGATGCGTGCCAGGTGCACACCGCGCTTGAATAGCGCAACGGCCTCGCCGTGGCGTTCCTGCTGCTGTAGCGCGAGTCCCAGGCTGAGCATTTGCTCGGGTAATCCGGCGCCATAGGCACCTTGCCGGGACTCGATCCGGTCGATGGCATCGCGCATGGCGCGTTCCGTGTCCGTTGTGGCGTCGTCGCCGACCGCGTCCCCGGCGTCCTGCGCTGCCGCGGGTACGCCACAGGCGAGCACGAGGGCCAGCAGCCCGCGCTGTAATATCGCCTCAAGCGCGCCCATGCGCATTCCGGTTCCCGCTACAGTAGTGCATAAGACCTGGTCCGGCCCTGGGCGTGGCGCGGCTTGCCGCGTCCCGCTAGTAGCCCGCCACCCACCCCTGGGGCCGGCGGGTATCGGTGGCCCCGAGGAGCCAGCCGTTTTCTATCATGATCGACTGGGTGCGGCCAATGGTCATGCCCCCGGCCACCACCTTGTGTCCCATCTGTTCGAGCAGTTTTATCGTGTCAGGGCTGATACCCTCTTCGGCCAGCAGTTCGTCGGGCATCCACTGGTGGTGGATGCGGGAGCTGACACCCGCCGTGGCGACGTTCATGTCGAAGGCCATTGCGTTGACCAGGGTCTGCAGCACGGTGGTGATAATACGGCTGCCCCCGGGGCTGCCGGTGGCCAGCCAGGGTTGGCCATTCCTGAACACGATGGTGGGGCTCATGGAGGACAGGGGCCGCTTGCCTCCCTCTATCTTGTTGCGTTCGCCCTGCACCAGTCCGAACATATTGGGCAGGCCGGGCCTGGCGGCAAAATCCCCCATCTCGTTGTTCAGCAGCATGCCCGTGCCCGGCACCGAAACGGCCGAGCCAAAACTGGCGTTCAGGGTGTAGGTGTTGCTCACCATGTTGCCTTTCTCATCGGCCACGGAGTAGTGGGTGGTATCCTTGCTTTCAGGCAACATCGCGCGGCCCGGGGCGATATCGGCCGAGGGTGTGGCGTGATCGGGGTCGATCCGCTTGCGCTGGCGCGTGGCATAGCGCTCGTCGGTTAATGCACCTACCGGTACATCGGTAAAGTCCGGGTCCCCCAGGTATTCACTGCGATCGGCATAAGCGAGTTTCATGGCCTCCGCCAGCAGGTGCAGGTAGGCCGCGCTGTTGTGCCCCAGGGCGGCAAGATCGTCATTTTTCAGCATGTTGAGAATCTGCACGATGTGCACGCCGCCGGAGGAGGGGGGCGGAGCTGACACGATCTCGAATTCGTGAAAGGTGCCGCGCACCGGCTCGCGCTCGATAGTGCGGTAGTCCGCCAGGTCCTTGAGGGTAATCAGGCCGTTACCCGCTGTCATCAGCGCCACGATGCGCTGGGCGATTTCACCCTGGTAGAAAGCGGCGGCACCGTGTTCGGCGATTTGCCGCAGGGTCCAGGCGAGATCGGGCTGGCGCCAGGTCTCGCCGACCTCGTAGGCGCTGCCGTCGGGCTTGAAAAACAGCCGCAGCGATTCCGGGTCCTGGCGCAGGCGTTCACCACGCTCCGCCAGCTCATAATTCAGCGCGAACGACACGGGAATACCCTGTTCAGCCAGGGCAATGGCCGGTGCCAGTACCTGTTGGCGGCTCATGCTGCCATACTTTTCCAGGGCGTGTAGCAGACCCGCCACGGTACCCGGGACCCCGGATGCCTGCGGGCTGAAGTACTCGCGCATCAGGTCTTCCTCGCCGTCCTTGTCCAGGAACATATCCCGGGTGGCCGCCGCCGGTGCCGTTTCCCGGTAGTCGATAAAGACCTGCTGGTTTTTGTCCGCCAGGTGAATCAGCATGAAGCCGCCGCCGCCCAGGTTGCCGGCCCGGGGATAGGTCACCGCCAGGGCGAAACCGGTGGCAACCGCGGCGTCCACCACGTTGCCTCCCTGTTTCATCATGCTGCTGCCAATTTCCGCGGCCAGCTGTTCCGGACCCACCACCATGCCATGGCGTGCCACCGTCGGCAGGAAGCGTTCGCTGAAGTCGATAATCGGCGGATCATCGACCGCGGCTTGTGTGGCCCAGCCGTTGCCGGCGGCCAGCAGGCACAGCGTGAAGAGAGTCAGGAATAAGGAGTGCAAACGATTCACGGAATTCGGCGTCCTGGGAAATTGGAATTGGGACTTTAACTGTTTTGTGCGGCGCAGCATACTCGGGGGATACATTTGCGGGGCACACCGGGATGAATACACTGCTGGACGAACTTCGGCAGCGCTGGACCGCCATGTTCAGCGCGCTTTGCGCGGGGGACGACCTGCCGCCATCCGTCCGCCTGCGGGCGGAGGGTATGATGGAGGCCGCCCTGCTGTTGCGCCTGGCCAGCGCCGCTGAGCTGGACCGGGCGATGGGGCAGTGTTACCGGCAGGCCTACGGTGCGGGGATAGCGGATGAATTTGGCGCCGACTGGCGGGAGTTCTACCCGTTTCCGCAGATACCCGCGATGGGCCGGCGGGCGCCGGTGTTTCCCAGCACAAGCGATTGACTATAATGCGGCTCCCGCCACAAGGAACCTGACAATGAGATTGTTTACCCGGCTCGGCCTCGCCGCGCTGCTATTGCCGTTGCTGGCCGCGTGCAGTACCAGTCCCGCAGCACCCGACACCTCGACCAATTACGACCGGCAGTTCAATTTTTCCGGGGTGCGAAAAATCTACATCGAGCCTTCCAGTCGCACCAACGCGGCAACCATCATGATCAGCGACGCCCAGATCAGTCGCATCGACAGCGCCCTGCAGGACGAGCTTGTGCGCAAGGGTTTCGAGGTGGTCAGTTCCAGCCAGCAGGCGGAACTGTTCCTGAACTGGTACCTGGTGCCCAAGGACCAGGTGCAGGACCGGGTAAGCGCCGGTGACTGTGATGGCTGCGATATGTCCGTGGTGGGCGGCGCCCGCTACGCAAAAGGGACGCTGATCGTGGACATGATCGACGCCATGCGCAACAAGCCGGTGTGGCGTTCGGTGCTCAAAACCGAGATGACGGCGCAACCCGGCTCCGCCAGCGCCGAACGGGCCAGGCAGGCGGCGGCAGAGGCCATTTTCGCGAATTTTCCCCCGCAATAGTGGGATTTGTCCCTTAAGGACGAGGTGGAATCGGGTGACAATGCAATACGAAAGCTTCCGGCGCGAGTACATCAGCGGTGGCCTCAGCCGGGAAATGCTGGACGCGTCCCCAATCCGCCAGTTTGAGGGCTGGCTGGAACAGGCGGTCAGGGCGGGGCTGAAGGATCCCACCGCCATGGTGCTGGCTACCGTCGATGAGAGCGGCGCGCCCTGGCAACGTATCGTGTTGCTCAAGGGCCTGTCCCACGGCGGCTTTGTCTTTTACACCAACTATGGCAGCGACAAGGCCGCGGCGATGGCCCACAACCCGCGGGTATCACTGCTGTTCCCCTGGAACGAACTGGACCGGCAGGTGATCGTCGGTGGCCGGGTGGAGAAAATGACGATGGCGGAGTCCGCCAGCTATTTCCTCACGCGGCCGCGGGAGAGCCAGATCGCCGCCTGGGCCTCGCGCCAGAGCAGGCCTATTTCCGCCCGGGCGCTGCTGGAAAAGCAGGTGCAGGTATTGCGGGAGAAGTTCGGCAAGGGCGAAATTCCCGTGCCGGATTTCTGGGGTGGGTACCGGGTGCTGCCGGAGAAAATTGAGTTCTGGCAGGGCGGTGAAAACCGCCTACACGACCGCTTCCTGTACCGGCGACAGGCCGATGCAGGCTGGCACATCGAGCAACTGCAACCCTGAAGGAGAAATCGAGGAAATGATCAGCAAAGACGACCTGATTGGTACCTGGCAACTGGAGTCCTGGACGATCGGCTACGCCGATCGCGACGAGTTCACCTATCCCTACGGCGAAGACCCCCAGGGGCTGCTGGTTTACAGCAATGATGGCTGGATGAGTGCGTCCATCGCCCAGGCGGGCCGTTCGCCACTGCCCGCGGATGTCAGTTTCCGCAAGTTGCCGGACGCGCTGAAGGCGGACGCATTTTCCACCTACTTCCACTACGCCGGCCGCTACCAGGTGGTGGACGGTGATGTCATTCACTACGTCACCCAGAGCCTCAATCCCAATTTTCCGGGCAGCGAGCAGCTGCGCCACGCGGAACTGGACGGCCAGACCCTGGTGCTCAGCGGCAAGGACCAGGCCGGCAGCGTGATCCGCTTCCACTCCCTGGTGTGGCACCGCGCGGCGGCGGCCCCGGATGGGGTTGTTATCGAGGACGATTGAGCCAGTGTAGCGTTACCGAATGATTGGCATATTCAGAAGTCCTTTACGGGAACCACCCGCCATGATTGATAGCGGCCCCGGTTTCCTTGTCGATTTCACGGTCGTCACGCTCGCCGCGCTCTCCGGCGGCATGCTGCTGGAGATGCTGCGCCCGGCCCGCGAGTACGTGTTATCGATTTCCCGCTGGTTGCATAACGGCGCTCTGGCGCTGCTCACCTACGCCTGCACCCACCTGTTTGGCACCTACCAGGCAACGACAGCGGGGCAACAAAAGACCGCGGAAATTGGCCTGGAAACGCACACACCCAACGAGCAGCGCCTGGACGGCATGTTGTGGGCGCCCTTCCGGGCGCGCTCCAGCGATTAGCGGCGGGGGCGGTTCATGCCCTGCGCTGGCTGAAATACCTCGGCTCCGAGTCCAGCCCCAGCAGGGTGCGGCGGATCATGTCCAGCCCCGCCGCGGCCACCATGGTCTGGAACAGGGTGCGTTCCACCGGCCAGCGCAGGCGGCAGCTCTTGAGCGCTGTTGCGCTGCCCCAGGCCAGCCAGACGGTTCCGACCGGCTTGTCCTGTGTGCCGCCGTCCGGTCCGGCAATCCCCGACACGGCGATGGCGTAATCCGCCCCTGAACGCGCCATGGCCCCCAGTGCCATCTGCCGCACCACCGCCTCGCTCACCGCCCCCTCGCTTGCCAGCACCTGTTCGTCCACTCCCAGTACCGCGTGCTTGATGTTGTTGGCGTAGGTGACGAAGCCGGCGTGAAAGGCCTCGGATGAACCCGGAATACGGGTGAGCATGGAGGCGATCAGCCCGCCGGTGCAGGACTCGGCGGTGGTGAGGGTGGCGCCGCGTTCGCGCAGCAGTTCCAGCACGCGCCCGGCCAGGGTGCTGTCTCCCTCGCCGATAATATGGTCGCCAAACAGCTGCTCCAGCTGGCCCCGGCAGCGCTGGCGAGCCGGTAGCGCGGCGTCACTGTCGACGCTGAGCTTGATTTCCATCTGCGGCGCACCGGCGCGAAAACCCAGCTCCACTTCCCCGGGCCAGTCGTCGATGCCGTCGCTGATCATCTGCTGGGCGGTGGACTCGCCCAGGCCGAAGGTCTGCAGGCGCAGGATGCTGCGCTGGGCGGGTCGGTCCATGCGGCGGGCCAGGTCGGCCACGATGCCATCGAGCATGGCAGCCAGTTCGCTGGGTACGCCCGGCGTGCAAATAACCCGGCAGCTACCCACCATCATCTCGAAACCCACGGCGCTGCCGACGGGGTTGTCGATCACGGTGGCGCCCGCCGGCAGCATCGCCTGCTTGAGGTTGGCGGCGTTCAGGGGGAGGCGCCGGCGGCTGCACCAGTCCTCCAGGTGGGCGCGGGCCTGGGGGTGTTCCTTGATACCCACTCCCGTCACGCGCGCCAGCACCTCGGCGGTGAGGTCGTCGATAGTCGGCCCCAGGCCGCCGTTGATGATCAGCAGGTCGGAGTCCTGGGCCATGGCCGCCAGCTCCATGCCCAGCAGCTTGACGTCATCGCCCACGGTGACCTTGCGGTAAACCCCGATGGCCAGCTCGCCCAGGCGGCGGGCGATCAGTGCGGAGTTGGAATCCACAGTGTCGCCGCTCATGATCTCGTTGCCGGTGAGCAGCAGTTGAACTGTCAGGTCGCGGTCCGCCATTGCGGTCTCCAGGAGTGTCGGGGATGCAAGCATAGCCGCAATACTTCGCATTGGGCAAAGTGCGTTAAACTCGCGGGCAGTATCCGGGGGGAGTCAGGTTTGGCCAGGATGAGTTATTGCCCTGATTGCGGCGCCACGGTGGTGCCGCACGTGGTGGCAGGCGAGCAGCGTAAACACTGGTTCTGCAACAGGTGCGGCGTGCCGCGCCACGAGCACCCCATGGTCGTGGTGACCTGCTTCGTCGCCTGTGGCAAGCGCCTGCTCTGGGTGCAGCGCAACCTGGAGCCCAAGCGCGGCCTGTGGGCGATTCCCGGCGGGTATCTCGAGGGCGGCGAAACCCTGGCCCAGGGCGCGGCCCGGGAGCTGTATGAGGAGGCCGGCGTGCGCTTGCCACCACAGCGGCTACAGCTGTACATGACCGGCACCATTACCTTTATCAACCAGGTGTATGTGGCTTTTCGCGCCAGCGTCGACAGCGACGACTGCCAGCCCGGCGTGGAATCCCTGGCCTGTGGTTTTTTCAGCCGCCGGGACTGTCCCTGGGACCAGGTTGCCTATCCCGAGGTGAACGACTCCATCATCCAGGCTTACGACGACCTCGAGCGCGGCACCTTCGGCGTGTGGCAGGCGGAGATGAGCGCCAGTCGCTATGTGCTGCGGGCGGTCGACCAGGGCCCACAGGCCCCCGGCGTATGTTAAGGTACGCCTCCCCTTGAACCCGTAAAGTGGAAACCGATTATGGCATTACAACCCGCAGTGGAACTGGCCACCGACGAACAACGCGCCAGCTATGGCTTTGGCCTGCAATTTGGCGAACAACTGCGCCGCAACAGTTTTGAAGGACTGGACCTGGACGCGGTGCTGGCCGGCGTACAGCACTGGTACCACCAGCAGGAGGCCGCGGTGGATGAGACCGCGATCAATGCCAGCTACCAGGTTATCCAGGGCAAACGGGAAGCCCAGGAAGCGGAGCTGGCGGGCAAGCGCCAGCAGCTGGCGGACATGTTCCTCAAGGCCAATGCGGCCCGCGACGAGGTGACCACGACGCCCAGTGGACTGCAGTACGAGGTGCTGGAGTCCGGCGACGGTGACAGCCCCGGGCCCCGGTCGACAGTGGTAACCCACTACCATGGCACGCTCGTGGACGGCACCGTTTTTGACAGCTCGGTGGACCGCGGCGAGCCGGCAGAGTTTGGCGTGCACCAGGTGATACCCGGCTGGACCGAGGCCCTGCAGATGATGTCGGCGGGGGACAAGTGGCGTATCGCCTGCCCGCCGCACCTCGCCTACGGCGAGCAGGGTGCCGGATCTGCCATTGGCCCCAACACCGCGCTGGTGTTCGAGATACACCTGATTGCCGTGAAGGATTGAGGTGGCCAGGGGCGTTGCCAGGCGCCCTGCATGGGTGCCTGGCGCTTACATTGCCCGGCACCTTTGATTACACTGGGCAGCTTCCATTCAACACTTTCCCACGGTGGGTTTTTTAGTCATGAAGCGCGTTGTATTCAATCAAAAAGGCGGGGTCGGCAAGACCAGTATTACCTGTAACCTGGCAGCCATCAGCGCCGCCATGGGCTACCGTACCCTGGTGATAGACCTGGACGTACAGGGCAACACCACCCATTACCTGGTGGGTGAAATCGATGCCGAGGCGTTCCCGGCCGAGGCCCAGGGCGTGGCCGGCCTGTTCAAGCAGACGGTGGGTTCGCGCAAGATGAGCCGCAACCCCGACTCTTTCGTGTGGGAAACGCCTTATGAAAATCTTTACCTGATGCCCTCCAGCCCCGTCCTGACGGTGCTGGAAAAGGAGCTGGAGTCACGCTACAAGATTTACAAGCTGCGCGATGCCCTGGAGAAGCTGGACGGCGAGTACGACCGGATTTATATCGACACGCCACCCAATTTCAATTTCTTTTCCAAGTCGGCGCTGATCGCGGCGGATGCGGTGCTCATCCCCTTCGACTGCGACAGTTTTGCCCGCCAGAGCCTGTATTCGTTGATGGACAACATTGCGGAACTGCAGGAAGACCACAACCCGGATCTCGAGGTCGAGGGCATAGTGATCAACCAGTTCAGCTCACAGGCGCGCCTGCCGGGCGAACTGGTGGCGGAGCTGGAGGCCGAGGGTTACCCGATTTTCAGCACCTACCTCACCAGCTCGGTGAAGATGAAAGAGTCCCACCGGGATCATCGCCCGCTGATCGACATGGCGCCCAGCCACAAGCTGACGCTGCAGTTCCTGGATTTGCACGCGGAACTCGAAAAGACCGCATCCCGCGCGGCCGCCTGACGCCTGTTCGTCATTCCCGCGGGCGCGGGAATGACATTGTTCCAGGCTGATGCCCTGCCCGACAGGTCAGGCTATGCCTCCGGCAGCATGGATCCTGCCTTGCCCACCGCGTCCACGTATTCCTCGAGCAGCCGGTAAATCACCTGCCGGCAGGATTCCACCTCGTTGAGTTGCCCGATCACCTGGCCGCAGGGGTTGAAAGCCACTTTCTGGCAGTCGCCCACACCGGCATAGGTGGCGGTGCGGCGCATGCCGTCCGAGGTGACCATGCCCTGCAGTGGCATACCCAGCGGTTTGGGGGTGTCGGGGCGCTCCCAGGCCTCGGTCCATTCGCTCTTGAGCATGCGGCAGGTTTTACCGGTCCAGGAGCGGGAGATCACCGTGTCTTCACTGGTGGCCTTGAGTAGTGAGGCTTTCTGTGCCGGCTGGGTGTGGGCCTCCTCCACCGTCAGCCACAGGGACCCGGTCCACACCCCGGCGGCGCCCATGGCCATCGCCGCGGCAATCTGGCGCCCGTTACCCACCCCGCCCGCGGCCAGCATCGGCGTGTCGCCGATAGCGTCCACGATCTGCGGCCACAGCACGATGGAGCCGACGCTGCCGGTATGCCCGCCGCCCTCGCCGCCCTGGGCCACCACGAAATCCAGTCCTGCCTCCTTGTGTGCCACGGCCTGCTTGACCCGCCCGCACAGCGCCCCGATCAGGCGCCCCGAGTCCTGCACCCGCTTGATCTTGTCCGCGGGGGGGGTGCCCAGGGCATTGGCGATCATCACGCACTGGGGCCGGGTCAGCGCCTCTTCCAGCAGTGGTGTGGCGGTGGCGTCGGTCCAGCCCATCAGGCCCATACTCTGGGTGCCGTCCGGCCACGGCGGCACGCCCGCATCCGCCAGCAACTTCTGGGCGAAGTCCATGTGCTCCTGGGGCACCATCTTCCACAGCTGGGCCTCCATCTCCTGGGCGGTCATGTCCCCCATGCCCTCGTATTTCTGCGGGATCACGATATCCACGCCGTAGGGCTTGTCCCCGATGTGCTCGTCTATCCAGTCCAGCTCCTCCTTGAGCTGGTCTGGGCTGAAGCCCACGGCGCCCAGCACGCCAATGCCCCCGGCCTTGCTGACGGCCACCACGACGTCGCGGCAGTGGGTGAAGGCAAATATCGGGTACTCGATGCCGAGACGGTCACACAATGGGTTGCGCATGGCTTGCTCCGGTGCTGAAAACAGGTTGGGCACCAGTATTGGCGGCCGGGCCGGTGCGGGCAAGTGCGACTGGATGCCAGCAAAACTGGCGCTTTTTGCCAGCGCGTGCCGCCCCTGTGGCGGCACTTTCCGGGAGAATAACCATATAAAGCTTAGTTATTTGTATCGCGCTTTTTTGTTCTATAAAGTGCGGCCCCCTATACCCGAAATTGCGACCCATGCGAGCCCTGGAACTGGACTTTGACAGTGTGAATGCAAGCCTGCGCGACGCGAGCCCGCAGGACATTGTGCGCTGGGCGCTGGGTCTTGGCCGCAACACCATTGCCACCACCAGTATGGGCCGCAACGCCGCGGTGATGCTGCACCTGGTGGGAGAGGTCGATAAATCCGTGCCGACGGTCTGGGTGGATACGGGCTATAACCTGCGGGATACCTACGTGGTGGCCGAGCGCCTGATCCGCGACCTGGAGCTGAACATCCACGTCTACTCCCCAGGGATGACCAGCGAGCGCCGCAACGCGATCATGGGGGGTATTCCGACGGTGGACGAGGAAGAGCGGCACAAGGAATTTACCCGCCAGGTAAAGCTGGACCCCTTCGACAGGGCCCTGGCTGATTTTGCCCCCGAAATCTGGCTGACGGGTATCCGCCGGGAGGAGACCGAACACCGCAAGTCCCTGGACATCGTGTCCCTGGACAGCCGCGGCATCATCAAGGTGGCGCCGATTTTCTACTGGTCAGAAGACGAGGTGGACGCTTACATGCAGCAGCACCGGCTGCCTACCTGCCGGCATTACTTCGATCCCACCAAAGTCCAGGACGGCCGGGAGTGCGGCCTTCACACCGCCGCCTGAGCCGCCGGGCCGGTTCAGCCCATTATCCAGCCCACGGCCACGGCCATGATGACCGTCGCCACGATAAAGCAGCCAACGACGGTCGCCAGCTGGCGCATGGCGCGCTGGTCTGCGGCGGTATCTTCCGGTGACAGGTGCTGGGTCATGGGGGCAGTCCTCATTATTCCTGGTTAAACCAACGCAAGAATCCTCCCAAAGCCCGGGGTCGTGTGCATTGACGCAGATCAAAATGCCGGGTCGCGCGCTGGTCGCGCAGGCGTATACTGAACGCCGAGGAGGAGCTTATGGTGTCTTCCCCCGCGGTGGCGGCACGACAATGGCGACAGTTTCTGTCAGGGGGCTGGGGTTGGCGCTTGCCCCTGGTATTGCTGGCCCTTTCACTGGCCGGCTGCGCCAGCGATCCCATCGACACCCGGACCGTCGACAGCCTGGCTCCCCTGCGGCTGGATGACAGGACCCTCACCGTGGCAGAGGCGCAGGGCAGGGTGCCGCGCCCCGATCTGCTCTCGCTTGACCAACCCATGCGTGAATTTGTCGCGCGTTACACCGGTGGCCTGGGCAACAGCCGCCTGGTGTTGATGTCCCTGCACGATGCGGTGCGGGGCGTTGGCGCCCTTCACCTGGCGTACGATCCCTTCGCCGACGGCACTGCCACGGACGTGTTTCACCGCGGTACCGCCAATTGCCTGTCCTATGCCAACCTGTTTATCGCTCTTGCGCGGGAGGCCGGGCTGGAAGCCAATTACCAGTGGCTGGAAGTGCGGCCCCAGTGGAGCAAGGTGAGCGAGCGGGTGCAGGTCGGCCTGCACGTGAACGTGGTGGTGCGACTGCGGGACGGCAAGCGCTACATGGTGGACATCGATCCGCTGCCCTCCAGCGATATTGCCGGTTCGCAGGACCTGACCGACAGTGATGCCGAGGCCCTGTACTACAACAATATCGCGATGGATGCCCTGGGAAGGGACGACCTGGAACAGGCCTGGCTCTACCTGGTGCGGGCGTTGCAGCTGAGCCCGGCGATGTCGCACCTGTGGGTCAACCTGGGTGCCATCTACCGCTACAGCGGCCAGCACGAGGAGGCGGAACGCAGTTACCTGCAGGCCCTGGCACTGGACTTCACCGAGTATTCCGCCATGACCAACCTGGCCGTGCTGTACGGGCTGCAGGGGCGCCAGGAAGAGCGGGAGTACTGGCTGGCCAAGGTGGACCGCCACCGGCAGTCCAATCCTTACTACCATTCCTGGCAGGGCGATGCGGCCGCCGCCGAGGGTGATTGGCAGGCTGCCCTGGGTCACTACAACCGCGCGGTCGAGCTGTTGCCCCACGACAGCCGCCTGCTGTTTTCCCGGGGCCTGATCTACTACCGGCTCAACCGGCTCGACGATGCCGTCGTCGACATCAGGCAGGCGATCGACAGCGCAAACCTGTACTCGGACATCCAGTTGTACCAGCTGCAGCTGGAGGAAGTCAGGAAAGCCCGGCCGCTCGGTACTTAGCGCTGCCAATGAGCAGGCAGCACGGAACTAGGGGCGCTCGACGCGAATGTACTGGCGGCGCTGCATTTTCCCGGTGAGTTTTGACAACAGGTCGCCGACGGCCATTTGCCAGCGGTACTTGCGATGCAGGGCCCTGAGCGCGGTGTCCTTGTCGGCGGCTTGATCCAGCAGGTAAGCCCGGGTATCGGCCCACTGGCCCGTGACGGTGCCGGTCACGGTGCAGGCGGCAATGCGGACCTCGCTGAAATTGCGCAATCGTTTGACCTTGCCGGCCTCGCCTGCCGAGAACAGGTAGTAGCTGTCGCCATCCGGCGCAAACCAGACCGGCGTGGCGACCAGGTCGCCCGACTTTTTGCGGGTGGCGAAACTGATGTAGTTGCCGCCTTCCAGAAACGCTATTTCTGCCTTTTTCATGCGAAATCCTGTGCCCTTGTGTTCGCGCCGGGGCACCATTAAATCGGCATTTGCCGGCGTCCACAATAGCCGGCAGTTCCGGCCCGGGCACTGCACCGGGCTGCGCTGTTGGTGTAGAATCGCCGGCTTTGATACCGGAAGCTGGCGGCAGGACCGCAAGCGAAGCATGGCCGGGCTTGTCCCGGGCGATAATCACAAGGAGAAGTACCCATGTTCCAGTCCGTACGCGGCGCGCTGCTGCCCACGCTTATCACCGTAGTGTTGCTGGCGTTGTCGCCGACCCTGCGGGCCGACGGCAAGGCCAAGATCGATGCCGGCAGCCAGGCTGCCCTGGAGGCCCTGCGCGGCCACTCTGCCGACGCCGGGGAATTAATGGACAAGGCGGCGGGGATACTGGTGTTCCCCGATATCGTCAAGATGGGCTTCGGGGTCGGCGGCGAATACGGCGAGGGCTCCCTGCTGGTGGTCGACAGGCCCACCTCCTATTTTGTGACAGCCGGTGCCTCCTTTGGCCTGCAGGCGGGCGTGCAGGTGAAATCGGAAGTCATCCTGTTCATGACCGACGATGCCCTGAGAAAATTCCAGAACAGCAGCGGCTGGAAAGTGGGTGTGGACGGCAGTGTGGCGCTGGCCAAACTGGGTGCCGACGGCAGCGTCGACTCCAGTACACTGAATGAATCGGTGGTGGGTTTTATCTTTTCCAACAAGGGCTTGATGTATAACCTCACCCTGGAAGGCAGCAAAATCACGCGTATTGCCCGCTAGAGGCCCCTGCTCATCATGGTCGCAGTGTATCCGGTACAGAGTGTTCTCAAGGGCCAGGTGGCCGTCGGGCAGCAAGTCACGGTCAGGGGCTGGTTGCGCAGCAAGCGTGATTCCAAGGCCGGAATATCGTTCATGGCGATTCACGATGGCTCCTGCTTCGACCCCATCCAGGCCGTGGTGCCGGCGACGCTGGCAAACTATGAATCCGAATTGCTGAGGCTTTCCACCGGTTGCGCCGTGGTGGTCACCGGCGAGCTGGTGGCCTCGCAGGGCAAGGGCCAGAGCGTGGAAATCCAGGCCACCGCCGTGGAGGTCGTGGGCTGGGTTGACGATGCCGAGACCTACCCCATCGCCAAGAAGCGCCACAGCTTCGAGTACCTGCGCACCCAGGCACACCTGCGGCCGCGCACCAATACCATCGGCGCCATTACGCGGGTTCGCACTACCCTGGCCAATGCCATCCACAATTATTTCCATGCCAACGGGTTTCACTGGATCAATACCCCGATTATCACCGGCAGTGACTGCGAGGGCGCCGGGGAGCTGTTCCGGGTCAGTACCCTGGACCTGGCCAACCCGCCGCGCACCCCGGACGGGGCGGTGGACTACAGCCAGGATTTTTTTGCCGGGGAGTCGTTCCTCACGGTGTCGGGCCAGCTGGAAGTGGAATCCTACTGCCTGGCCATGAGCAAGGTGTATACCTTCGGGCCGACCTTCCGGGCGGAGAATTCCAATACCAGCCGGCACCTGGCGGAGTTCTGGATGGTAGAGCCGGAAATTGCCTTTGCCGATCTCAACGATGACGCCGACCTGGCCGAGGCCCTGCTGAAACACGTGTTCACCCGGGTGCTGGAGGAGCGTGAAGATGACATGGCCTTTTTCGCCCAGCACATAGACCCCACGGCGATCTCCCGGTTGCGGGCGGTGGTGGACAGCAGCTTTGAGCGCATGCAGTACAGCGAGGCGGTGGCTATCCTGAAGAACTGCGGTGAGGCTTTCGAGTTCCCGGTGGAGTGGGGGCTGGACCTCGCCTCCGAGCACGAGCGCTACCTGTCAGAGCGCCATGTGGGTCGCCCGGTCGTGGTGATGAACTACCCCAAGGAGATCAAGGCGTTCTACATGCGCCTCAATGACGACGGTCGCACCGTGGCGGCAATGGATGTGCTGGCCCCCGGTATCGGCGAGATCATTGGCGGCAGCCAGCGCGAGGAACGGCTGGACGTGCTGGACGCGCGCATGGATGCGCACCTCAGGGAAGAGTTGTGGTGGTACCGGGACCTGCGCCGCTACGGCACCGTGCCCCATGCGGGCTTCGGCCTGGGCTTCGAGCGCCTGCTCAACTATGTGACGGGCATGGAAAACGTGCGCGATGCCATTCCCTTTCCCCGCACCCCCGGGCACGCCAGTTTCTGAGACAGCCCGGGCCGCCGGGGGCCTCTCCTGCCCCGGCGCGCCGCCGTCCCCGACAAAAAACCTGCCCCATATGGGGTCGATTGCGTCATTCGATCGCGCTTTTTGTGAAATAGTGACTAAAATTTGACCAGGTCGGTGTGCGCTATCAGCCATACTCAAGACTCCCCCGGGCGATCAAGGTAGTCGATTTGCCCGGAATGGAAGCCGAACAGGGGGTGAATAATGCAAAGTGCTTACGATACCGGGATGAGTGGCCCGGTCAGTGAAATCGCCATCGTGGATACCTTTACCAAGCTGATATTCGGGGAGGAGGACGCGTTCAGTGCCAGCGAGGAATTGATCATCCAGGCTTTCCGGCTGGTGGATCACAGCGTCTCGCGGGACAGCTACACGGAAATGGGGAACTACCTGAAGGCCCTGGGCGTGGCGGAAATGATCCGCCTGGTTACCCGGGTGCAGGTCTGCCTGACCGGCGGCCTGCGGGCCGTGGCGACCATGCAGAAACAGACCATACTGGACCGCCGCGCGCACTGAGGCGCGATGCGCCCCGCGCGGTCAGGATCCCGTGCCGGGTACCTGGGCTGTCGTCGCGTCCTTCGCTTCCGGTTCGGCCTTCGGCGGCTTCAGGCCGCAGCCCTGAACCAGTTCAAACATGGCCCGGTACTGGTTGGCGGTATCCACGTCGACGAACCTGAGCTCCACTGACTGTTCCAGCTGGAAGCGGCGGGTGGTGCTGGTGAGGCTGGCGGTCCACTTGTCGTAGCTGAACTTCTCCGGGTCCTTGCGCAAGTCCACAAAGCCTTCCAGGCCGCTGTCCTCCAGGCGCACGGTGAAGCCGCTGCTGTTGACGTGGGTTATCCTGCCCCGGAAGACCACTTCCCCGGCACTGGCCAGCCTGGCCAGGTATTTGCCCGCGAGCCAGCGCTCGGCTTCCAGCGTCGCGGTGCGGGAATTGAGCAGGCGCTCCGCCAGGTCCGCCAGCAGCGCGGGATTGACCCGGTCGGCGGGCTGCTGGTGCAGCAGCGCCTTGATCTGCTGGTGTACCAGGAAATCCACGTACTTGCGCAGTGGGGAGGTGCAGTTGGTGTAGGTTTCCAGCGCCATGCCCATGTGGGGTCCCGGCTCCTGGCTCAGCCCGGCGCGGGTCAGCAGCCTGTTGACCATGCCTCGCAGGGGCAGCTTGTGGTCCGTGGTGGACAGGCAGCGCATGATCTCGCGGTAGCCCTCGACCGTGGTGGGGTCCAGCTCGGCCACCTGGGGTGCGTGCATGGTGAGGAACTTGCGCGCCTCGTCCAGCCGGTCGGGACGAATGCCCGCGTGCGTGACGAAAGGGCCGTTGGCCTTGTGCTCCCGCAGGAAACTGGCGGCGCAGCGGTTGGCTGCAATCATGCATTCTTCCACCAGCTTCTGTGACAGCAGTTTCTCGAAAGGCTCGATGCTTTCTATCTGCTTGCTGTCATTGAGTATCCAGCGAAACTCCTGGCGATCCTCCATGACCAGGCCGTTTTCCTCGCGGTTGGCGCGCAGCGCCCGGAATACCGCGTAGAGGGCTTCCAGTGGCGTGGCGTGGCTCATCAGCTCATCGCCCTGGCCGTTGATATAGCGCTCCACGCCGTAATACGACAGCTTGCCGCGGGACCTCACGGTGGCCTCGATGAACTCGAAATCCCCCACCTGGCCGTTATCGCTTATCGCGATCTTGCACACCAGGGCAGGGCGGTCACTGCCCTCGGACAGGGCGCAGGTATCCTGCGACAACTGCTCGGGCAGCATCGGCAGGACGTCGCCGTGAAAATAAATCGATGCACCCCTGGCGGCGACATCGCGGTGCAGATCACTGGCGGTATCGATATAGGCCGTGGGATCGGCGATCGCGACAAACAGGGTCCAGCCGTCGTTACTGATTTCCGCGTACAGGGCGTCGTCGATGTCCTGGGTTTTCACGGTGTCGATGGAAATGAATTCGAGATCGGTCAGGTCGCGCCGTTTCCCGGTTTCCAGCGGTTTGCACTGCGCCACCAGGCGCTCGACTTCCTGCTTGCTCGCGTTGCTCCACTCGGATGCCAGCCGGTACTTGGCCATGCTGTAGAGGTTCTCGATGCCCGGGGTGCTGTCATTGCCGATGACGGCAAGCACCTTGGCCTGGGGCTTGCCGTCGCGAATGGGGTGGCGCAGGATCGCGCAGCGCAGGTAGTCGCCTTCCTTTACCCCGTTGCGGGCGTGGGGCGGTATGAACAACCAGCGGTTGAGCTGTTTCAGGTCGGGTTCGACGAAGACTGCCTTGCCCTTGCGCACGCAGCGGCCGGTGAAGTCCGCCAGCGGGCTGTCCACCAGTTTTTCGATGTCGGCGATGGTCTTGTTGTCTTTGGTGGGCCGGATACACACCATCACCCGGTCATCGGGAAAGGCCTTGAGCATCTCGTCCGGTGGTATGAATATTTCGCGGCCGTCATCGAGTACCGCAAAACCGTAACGGTTCTGGGTTCCCTTGATGACAGCCTCGGTGCGCTCCTTTTCGGCCTCCATCTGGGATTTGAGGCCTTTGAGTTGCGACAGGGAGTCCTGGTTGAGCATGGAGGGAGCTACTTAAATTCTCGAATACAAGCGACCTATGCTAGCCCAAAACGTCCACCGTGTCAGTTGTAACTGCCCCTTCGGCGCCAATAGACGGCCATTTTTCCCGTTGCCATTGACATGTTGGCGAGCCCGGTTTGATAATCGGGGCAACGCGGTAGAAACCAGCCCCGCCGGGAAGAGCCATTGACTGATTTCCGGATGCAGGCAGGACAGCACATCGTCTGTTGCCATGTGTCACACAACAAGCGCCTGAGCGCTGCCACCGAGCCATCCGCGCTCAAGCATCATACGCCTTCGCCATTACGCCCCCGGCGCTTACCGACACCCTTTTATTCACCCCTTCATCCAACCCGGCCCCGGCCAGTGCTGTCGGATTACCAGCTGAAAACCCCCAGACCATTACCCAGTGAAACTTCGATGAGGAATCCTCTATGGACTCAGGCTCCGCCCTGCGCGTAGAAAAAACCACCCTGAAACCTGTCATCAAGAAGACCTATGTGCTGGACACCAACGTCCTGCTGCACGACCCAACGGCGGTCACCGCCTTCAAGCAACACCACGTGGTCATACCGATGACCGTCCTGGAGGAACTCGACCATATCAAGGACCGGCCAGACAAGACCGTGAGTCGGGAGGCGCGCATCGCCATCCAGATGATCGACAAGGTGGTGGATAACGCCACGCCGCAACAGATCCAGGAGGGCGTGGAGGTGCCCGGTACGGGACTGGAAGGCAGTGTTATGGGTACCCTGGCGATCTATCCCGACCAGCGCCTGGCGGACAATTCGGCGGTGCCCTACCTGGACGACACCCAGGCCCAGGCCAATGACAACCGCATTATCAATGTGGCGCTGCGCCTGCAGGCGGAGCACCCCAATGAATTTATCTGCCTGGTGACCAAGGACATCAACATGCGCATCAAGGCCAAGGGTTCCGGCCTGGTGCACGTGGAGGACTACCGCCGGGACCGGGTGCTGGACGATATCAACCTGCTGGCGAAGGGCTACGAGCATATCGAGGGGGATTTCTGGTCCACCATCAGCGAGGTGGATACCCTGCGCGAGGGCGACTGCACCTTGCACCGCATTCCGCGCAAGTCCCTGCCCCAGGCCTATCCCAACATGTTCCTGTACGATGACCAGCAGTTCATGGCCTTCGTCAAGCGGGTGGAAAAGGAGTTTGTGTACCTGCGCTGCGACAGCCGGGACAACCTGATGAACCGGCGCTTCTGGGGCCTGGTGCCGCGCAACCTGGAGCAGGCCATGGCCATGTCGCTGCTGGCGGACGAGAACGTGGACATGACCGTGATGACCGGCCCGGCAGGCTCCGGTAAAACCCTGCTGGCGCTGGCCTACGGGGTGCACGCCATTCTCGAGCAGAAGCGCTATTCCAAGCTGATCGTGGCCCGCTCAACGCCGCCCATCGCCGAGGAGATCGGCTTCCTGCCCGGCACGGAGGAGGAGAAGATGGCGCCCTGGCTGGCGGCCTTCGACGATAACCTGGAGATCCTGCACGGCACGGATGAATCCTGTCACGGCAGTATCAGCTACGTTAAGGAGCGGGCCAATATCCAGTTCAAGTCGCTCAACTTCATGCGTGGCCGCTCCTTCAACAACGCCTATATCATCATCGACGAGGCCCAGGGCCTGACCCAGTTCCAGCTCAAGTCGGTGATCAGCCGGGTCGGTGCCGATTCCAAGATCGTGGTGCTGGGCAACCTCGCCCAGATTGACAACAAGTACATTTCACCGCTGACATCGGGACTCACCTACCTGGTGGAAAAGAGCAAGCAGTACCCGCACGCGGGCATCATGCACGTGAACGGTATCGTGCGCTCGAGGCTGGCGGCCTTTGCCGAGGAGAACCTATAGCGCCTCGTCCTCGGGCATGGGGTTTTCCAGGGGGTCGTATTGATCCCTGTCCTGTGCCGGATCGACAACCGGCCCGGTGCTCACGCCCGGGCTGGTTGCGGTCGTGGGTTTGTTTCTCTTGCGGGCCAGGTCGCGCTCCAGCGCGATCTGGAAGCGCATGGTGACGCTCCAGGCGAACTGCCGTTTATCCTCGGGCTCACGCTTGCGGTAGTTATAGGCGGGTTCCAGCTCCAGGAAGAGGTAGTCGCGGTACACCTGGCGGCGAAACAGTACGCCCAGGGCGTAATTCTTTACGTAGGATTTGGGATCGGTGACCCCGTTCACCGCGGCGAAGTAGTTGACGCCCAGTTGCCGCCGTTTTTTGGTGACCTTGTGCCGCTGGAACAGGGACAGGCGGCTGATCCACTCCGTGCCGTCGGTCTCCTCGCCGTAAACACCCCGGTTGTTCCAGCGCAGTACCGCGTTTTTCCCCAGCACCCGGTTGAGCTCTACCTGGCTGGTGGCATACCCGCCATCCTGGTTTTCGTACTGCAGCCGCTGGGTAAACCGGTAGGTGGTGACATCGCCCAGGGCGCCCTGGTAGCGGTAGCGCACACCGGGGCGCACGCGGTTCCAGGTGATGCCCATGGTCAGGTCGAAGCGCGAGTGATCGTCCTCGGATACGCGGTACAACAGGCCGAAGTTGTCATCCAGCTTGCGCTGGTCACCGCCCGGGTCGAGTTCATCCCCGGATTCGTCGCTGAATACCACGTTCAGGCGCTTTGAGATCCTCGGCACCTGCAGTTTACCGCGCAGCCTGACGTTGTTGTTGACGCCGTCGTCCTGGTCCCAGTCGGTAGTGAAGTCAATACGGATCAGCGACTCGGCCGATTCGATCTCGTAGTTGGGTTCGCCGAAGTAATTATCCATCCACTGGGTGAGGGCCTGGGCCTGCTCGGTGGCGTAGGAGTGGCTGGAATCCACCCAGTTTGCGGGGGGTTCTTCCGGGTTCGCGGGTATCGCCGCCTCCCAGCCCTGGATGTCATCCACGGGTTCAGGCGTCCCGGCTTTGTCTTCCTCGGCCAATGCGGGAACAGCCAGCAGGAGTACAAGAAGCCAAATCTTCGCCATTTCGCGCTACTTCCCCGGTCCGTAATACCGTTACACTACGGACTATGGACATGATTTTCATCTTTATCCAATACATTTTGCCCCAGCACCTGTTATCCCGTATCACGGGGAGGGTGGCGCGCCTGCGCCGGCCCGCCTGGTTGAAGAACGGGTTGATCCGGATGTTCGTGCGCCATTTCAAGGTCGATATGGCCGAGGCGGCGAACCCCGACCCCACCAGTTACCCGTCTTTCAACGCCTTTTTTACCAGGCCCTTGCGCGAGGGTGCCAGGCCTGTCGCGCAGGCGGACATAGTCTGTCCCGCCGACGGCGCGATCAGCCAGCTGGGTCCCATCGAGGGCGGCCGCATCTTCCAGGCCAAGGGGCAGTCCTTCACCACGCTGGAACTGCTGGGCGGTGACGCCGCGCGCGCCGCGCTGTTCGCCCAGGGCAGCTTCGCCACGATTTACCTTTCCCCCCGGGACTATCATCGGGTGCATATGCCTGTCGCGGGGCGCCTGACGGCGACCAGCTATATTCCCGGCCAGCTGTTCTCGGTAAACCAGGTCACCGCGCAAAACGTCCCGCGTTTGTTTGCGCGCAACGAACGGCTGGTGTGTTATTTCGACACCACCGCCGGTCCCATGGCAATGATCCTGGTGGGTGCGATGATCGTGGCGGGCATCGAGACGGTCTGGTCCGGGCAGGTAGCGCCGCCCACCTCCGCCCCGGTGATTCACGACTATGACAATGTGCCCGCGGCGGTCGAGCTGGGCCAGGGCGATGAAATGGGCCGCTTTATGCTCGGCTCTACCGTGATCCTGCTGTTTCCCGGGGATACGGTTGAGTTTGACCCCGCCTATGTTGCCGGTAGTGCCACGCGCCTGGGTGAGACGCTCGCTTCGTTTGTGTGAGCCAAGCCGGCCCGCTGGGGTCTGGCCGGTTGCTGAACGGCCGCAAGCTTTCCCGCCTTTTCGGGCTGCTGCGCAACTCGACCAAAATTGCTGCGCAATTTTTGGGACTCGAACAGTGCTCGCAGACGTCCCCCGAAAAGGCGGGAAAGCTTAAGACGCGTCCTGATTGTTCAGCAACCGGCCAGACCCCACCGGGCCTCTTCCGGTGTCACACGCCCCAGACCAGGACCAGGACTGGTGTTCGTGGAAGTTGAATACTCGCGAACGGACTGTTCGCCTCCAGCCGAATCCTTCTTTTGCAGCTTGTTTCAATACCAGGTCGCCACCGCTCCCTCCCCGCCCGAATCAATCAGGCCATGCTTCGCGCAGGACACCCATCCGGGGCTTTCTGCGAGGACTGTTCGAGTCCCAATTTTTTCGCGCAGCGAAAAATGGTCGAGTTCCGCAGCAGCCGGATGGGTGGCCGGAGCGATGGCCGATTCGGGCGGGGAGGGAGCGGTTGCGACCGACCTCGAAGCCAGAACAACGCCAGGGGATAAATCGCTAACCGTCCTCCAGGCCGGCAACAATATGCCGGTAGCTGTTCATCCGCAGCTCACTGATGGTGCCCTTCTCCAGCGCCTGCAGGATCGCGCAGCCCGGTTCGTGGACA
>JAHEBM010000007.1:77528-96829 GCA_024642245.1 Haliea sp.
GGGGATAAATCGCTAACCGTCCTCCAGGCCGGCAACAATATGCCGGTAGCTGTTCATCCGCAGCTCACTGATGGTGCCCTTCTCCAGCGCCTGCAGGATCGCGCAGCCCGGTTCGTGGACATGTCGGCAGTCGCGGAACTTGCAGGTGCCCAGCAGGGGGCGGAACTCGCGGAAGCCCTGCTCCACCTGTTCACGGCTCATGTGCCAGAGGCCGAACTCGCGGATTCCCGGGGAATCGATCAGGCTGCCGCCCGAGGGCAGGTGAAACAATGTGGCTGTGGTGGTCGTGTGGGTGCCCTTGCTGGTGCTTTGTGACAGCCCGCCCACCCGCAGGTCGGCCTCGGGCAGCAGCGCGTTCACGAGCGAGGATTTGCCAACCCCCGACTGTCCCACGAACACACTGGTGCGCTCGCGCAGCGCCCCGTGCAGTTCCTCCAGCCCACCCTGCCTGCTGCAGGTGTGGAGGATGCGGTAGCCCAGGGTGGGGTAGATCGCCAGCAGCTCGTCCATCTTGCGCTGCAGCGCCGGGTCGGACTCCAGCAGGTCAGTCTTGTTCAACAGTATGACGGGCTCGATGTGCACGGTTTCCGCGGCCACCAGGTAGCGGTCTATCAGGAACGCATGGGGCTCGGGCAGGGGGGCGATGACGACAACGATCTGGTCGATATTGGCGGCCACCGGCTTGAGCTTGCCGTAGGGATCGGGGCGCGATAACACGCTTTGGCGTTCCTGTTGCGCGACGATGACACCCATGGGGTCGCCGTCACACCAGATGACCTGGTCGCCGGTGACCAGGCCCTCGAGATTGGCGCGCATATGGCAACGGCTGCGCTGCCCGGGAGCGGACTCCACCTCGACCTGGGTGCCGAAATGGGCGGTCACCAGGCCGTGGCGTTCGGGGCCGAGTTCGCCGGTGGCCAGGGATTCTTCCGCCTGGGCGCCGCGCTTGTCGGCCCGTTTGGCCCGTTCCCCCTGGATTTTTTCGATACGCCAGGCCTGCTGGCGGGTGAGTTTGCGTTTGGACATTTTGGCATTATTGGCGCAGCGCGTAGCGCTGTCGAGGCAATTTGCTACACTGCCACCATCAGTGATCATCCCGGGATCGAATCCAATGCCAGACGCCAACAACCTCATCTGGGTCGATATGGAGATGACCGGGCTGGATCCCGATCGCAATGTGGTGATCGAGATTGCCACGATCGTAACCGACAGCGAGCTCAACACCCTGGCCGAGGGGCCCGTGATTGCGGTGCACCAGCCGGATGCGACCCTGGCGGCGATGGACGAGTGGAATACCAGCCACCACACCCACTCCGGCCTGGTGGACCGGGTGCGCGCCAGCGTGCACGACGAGCACAGCGCGACCGCACTCACCCTGGCCTTCCTGCAGCAGTGGGTGCCGGCGGGAGCCTCGCCCATGTGCGGTAACAGCATCTGCCAGGACCGCCGTTTCATGGCGCGGCATATGCCGGCGCTGGAAACCTATTTCCACTACCGCAACCTCGATGTCAGCACCCTGAAGATTCTCATGCAGCGCTGGCGGCCCGAACTGGAAGCCGGTATCACCAAGACCTCGGCGCACCTGGCGCTGGACGATATCCGCGAGTCGATCGAGGAAATGCGTTATTACCGCGACCACTTCCTGAAGTGCCAGCCCTAGGGCGGACGTGTCACAGCGGCTGGTCCTTACAAGCCGTGCTGCGCCAGCGCCCAGGCCACGTGTTCGCGCACCAGTTCCGAGGGAAAATCCCGGCGCGCCTGCAGGGCGCTGATCACCGCGACTGACCCCGGCGCATTGCCCAGCGCCACGGCCAGGTTGCGCAGCCAGCGCTCGTGGCCGATGCGCCGGATGGCCGAGCCTTCCGTCCTGGCAAGGTAGGTCGCCTCATCCCACCCGAACAATTCAGCCAGCCCGG
The DNA here is from genome assembly GCA_024642245.1 of Haliea sp. GTDB lineage: Bacteria > Pseudomonadota > Gammaproteobacteria > Pseudomonadales > Halieaceae > JARRPM01. The sequence goes on from JAHEBM010000007.1 coordinate 79,445, forward strand.
CATCCGCCAGGCCGTGCCGGGGCTGGAAGTCGCCCTCGCCGGTGCTGCGGGCGAACTTGTTCCAGGGGCAGGCCAGCTGGCAGTCGTCGCAGCCGAACACCCGGTTGCCCATCAGCGGGCGCAGGGCGACGTCGATACTGCCCTTGTGCTCGATAGTCAGGTAGGAAATACACTTGCGGGCATCGAGCTGGAACGGCCCGGTAAACGCATCGGTGGGACAGATATCGAGGCAGGCGGTGCAGGTGCCGCAGTGCTTGGTGGCCTGGGGGGTATCCGCCGGCAGCGGCAGGTCGGTGTAGATCTCGCCCAGGAAAAACCAGCTTCCCGCGTCGGCGTTGATCAGCATGGTGTTCTTGGCGATCCAGCCCATGCCGGCGCGCTCGGCAATGGCCCGTTCCAGCACCGGTGCACTGTCGACAAAAGCCCGGTACTGGCCGCCACCGGCCTGTGTCTCGATGCGCGCGGCCAGGGTGGCCAGCCGCTTGCGAATCAGCTTGTGGTAGTCGCGCCCCAGCGCGTAACGGGAGATATAGGCCTTCGCGGGGGATGCCAGTACCTCCAGCGGGCGGGTATCGTCCGCCAGGTAATCCAGGCGCACCGATATCACCCGGCAGGTGCCGGGCACCAGTTCTTCCGGGCGGGAGCGCTTTGTCCCGTGCCGTTCCATGTAGTCCATGGATCCGTGGTAACCGGCGTCCAGCCACTTCTGCAGGTAGGCCTCGTGCTGTGCCAGCTCGATATCCGCAATGCCCAGCTGGCTGAAGCCCAGCTCCCGCGCCCAGGTGCGGATCTGCGTGGCCAGTGTCGCCTGTTGTTCTGTGGAAAGTTGCCGGGACAATAGTAAACCCTGAGTATGCGACTTGGGCGTATAATTCTGCCAGAACCGGGCGGCGATGACCCTGACTTGTTTTGTCGGTATTGTGCAGTCGCCCGGGGATTGGAATGGAAACCGGACAGGGACCAACCCAGGAGCACCACGGTATTGGATACACAAGGCACTGAACGCCTCTACACCGCTGCCCAGACCCGGGAGCTGGATCGCTGCGCGATCAGGGACCAGGGGATAGCCGGGACGACACTCATGTCGCGCGCGGCCACCGCCACCTTCAGTGCGCTGTTGCGTGCCTGGCCCGAGCCGGAACGTATCCAGGTGCTGTGTGGCACGGGCAATAACGGGGGTGATGGTTTCCTGGTGGCTGACCTCGCGCACAGGCGCGGTATTCCCGTCAGCGTGCTGCAGGTGGGCGATCCCGCAAAAATCAGTGGCGATGCGCTGCTGGCTCGCGAGCAGGCCCTGGCCAACGGGGTCAAGGTGGGACCCTTCGAGAAAACACCGCTGTTGCGCACCGGCGTGATCGTGGACGCGATGCTCGGTACCGGGCTCGGGGGCGAGGTGCGCGACAGTTACCGGCAGGCCATCGCCACCGTCAATGGCAACAGCGCACCGGTGGTGGCAGTGGATATTCCCTCGGGGCTGTGCTCGGACACCGGGCGGGTATTGGGGCTCGCGGTGAAGGCCGACCTGACCGTGACTTTCATCGCCCTGAAGCGCGGCCTGTTCACCCTCGACGCGGCGGATCATACCGGTGCCATCGAGTTCAGTGACCTGAACGTGCCACCGGAAATTTACAGCCAGGTGGATTGCGACAGCTACCGGCTGGAGTTGTCGGCCCTGCTGGAGCGCCTGCCGGAACGACCGGCCACCGCCCACAAGGGCCTGTATGGCACCGTACTGGTGGTGGGGGGCGATTACGGCATGGCGGGCGCGGCGGCGCTGGCCGCGGAGGCGGCGCTGCGCTGTGGTGCCGGCCTGGTGCGGGTGGCGACGCGCCCCGAGCACGTGGCCGCGATCGTGGCGCGCACCCCCGAGGCGATGCCGGTCGGCGTGGTGTCGGGACAGGATCTACAGGTGCTGGTGGATGCCGCCGACGTGCTGGTGGTGGGCCCGGGCCTGGGGCAGTCGCCGTGGTCGGAACAGTTGCTGCAGGTGGCGGCCGCCAGCGGCAAGCCCATGGTGCTGGACGCGGACGGCCTGAACCTGCTCGCCGGCGGCCGCGTGGTGGCGCAGCCGCGGCGCGACAACTGGGTGCTGACCCCGCACCCGGGCGAGGCGGCGCGCCTGCTCGGCTGTGCCAATGCCCAGGTGCAGGCCGACCGCTTTGCGGCGGTGCGCCGCCTGCAGGAAACCTATGGCGGGGTTGCCGTGCTCAAGGGCAACGGCAGCCTGGTCGCGGACGGCAAGCAGTTGCTGCTCAGCGATTACGGCAACCCGGGTATGGCCAGCGGCGGCATGGGCGATGTGTTGAGCGGGGTGATCGGCTCACTGCTGGCCCAGCACCTGCCGGCGCTGGAGGCGGCGGCCCTCGGGGTCTGCCTGCACGGCGCGGCCGCCGACATCGCGGCCGAGGACGGCCAGCGCGGACTGCTGGCCAGTGACCTGGCGCCCCATATGCGAGCCCTGCTGGGATGACCCCGCTCGACTCCGTACTGGTGGCTGCCGATGAGGCCGCCATGGAGGCCTGTGGCGCGCGCCTGGCCCGGGCGGCGGAACCGGGGCTGGTGGTCTACCTCAGCGGCGACCTGGGTATGGGCAAGACCACCCTGAGCCGGGGTTTTATCCAGGGCCTGGGCCACCGCGGCGCGGTGAAGAGTCCCACCTACACCCTGGTGGAGCCCTACCAGCTGGGCGACAGGCAGGTATACCACTTTGACCTGTACCGCCTGGGCGATGCACAGGAGCTGGAATTCATGGGTATCCGTGATTATTTCAGCGACGGTGCCATCTGCCTGGTGGAATGGCCGGAGCGCGGGGAAGGTGCTTTGCCCCCGGCCGACATAAGGATTAAAATAGAACGCGAAGATTCCGGCCGCCGCCTGTTGCTCTGCGCCGCTACGCTCTTGGGGAAGCGCGTACTGGGGCAAATGCAGGCACAGGCCTGAACCATAAGACCAGTCCCGGCCGTTCGAAACCACAAGGGCGAACAGACCGGGGCACACAGGGCGGGAGTGACATGGGCAGGACGTGGATCTGGGCCATCCTGGGGGTGCTTGCAGCATGCCCGGCGTGGTCGGTGGAGGTACATGATGTGCGCCTGTGGCGCGCACCTGACCACACGCGGATCGTTTTCGACCTGACCGGCCCGGTTGAACACAAGCTCATCGTCCTCGACAACCCCAGCCGCATCGTACTGGATGTGGAAAAAGTCACCATGAAGGCCAGCGTCGACGGTCTCAAGCTCAAGGGCACCCCGGTGCAAGCGATGCGCACGGGTATCCGCCAGGGCAATGACCTGCGGGTGGTGCTGGAGCTGGGCGCCACGGTCAAGCCCCGCAGTTTTTTCCTCAAGGCCAACGACCAGGCCGGCGACCGCCTGGTACTCGACCTGTATGACAAGGCGCCACAGGCAGAGACCGTGGTGGCCAAGACCGTAAAGCATTCCGACAAGCGCAACATTATCATCGCCATCGACGCGGGCCACGGCGGGGAAGACCCGGGGGCCATCGGTCCCAACCGCCGCCGCGAGAAGGACGTGGTGCTGGCCATCGCCAATGAATTGAATGCCCTGCTGCGGGCCGACAAGGGTTTCCAGCCCACCATGATCCGTTCGGGTGATTACTACATCAGCCTCAAGGGTCGCCGCGACCTGGCGCGCCAGCGCCAGGCCGACCTGTTCGTATCCATTCACGCCGATGCCTTCAAGCGCAAGGAGGCCCACGGCGCCTCGGTCTACGCGCTGTCCACCCAGGGTGCCACTTCCACCGCCGCGAGCTACCTGGCGCAACGGGAAAACGAATCCGACCTGGTGGGCGGGGTGACCCTGTCTGACAAGGACGATGTGCTGGCGGGGGTGCTCGCGGACCTGTCCATGACCTCCACCCTGGACAACAGCCTCAAGCTCGGCGACAGGGTGTTGCGGCGCATGGACACGATCGCCAAGTTGCACAAGAACAGCGTGGAACAGGCGGGCTTTGCGGTGCTCAAGTCCCCGGATATTCCCTCCATCCTGGTGGAGACCGGGTTTATCTCCAACCCGGCGGAATCCGAGTTGCTCAGCTCCAGAAGCTACCAGCAGAAAATGGCCCGCGCCATCCACGCCGGTATCAGGGAGTGGTTCCTGGCGCACCCGCCATCGGGCACCCTCGTGGCCTGGCAGAAACAGCAGATCGGGCAACAGTACGTGATCGCCCGGGGCGACACCCTCTCGGGCATTGCCGAGCGCTTCAACGTGCCCCTGTCCGACCTGAAAATCCGCAACGGGATCAGCGGCGAAAAAATCATGGTGGGGCAGAAACTGCTGATACCCACCACCTGATGTAATGCCCTGATGTCCCGCATCCACCTCCTCAGCCCCAGGCTGGCCAACCAGATCGCCGCCGGTGAGGTTGTCGAGCGCCCCGCCTCGGTGGTGAAAGAGGTGCTGGAGAACAGCCTCGACGCCGGTGCCACCCGGGTGGATATCGACGTGGAGGCCGGTGGCAGCAAGCTGATTCGCATCCGCGACAACGGCAGCGGCATGGCGGCCGAGGACCTGCCCCTGGCGCTGGCCCGCCACGCCACCAGCAAGATCGCCTCGCTGGAAGACCTGGAGCGGGTCGGCAGCCTGGGTTTTCGCGGCGAGGCGCTGGCCAGTATCGGCTCGGTGTCGCGCCTCACGCTCACCAGCAATCCCCGGGAACAGGGCAGCGAGGGCAGCTCGGCGGCCTGCGAGGGGCGCGAGATGGAGGTGCAGGTGAAGCCGGCGCCCCATCCCAGGGGCACCACGGTGGAAGTGCGGGACCTGTTTTTCAACACGCCGGCCCGGCGCAAGTTCCTGCGCACCGAGAAAACCGAATTCAACCACCTGGAAGAGGTGGTCAAGCGCCTGGCCCTGTCGCGTTTCGACGTGGCCTTCAGCCTGCGCCACAACGGCCGCGTGCTGCACAACCTCCAGCCCGGGCTCAGCCAGGCGGAGCGCCAGCGCCGGGTCGCCACGGTATGCGGCCCCGCGTTCATGGAGCAGGCCCTGTATATCGAGACCGATATTGCGCAGCTCAAGCTGTGGGGCTGGGTTGGCCTGCCCACTTTTTCCCGCAGCCAGGCCGATCTCCAGTACTTTTTCGTCAATGGCCGGATTATTCGCGACCGGCTGGTGGCCCACGCGGTCAAGCAGGCCTACCGCGACGTGCTCTACCACGGTCGCCATCCCGCGTTCGTGCTGTACCTGGAGCTGGACCCGGCCCAGGTGGATGTCAACGTGCATCCCACCAAGCACGAGGTGCGTTTTCGCGACGGCCGCGAGGTGCATAACTTTATTTTCTCCAGCCTGCACCGGGCCCTGGCGGACGTGCGGCCCGGCGACCCCGCCGCCGACACCGCCGTGCTGGAAGACGGCCTGGCGGTGGATACCGCGACCGGCGAAATCACCCGCCAGTCCGGCCTTGCCTGGGGCGCGCAGCCGCCCGCGGGCGCCGGTGCCGGGGGATTCGGCGCTTACCGCGCACCGACGGGGCCCGCGCCGGGCCAGGCCATGGAGCAGTTGCGGGCCTACGCCCGGGTACACGGCCTGCCGGAGGCCGGCAGCGAGGAGGAAGCGCCCCCGCTGGGCTACGCCCTGGCCCAGCTCAAGGGCATCTACATCCTGGCGGAAAACGCCCGGGGCATGGTGCTGGTGGACATGCACGCCGCCCACGAGCGCATCACCTACGAGCGACTGAAGGCCGCCCGGGCCAGCGAGGGCATTCGCAGCCAGCCGCTGCTGGTGCCCCGCGCGGTGGCGGTGAGCCAGCGCGAGGTGCAGGTGGCGGCGGAGCACGCCGGGCTGTTCCAGCGCCTGGGTATGGTGGTGGAGGTGGCCGGGGAGGAATCCCTGGTGATCCGCCAGATTCCCGTGTCCCTGCGGGACTCGGACGTGGAGCAATTGCTTCGGGATGTGCTGGCGGACCTGATCGAGTACGGCAGTTCCGACCGTATCGAGAGCCACCTGGACGAGATTCTCGCCACCATGGCCTGCCACGGCTCGGTGCGGGCCAATCGGCGCCTGACCATCCCGGAGATGAATGCGCTGCTGCGGGACATGGAAGCAACCGAGCGCGCCGGCCAGTGTAACCACGGCCGGCCCACCTGGACCCAGTTGAGCATCGAGGAACTGGATAAACTGTTCCTGCGCGGTCGCTGAGGCGCGTGGCAAGCCCGGCACAAGCCCGCACCGGTGATGACCGGCCCCTGCTGGTCTGCCTGATGGGCCCCACCGCGTCGGGTAAAACCGACCTGGCAATAGCGCTGGCGCAGGCGCGCAACTGCGAGCTGGTCAGCGTCGACTCGGCCCTGGTGTATCGCGGGCTGGATATCGGCAGTGCCAAGCCCGACTACCCCCATCACCTGGTGGATATACGCGACCCCGCCCAGGCCTACTCGGCGGCGGATTTCGTCGCGGACGCCCACCGCCTGGCGGGAGAGATTACGGCGGCGGGGCGCACCCCTTTGCTGGTGGGTGGCACCATGCTCTACTTCAAGGCCTTCCTGGAGGGCCTGGCGCGGATGCCGGCGGCGGATGCCGGGATTCGCCGGCAGATCGAGGACGAGGCCCGGGTCCACGGCTGGCCGTGGCTGCACGCCCGGCTGGCCGAGGTGGACCCCGAGGCCGCCGCCCGCATTCACCCCAATCATTCCCAGCGGCTGGGGCGGGCACTGGAAGTCTACCGCGCCAGTGGCGTGACCATGACGCAGTGGCAGCGCGACCCGGGCGAGCTGCCACTGCCCGCCGCGCGCTACCGGGTGGTGCAACTGGCCATCTGCCCGCTTGATCGGACCGTGCTCCACCGCCGTATAAACCTCAGGTTCGAGCAGATGATGGCCGCCGGGTTGCTGCAGGAGGTGCGGGCCCTGTACGAGCGCGGCGACCTGCACCCGGACCTGCCGGCCATCCGCGCGGTGGGCTACCGCCAGCTGTGGCAGCACCTGGCCGGGGAGTGTTCGCTGGCGCAGGCGGTGGCCAATGCCCAGGCCGCCACCCGGCAGTTGGCCAAGCGCCAGTTGACCTGGTTGCGCAAGTGGCCGGGCCTGAACTGGATTTATACCGACGAGGCGGGGAACCTGGCCAGCCCGGGGGGGTCTGAACCTGCGGGATGTGAAATAGGGGAAAACCCGATTAGGGCAGCCTTGAACTATCTAGATCAAGCCCCACTATAGTATGCTGACGTTGCACTCGAATGTTGCCCGGCGCGGGTAAGCCCCGGTAAAACCGCCCTGGCACTGGTAGGGAAGCCACAATAACAGTGCGAAGTTAGACGCTTTTATCACTTTTTTCGGCTCGATTTGAGCCTTTTAGGAGGAGTTATGTCAAAAGGGCACACTCTACAAGACCCTTACCTGAATATCCTGCGTAAGGAACGCGTACCCGTTTCTATCTACCTGGTAAACGGTATCAAGCTGCAGGGGCAGATCGAGTCCTTCGATCAGTTCGTGGTGCTGCTGAAAAATACCGTCAGCCAGATGGTCTACAAGCACGCCATTTCCACCGTGGTTCCGTCACGGGTGGTGCGCATGCCGTTGCAAAACCCATCGGAAGACGAAGACGATGGTGGCGACAGCTGAAAGCCTGTGGGGTGACCGCCTGTCGGGCGGCCACCTGCCCCGTTTCCTGACCCGCCGAGGTTGTATTGTTCTTTGACCGTCCCGATTCGGGTGAACGTGCCGTGCTTGTTCATCTCAATCTTTCCAGCGAGGCCGAGCGCGAGGATCCCCGTGAATTCGAGGAACTGGTGCTCTCTGCCGGGGGCGACCCGGTTGCCTTCGTCATGGGTGCCCGGGAGGTCCCGGATACTCGCACCTTCGTGGGCAAGGGCAAGCTGCAGGAAATTGCCGATGCCGTGTGCGAGCACGACGCCCAGATTGTCATGTTCAACCACTCCCTCAGTCCCAGCCAGGAGCGCAACCTGGAAAAGGAGTTGCAGTGCCGGGTGCTGGATCGCACCGGCCTGATCCTGGATATCTTCGCCCAGCGCGCCCGCACCCACGAGGGCAAGCTGCAGGTGGAGCTTGCCCAGTTACAGCATATGAGCACCCGCCTGGTGCGGGGCTGGACCCACCTGGAGCGGCAAAAGGGCGGTATCGGCCTGCGCGGTCCCGGTGAAACCCAGCTGGAAACCGACCGCCGGCTGTTGCGGGCGCGGATCAAGTCCATCCTGGCGCGGCTGGAAAAGGTGCGCAGGCAGCGCGATAACGGCCGCCGCTCGCGGCGCCGGGCCGAACTGCCGGTGGTGTCGCTGGTGGGCTATACCAACGCGGGGAAATCGACCCTGTTCAACCGCCTCACCGAGTCGCACGTGTACGCCGCGGACCAGCTGTTCGCCACGCTGGACCCCACCCTGCGGCGCCTGGAAGTGGAAAACGTCGGCCCGGTAGTGCTCGCGGACACCGTGGGTTTTATCTCCCACCTGCCGCACAAGCTGGTAGCCGCCTTCAAGGCCACCCTGGAAGAAACCCTGAACGCCGACCTGCTGCTGCACGTGATCGATGCGGCCACGGAGCAGCGCGAGGACAATATCCACCAGGTGAACGACGTGCTGGTGGAAATCGGCGCGGACAAAATCCCGCAGCTGCAGGTGTACAACAAACTCGATCTGCTGGAGCAGTCCCCGCGTATAGACCGTAACGCCGATGGCGTGCCCGAGCGCGTGTGGGTGAGCGCCGTCACCGGCGCCGGGACCGACCTGCTGCTGCAGGCCGTGTCCGAGCTGGTGGGTGTGGACATGGTCAACGAGAGCCTCGACCTCGGCCCGGCCCAGGGGGGGCTGCGCGCGGCGCTGTACCGGCTGGGCGCGGTGGAGTCGGAGGACTATTCCGAGGACGGCATCGCCCACCTCAATGTGCGCCTGCCACGAGCCGACTGGAACCGCCTGATGAAGAAGGGCCCGGAGCCCCTGTTTTGAGGCGCGAGCGCGGCGGCGGCTACAATGACGCATGGCAGGGAAAATTTGTTAGACTCATTCACGTTTTTGATCTCGACTTTTGACTTAGGAGTTTTCTATGGCCTGGAATGAACCGGGTGGCGGTAACAATAAACCCAAGGATCCCTGGGGCGGTGGCGACCAGGGACCGCCGGACCTGGACGAGGCCCTGAAGAAACTGCAGGACAAGCTCGGCGGCCTGTTTGGCGGTGGCGGCGCCCGCAGGGGCGGTTCAGGTGGTTCAGGTGGCTCCGGCGGCTCATCCGCCGGCATTCCCGGCGGCCTGTTGGCCGTGTTCGCGGGGCTGGCCGTGGTGGTGTGGGCCCTGATGGGCTGGTACCAGGTAGACCAGCAGGAGCGGGCGGTGGTGCTGCGCTTCGGCGAGTACTACGACACCGTGCAGCCGGGCCTGCACTGGAATCCACCCCTTATCGACGAGGTGATCAACGTCAACACCACCAAGGTGCGGGCGGTCAGTTTTCGCGAAATCATGCTGACCCGCGATGAAAACATCGTGGAGGTAAAACTGTCGGTGCAGTACGTTATCGACGATCCCACCAGCTTCGTGCTGAAAGTGCTGGAGCCTGAAATCTCGCTGCAGCACGCCACCCAGAGCGCCCTGCGCCACGTGGTCGGCGGTACCAGCATGGACATGGTGCTCACCGGCGGCCGCGCCCAGATCGCGTTGGAAGTCAACGACCGCCTGCAGCAGTACATCAGCCTGTACGAGACCGGCATCCGCGTGAGCAAGGTGACCGTGGACGACTCCAAGCCGCCCACCCAGGTGCAGGCCGCGTTTGATGACGTGATCAAGGCCCGCGAGGACGAGGAGCGGGTCAAGAACGAGGCCCAGGCCTACGCCAACGGCATCGTGCCCGAGGCGCGCGGTAGCGCGCAGCGCGTGCTGGAAGAGGCCATGGCCTACAAGGAACAGGTGGTTGCCAACGCCGAGGGTGAGGCGCAGCGCTTCACCAAGCTGCTGGCGGAGTATACCAAGGCGCCCGAGGTCACCCGGGAACGTCTGTACCTGGACGCGGTACAGGGCGTGCTGGGCAATACCAGCAAGGTCATGGTCGACGTGGAAGGGGGTAACAACATGATGTACCTGCCGCTGGACAAGCTCGGAACGTCGAGTTCGGCGGGGGGCGGCACGGTGCGTGAGGTCACCATCGACAGCTCCAATATCCGTGAGCTGACCAATGCCGTGACGGAGCAGCTGCGTAGGGACGCCGCTGCCGCAGGTAATCGCAGGGGAGGTCGCTGATCATGTCCGGACGTAGTATGACAATTCTCGTGGTGGCGGCGCTGGTGCTCCTGGTGGCCAGTAATTCGCTGTACGTTATCAAGCAGACCGAGCGCGCCGTGCTGTTGCAGTTTGGTGAGGTGGTGAACCCGGATATCCAGCCGGGCCTGCATGTGAAGATTCCCTTCGTCAACAATGTGCGCAAGTTTGACGGCCGCTTGATTACCGTCGATTCCCAGCCCGAACGCTTCTTCACCCAGGAGCAGAAAGCGCTGATGGTGGACAGCTACGCCAAGTTCCGCATCAAGGACACTGCAAAGTTCTACACCGCCACCAATGGCGAGATGGCGCGCGCCATGGGGCTGTTGTCCCAGCGCATCAACAACGGCCTGCGTAACCAGGTGGCCGTGCGCACCATCCAGGAAGTGGTATCGGGTGAGCGCGACCAGTTGATGAATGACCTGACCAAGGAACTCACCGTGGTGGCCCAGGAATCCCTGGGGGTGGAAGTGGTGGACGTGCGGGTCAAGCAGATCGACCTGCCCACGGACGTGTCCGAGTCGGTGTACCGGCGGATGAATGCCGAGCGCGAGAAGGAAGCGCGTGAGCACCGCTCCCAGGGCCAGGAGCTGGCCGAGGGTATCCGCGCCGCCGCCGACCGCGAGGTCACCGTGATCCAGGCCAACGCCTATCGCGATGCGGAACTGATCCGCGGTGAAGGTGATGCGCTGGCCACCGCAACCTACGCCGAGGCCTTTAACCAGGACCCGGAGTTCTACTCCTTTACCCGCAGCCTGCGCGCCTACCAGCAGTCCTTCAAGAGCGGCGGCGACATGATGCTGATCAAGCCCGACAGCGAGTTTTTCCGCTACCTGAAAAATTCCAGGGGTGAAAAGTAGGGGGCTGGCCGAATGCAGCCGGGTCCATGGTGGTGGGTGGGGCTGGCCGAATAAATTCGGCCCCACGGGGTTGGGCGGATTGGCCGAATGAATTCGGCCCCACGGGGTTGGGTGAGTTGGCCGAATGAATTCGGCCCCACGGGTGGGGTGGGTTGGTTGGATGAATTGGAGCCCACCTCGTGGGGCGGGTTTTAACCCGCCTGGCGATCTGTTGAAAGCACAAAATTGAATTTGCCCCGCCGCGGAATCGCCCCAACAGTGAAAAATCACGCGGCTATCCATAAACTCTGTGGTAGTATTCTTCAACCGTGGGATTCGGCGTTTTGACCACAAGCGCTGGGCCCGCGGTTTTTTGTGTTCGCGGTTTGCAGGGGAAGCAATTTGGATTTCTGGCAGGTCTTGGCAGCGGCCATCGCCCTCGTCTTCATTATCGAAGGCCTGCTTCCCTTCATCAGCCCCGACCGTTGGCGCAACCTGTTGCGCATGGCCGACCAGATGGACAACCGGGTTATTCGCAATATCGGCCTGGGCAGTATGCTGTTCGGGGTTTTCCTGCTGTACTTGGTGCATTGAGTGACGAGGTCCCATGACATCCGTTGATCGCTGGCAACTGCCCGACGGGATCGAGGAGGTTCTGCCCGCCCAGGCCGCCACCGCGGAGCGCCTGCGACGGCGCCTGCTGGACCTGTACCGCAGCTGGGGTTACCAGCTGGTGATACCCCCCCTGATGGAATTTACCGAATCCCTGCTGATTGGCCTGGGCAAGGACCTGGACCTGCTCACCTTCAAGCTCACCGACCAGCTCAGCGGTCGCACCCTGGGCATCCGGGCCGATATCACCCCGCAGGTGGCCCGCATTGACGCCCACAGCCTGGCCCAGGGCGGCGTCACCCGGCTGTGCTATGCCGGCTCCACCCTGCACACCCGGCCGAAATCCCTGCTCGCCTCGCGCTCGCCCATCCAGCTGGGCGCCGAACTGTACGGCGACAACAGCCTGGCATCGGACGTGGAAATCGTGCGGCTGATGCTCACCACGCTGGAGGTCGCGGGCGTGGGCCCGGGCATCACCCTGGACCTGGGCCACGTGGGTGTGTACGAGGCGGTGCTGGCCAGCGCCGGCCTCAACGAGGAGCAGGAACACACCGTATTCGATGCGCTGCAGCGCAAGTCTGTGCCCGACCTGCAACTGGCCCTGGCCGGGGTGGCAGGGGACGCCGCCGAGCTGATTATCGGCCTGGTGGACCTGCACGGCGATGACGCGGTGCTCGCCAACGCGCGCGAGCTGTTTGCCGACCGCGCGCCCGGCGCCCTGGCCGCGGTGGACGCGCTGCAGGAAGTGGCCACGGACATACGCCGCCAGCGCCCCGACCTGGACATTTATTTCGACCTGGCGGAGCTGCGCGGCTACCATTACCACACCGGCATCGTCTTCGCCGCCTACGTGCCCGGCCACGGCCAGGCCCTGGCCAATGGCGGCCGCTACGACAACGTGGGGGCGGTGTTTGGCCGCGCCCGCGCCGCCACCGGTTTTGCCACCGACCTGAAAGCCCTGCTGAACCTGGTGCCCGGGGACGGCGACAGCCGTGGCGCCATCAGCATGCCGGACTCGGATGACCCCGCGCTGGCAGCGGTCGTCACCCAACTGCGCGAGGCGGGGGAAATCGTGATCAACTGCCTCTCCACCGACCCGGACCCGCGCTGTGACCGACAGCTGCTGGAGCAGGACGGCCAGTGGCGCGTACAGGCCCTGGCCACCGACTGACACACTGATTAAAACCAGAACGAAACCAGAGAGTTACCAAAGCGATGAGCAAAAATGTTGTAGTCCTCGGCACCCAGTGGGGCGACGAGGGCAAGGGTAAGATTGTCGACCTGCTGACGGACCAGGCCGATGCGGTCGTGCGTTTCCAGGGCGGCCACAACGCGGGCCACACCCTGGTCATCGATGGCCAGAAAACCGTGCTGCACCTGATACCCTCCGGCATCCTGCGCGAGCAGGTGCAATGCTTCATCGGCAATGGCGTGGTGCTGTCGCCCGAGGCCCTGCTCAAGGAAATGGCGGAGCTGGAAGCCAGGGGTGTGCCGGTGCGCGAGCGCCTGAAAATCTCCGCCGCCTGCCCGCTGATCCTGCCCTACCACGTGGCCCTGGACCAGGCCCGCGAGGCCAAGCGCGGCTACGAGAAAATCGGCACCACCGGCCGCGGCATCGGCCCGGCCTACGAGGACAAGGCCGCCCGCCGGGGCCTGCGCCTGGGCGACCTGCAGGACGAGCACCGCTTCGCCCGCAAGCTGAAAGAGGTGATGGAGTTCCACAACTTCTCCCTGCAGCACTACTACCACGTGGAGCCGCTGGACTACGACAAGGTGCTGGCCGATACCCTGGAGATGGCGCCGGAACTGTTGCCGATGATGGCCGATGTCACCAGCGCGCTGCACGAGCGGCGCCGGGCGGGCGCCAGGATCATGTTCGAGGGCGCCCAGGGCTCCCTGCTGGATATCGACCACGGCACCTACCCCTTCGTGACCAGCTCCAACACCACGGCCGGCGGCACCGCCACCGGCTCGGGCTTCGGCCCCCTGTACCTGGACTACGTGCTGGGCATCACCAAGGCCTACACCACCCGGGTGGGCTCGGGCCCGTTCCCCACGGAGCTGTTCGACGATACCGGCAAGCACCTGGCCGATCGCGGCCACGAGTTTGGCGCCACCACCGGTCGCGCCCGCCGCTGTGGCTGGTTTGACGCGGTCGCCCTGCGCACCGCGGTGAATATCAATTCCGTGAGCGGGATCTGCCTGACCAAGCTGGACGTGCTGGACGGCCTGGAAACCATCCGTATCTGCGTGCGCTACACCTGCAAGGACGGCAAGCCGGTAGCCAACCCGATCGACTCGGAAGACTACGAAAAGCTGGTGCCGGTGTATGAAGACGTGCCGGGCTGGAGCGAGTCCACCCTGGGGGCGAAAACCCTGGAGGAATTGCCCGCCGCGGCCAGGGCCTATATTGCCAAGCTGGAAGAACTGGTGGGCGCGCCCATCGACATCGTCTCAACCGGCCCCGACCGCAAGGAAACTATCGTGCTGCGCCATCCGTTTGATACCGGGGTGAAATAGCCCCGGGTCGAACAGGGGCGATCCGCGTTCGGGTATACCGGGATAAGGTGATCGGGCGGGGCCGGCCGCGTGCGGCCGGCGTGATGGGCCTGCAGTGAGCCGCTTACGCGCTCATGGCGTATTGGTGCAGCATGTCGTTGGCCGCGAGGCGGATATACACCTCGAGGTGCTCAACGGCGTCCTCGCGGCACTCGAACGGTCCCTCGACCGTCTTTTCGCGGGTGAAGAAAAACCACTGGCCGCCATCGCACACCATCCGGTCCGTCCGGTAGCGGCTGCGGCTCATGGGGGGGTCGTCTTTGCGTCTCGTGGCCATTGTCTTGCTTCTGTCCTCCCGCCTGGAATTGGCTGTTTGCAGGGCTGATTGTAGCGCAGCGCCATAGCGCGGGTACCACGATTTGCGCGATTTGTGACAGCTGTCCCAATTTCCGGTACCGCGCCGCATGCCCCGGTGCATCGGGTGCTGCCGAGCCCGTATTTTCCCCGCTATTTGCCCATTTCGATGACCCGGTCTGCCAGCGCCAGGCTGGCCGGCCGGTGGGTAATCAGTATCACCGTCTTTTGCCGCAGCAGGGCGTGACACTCCTCGATAAAGGCCTGCTCCCCCGCCGGGTCGAACATGGCGGTGGCCTCGTCCAGGATGAGGATGGCGGGGTTGCGCAGCAGGGTGCGGGCCAGCGACAGGCGCTGGCGCTGGCCGCCGGACAGGCGGATGCCCTGGTCGCCGATGACCGTGTCGTAGCCATCCGGCAATTCACTGATAAACCCGTGGGCGTGTGACGAGCGGGCGGCCTGCTCGATCCTGTCGCGGTCCACCGCGGGCTCGCCATAGGCGATGTTGTCCGCCACCGTGCCATTGAGCAGCAGCACGTGCTGGGCTACCAGCCCCACCCGGGCACGCACGCTGGCCAGGGTGGCCCGGCGGATATCGATGCCGTCGATGAGGATGCGGCCCCCGTCGGGGTCGGCAAAGCGCATGAGCAGGTGGGCGAGGGTGGACTTGCCCGCACCGTTCTTGCCGGTGAGGGCGATGGTCTCGCCGGCGGCGATGTCCAGGTTGAAATCGGTGAGCACCCGGGGCCGGCCGGGGTAGCCGAAGGCCACCTGCTGGAACTGCACGTGCCCGGCCACATCCCGCAGTACCGTGTCACCCTCGTCGGCCGGCTCGGCTTGTTCACCCAGGAACTCGACGATGCGCTCGGCGCTGCCGCGGGTGCGCTGCACCTGGCCGTACACGTCCGCCAGCGTGCGCAGCGGGCTCATCAGCAGCGCGGCGTACAGCAGCAGGCTCACCAGCGCGCCGGGGGACAGTTGCCCGCTGTCGATATGCCCGGTGCCCACCCACAGCATGACCAGTAAACCCACGCCGCCCAGCAGGCCGATGGCCGGGGACAGCATGGCGCCAATCCACAACTGCTGGCGCGACAGCCAGTAAAGGCGCTTGTTGGCGGTTTCGAAGCGGCCCTGCTCGTGGGCCTCGCGGGTGAAGGCCTTGATGGCGGGCAGCATGCCCAGGTTTTCCTCCACCACCGACACCAGCTCGCTGTTGGCATCCACCCAAGCCCGGGACAGGGGCCGCAGCCGCCGGCCGATGACTTTCATTGCCACGAAGTAGGCGGGCAGGAACAGCACCGCCAGCAGGGCGATGGTGATGTCCAGCCAGGCCATCATCAAAAAGGCGCCGCCGAAGGTGAGCAGGGCCGGCAGCAGCTGCACCAGGGTGTCGGTGACAAAGCTGCTGATAATCTCCGCGTCGGTGCTGAGCAGGGTGAGGGTGTCGCCGGCGCGGCGCTGCTGGTAGTAGCCCACCGGCAGGGCCTGCAGGTGCTGGTACAGGCGGGTGCGCATATCCGCGGTAATGCGCTGGCCGGTGCCGCCGATGTAGTACTGGGTGGCAAAACCCAGCGCGCCACCGGCCACCATCAGTGCCAGCCACAGGCCCAGCAGCAGGCGGGGATCCGTACCCTGGCCCTCTTCACCCATCACGCTGGTGGTGAGCAGTCCCGCCATCCAGGGGTTGGCCAGCGACAGCGCGCTGCCCGCCACCAGCAGGCCCAGCACCACCAGCAACACCCGCCGGTGGGGGGTGATGTAGCCCAGGATCAGGCCGAATCGTGCCGGTGTATGGGGCTTTTGTTGGGGTGTGTGCATAGTCTCGCTACGGGGAAGGTGAAAAGTGAGACAAAAACGCCGGGCTGCCCGGCAGTGTTACCAGCCTGACAGCAGCGCAAACAGTTTCTGCAATGCCGGTATGACCGTGCTGGCGGCGATGATGGCCAGCATCCAGCGGTGTAATTTCAATTCGCCGCGAATGTCGGCAAATTGCAGGTCGTGGTCTGTCAGCCGTGCTTCGATTCGGTCAAAACGCTGATCCTGTTTATCAAGACGCAGGTCCTGTTTATCGAACCGCAGGTCCTGCTGTTTGAAGCGCTGGTCCTGTTTTTCAAATCGTTGGTCCTGCTTTTCAAATCGCTGGGTGAAGCGCTGCTCCTGCTCGTCGAAACGCCGGTTGATGCGCTGCTCAAACTGATCGAGCCGCAGGTTCTGGTTCTCGAAGCACTGCTCCAGGTAATCCCGGGTTACCAGGGCATCCATATTGAATACGAACGCTTCCGCCATCAGTTCCGCCTGCGCCTCCGCCTGGGCCTCGGGTACGCCCGCGGCCTTCAGGCGACGAGCGGCTTTGAGTGTATCAAATGCAATGGCGGCCATGGTAGTTCCCTGTGTGGCTGCCAATCACCTTGCCACTGCGGGCGCCGCGATACCACGTCAAATGCGTTCATAATCATGCCCTCTGCCGGTAACGCTTCACTTGCCGGGTCGCTCGCCGCCCGGAATCAGCACCTGCGCCCCCGGCACCAGCGCCCGGTACTGGCGCGCCAGGGCGGCCTTGGCCTGGTCGTCCCCGTGCACGATGCGAATCTGCCCGGGCTTTACCCGCATGCGCCGCACAAAATTCACCAGGTCCTTGCTGTCGGCGTGGGCCGAGTAGCCGCTGATGGTATGCACGCCGGCCCGGATGTCGTGGCGCTGGCCGTCCAGTTCCACCCACCCGCCTTTGGGGCCATGGGCCTGGATGGCGCGCCCGGGGGTGCCGGCGGCCTGGTAGCCGATAAACAGGATGTCGGTGCGCGGGTCGCCCAGCAGCGCCTTCAGGTAATTGACCATGCGCCCGCCCGCGCACATGCCGCTGGCGGCAATCAC
>JAHEBM010000090.1 GCA_024642245.1 Haliea sp.
TCATCCTGCACGATGGCCCTCCCTACGCCAATGGCGACCTGCACCTCGGGCACGCGGTAAACAAGATACTCAAGGATATCATCGTTAAATCCCGCTCCCTGGCTGGCTTTGACGCGCCCTACGTGCCGGGCTGGGACTGCCATGGCCTGCCCATAGAGCTGAATGTCGAGAAGAAGGTGGGCAAGCCCGGTGTCAAGGTGACGCCAGCGGAGTTTCGCCAGAAGTGCCGCGACTACGCCGCCCGTCAGGTGGACGGCCAGCGCGCGGATTTTATCCGCATGGGCGTGTTGGGTGACTGGTTCAACCCGTACCTCACCATGGACTTCGCCTTCGAGGCGAATATCGTGCGAACGCTCGCCCGTATTATCGACAACGGCCACCTGCACAAGGGCTTCAAGCCGGTGCACTGGTGTACCGACTGCGGTTCGGCGCTTGCCGAGGCCGAGGTGGAATACCAGGACAAGCATTCCCCGGCGATCGATGTCGCCTTTGCCGCGGTCGATTGCGCCGCCCTCAACAGCGCCTGCGGCTCCAGCTACCCCGGCGAGATTGCCATACCGATCTGGACCACGACGCCCTGGACGCTGCCGGCCAACATGGCTGTCAGCCTCAACCCCGCGCTGGACTACGTGCTGCTGGAAGGCGATGGCAGGGCCCTGCTGGTGGCTGAGGCCCTGGCGCAGTCCTGCGCGCAACGCTTCGGCCTGCCCGCGGTGAAGATACTGGGCCGCTGCAAAGGCGCGGCGCTGGAAAACCAGTTACTGCAGCACTGTTTCCTGGAGCGCCAGGTGCCCGTTATCCTGGGCGAGCACGTGACGACCGAGGCCGGTACTGGCGCCGTCCAT
This sequence comes from Haliea sp., assembly GCA_024642245.1. GTDB lineage: Bacteria > Pseudomonadota > Gammaproteobacteria > Pseudomonadales > Halieaceae > JARRPM01. The sequence continues at coordinate 846 of JAHEBM010000090.1, forward strand.
ACCGCCCCGGCCCATGGCCAGGAGGACTTCGTGGTGGGCCAGCAATATGGCCTGGAGGTCTACAACCCGGTCGGCAGCAACGGTGTTTACCTGCCCGACACCGAGTTTTTTGCCGGCCAGCATGTACTGAAGGCCAATACGGCAATCATCGAATTGCTGCAGGAACGCGGCGTGCTGCTGCACTGTGAGCAGTACGAGCACTCCTATCCTCACTGCTGGCGCCACAAGACCCCGATCATATTCCGGGCAACGCCCCAGTGGTTTGTCGGCATGCACCAGAACGGGCTGCTGAGCCAGGCCCTGGCGGCGGTGGAGCAGGTGGAGTGGTTGCCCGAGTGGGGCAAGGCACGCATTGACGCCATGCTGGCGAATCGGCCCGACTGGTGTATTTCCCGCCAGCGCACCTGGGGTGTGCCCATTGCCGTGTTCGTGCACAAGGCGACCGGCGAGCTGCACCCGCGTACCCTGGCGCTGATGGAGCAGGTGGCGCAGCGCATGGAGCAGCGGGGCATCGACGCCTGGTTTGACCTGGACGCCGTCGAGTTATTGGGTGAGGAGGCCGCTGATTACGACAAGGTCACCGACACCCTGGACGTGTGGTTTGACTCCGGCGTCACCCACGCTTGTGTGCTGCGCCAGCGCGAGGGCCTGCAGGCGCCCGCCGACATGTACCTGGAAGGCTCCGACCAGCACCGGGGCTGGTTCCAGTCCTCGCTGTTGACCGGCATCGGCAGCTATGGGCAGGCCCCCTACAAGGCGGTGCTGACACATGGTTTCACCGTGGACAGCGACGGTCGCAAGATGTCCAAGTCCGTGGGCAACGTCATTGCCCCCAATACCGTGATGAACGACCTGGGCGCCGATATCCTGCGCCTGTGGGTGGCGGCGACAGACTACCGCGGCGAGCTGGTGGTCAGCGATGAAATTTTCAAGCGCACGGCGGACTCCTATCGCCGCATCCGCAATACCGCCCGCTTCCTGCTGTCAAACCTGAACGGTTTTGATCCGGCGGTGGATGCGCTGGATTTCGCCGATATGCTGTCCCTGGATCGCTGGGCGGTTGACCGTGCGGCGGGCCTGCAGCTCGAGCTGGCCCAGGCCTACGACAGCTACCAGTTTCACCAGGTGTACCAGAAACTGCACAATTTTTGCGCGCTGGACCTCGGCGGGTTCTACCTGGATGTCATCAAGGACCGCCAGTATACGACGAGGGCGGACAGCAAGGCCCGGCGCTCGGCGCAGACTGCCATGTACCATATCGGCGAAGCATTGGTGCGCTGGGTCGCGCCCATCCTCAGCTTTACCGCCGAGGAGATCTGGGAAAACCTGCCGGGCGAGCGGGCCGAGTCGGTCTTCCTCGCCCAGTGGTACGAGGCACTGCGCCCGATGGGCGAGGGCGAGACCATGGGACGCGACTACTGGCGCCAGTTAATGGGCGTGCGCGCCGCGGTAAACAAGGAAATGGAAGCCCGTCGCGCGGCGGGTGAATTGCGTGGTTCCCTGGATGCCACGGTAACCCTGTATGCCGAGCCGGGCCTGCTGGGCCAGCTGGAGCTGCTGGAGGACGAGCTGCGATTCGTGCTTATTACCTCTGCCGCCACACTGGCGCCGCTGGCATCAGCCCCCCCGGGTGCGGCCGCCACCGAAATGGCGGGCCTGCGCCTGCAGGTGAGCGCATCGACACAGCAGAAGTGCGAGCGTTGCTGGCACCGGCGCCCGGATGTCGGCCAGATCGATGAACACCCGACCTTGTGCGGTCGCTGCGTGGAGAATGTCTATGGCGAAGGCGAGCAGCGCCGTTTTGCGTAACGGCAGCCTGAGCCTGTGGTGGTACGGGCTGGCCGTGCTGGTTGTGGTACTCGACCAGTACAGCAAGGGCCTGGCACAAAGCGCCCTGGAATACGGCCGGCCGGTGGAAGTGTTTTCCTGGTTCAACCTGACCCTGCAGTACAATACCGGTGCAGCCTTCAGTTTCCTCAGTGACGCCGGTGGCTGGCAGCGGTATTTTTTCAGTATCGTCGCGGTCGGCATAAGTCTGGGCCTGGTTGCCTGGTTGTACGTCATGCCCAGGGAGCAGAAGCTGCTGGCTGTGTCGCTGGCGCTTGTGCTGGGGGGCGCCCTGGGTAATGTCTGGGATCGCCTGGTGCTGGGCCATGTGGTGGATTTTATATCCGTGCACTACGCGGGGCGCTATTTCCCGGCCTTTAACCTGGCGGACTCGGCCATCACCCTGGGTGCCGCCTGCATGATCATGGACAGCCTGTTCAGCCGCGAGGGCGGGAACGGGGCGAGGCAGGAGGTCGAGTCGAAATGACCGTAGTGAATGTGCCCGTAAGCGAGGGCACGCGGGTCTTTGTGAATTTTTCAGTAAGCCTGGAAGACGGCTCGGAAGTGGATTCCAATTTTGGTGGCGAGCCGGTGGCTTTCGTGGTCGGTGACGGTAGCCTGCTGCCGGGCTTCGAGCGCCTGTTGTTCGGCATGTCCGCGGGCCAGCGCCAGATGTTTACGGTTGCTCCCGAGGACGGGTTCGGCCAGCCCAACGACAATAATGTACAGTACCTGCCACGCTCGCAGTTCGACGATGACAACGAGCTGGAAATCGGGCTGGTTTATTCCTTTGCCGATGCCAGCGGTGGTGAGTTGCCTGGACTGGTTGTCGCGTTTGACGAGGACGAGGTCACCATAGATTTCAATCATCCGCTGGCCGGGCGCAATATCCTGTTTGACGTGCTGGTGCACCGGGTGGAACCGGTGGAGTTGCATTGATGGAAGTCAGTCTCGCCAACCCCCGGGGTTTTTGTGCCGGCGTTGACCGCGCGATCGATATCGTCAATCGTGCACTGGAAGTCTTCGGCGCGCCCATCTACGTGCGGCATGAAGTGGTGCACAACAAGTTTGTGGTTGAGGACCTGCGGGCCCGCGGTGCCCTGTTTGTGGATGAGCTCGACGAGGTCCCGGATGACTGCATTGTCATTTTCAGCGCCCACGGCGTGCCGCAGGCGGTGCGCAGGGAAGCTGACCGACGCGGTCTCAAGGTGTTCGATGCTACCTGCCCGCTGGTGACCAAGGTGCATATCGAGGTGGCCCGTTACAGTGTCGAGGGGCGGGAGTGCGTGTTGATCGGCCACCGTGGCCACCCCGAGGTCGAGGGCACCATGGGTCAGTATGACAGCCGGGCAGGCGGTGACATCTACCTGGTTGAGGATGTGCACCAGGTCGCTTCGCTGGCGGTGCGCAACCCGGACAAGCTGTCCTACGTCACACAGACCACGCTGTCCATGGACGATACTGCGAAGGTCATAGACGCACTGCGCGAGCGTTTTCCCAGGATCAAGGGTCCGCGCAAGGACGATATCTGCTATGCCACCCAGAACCGCCAGGATGCGGTCAAGCAACTGGCCGGCAATTGTGACCTGATGCTGGTGGTGGGCTCCCCCAACAGCTCGAACTCAAACCGCTTGCGCGAGTTGGCACAGCGCATGGGCGCGGAGGCATACCTGCTGGACGGCGCTGACGATATTGATCCGCGTTGGTTGGAGGGCAAAACCCGGATCGGTGTGACCGCGGGGGCCTCGGCGCCGGAGGTGCTGGTGCAGGAAGTCCTCGATGGCCTGCGCGCCCTGGGCGCGAAAGCCCCCGTGGAGATAGCCGGCAGACCTGAGAACGTGACTTTCTCCCTGCCCCGTGAACTGCGTATCGAGGCGAAAAACGTCTAGTTTGGTGCTGCCAATAATCGGGTAGCACGAGACTCGCGAAAGACGTTTCGCGTCGTGTGGCAAATCCCCAACGTTCATCTTTCACCATCTTGGGCCACTTGCTGGCATCGCCAATAGACAGCGCATAAATTCACGGCAGGAGGTATCGCCGTGGACAGGATGTCGTGTAATTGCAATGCCCGGGGGCTGACCCTGATCGAGCTGATGATCACCCTGGTGATATTGGCCGTCACGGTCGCGGCCGCCACCCCCCCTATGCAACACCTGATCCACGGCAGTCGCCTGAAAACGGAAGCCAGCCGCCTGCTGGATGCGATAAACCTTGCCCGCAGCGAAGCGGTACTGCGCAATACGCCTGTCAGTCTCTGCCCTTCGGCGATGGCGAACTCCGGTGTGGCTAACTGCAGCGGCACCTATGCCCAGGGCTGGATTGTGTTCAGCAACCGCAACCGCGATGCGGTGTTTGATCCGGGCAGCGACGAGCTCATCAGGGCTTTTAAGGCCATACCGCCGGGCTACAGCCTCACGAACCTGGCCGGTACGCGGGCGCTCGACGAGCCCATCACCTACCTCCCCGACGGCACTTCCCGCCGCAATCTCTCCTTGCTGGTGTGTCCACCGGGCAGTTTTCGACTGGAGCCCTGGCGGGTAGTGCTTAACGCTGTCGGGCGGGCGCGGACCGCCAGGGGGGAAGGACAGTGTCCGCACGACGTAAGCTGATACCAGCGGGCCAGGGCGGTGCCGGGCTGATCGAGCTTGTCGTCGCCCTGCTGGTGCTCGCCATAGCCACCCTCGGGCTCGGGCGCCTGCAGATTGATGCCAGGCGGGTAGGCCATGACGCCGCCCAGCGTTGGGAGGCGGCCACGCTGGCCAACGACCTGCTGGAACGCTTGCGGGTCAATCGCCCGGCCCTGCCCGGTTACGGTATAGCCGGGTTGGGGTCTGCCGGCGGCTCGCCACTGGCAGTTCCCCCGATAGATTGCTTCCAGGTGAGTTGCACCGCCGCGGAACTTACCGCGTCTGACCTGTGGCAGTGGGGCCAGGCCCTCGACGGCGCGGCCACCGCAGGGTCCGCAGGCGGGCTGGTCGGGGCCCTTGCCTGTGTGACGCTCAGTGGACGGCGGGTCACAGTCGAGATTACCTGGCAGGGCTTCCGCGCCCCGGCTTCTGCGCAGCAGTCTGCTGGCTGTGGCGAGGGCAATGACCCGGCCCCGGGCCTGGAAATCCAGCGGCTGCGGATGAGCAGCTGGATCGGGGAGGGTTAGCAGTGGTGCTGTTGATGCCGGCGCGTCACATACCCGCGGGAGCGTGCCGGGGGCTGTCCCTGGTGGAGTTGCTGGTAGCCATTGCACTGGGCGTTACCCTGTCCTTCGGTGCGATGAACCTGCTGCTGCACAGCAAGCGAAGTTACTTCCAGGCGGAGGAACTCGCCCGTGTGCAGGAGAACGGCCGCCACGCCCTGCGCTACCTGTCCTACGAGCTTCAGATGGCGGGCTACCTTGCCACGCGCCAACCCGACACGCGGTTGCAGCCCGGGCTGTCCGGTAGCGCCTGCTTCGACTACCTGATTGCGACTGGTCGGCCTGTTGAGCATGTCAACGACGTGACCCGCGCCGGCAGCGGGGGTGGCTCTGAACTTCCCGGCGACTGCCTGTCCGGGGGAACGCTCCTGCCCGGAACGGATGTGCTTTTGACCCGTCGCACGGCCAGTGCCCCGGCGCTATCCGCGGCGCAGCAGTCCGGCCCGATTGATGCGGACGGCATTTACCTGCGGCAGAGCGCCAGTTTCGGGCCGCCCCGCCTGCAGCGTGGTGGCGCCGACCTGACTGCCGGCGATGCACTCTGGGAGTATCTGCCGCAGGTCCTATTCCTGCGCGACTATTCGGCGGCCACGGGGGACGGCGTGCCGGCTCTCTGTCGTAAGCGCCTGGGTCGATCCTCGAACCGTATGGCCCCCACGCAGTGCCTGATCGAGGGCATTGAAAACCTGCAGCTGGAGTTTGGTATTGATGACAATGGCGATGGGCAGGCGGATCGGTATAAGGCAATACCCGGCGCGGCGGAGCTGGGTCGGGCGGTGGCGGCGCGGATCTACCTGCTGGTTCGCAGTGTGCGGCCACTGCCGGGCTACCGGGATGACAGGTCCTACCGGCTAGGTAGCACCCGGGTACCGGCCACCGGCGACGCTTTTTACCGGCGCCTGATGCAGACCACCGTGGTGCTTCGCAACAACGGCGGTGTCAGCTCATGAGGTCGCCGTTTTCAGGCGCTAACGAGGGGGGAGCGGTGCTGCTGGTATCGCTGCTGGTGTTGTTGCTGCTGGGCATTATCGCTACCACCGTCGCCGGGACCAGCCAGCTGCAGCTGCATATGGCCGGCAATGATGAGACGCGTATAGCCGCGATGCAGCAGGCTCTTGCCGCTGTGGATGGTGTGCTCGCGTTGCCGTCGAACCTGTCCGCAAATGTGCCTGTGGGACACAGGAATTGCACGGCCCGGGCCCGGGCGGGCCAGTGCGATGAATACACGCTTTCGCCTGACCCGGCCGCACTGCCCGCCGCCGGCGAGCTGGAACTGGCGGTGGTCAGGGTGGCGCCGGCAGAAGCCCCTGTGCCGGTCATGCCGGAAGATGTGGCCAGCAGCGCCATCCATTACCGGGTGGCGAAATTCGAGGTGCAGGTAGCCTATGACGGGTCGGCACAGGGGGGCGGCCGGGCGGTTCTGGCCCAGGGTGTTCTCGTGCGGGTGCCCGTCTCGCTTCAATCAGGAGGAGTGTCGCCATGAAAATCCTGTTAACCCTGGCACTTTACGCCGTACTGGCCGCCTTGATTGCGACCCAGCCCAG
>JAHEBM010000041.1 GCA_024642245.1 Haliea sp.
ATAGATATAGGCGTCAATCGCTATTGCCCTGGCTTCCTCCGGGCTTAGGCCCGCGGGCGTCGGTTGGGCGTTTACCTGCTGCACACACTGCAGCGCAAGGCAGAACAGGGCTATGACAGCGCCGTGCGTGAACCTGCCAACTGGTCTCCTGGCCATGATCGCTCCCTGCCTGTACTCGCCGCTTGTAAGCGGGATTGAGTCTATATCAAAGCACTTAAGCCTAACCCGGCAGGCGTTCAATAACTTTGCAATTCCGGCAATGGAATGCCAAGCTGCCGCGAGCATGGTGGGGTTCACCGGGAGGTATTTGCGGCACTGGCCGCAAGCGATATGGTTACCAAAGCGCAATCCCCAGTTTTGTCGACTGAACCCAGGCGCGAACCCCGCCCGGGTTTGCGCACCGCTGCCCATTCCGGTCGGTCGGGGAATCTGCACGGGGCAGGGGAAAGTCGCCTGGGACCGATCATCCACCTGCCGCAGCTGCTGGAGGAACTGGGAGTGAGGCCTGCACTGGTATTTCGTCGTGCCGGGGTCAGCACGGGCCTTTTTGCGAATCCGGAAAACCGCATTACCCAGGAGCAACTTTTCGGGCTGCTCTCAGCCTGCGTATCCCTCACTGGCCGTAGCGACTTTGGCCTGTTGCTCGGGGGGAGGGCTTCCCTGGAAAATTTCGGTGCCCTGGGCGAGCTGATGCAGAACTCCGCTACAGTGGGCGAGGCGATGAAGATGTTGATACTCCATTTACATTTCTTTGATCGCGGTGGAATCCCGATCTTTATCCGGGCGGAATCCAAAAACGTGTTCCTGGGCTACTCCCTACAGCACGTGGCATTGGACGGATCTGCGCCGTTACAGGACGTCGCCATCACGATAGCTAGCCGGATGCTGCGCGAGCTGTGTGGCCGTGCCTGGCAGCCGCTTTTTGTACAGTTTTCCCATCATCGGCCTAAAGAAACCTCAGCCTATCGCCGTGTTTTTGGTCCCGGCGTGCAATTTAACGCCACCTTGTCCGGGCTGTCATTTTCTGCATCATGGCTGGACCATCGCATTGCGGCGGCAGACATGGCCCGCTTTCGAGCGTTGAACGAAGCGCTGAGGAAAGCCGAGGCCGGGTGGCCGATAAGTGTTGCCGAGGAAGTGCAGTGTATCCTCCACCAGTTGCTGCCTGGCGGTACCATAGCCTCCGCCAGCGTGGCGCGGCTGTTCGGGTACAGTGACCGTACCCTGCGCCAGAAGCTGCGCAGCGAGGGTACGAGTATGCAGCGCTTGCTCACAGAAACCCGTTTCGAGCTCGCCCGGCATTTACTGCAGGATACTGATCTGTCGATGTCGCGGATAGCGGCAGCACTGTGCTATGCGGACGCGGCGGTTTTTTCCCGGGCGTTTCAAGCCTGGACGGGCATGAGTCCGAGGCAATGGCGAACAGCAGGCAGGAAGGTGCTGGCACCGTAACTGCCCGAAGCCATTCGGTATCGGTCAGTCGGTTGTCAAAATGAGTAGCAAGCCGCTGGGGGGCAGATTTAAGGCGCCCAAGTAGCGCTGCCCCGGCGGGGATGTGTTACTTTTTGGCAGTCGTCGCGGCTGTGACGGTTTCCAGGTGCTGGGAGAGGAGGGTTGCCCAGCGGCGTAAAACCCGCTCCGCGTCTGCCAGGTTGGTGACACTATTGCGCACCTCGAAGCTGTCGGCACCCGCTGCTTCCGGATCGATGATCCGGGCGATGATGTCGCCGGTCTTGCCGTCATAGAGCTGCATGTAAAGAGTCATTTGCCCCGCGCTGGCAGAAAAATTCTGCCCCATGCCGGCAGACATGGTGTCTGGCGCGCTCACTTCCAGGTTGACGATGGCCGGTTGCACGATCAGCACCCCGGTGCCACCCGTGGTCACCATTTCCTGACCGCCACTGGTCAGAACGTCGGTAAATATCTTGTTGAACTCCCCGGCCAGCTTGTCGCGGATATTTTTCATGTCCTCGTCGCTGATGCGGTTCATCAGGTCGGCGGACTGCTCGTTATAGTCGCGCTGCCAGTTCTTGTTGAAGGCCACGTAACAGGCCAGCAGCGCTACCTTGTCGTAGCCATCAAGACTGGCGCCGGGCTTCACGTATACTGCCCGCACCTTGGTATTCTTTAACAGGTGCAGGCCATCATGGCTCACTTCGGGCAGGGCATCGGCGGCGGTCGCTGCCGCTGCCATCACCACCAACAGGGCTGCGGCTGCAGTGGTCATCAGGGCTTTCAGGCTCATGGGTAATATCCTCGCGGGTGTCGGGAAACTCAGGTCAGGGGCATCGCCAGTCGACGGTACTGCCTGGGAATGCTGCCCGGAATTACCGCCTGGCAAAAAAGTGTGGACCAGGATCGGGCGCTTGGCAAGTTGATCCAAGCTGCAGGATTGTGTTGCTTTGACGTACCCGGGACTATTATCTTGGTGACAGGTCACAATTGGAGGCAGCGACATGAAACTATCTGGATGGCTTCTGGGGTGCGTTTTCGGACTTGCATTGAACAGTGCGGCGAGCGGGCAGGTCTACGAGAGCAAGGACGCCCAGGGCGTTCCCGAGTTCAGCGACACCCCGACCGCAGGGGCGGAGGTCGTCGAGTTACCCTCGACCAATGTCGCCGATGCGCCAGGCGATGGACCCGTCGCGCCCGGGCCGGAAGCCGGTTCGCAAGCGGCGCAGGCGGCGCAGCCCAATCCCGACGGCGAGGCGAGGGTCATATACGAGGGTGCTGATGACGAGGACGAGGACCTGCGGGCCCAGCGGCGATTGACCGAGGATCGCGTTGACAAGGCCCTGCCCGGCAACCCGGTGGGCCCGGGGGTGGGAGCGCCGGGTGCCGGGGTCGAACCAGGGCGCGGTGGGGTGGAACCGGCGCGACCCGAAGTCCACCGCGAAGCCCCGCACCGCTAGGCCGGCCGGCTGTCGGCAGCGCTATAGCCCCTGGGGGCCAGTCCGGAACCAGAGTAGTATCGGGCCACAGCCTGATAGCGGTCGCCTCGTGGAGGAGGCCGGCTTGTCGCTCACGCGAACGTTGCGACAAATGAGCTTAGTCAGCGAAACTGTAACGCAGCGTAATCCCATAGGTTCGTGGCGCTTCCAGGAACTGGGCTTCGGTGCCTGAAAACCCGATGGGTGCAGCCGAAGATGATGAGTAGGCTTCGTCTGTGGCATTTTTCACCCAGGCGGCGATGTCCCAGTTGTCGTCGCGCCATCCCAGTCGCACATTCACCAGCGTCTTGTCCTGCTCCACCTTCGGTTCCTGGTAGGTGGGGTTGGTGAAATGGTCGCCCATAAAGCTGTAGTCACCCCGCAGGTAGGTCACCCCGTCGGCGAGCGGCAGCAGCAAGGTGGCCGCCAGGTTGCCACTCCAGTCCGGCGCGTAGGGCACTTCCAGCTTGGCTGCTTCCAGTTCGCCCTCGGTATATTTTGCGTCCAGGTATTGCAGGCCGCCGCTCAGCATCAGGAACTCCCAGGGCGCCGCGTTGAAATTCAGGTCAACCCCGCCACTGCTGCCCCTGGCAGCATTACTGACATAGAAACCCACTCCGCTGGCCTGTTGCGCCAGGAACTGCAGGTCGTCAAATTCCGTGTAGAAGGCGCTGGCATTGACTTGCAGTCTGTTGTCCAGCAGTTGCGACTTGATGCCCATTTCGTAGTTGGTGGTGTCCTCGTCGTCAAACTCCCGCGGCGCGCCCTCCGCGGCGACGCCGTTGAAGCCGCCAGATTTGGTGCCTGTCGATGCCGATGCAAACACCATGATCTCTTCATTCGCAAAAAAAGTGATATTTGCGAGCCCGGTAAAGCCGTCGGACTCACGGTTGAAGCTTTCATCGACCGGCGCAAACGCCCGCTCCACCAGGGTCAAGCCGGTGCCGAACAGCGGTGCGGTGGATATTGGCTGGGTGTACAGGTCCGTGTCCTTGGTTTCGCTGGTATAACGAAGCCCAAGGGTTGCCACCCAGGCCTCGGTGAAGTGATAGGAGGTTTGGCCAAACAAGGCAAAGGTCTCGGATTCCCACTTGCTGTCGAACACGACGGTATCGCCGGGTTGCACGCCCAGGGCAAATCCGGGGCCGAGTCCCGTATAGGCACCCCCCACCGCGATAATATCGTCACCGACCACTACCACGCCCCGGCCGGGTGCGCCGCGAGTGCGGTCTTCAAGGGCGTAATAAAGTCCGGCCATATATTGCGCCGGGCCATCGAGATCGCTGGTCAGGCGAAGTTCCTGGGTCCACAAGTCGCCGCTGTATTTGTCGTCTTCAACCCCCAGTACCGCAAGATCAGACCGCTCGGCGTCATAGGACGTCTTGTAATCGTAGGTACTCCAGGCCGTGAGCGAGGTGAGCGTCGCGTTTGTCAGTTCATAGTCCAGGGTGACATTCACTGCGTCTGACGTCAGGTCGAAATTCGAATCGATGTCGACATTATTGTTGTAGTCGAAGGCATCATTTTTCGGTACCGGCAGTGCCCGGGCGTCCAGTTGGTCAATCACGGCGAAGGTCTGGGTGGCATCCGCCGCGCAGCAACTCGTATTGCGATCGACGTGACTGGCCGTCAGTTGTACTTTGAGTTCGTCACCCGGTTGCCAAAGCAGCTTGCCCCTGGCATTCCAGTCGTCGGCGCCATTGAGGTCCTCACCGGTATTGCTTTCCATCCAGCCATCGTACTGGTGCCAGCTGCCAGCCAGCAGGTAGGCCAGAGTGTCAGTCATGGGGCCGGTTACCGATGCCACGTACTTTTGCAGGGAGTAGTCTCCAGCGGTGGCCTCGACAAAGCCTTCGGTCTGTTCCGCATTGGGAGATTTCGTGACGACGCTGACGACACCGGCGTTACTGTTCTTGCCGTAAAGGGTGCCCTGCGGGCCCTGTAGCACCTCGATGCGTTCAATGTCAGTAAGGTCTGACATGCCCAGGCCGGAAGTGCCCATGTAAACCCCGTCCAGGATATAAGCCACGGACGCTTCCAGTGACGGGTCGTTTTGTGACGTGCCAAACCCGCGAATCCTGATTGCAGTGGCGAAGGGGCTGACGTTCGGGCTGACAGTCAGTGAAGGCACCAGTGCGGCCACGTCTTCGATATTGTCGATCCCCGCTTCCTGTATGGTGGTCTCGGACAAGGCGTTGACCGATACGGGTATATCCTGAAGGCTCTCGGCCCGCTTGGTTGCGGTAACGATTACCTCCTCCAGCATGCCCTCCTGCGCCAGTGTGCCTAAGGAAATGGCCGTCAACGCCACTACCGATGTTGCTGTCTTGATAATCTGCATTTCACAACCCACCTTTTATAAGTTTCTGCCGCCGGCGTTGAGGGACGACCCGCAAATCGGCCCTATCTGAACTGCTCACAACATCACTGTAGTCTTGCCAAACCCGGAAGAATGCTAAATAGTTACCTTTCATCGCCTACCTGCCACCGCGGTGTATTTCGTACGCCGTGTTAAAAGGAGTAAGGGATGTGTTGAATCTGCTTCAGGCAAACAGGCTGTCACTCGCCGATCTGCTGCCGAGATCCCTGATGGACGATATCCTGGCTAATGGCCGCAGGGTGAGCTATTCAGATCGCCAGCACATCCAACAGCGAGGCGACACAACCGCAACATTTTCTATCGTGGAATCAGGTCAGGTACTGGCGGGAAACAACGGGGCAGACGGCGTTTTTCTCACCACTGCGCTGTTCAATCCGGGGGACTTTTTCGGCGAGTTCACGCTGCTTGCCGGACTGCCCAGGACGCAGGGTCTCTGGGCCATAGGGGACACCGTTATCAACCACGTGAGCGGCAGCCATTTCAATGCGCTATTGGACAATGAGCCCGACCTGGCGCGAGCACTGCTGAACATTTCATTGCGGCGCATACACTTCCTGGTTGAGTTCCTGGACGGACAGAGGCGATGGCCGCTGCCGGTTCGCATTGCTCATCTGCTGCTGACATCGGTCGAGGACACTGCCGGCACCGTGAGCCAGGAGATCAGTTGCCGGCAGGATGATATCGCCTACATGCTGGGTGTGTCCCGCGTTGCCGTTGGCAAGGCGCTGAAGAAACTTGAAGCTGACGGCCTGGTTGAGCTGAGATACGGTTCTATCCTGTTGCCCGATGTCCCGGGCCTGTCCGGGTGGCTCGAAAAGCATCGCCAATTGACGGCAGTGAAGCCGCTGCTGGTCCGCCCCCGACTGAAAAGCTGATATCGACAGAACCGCAGCGCTAGCTGCCTCGGTTGGGCCTCACCGGCCCTTTGCAAACAGCGCCTCGCAGCCGGTGCCATCGAGAACGCTGTTCACCCGCCCACGATCGCGATCCTCGAGCGCTGCGTAACGCTGGCGCAGGGTGGCAAGGCACTTTGCCTGGTAGGGGAAGGGCTGCTGGATCCAGGGGGCCTTATCGATTTCGCAGGAGACCTGTTCGGCCCCCGACGCAATAGCCCTGGCGTTCGCCAGCAGGAAGGGTGCGTAGACGCGCCCGATCTCACCAAACAGCTCACGCACCGGTTTGGCAAAGGCCTCGGGCGCCTCCAGGCTGTCGGCACCGACCTCCAGGCCGGACAGATCGTCGAGCACCTGGGTCCAGGCGACCACGCGCGGGGCTTCACGCATGGTAAGGGCCATTGGTGTCGGATCGAAAAGCGCAAGTTGCGTGAGCTGCCCATACACGGCGAAATCCCCGGCGCAGGGACGGCCGCCCAGCAGGAACCGTCTGCCGGTGAGGCAGCGGTCGAGAATTTGAAGGGTGCGCGCGTAGCTCGCCTCGATAATGGCACGGGTGGTCTCATTCGAGCCCACCACCCACAGTCGGCTTACCTGGCGCTCGGCGAAAGACCGGCCGCTTGCCCGCAGCTCCGGCTCCGGCAGGGTAGTGCCCGCCCAGCGGGGCAAAATCGCCGCCGCCTGCTCGACATCGGCCTCGTAAGCCCACCGGTAGTGGAACATGGCCTTGGTAAGCCACTCGTCACCGAAGTCCTCGATCAGCGCGTCGAGAAAGGCGGTTGCCGGGTCCGCGGGCGCCACCTTGCGCTCTGGCCAGGCCTCATCGAGTGCAATGATCAGCGGGGTGGAGTCGACCCGAACCCCCGTCTCGCCGGGGAGCATCAGCACGGGCACGATCGGGACCCTCGGCGCCGGCAGTGCCGCGCTCTCGGGCGAGCCGCTGATTACCATGCGGTAGGGAATGCGCCGATAGCGCAGCACAGCGAGCATCTTTCGGGTATAGGGCGATCCCGGCATACCGCAGACGGTTACGTAATCATTCATAGAATCTGTCCCCTCTTATTGCGATTTTTCCATGCTTTTTCTCGACTGCTTGAGCAGGGCTTTTCTCGGCAGCAGCGGTGCGATCCAGTTCAGCATGAAACTCAGTGAGGGCTGGTTGATTTTCAGGAGTTCGCCCTTCTCCATGGCTGCATAGCCGCAGGCTGCCACGGAATCAGCCGTGGCGGCGTTGTCCCAGGTCGATGTGCCCTCCAGGTTGCCGGCTTTTTCAAAGCCCGTGGCCACTGCGCCCGGGCACAATACCGTGGAGCTGACACCGGTGCCTGACAGCTCTTCCGCAATCGCCTGGGAAAACGATACAACAAATGCTTTTGTAGCGTAATAAACGGCCTGCAGCGGGCCAGGCATAAGGCCGGCTGCGGAAGCGATGTGAAGAATCCTGCCGCTATTCCTGGCGACCATGTCCTGCAGGTACAGGTGGGTCAGGTTTACCAGGGAGCCCATATTCACCTGCATCATGTCCTGGGCTCTTCCCAGGTCACTTTCGTGAAACTTGCCGTAATAACCAAAGCCTGCATTGTTTATCAGGATGTCGATACCCAGCCCGGCTGCCTTCGTTGCCGCGTAAACCTGGGCGGCCGATTCGGGCAGGGAAAGGTCGGCAGCGATCACGGTAGCGCTGATGCCATGGGCCCGCTCGAGCTCCTGCTTGAGCGCATCAAGTGCATCCTCACGCCGGGCTACCAGTACCAGGTCTCCGCCTTTTGAGGCATGCAGCCTGGCCAATGCCGCCCCGATGCCACTCGATGCGCCGGTAATAAGAGCCGTTTCTTTCATGATGATCTCCTTGGGAAAATGTAGACAGTTTGTGGCCTCGAATCCCGGCCAGGGAGCGCCTGGTACCTTTCAGCCTGTATGTCGCTTGCGCCTGCGCAGGACATACAGCAACGTGCAGAGCAAAAAGACCACGAGTAAACCGGTGCCGGCAATCGCAGGAAGGTACCTGGACACCATCTGCTTGCGTGCGTTCACACCGATCTGTGCCTCGATATTGAAATCATCGGGCAGGGCAACGACACCGTTCGCGGTGGCGTAGCGCTGATAATCGTCGAGCATTTCCTGTCGCAGTTCCGGTAGCTGGCCAGAAAGATCCTCCACCTCCGCCGGGTCTCGATCGAGGTCGTGGAGCCGCCACCGGGCATCGCCGTGGGGCAGTGTATTTCGCGTCAATTTGTAGTGTCCCTTGAACAGCGCAGAGTTGCCGGCGACCTCGATGCCGACCGCTTCGTCTGCGCCATAAGTGCGGCCCGTTTCCCCTGCCAGCATCGGGAGCAGGCTGCGGCCGTCCAGTTTGGCAGGGGTCCTGAGCCCTGCCAGTTGGCCTATGGTCGGGGCCAGGTCCGTGACAAAACTCAGGCTGCGATTAAACCCGCTATCGGTGATGCCCGGAATACGAAGAATCAGGGGTACACGGGTGCCGCCTTCACTGGCGTACATTTTGAACAGGGAGCCCGGTACCGCTGCTGCGCTCGCCCATTCGGGACCGATCGCTCCCATATAGCCGCGACCTCCCGCATTATCGGGGTTGGTGTGGTAACCGTTCCCGCGCATCCACAGGCGGAATGCCGGATCGGTGGTGGGATCGCCAAACTCGGGCCCGTTGTCGGATGTCACGATGAAAACCGTGTTCTCATACTCACCCGTGGACTGCAAGTGAGCGATGAGCCGACCAATATGGTAATCCATAGCCTCCAGCATGCCGGCGTTGACCATCATGGCGCTCTCGTAATGTCCTTTCTCCTGCGCTGTCAGCGAGTCCCACGACCGAAGAGAAGGGTGTACCTGAGGCGGTGTCGCGTCGGGGGTAATAAGTCCAAGCGATTTTGCACGCTCAAAACGCCGCTCGAGCGTCGCCTGCCACCCGTCCTGGTAGATGCCCGTGTAATGTTCGACGAACTCCCGGGGTGCCTGGACAGGAATATGGATCGCCTGAAATGCGATGTAGGCGAAGAACGGATGGCTGCGATCACGCGAATCGAGGTATTCCAGCATTTTGTCGACGAGAAAGCGCGAGGAATAGAAGTCGTCGGGCAGCCTCGCCGGCTTGCCATCCTCAAACCAGGGAGCCTCTTCATAGAACGGCATAAAGGGTTTCTGCTCCCAGTTGTCAGCGCCGGAGGCATCCAGGACAAAGGACCGATCGAAGCCGTGGGAGTCGGGCAGGTCGCCAACTCCACGGCCCAGGTGCCACTTGCCGGTCATAAAGGTCTCGTAGCCCTCATCCTTGAGCAGGTCGGCTATTGTCCTGACGCCAGCTTGCAAGTGCAGCGCATAGGCCGGTGACGCCTTCTGCTCTTCGGTTACCACTTCGGGTATCGTGGCTACCCCCGTCCTGTGGTTGTCCAGGCCCGTCAAAAGCATGGCGCGCGAGGGCGCGCACAGCGGCGACGTATGATAGTTGCTGAAGCGCACGCCTTCATCCGCCAGGCGGTTGATATGCGGTGTGCGCGCCTCGCCGCCAAAGCCGCCAAAATCCATGAAGCCCGCATCATCCACCAGCAGGACGATGACATTCGGTTTGGCGGATACGGCTGTACAGGGGCTGAGAAAAATTGCGCTTACCAGCGCCAGTTTACCTGCCAGTCGCAAAACCCGGACCATTACAGAGCGCACTACACTCGCGCCTTCTTTGGATCGATGGTAAAGACGTTGATGCCCCTGTTGAACGGCGCAAGCCGTTCAACATCGTGACCGGAGTCGGCCGCCTGGCTGCGGTCCCAGAGTAATTCACTGCCCGGATAGGCGAGCAACGCTTTAACAGCGGCTTTTCCCTGGTCATCCAGAAGATCAAATTCCTCACGCAGGCGCTCCAGGCAGTAGACCCGGTACTGGGACACTGTAATTTTCCTGTAACGGCACCCCTGAACCGTCATTTCAAACAGGGATTCTCCCCGATGAAACGCCGCTGCATTTTCCCGCAGTTGAACCAGGTGGGTCTCCACAATTTCCTGCAACATCGGTTGCGCAGAATCGGGAATGCTCCAGTTGAATTCTGTCGCACTGGTGGTGGCACCGGCGTTCCACGTTCTGGCGACCCATTCGAATACGGCAGGTGCCTCGTAGCGCATGATTTGAGCCGGATCCGGGTCCTGGCTGAAATGACGCAGCATGGGCCCCATCAAGCCGAAATCAGCAACGGACGGGGTTTTTCCGAGCAAATAGGGGTTATCCTCCAGCAGGCGCGTCATATTCGCCAGTGCATTGCGATAACCCTGCTCTACATGTGCAACGGTCTCCTTGTTGACGCCATCGTTAACGACGTAGCCCACGCGCTGCCGGGTTCTCATGATTAACCTGCGTAAACTCGCCGGCAGGAACTTCATGTGCCCGGTAATCTCTTCAACGAGAATGCGCCCGAGTAACGCGCGCCCCCGCGGGAAACTCCAGCGATAATGCATCGCTGAACGCCAGAGCCACTCATCGCCATAGTCCTCGATCAACAGGGCGATGAATCGCACCACTGGGTCCTGGGGCAGTACCGGGCGATCAGGATGCTCGTTCTCGAAATACCGGATCATCGGCGTACTGTCCTGCAGCCAACGGCCATCATCCAGTTCGATCAACGGTACCTGCATCGCGCCAGCGAGTTTCATGATGCGTTCGCGGTCGCCAAAAGGCTGGTCCCAGTCGTAGGAAATGCCCTTATAGCGCAGGTAAGCCTCGATCTTCCCTGTAAAATAGGACACGGTGACGCCGTATAGTTTCATGCGATTAAATCCTCCAGCGGACGATGGGACTGACTCTAGCGCGTGTAACGGCGCCAGAATGCTAAGAAGTTACATTTGGCAAAGCCGGTGCAGCCCACCCTAGAACATGCCGCGAGCCATGCCGCCGTCAATCACAAGGTTCTGACCGACCGTAAAGCGGGCGGCCTTGCTGCAGAGCATCGCGACCATTTGGCCCACGTCATCGGCATCACCCAGGCAGCGTGTCGGGATATCGAAGAACTGGAGGAATTTCTCTGTCATGGCCTCCCGATCGAGATTGAGTTGTTCGCCCTGCTTGTCCAGGATATCGAACAGTCCCTCGGTTGCGATCATGCCCGGCAGCACATTGTTGATAACCACCCCGTGTTGGGCGAGTTGGCGCGACACGACGGCGGTATAGTTCACAAGTGCCGAGCGGGCCGGTCCGGATAGCAGGCGCATGTCCAGGGGATACTTTGCGGCCACCGTACCAATGTTGACGATACGCCCCCAACCCCGCTTAGCCATCCCGGCTGTGTAGTGGCGCATCAACTCCACGGGACCGATCAACCCGGTTTCCACCGAAGCGCGCCAGTCTTCGACGGAGATGGCGTTATAGTCAAATACCGGTGTCGGGGGTGAAATGGTGATAACCATGATGTCCGGGTCCGGACAGGCGGCGATCAGTGCCTCCCTACCTTGTTCTGTGGAGTGGTCGGCGACAACGGGCGTCACTTTTGTGCCGGTCCAGTCACTGATCTCCCGGGCAGCCGCAAGCAGTCTTTCTTCTCCCCGGGCTGACAGGAATACCTCCACGCCCTCTTCAGCCAGGGCCAGTGCCGAACTTTTACCCATACCGGCACTGCCGCCGGCGACAATGGCTTTCTTTCCTGAAATTCCTAAATCCATTTGCGTTCTCCTTGATGATGCGCGGTTCTGCTCTTGCAAGCCTGATGCGACTGGACGGTGATGGCTGGCAATTCGTTGCGCTGGAAATGTCCATCAGCTTGAGTCTAAGGACGCAATTAGCACAAGAATGCTAATAAGTTACATTTGATAACAATAGAACACTTTACCGAAAAGACGGCTCTTCGTTCGGTGGGAGTCATGGGAAGAGCCGGGTGGGCACCTGGTCCACGCTCAGCACTATCGTGATCCTGGGGTAAGTGCGTTGCAACAGTGAAGCGGGGCAGTTTCCTGAGATCACGGGCCAGGTTTTTTTGATCGCAAGACGTTAACTTGTCAAATCCCTGTTGCCCAATCGATTTCCAGCGCGGGTGTTACAAGGTAGAATTCTGCGAGGCTTAATGAATTCAATCATCGAGGATTTAGGCGTGCTGAAATTTATAAAAACAACGGTTCTGGGCGGTATCCTGTTCCTTGTGCCCATCGTGATTTTCTTCGCCGTGATCGGCAAGGCGCTGAAGCTGATTCACCAGGTCGTGGCGCCGATGGCGCACCTGGTACCCGTCGAATCGATCGGTGGCCTCGCTGTCGTCCAGTTAATCGCGATCGGACTCCTTGTACTGGTCTGCTTTATTGCCGGCCTGGCCGCACGGACGCCTGCCGCCCGGGGCCTGGTTCAGTCGCTGGAAGCCAACGTACTTGACAAGATACCGGCCTACGCGCTGATGAAAGCCAAAACCGGCAGTGTGCTCAGCCCCGAAGACACGCAGGACATGCAGCCTGTGCTGATACAATTTGACGATTCCTGGCAGATCGGCTTCGAGGTGGAGAAGTACGACGGTGATAAAAGCCTGGTCTTTCTGCCGGGCGCGCCCGATCCGTGGTCAGGCTCGGTCTGCGCTGTTACCGCCGACCGCCTGCGACCCCTGCCCCTGAACATCAAGCAGGTCAGCGGTTTGATGAAGCGCGTCGGCAAGGGATCGGGCGAAGCCCTGCAGGCGGCACTGGCAGAGGCAGTGCCGTCAACTTCACGCTAAACTTGGCAGACTCATGCCAGCTGCATGACCGCAGGAGGGTGCGGAGAGCGATATGGTCGAGGCGATGCTGTTCCTGGTGTCCGACAAGGCCCGGTTTATTACCGGGGAAACGTTGCGGGTAACCGGTGGTTTTGCCCTGGGCGTCTAAATATCTGGTATCTAATGGGAGTATTGGAGCATGAATAAATGGTCAGTTTTGGCAGGCGCGCTGGCGCTGCTGTGGACAGTGTCGAGCGCGGCCGATTCGGCCCAGTCCCGCTGCGATATTTACGCCGCCGGCGAGGATCACACCGACAAGATGATTCACTGCGTATTTTCACAGCGCCAGGGCTATATCACGATCAGGCGCGAGGACGGCGTCATCCATGAGTTGTCGCCGGTAGACGACACACCCGGCAACTACCGCGACCAGGACGGCCACGCGGTTTACCGGCAAAGCGGCCTGGGCGACCAGGGTTTGATCTTCCGCTTCCCCGATGAAAGCGTGTTCGTGTACTGGAGCACCGCTGCGCTTGAGCCCCAGGACGAAAACAATCCCACTGCACCATTCTCGACCCGCGATTACAACGCTACCGCGTTGCTGAACTGTCGCAGTCCAGGCGATGCCGACTTTGGCAGTTGTCCGGCTGGTGTACTGCGCATGGAAGATGGCCAGGGGTCGGTGGTGATCCAGAGCCAGCGCGGCGAGCAATTCACCATCAATTTCATGAAGGATTATGTCAACGCCAGCAATCGCAAGGTTGACGCACGGCTGGATGGTGACACCTGGACGGTGACCATCGATGACGCCGATGTCTACGAGGTGCCACAGGGTTTTATCCAGGGAGGCTGATGGCGAACCCGACTGCCCCGGCCCCCGCGATAACCCGGGGCCGCCTCGCCCGGGGACTTATTATGCCAGTCTGCAACGGGGCGGGAGCGACGCAGTGAGTAAGCAGGGCCGGTCAACGCGCACGCGCCTGGATCGATTCGTCAGTGAGCGCGAGGGCGTCAATCGCAGGGATGTCCGGGTGATGCTGGCTGCCGGGCGCATTACCGTGGACGGCAGTGTGGCGCGGGATATTTCCCGGGTGGTGGACCAGTTCACCCATGTCAGCGTCGATGGCCAGGTTTTACAGGCAAATAATCCCGCCTACATCATGCTTAATAAACCGGCAGGTGTGGTGTGCGCTACCCGCGATGCGCGGCACCGGACCGTTATCGACCTGTTGCACAGGAAAACTGCCGGCAGCCTGCATATTGCCGGACGCCTGGACTTCAATTCCACCGGGCTTGTGCTGCTTACCAACGATGGCCGGTGGTCCCGGCACCTGGCGTCCCCCGCTCAGGGTGTCAGGAAAGTGTATCGGGTCACTCTGGAAAATCCGCTTACACCCGACTACATCGAGGCTTTTGCGGGGGGTATGTATTTAGCCTACGAGGGCATCACCACCCGGCCGGCAACGCTGGATATTCTTTCCGCTCACGAGGCGGACGTTGGCCTGACCGAAGGCCGCTATCACCAGGTCAAGCGCATGTTCGGTCAATTTCGTAACCGGGTGCTGACCCTGCACCGCATCGCCATCGGTAACCTGGTACTGGATCCCGCACTCGCTCCCGGTGAAAGCCGCGATTTGACGCCGCGGGAACTCGAGCGCATCGCCTCGATACCCGCCCGGGTGCCCTGAATTCAGCCGGCAGCATTGACAGTCGCACCGAAGCCCTGACCCTGCAATTCGCTGCGGGGCACAAGTGCAGGAAACCGTTGGGAAATGGGTCTATCATTAAATGCCCACAGCGCACACGGGTGAAATGCCTGCGCAAGGATACTTAGTATGCCGGAACAATCTCTTTTCAGTGACCTGCTGGTGATCGACTGTGCCAGTTTTATTGCCGGTCCCGCTGCGGGTGCGATCCTCGCCGACTTCGGCGCAAAGGTTATCAAGATAGAACCGCCCGGCAGCGGAGATGGCTACCGCAAGCTGAAATACCTCCCGGGGGTGCCCCTGTGTGAAACCAATTATCCCTGGAGGCTGACCAACCGCGGTAAACAGAGTCTGGCGCTTGATCTCAAGCAGCCGGAGGGCAGGGCAATGCTGGATCGTTTGGTAAGCCGCGCCGATGTATTTATCACCAACTATCCGCTCGGCGTGCGCGAGAACCTGCGCCTGCGTTATTGTGACATCAGCGCGGTGAACCCGAAGGCGATCTACGCCTCCTTGACGCCCTACGGCGAATCCGGCCCGGAAGCCGGCAGTACGGGCTACGATGCGACGGCGTGGTGGGCGCGCTCGGGGCTGATGGACTCGGTGCGGGCATCCAGTGACACGCCTCCTGGCCTGTCGGTGCCCGGTATGGGCGATCACATGTCGGCCTGTAGTCTCTACGGCGCCATCGTGACGGCACTGTACCAGCGCCAGCGTACAGGGGAGGGCAGCATGGTAGGCAGTTCGCTGCTGGCCAACGGCTTGTGGTCCAATGGCTTTATGGTGCAGGCCGCCCTGGATGGCGCCAATATGGACATACGCCTGGACCAGGACAAACGCAGTGCCTTCACCCAATTGTATCGCTGCCGCGACGACCGCTGGCTCCTGCTGACCATACTGCCCCAGGTACAGGATGCGGCCTGGCCGCGGCTGGCCCGGTGTGTAGGTCACGAGGAGTGGCTCGACGACTCACGTTTTGCCAGCTCGGACAGCCGTCATCAACATAACGTGGACCTGACGGCCCTGTTGCAGGCGGCTATTGCAGAGCAGGACTGGCGTTACTGGGAGGCGAGCTTTGCCCAGTGCGGCATCACCTGCGGCCGTGTGGCAAAATCCGCTGATCACTGCGAGGATATCCAGGTTTCCGCCGCGGGGCTGCTCTGCGAGTTCGACGACGACAGTGGTCGCACGGTAGACAGTCCCCTTTACGTTACCGGGGCGGCAAAACGCAGGCCATCCCCCGCGCCCGGGATTGGTGAACACAGTGTGCAGATACTCACTGACATCGGTATCGACACCGCGACCATACAGGATCTGCAGGCCAGGGGTATCATCGGCTGATAATTGGCTGCACCCTGCGCGTGCGGGTATTTCTCAGGGGCCGCTTTTCGTTGCGGGTTCCGGTTTAAGCTGCCCGGGCTTCAGGTTGGGAAAGCGCATCACCGAACCCATGTACTGCGCCTGTATGCGTCCGATCGGTTGGCCCAGCCATTCGCTGGTGCCGCTGATGTTCCACAATTCCTTCGGGTCGTTTTCGAGGTCGAATATCCAGGGGTAATTCAGCGTCATGTTGTAGCCGGTCACCACGCCCTGGCCGGCCGCGCGCACGGCTCCGTCCGCGGTGTTGCGCACCTGCAGGTGGGCCTTGAAGTTTCGCCACTTGATTGCCAGCAGCTGGTGGTCGTAGAAAAAAATCAGGTGCTCGCGTTTTGATTTCGCCGTCTTGCCCAGGAACAGGTCCGTCTGGTCCACGCTGTCGCTGGCCCGGTCCCGGGGAATCCCTGCGGTCACCCCGGCGATCCGGGCGAGGGTGGCGTAAAAGTCGAGAATACTCACCATCTCGTTGCTGCTGCGATTTGCCGGCACGTGGCCGGGCCAGCGGATGATGCCGGGTGTGCGCACGGCCCCCTCCCAGGCACTGGGGAACTCGCCGCGAAAGGGACCGCTGTCGGCCTGGGCGCCGTACTGCACACCGATGCCCTGCAGTGTTTCCGGACCGTTGTCACTGGCCCATATCACGATGGTATTGTCGGCCAGGCCCGTGTTGTCCAGGGCATCCAGGATTGCGCCCGTGTTGGCGTCGATCTCGCGCAACGCGTTCTGGTAGTCCGTCCTGGCCGGGTCGGCAAACTTCGGGTTGGGCAGAGGAGGGCTGTGGGGCAAGCTGTAAGCCACGTAAAGAAAGAAAGGCTGCGCATTGCCTTCGTGGCCGTGGATGTAATCGACAGAGCGCCCGGTGATCTTCTCGTCCATCAGCGGACGCATCGCCAGGTCGTAGACACCGACCGCCCTTGATTCCCCGCCCGCTTTGCCTTCCAGCAGGGGTTGGTTGGGTGCGACCTGGTCCGACCAGCCCGGCTGCAGTTGACGCAGCGTCTCGCCACTGCTCCTGGGGAAACCCCACCACTCATCGAAACCCTGGTCGTTGGGCAGGCGGCCATTCTCTTCGCCCAGGTGCCACTTGCCGTACATCGCGGTGCGATAGCCGGCCTGCTTCAGCAGCTCCGGCAGGGTGATCTCCCATGGGCTCAGGCCACCCTTGATGCCCGGGCCCGCCACGGGATTATCCAGTCCGCTGCGGATGGGCATGCGCCCGGTCATCAGCGCCGAGCGTGAAGGGGTGCACTCGGGCTCCACGTTGAAATTGGTCAGCCGCAGGCCCTGGGCGGCGAGCTGGTCAATCCTTGGCGTGGGCGCGCCCCGCAGCTCGCCGCCACCGTAGGCACCGATGTCGCCGTAGCCCAGGTTGTCCACCAGGATAAACACGATGTTGGGTTTCGCCGGCTCGGCCGCGAGGGCCGGTAGCGAAAGTGCGCCGGCCAGTGCCAGTACTATGGTGAGCGTTTTCCTTGGTAGCATCTCGATTATCCCTGCCAGGTGAACGGTGTCGGTGTCAGAACCGGGCAGCAACACAGCTGCAGCCCCGTTGCCACGGCGAGATCGCCTGGGTTACTGCGCTTGATACCAGATGGGGGAAGTATACGCTCGCTCCTGCACCTTCAGTGGAATTTCCGGCGGTAACTCCATTCCGAATCTTACCTTGTCGTAGGCGGTCCAGCGCGGGGTAGGTATTTCGATGACGCGGGCGTAGTAGAAGGCCTGTAAGGTCGGATCGAAATCCGGATCCCGCCACACGGCTCCCAGGTCCGCGGCACCGATGGAATTGGTCCATGCCGGGATGGCGAGATCAACAGTATCCCCTACCGGCGGCAGCTTGCCGTCTTTACCGCGCTGCCGATCACCGGACCAGGCCACGTCATAGACCTGCTCGTGCGATTCGCCCTTGCGGTCGAGCCAACCCTTGATGACCTGGATCCGGTCCAGGTTGGCGCCCATCGGGTCGCGCTGGGCGTACACCAGGAAAGCCGGGGCTTTTGACTCCCCTGCCGGGCGGGTCAGGTCCGCGCCCATCGGCACTCCCTTGCTGTATCCGGCCCGGGCGAGATCGCGGCGTTTCAGGTCTTCGTCCGAGAAGTCCCAGCCGGCGAAAAACCGTACCCGCATCCGCGGTCCGGTGGTGGCGTAGGTTTCCCGGCGCTGCATCGCGTCGAAGATGGATTCCCGCGTATTTTCCTGCGCCCATACCGCCGCCATGCCGGCGGAAGAGTAACGCCAGCCCTTGTAGGAAATACCGAGTTTCTCGTTGTTCTTCGCCAGGTGCGTCGCCCGCGCCGGGCCCGGCTCATAAATGGGGAACTTGCCAAAGAAATTGTCGTCGTCCACCGTGCTCAGCCCGGTGTGGGTGTCGGTCCCCCCGACCAGGCCAAACTTGAAGGGATTGGTACCCAGCCTGCCCTGGAGCTGCAGGCCGCGCAGTAGTCCCGAGCGCACGTACTCCCCGGGCAGCATGGCCGGCGTCTTGGCCTCGCTGGCGTCCAGGTTGCCCCAGTCCCAGCGCTCATAATCTGCAAACTCGTCTTCGTTGGATAACAGCGGATGGGTTTCGCCGTCACCCTTCAGTTGCACCGCCTCGTACAGCCGTTCCCATTTCTGGCGGGTCTGTGCGTAGGCGGGGTCGTAGTCCGCGCCCCTGGCAAAATCGTCCTGCAGGGCGAACATCATGCCGTTGGACAGGTTACCGTTGTGCGGAATGGCGGTTACCTGGCCACCGGTCTTGTCCTCGTAGGCCTGCATCCACGCCCACAGGTCCCGCGGGTTGGGGCTGCCCAAAGGGGGGCTCGTGGTGTAGGGTTCGACCTGGCCCGCCTTGTCCTGCCCGTCCCTGAAGATCACGTTGCGGTGCAGGTTGTTACCCTTCACCAGCGATGTCCATTCATAGGCGATAAACGTGGTGAAGTAGCCGGGATTGTTGAACTCTTCCGCCGCCTGTATCAGGTCCTGCCACACCCGGGCAAAGTCGGGATTACCCGGCTGGTAGTTCAGCGCGGCAGGCAGCTTGCCCTGCGAAAACTGGCTGACCAGTTCCACCTGCGCCCGTGCTGCCTCCTTACCGCCCTTGTTGAAGGCCTCGTGAAACATCCGCCCGGTTTCGTCGGCCATGACATTTGGTGTACCGGACAGAATGTCGGTTATCGCCCCCATGCCGTCGGAGTGATCGGTGATCATGTAAAAATCGTAGGGCCTGGCAAGTTTCACGGGCTGGCCGGTATTCGAGGTGACCTGCTTGCCGCTGGCAAAGCGGTAGCTGTCGCGTGGCATCAGCCGGGTTCCCGAGCCACCCGCGTCAGCGGAAAGGCCCGTGTGCACATGGGTGTCCCCAAAAAAAACGTCGGTGGGATACGCCCGGTCCGCATAGGGCGAGTACGCTTTCTTGCCGGCGTCTTCCAGCGGGGCCGAGGCGACAGCGATACCCTGTGTGAGCAGCGCAACAGTGGCAAGCAGGGGAAATATCGTGTGTTTTCTTGCGGGCATTCGTTTTTCTCCTGGATGGTACCGTGGGTGTGCGGGGCTCAGGCAACCGCCCGGTTCATTTTAGCCAGAACCGAACGCACAATGCGGTCCACCACGCCATTCAGGATAAAATCCGGCAGGTAGCGGTTGCAAAGATAGGTCAGCCTGGCCTTTAACCCGGGAATAATAACGTGCCTGCCGGCATCGAGTCCCCCGATGATACCCGCCATGGCCTCGTCCACTGACAGGGTGCCACCCAGGTCCTTCAGGGTACGCGAGACCGGGTGCATGGTCCGGGCCTCTTCCTCCACCATGGGCGTATCGACCTCGGGCGGGCAGATGAGGCTGACGTCGATGCCCCTTGGCTTCAGTTCCAGGCGCAGCACCCTGCCCAGCCCGATGACGGCAAACTTCGAGGAACAGTAAGCCGCGTAGGAATAGTTGGCGACAAATCCCGCCATGGAGGCCACCAGCGCAAGGCGCGCGCCGGGGCGCATGGCGGGGATGACTGCCGCGGCGAAATTACGCGAACCAAACAGGTTCACTTTTACCACGGTTTCATAGTCATCGACCGTCAGTTGGTCAAACGGCGCTGCCCGCTGTATGCCCGCGCAGTTGATGGCCAGTACGGGATGACCGATGGTCTCTACCGCCTGCCCGACAGCGGCGGTGAGCGCTGCCAGCTCAGTGACATTCGCCGCATAGGCGACCAGTTTTTGCGTATGGCGCTGTTTGCATGCCTCCAGTTCGCGCATGACCTCGTCCCTGATCGCCAGGTCAAACAGTGCAACATTGGACCCGCGGCGCAAATAGATTTCTGCCAGCGCTTTGCCCAGGCCGCTCATGCCCCCCGTGACAAACAGTGTTTCAGGTATTTTTACGCCGGACATTCTCTCGCTCTCCACAGTGGAATTGTTTGTCGACTTCGGACCCAGTGCCACAGCATAGTCCACCCCTGGTGAGCTTACTTCCTATTGGGCGACATACACTTTGGATATGGCGACTTTATGCACGGCGCCTGTGAAGCCGCCCGATCCTGTTGCATTATGCATGACCTGCCATGGCTGCACCGGGGGTGGCCGCTTGAACTTTGAACTGACAGCACTGGGTACCTTCGCATTTGTGTCGGCCATGACACCGGGGCCCAACAACCTGATGCTTATGGCCTCGGGAGTTAACTACGGTTTTCGCCGATCCGTTCCCCATATGCTGGGGGTGCTGGTGGGTTTTGTCGTCATGTTTGTCCTGGTGGGTGTGGGTTTGATGCAGGTTTTTGCCGTGTTGCCGGGCAGCTATCGGGTACTCAAGGGCGCCGGCGTTATTTACCTGGTGTTTCTGGCGTGGAAGATCGCCACCGCGGTGGGGCCGGGCAAGGCCCTTGAGCCCGGGGGCAAGCCCTTGACGTTTATCCAGGCTGCGCTGTTCCAGTGGGTGAACCCCAAGGCCTGGATCGTGGCTGTCACCGCGGTCACTGTCTATGCCCCGTCCAGCAAGCTGCCGGCGACCCTGCTGGTGGCTGCCGTATTCGGCGTCGTAACGGTTCCCTCGGTGACGGTTTGGACGCTGCTGGGCCGGCAGTTTCGCCATCTGCTTACCGACACCGTGAAACTGCGCGTCTTCAATGGTGTGATGGCGGTGCTGCTGGTGCTTTCCCTGGTGCCGGCGCTGGTGCCCTGGTAGCCCGCGGGTTTCAGTTGGTCGATGCGGATGCCTGTATCAATTCCCACAAGCGGGCCACATGCGCGGCCGTGGTGTCCTCAACGCCGATGGATACCCGTACCATCCAGCGTCCATCCAGCACCGAGGCGGACATAAAGGCCGCGCCGGAGGCGTTGATGCGACCCAGCCAGGCCAGGGTATGCCGGTCCAGCGCATCACCGCACAGGGGCAGGCCCGCATCGTCCAGCGGCACGTGGCGGATGCAAACCGTTTGCAGCGCCACGGGCGCAAGCACCTCCCAGTTCTCGCTCGACTCCACCTGTGCCTTGAGCCACTGCGCATTATCCAGGTCCCGGCGCAAGCGCGCCTGGATAGCGTCGATGCCGTCCAGTCGCAGGTGGAACCACAGTTTGAGGGCGCGAAAGCGGCGTCCCAGCGGGATACCCCAGTCGCGGTACTGGGTTACCTGGCCGTCGGCACTGGAGTGCAGGTAAGTGGGATTGGTGGACATCACCCGTTCGAGGTGGTCCACGTCTCTTACGTAGAACAGGGCAGTGTCCAGGATGGTGCCCATCCACTTGTGGGGATTCCACGCCAGGGAATCCGCCTGCTCCACGCCACGCCATAAATGCCTGCACTCCGGCAGTAACATCGCGGAGCCTGCCATTGCCGCATCCACGTGCAGCCAGATGCCATGCCGGCTGGCCACAGCTGCGATGGCGTCAACCGGATCCATTGCGGTTGTGGCGGTAGCGCCCACTGAGCACACAATGCCTGCCGGTATGTTACCGGCGGCCAGGTCCTGTTCTATTGCCAGTGCCAGGGCACCGGGCAGCATGGCGCGGGTATACGGGTCTTCCTCGATAAAACGGAGATTGTCGTTGCCGAAGCCCGCCAGCTGTACTGCCTTGGCGATGGACGAGTGAGCCTGGCCGGTGCTGTAAACAATCAGCGGCGCGGCCGCGCCCTGCAGGCCGCTGCCGTTTTTGCTCATGCCACTGGCACGCTCCCGCGCCAGTATCATGGCAGTGACACAGGCTGTGGACGCGGTATCGTGAATGGTGCCTTTCCACCTGTCACTGAGGCCGGTCAACTGGCGCAACCAGTCACAGACTACCTCCTCCACCTCGGTCAGTGCCGGGCAGCTTTCCCAGGAAATGCCCAGCGTGCCCAAACCGGAGCTGGCGATATCGCCCAGCACGGAGGCCAGCGAGGCATTGGAGGGGAACCAGCCGTAGTGCATGGGGTGCTGTACCTGGGTGATTCCGGGCACGATGATGCGGTCGAGGTCGGTCAGCAGCGCACCGAATTCCTCAATTTTCGCGGGTGGTTGCGGGGGAAGTGCGGTGCGCACCTCGCCTGGCTGGACCTGGGCCCGCACCGGTAGCCCGGGTATTTTCTGGCGGTAGTCGGCAATCCAGTCGATTAACTCGTGCCCTGCCTTGCGGAACTCTTCGGGGGTCATTGGGTGCGCCTTTATCTGCGGGGTTAGCGGGTCGGGGCGGGCCTACGGTAGCCAATGAGGCGGGCTGTTTCAAGGCGCGCTATGCCGACTCCGCCAGCTCTTCTCCCAGGCAGTTGGCGACATTCATGACCTTGCCGGCATCGACCTGGCGGTATTTTTCCCAGAAGAGGCTGTCAATTTTCTTGTGCGGCACGGCCACCTTGGAGCTGCGGTAGCGGGTGACCTGGCCGGGCCCGCCGTTGTAGGCGGAATAGCTCGCCCGGGCCAGGTTGTTGATGCCGCCCGGCTGCTTGTGCTCGCCACGTTTGAGGGCGTACCGCACCATGTAGTTCAGCAGTATCTCCGAACCCACAGTGCTGTTGTAGTTGATGTCCCAGCGCAATTTGTTCATGTCGTAAAAACCGCGCCACACCCGCTCGTTGACCTGCATCAGCCCGATGTCGCCGCTGCTCGAAATCAGCGGTTCAATGCGCTTGTTCCTGACGACGTACTGACGCCAGCAGCTCTCCTGCCAGGCCGTTGCCAGTACCAGCTTTCCATATATCTTGCGGTAGTTGGGTTCCAGCGTATGTTGTTGCAGCGTCTTGTCCGTGGTTTTTTCCAGCAGGCTTTCCACTTTTGGCAGGTAGGTTTCCAGCTTGCCGCTGGTAGGCAGCCACTGGTTGATGCTCTCGCCCGGGGAAGCCGCGTACGCCCTTGAAAAGAAGGAAAAGTTTAGCCGCAGGGCCGAGGCATCCTGGTCCGCCGCTTTCATTTCCTCGCGTAACATCTGCTGCAGTTGCGGGTCGATCTCTTCGCTGTAGCGCAGTAGCTCATCGGGGTCGCCCGCGCCAATCATGCGCGCCAGGCGCCGCAGCCCGTCGGTCGATATCTCCAGCCCGATGGTGGATCCCAGCTGGTTGAGCGCATACAGCGCATCGGTGGCCGTAATGGTCGTGAACCAGAGTAATTGCTCCTGGCCCTGCTGCTCCTGGGCGATGCTGCGGATAACCGGACTCAGGCTGTGCCAGCTTGCGATAAACCAGTTCCTGACGGCGTCATCCTTGCCCTCGGCTGGCTGTGTCAGCACGTCGCGCAGGCGGTAGCGGCTGTCGAGAAGGATATCGAGCAGCTTGCTGCGCAGCTCCTCCAGTTCGGTCGCTGCCGCATAATGTTTTACGGCCGCCACCAGCAGCGCATCCATCATCTGCCACTGTGTTTCCAGCGGCTCCAGTTCCTCTGCCGTCAACTCGGTGACCGCGGGCGGCGCTTCGTCAGGCGCTTCGATATCAAAGTTGACCGAGAGGCTGATGTCCTGGTCCTCCACCTTGAGTTCGCCCAGGGCAAAGCTGTTGATGGTCGCCTGCAGTTGTTCTGTGCTGCGATGAGGCAATACCTCGGGCAGCAGTGCCCCCAGCGAATCAAGGTGAGGTGCTATGTCGAGTGTGAAACTGCCAAAAAACGACATCAGGCTCGCCTTGCCCGCATCCCACAGCCGGCCTGAAAGAATCTTGCTGCCGTCGCCGGCGATCAACCAGGCTGTCTGGGGCTCCAGTTTTATGGATTTTGCGCCGGCTTGTATTGCCGGCTTGCCGATAAAGGCCATGCCGCCCTGCCAGTTGATCAAATCCAGGCAGTTGCCGAATACGTCCACGCCAAGGCGTGCCTGGACCTTGGCCAGAATTTCCAGGTTGTCGCCCTGGGGTCCGATCTGCGGTTCGCTCAGGATGATCCGGTTGCATTCCTTGGGATCGTTGATGATTTCCCGGCTGCCGTCCGCTGTATTGAACAGCTGCTGCTCCAGCAGGTAACGCATCAGCGGATACTCCAGTGAAATCGGCACACTGACAGTGGACGCCAGTGCGCCGGCGGCCGGAGTAAGCAGCAGCGTCAGCAACAGTGCGATCCTGGCCGGAGATCGGGCAGGAACGCGGGTAGGTACAGCGTTGGACATCTGGAGCCCTATTTTCGTGAACAGTCCGTATAATGGCCGCCCATTATCTCACGTTCCGGGAACTTTCGTATGTCCGAGATACTTGCACAAATACTGAAGTTGCCCTGCGGCGCGGTGCTACCCAATCGCCTGGCGAAAGCGGCCATGACCGAAGGTCTCGCCACCCCCCGGGGTGTTCCCACTGCGGAGCTGGACAGACTGTATGGCCTGTGGAGTGACGGCGGTGCCGGCCTGTTGCTGTCCGGGAATATCCAGGTGGACGCCGACCACCTGGAGCGCCCGGGCAATGTGGTGATCGATCGGGAGCCGGACGCGCAGATGCACGATGCGCTGGCGCGCTGGGCCCGGGCGGCCACCCGCAACGGCAACCATTTCTGGGCCCAGATCAGTCACGCGGGCAGGCAGACCCAGAAGATCGTCAACGCCCATCCCAAGGCACCCTCGGCTGTGAAGCTGGGCTTGCCGGGTGGGCAGTTCGGCCAACCGGTTGCGCTTACTATCCCTGAAATCGAGGAGATAGTGCGCCGCTTCGGGGTCTGCGCCGCCGCGGTAAAGGCGGCCGGTTTCACCGGCGTGCAGGTGCACGCTGCCCACGGCTACCTGCTGTCGGAATTTCTCAGCCCCCGCAGCAACCGGCGCACCGATTGCTATGGCGGTGAGCTGGCAAACCGGGCCCGGGTCCTGCTCGAGGCGGTAGCGTCGGTGCGCTCGGCGGTGGGTCCTGACTTTCCCGTGTCGGTGAAACTCAACAGCGCGGACTTCCAGCGCGGTGGTTTTGACTTCCAGGACAGTTTGCAGGTGGCCGCGTGGCTGGAGGAGGCCAGTGTCGACCTGATCGAGATATCCGGTGGCACTTACGAGCAGCCCAGGCTGATGGGTATGGAGGGTATAGAGGAAGTACAGGAACAGAAGGTGGCCCGTTCGACCATGATGCGTGAGGCTTACTTTGTTGACTTCGCCCTGGCGATGCAGGAAAAAGTCGCGATACCGCTGATGGTCACGGGGGGCTTCCGTCGCCGCGAGGCCATGGAGCAGGCGATAGCCGGTGGCGGTGCCGATCTTGTCGGGCTGGGCAGGCCCATGTGCGTGATGACCGATGCACCATCACAGCTGTTGGCGGGGCTTCAGGAGCTGCCGCGCTACGAGAACGAGCTGGCGCTGCTGCCCGCGTACCTGTCTTTTCTCACCCGCATAAAGACTGTCCGGGCTATCGCGAGTTTTGCTGTGCAGTTCTGGTATTACGCGCAGCTGGATATGCTGGGCACACAGGGGCGTGCGGAACCCTCCCTGTCGGTATTCGCGGCCCTCAGGCGGGTCATGGCCCTGCAGAAGAAACTGTTAAGCGCGCGCTAGCGGGACAGAAGTTGAGTGTGCCCTGGTAATTAATATAGAAAGAATCGGTATTGTAGGTTCGCCGGTAATCCCGATAAGCTGCGCGTCATATTCCCGCTGGAACTGAATCCTCTATGCAATGGCAAGGCTGGTTAACCCTGGCGCTGACAGTGGCAACGCTGCTGGCGCTGACCTTCACCCGCTTGCGCCCGGCGCTGGTGATGCTGACCACGATGGGGCTGCTTATTGTCAGTGGTGCCCTGCCCGCGGAGGGCGCCCTGTCGGGTTTCAGCAATCCCGGCACGATGACGGTGGCCCTGATGTTTGTGGTTGCGGCGGGGATACACAACTCCGGCGGCATCGACCTCCTGGTCGAGAACGTGCTGGGCCGACCCACCTCGCAACGTTCAACACTATGGCGCTGCAGCGCGCCGGTGATGTTGCTGAGCGCGTTCCTCAATAACACGCCGGTGGTGGCGACCATGATTCCCGCCATGCGCCTGTGGGCCAGAAAGCTCAATATCAGTCCCTCCAAGTTGATGATACCGCTGAGCTACAGCGCCATCCTCGGTGGGACGGTGACGCTGATAGGCACCAGCACCAACCTGGTGGTAAACGGCCAGTACCAGGCGCTGACCGGCACTGACGGGTTTGGCCTGTTCGCAATTACTGCCATCGGCCTGCCGGTGGCGATTGCGGGGCTGTTGTTCATGTGGCTGTTTTTTCCCCGCCTGTTGCCCGACCGCGGCGGGGAGTCCATGTATTCCCACCTGAAGGAATTCACGCTTGAAGTGACCGTCAACGACGGTGGGCCGTTGGTGGGCAAAACCATCGCCCAGGCGCAGTTGCGCCACCTCCAGCGTATCTACCTCGTCGACATCCTCCGGGAGGATTATGTCATCAGTGCGGTTTCCCCGGACGAGGTCCTGTGCGGCGGTGACCGGCTGGTGTTCGCGGGCGACACCGAGGCCATTGCCGACCTGCTGCGCATCAATGGACTCCGGGCATCCGCGGATACCGGTTCCGCGCCGGTGGGCACGAGCGAGCGCCGCGTGGTCGAAGTGGTGGTGTCTCCGCGCTGCGAGGCCCTTGGCCAGGCGATTCGCGAGGGACGTTTCCGCAGTCGGTACGGGGCCGCCGTGCTGGCGGTTGCCCGCGGTGGAGAACGGATTGAGGGGCATCTGGGCAGTATTATCCTGGAGGCGGGCGATACGCTGTTACTCGAGGGGTCCCCCGATGCCATTAATCGCCTGCGCAACTTCCGGGACTTCCTGCTGACGACCGAACTGGATATCGAACCCCCGCGGCATGAGAAAGCCTGGTTGGCCTGGGGCATCCTGCTGGCGCTGCTGGCGCTGGTGACAAGCGACACCCTGTCCATGCTGCAGGGCGCGCTCGTGGGCGCCGGGCTGATGCTGGCTACCGGTTGCTGCTCGGTACCCCAGGCGGGCAAGAGCATAGATCTGTCTGTGCTGGTTACCATAGCGGCCTCTCTCGCCCTGGGTACTGCCCTGCAGTCCACCGGCGTTGCCGCTGCAATCGCCGCACTGATCACCGACGCCGGTATCCACTCGCCCCTGCTGCTGCTGGCCCTGGTGTATGTCGTGATATCGCTGCTGACAGAGGTGATTACCAATAATGCCGCGGCGGTACTCGCCCTGCCCATCGCGCTGGAGGTGGGGAGATTGGTCGGCATGGACGCGGAGCCGCTGGTGTTCGCCGTGATGATGGCCGCATCGGCCAGTTTTGCCACCCCGCTGGGCTACCAGACCAACCTCATGGTGTACGGCCCTGGCAACTATCGCTTCAGCGACTTCCTGCGGGTCGGTGTCCCCATGAACCTGTTCATCGGTGCCGTAACGGTGTGCGTGATCGGCTGGCGCTATGCATTGTTTTGATGAAACTGTGAGCTGGTTCCGTTCCAGCGGATTCAAACATGTTTCCCTTTGGGCAGGAATCTGACCCGCGCAGGGAGAATTGCCGTTTTACCCTGTAAAATGCGAAATATTTACGCGTTTTCAGTCCGCTAAAATTCAGCATTCCCCGCTGTTTCTACCGCTTGTCGCTTTTCATAACCGTTTGTCGGGATCCCGCTGGAACAAACTGCAGACAGTGAGAGCTTTCTCTACTTTTTGGAGTTTTTCGATTGTCAGGCGTTCGGCGCGTGCGAAGAATAGGTGACGTGGCAAGTTCGCTGGCATTGGAAACGTTTTATGAACAAACAGATCGCGGCAAAGCGCAACCAGAGTGGCTTTACCCTCATCGAGTTGATGGTGGTGATTGCCATTGTTGCGATTCTCATTGCTGTGGCGCTGCCGGCCTACCAGAACCAGTTGATACGGGGACACCGCGCGGCGGCCAAGTCAGAAATGCTGGAGATTGCCAACAGGCAGCAGCAGTTCCTGCTGGCTAACAGGAGCTACACCAGCGACCTGTCGCAACTGGGTGGGTATGCCCTGCCCACCGATGTTGCCGCCAAATATTTACCAACTATCACCCTTGGCGCCGGTGCCGTGCCGTCCTACAGCATGACCTTCACCGCGCTGGGCAGCCAGGCCAGTGACGGCAACCTGACCTTAACCAGTGAAGGCGTGCAAACCCCCGCCGAAAAATGGACACGATGAGGCACTTGGCAATGAACCCGATGACGATGCGGCGCACCCAGGGGGGCGCCTTGATGATAGAAGTCCTGGTGACGATTGTGGTCGTGATCATCGGCACACTCGGCTTGATAGAAATGCAGGGCCGCCTGCAAAAATCCGAGGTGGAGTCCTACCAGCGTACCCAGGCCGTGATCCTGTTGAATGATATGGCCAGCCGCATAGCGGCCAATCGCGCTAGCGCCGCCAACTATGACAGCACGGACCGGGATCCGGCATTTTACGGCGGGCTTGCGGCCGAGTTGACTTGTTCTACCCTGGCAACCAGTCCCGTCACACTGCAGGGCAGCGATGCCGCGCAGTGGTGCCTGGCCCTGCAGGGAGCCGGCGAAACCCAAGCGGGATCGAGCGTAGGTGCGATGATTGGAGGACGCGGCTGCGTTGAGCCCAGCGGTACGAACCAGTACCTGGTTACCGTGGTCTGGCAGGGTACGACCCCTATCTCCGCGCCACCGGAAAATATAACCTGCGGAGTCGACCTGTATGACGTGGCCGGTACC
>JAHEBM010000042.1 GCA_024642245.1 Haliea sp.
GCAAGAGTAACGGCATCACCGAGGGCTTCCACAACAAGATGGAGATGATCTCGAGGAGAGCGTATGGTTTCAGGAACTTTGAGAATTATCGGTTGAGGGTGCTGACCCACTGCGGGTGGGACGGCATAATCAATCGGGTACGGATGAATGCCCATCCCCCGTTAATTGGGTAGAGCCCAAAAGTGTTACCCATGTCCCC
The DNA here is from genome assembly GCA_024642245.1 of Haliea sp. Classification (GTDB taxonomy): domain Bacteria; phylum Pseudomonadota; class Gammaproteobacteria; order Pseudomonadales; family Halieaceae; genus JARRPM01. The sequence goes on from JAHEBM010000042.1 coordinate 200, forward strand.
GGAATAAACTGTCACCTATGTCCCCGGAAAGGACCAGATATAAGTGGTAGCTACGGGTGGACTTGAACCACCGACCCCAGCATTATGAATGCTGTGCTCTAACCAGCTGAGCTACGTAGCCACATCGATTCGGGACTTGCTGTCCCTGAAGAGGCGCGCATTTTCTCGATTTTGCATGGGCAAGTCAAGCGGGTGGGCTCCGCACGGGCCGGGGCGTTCTGCCGTGGCCCTGGCCTGCGCTTCAGGGTCTAGACATTGAAGCGGAAGTGGATCACGTCACCGTCCTGCACCACGTATTCCTTGCCCTCGAGCCGCCAGCGGCCTGCGTCCTTGGCGCCCTGCTCACCCTTGTAGGCGATAAAGTCCGCATAGCTGATGACCTCGGCGCGGATAAAGCCTTTCTGGAAGTCGGTATGGATTACCGCCGCCGCCTCGGGGGCGGTCGCGCCGATCCTGACTGTCCAGGCCCGCACTTCCTTGACCCCCGCGGTAAAATAGGTCTGCAGGCCCAGCAGTTCGTAGCCGGCCCTGATCACCTTGTCCAGTCCCGGCTCGTCCATGCCCAGGTCCTTGAGAAACTCGGCTCGCTCCTCGTCTTCCAGCTCGACAATCTCCGATTCCAGCTTGTTGCAGATGGCGACCACGATCGCGCCTTCCTGCTCGGCGATGGCCTTCACGGTGTCCAGGTGGGGATTGTTATCGAAACCCTCTTCGTCCACGTTGGCGATATACATGGTGGGCTTGGCGGTGAGCATGAACAGCTGTTTTACCAGTGCGCGCTCGTTTTCATTCAGGTCGAGCGAGCGCACCGGACGGGCCTCGTTCAGGTGCGGCAGGAGCCTGTCTTCGAGCAGGCTTTTCATCGCGATGGCTTGCTTGTCGCCACCCTTGGCGCTGCGAATCACTTTCTGCAGCTGCTTTTCACAGCTCTCCAGGTCCGACAGGGCCAGCTCGGTATTGATTACCTCGATATCGGACCTGGGGTCGATGCGGTTGGCCACGTGGATGACGTTGTCGTCTTCAAAGCAGCGCACCACGTGGGCGATGGCGTCGGTTTCACGGATGTTGGCCAGGAACTGGTTGCCCAGGCCTTCACCCTTGGATGCGCCCGCCACCAGGCCGGCGATATCCACGAACTCCATGGTGGTAGCGACTTCCCGCTGGGGTTTGACGATCGCCGAGATAAGGGTCTGGCGCGGGTCGGGTACCGGCACCACGCCGGCGTTGGGCTCGATGGTGCAGAACGGGAAGTTCTCAGCGTCGATACCCGCCTTGGTCAGGGCGTTAAAGAGGGTGGACTTGCCGACATTTGGCAGGCCGACGATTCCGCATTTGAAACCCATGTCATTTTCCTGTGTAAGTGGCCAGTGGTTGTAGCAGTTCAGTCCGCACTGAAGCTGTGCAGTCGGGTCATGGCCTTGGTCTCATCCCCCGCAAGTAACAGGGGCAAGGAGCCTATTGCCTCGGCGATGCTGGCATCGATGCGGCCGCGGTCCTCGGCCGACGGTGCGCCAAGCACATAGCCGCTCACCCTGGAGGCGTGTCCCGGGTGGCCTATGCCGATACGCAGGCGATAGAAATCCCGGTTGTTGCCCAGCGCCGGAATAATGTCCCGCAGGCCATTGTGCCCACCGTGACCGCCACCCCGCTTGAAACGGGCGGTACCCGGGGGGATATCCAGTTCATCGTGCGCCACCAGGATTTGTTCCGGGGCAATCTTGTAAAACGTGGCCATGGCCGCAACAGCCTTGCCGCTGCGGTTCATGAACGTGGTGGGAACAAGCAGGCGCAGATCGTGGCCGGACAGCGTCAGCAGCCCGGCCATGCCAAAATAACGGGACTCGGCGCGCAGGGATGCACCGTTGGCTCGCGCCAGTGCTTCCACGAAATCGGCGCCCGCATTATGCCGGGTGCCCCGGTATTCGCTACCGGGGTTGCCCAGGCCTACGATCAACTTGATTGCAGTCAACAGATGCCGCCTGCAGCGAGGGGTTTAGTCCTCGCTGTCGCCTTCTGCCTCGTCTGCGGGAGCCTCAGCTTCAGCGCCTTCCTCGGCGTCACTGCCGCCCCTGGGCGCAATGATCGAGGCGATCGCCAGGTCGTGGTCCTCGCCAAGGGCCAGCGCCACGGACGCCACACCTTCCGGCAGGGTGATGTCGGACAGGTGAATGATCTCGCCGATCCGCACCTTGAGCATGTCGACTTCGATATACTCGGGGATATCTTTCGGCAGACACTGCACTTCGACGTCGGTTTCCTGGTGCTGGACAATGCCGCCCTCGGTTTTTACACCGTAGGATTTGGCTTCATTGATGAAGTGGATAGGCACGTGCAGCTTGATGGGCTTGTTCTCGTTGACGCGCAGGAAGTCCGCGTGCATGACGCTCTCCCTGGCCGGATGACGCTGCAAGTCCTTGAGAATAGCTTTTTGCTTTTCCTTACCGACGTTGATGGTCAGTACGTGGGAGTAAAACGCTTCATTTTCAAGCGCCTTTTCCAGGTCCTTACGGATCAGGGTCAGTGGCTGTGGGTCCTTGTCTCCACCATAAATAATAGCGGGAACGTGGTCGGCGAGACGACGCAGGCGGCGGCTCGCACCTTTCCCCAAGTCCTCTCGTACTTCTGCTTGTAGTTCAAATTGGTCAGACATCGTCGTGACTCCTTTGATAGTTCATTACCGTGCTTGCGACCGGCGCGGTAATGAGTTGCTGTTTACGTTGCCCCTATTGGAACAACGCGCTGATAGATTCCTCGTTGGCGACGCGGCGCATGGATTCGGCAAGCAGGTCAGCTATGGTGAGCTGGCGAATCTTGCTGATTTCCCGCGCCTTGGCACTCAGGGGAATCGTGTCCGTGACCACCAGCTCGTCGAGCTGTGAGGTCCGAATATTTTCCAGGGCATTGCCTGACAGTACCGCGTGGGTACAGTAGGCAACCACCTTGGCTGCACCGCGCTCCTTCAGGGCGTCGGCTGCTTTACACAGGGTGCCGGCGGTATCGACCATGTCGTCTACCAGCAGGCAGGTCCTGCCGGTGACCTCGCCGATCAGGTTCATCACCTGGGCTTCGCCGGCACGCGGTCGGCGCTTGTCGATAATGGCCAGGTCTGCCTCGTTCAACTGCTTGGCTATGGCCCGTGCCCGCACCACGCCGCCGATATCAGGTGATACCACCATCAGGTCGTCGTAGTCGCTGGCCTGAATATCGTCGTTCAACACCGGCGAACCGTAAATATTGTCCACAGGGCAGGTAAAAAAGCCCTGGATCTGTTCCGCGTGCAGGTCGACTGTCAACACCCGGTTCACGCCCACGGTTACCATCATGTCAGCCACGACCTTGGCGGTAATGGGTACACGGGCGGAACGAACCCGGCGATCCTGGCGGGCGTAACCGAAATAGGGGACTACCGCGGTAATGCGCGAAGCCGATGCCCGGCGCAGGGCGTCGATCATCACGATCAGTTCCATCAGGTTGTCGTTGGTCGGCGCGCAGGTGGACTGCAGTACAAACACGTCCTTGCCGCGCACATTCTCGTTCAGCTCAACCGCAATCTCGCCGTCGCTGAATTTGCCGACGTCTGCCTTGCCAAGGGACAGGTAGAGCCTGCTGGCGACTTTCTGGGCGAGTTCCGGGTTGGCATTACCGGAAAAGACCATCATTTTTGAGGACACGGTGCGCTACCTTTGGGCCATTGCTATCTGGCGTTTCCAGGCCTTACGGCCCTGGTGCCCCGCTTCGCCATCCCCCGGGGACCGGCATCGGAGCCTTGCTGTATGGCTGGGGTGGGAGGATTCGAACCTCCGAATGCCAGGATCAAAACCTGGTGCCTTGCCGCTTGGCGACACCCCAATAAAACTGTGGGTCAATAATGTAGGGACGCAGTGACCGGTGACTCGTTCAGCCCCCTGGCTGCAACGCCTTTCCACCGTTGCGGCAGCTGTTTAATCACTGCCGCGGCTTCTGCCTCGGTACCGAAACCGGCGAATACGCTCGCCCCCGTCCCGGTCAGTCTGGCCTCCCCGAATTTGTCGAGCCAGCCCAAAGCCGCATCAACGTCGGGGTAGAGGCGCCTGACCAGCTCCTGGCAATCGTTTCGGGAGTACCCCTCAAAAAAGGTCGCCATTTTGATGGGAGAGGTGTTGCGTGTCAATTGTAAGTGGGAAAAAATTTGGCCTGTGGATACGTGGCAGTCCGGGGTAATTACCGCGTACCAGCGCGGCGGCATATCCACCGGGGTCAGCACTTCGCCGATACCCTCCGCCCAGGCGGTACGCCCACCCACGAACACCGGCACATCGGCCCCCAGGGTCGCCCCCAGGGCCTGCAGCTCTGCCCGGGACAGTCCTGTGCGCCACAAGTGATTGAGCGCCAGCAGGGTGGTGGCCGCATTGGAGCTGCCACCCCCCAGGCCTGCACCCATGGGGATCCGCTTTTCCACGCTGATACGGACACCCGATGAGCCCGCCTGCAGCAGGCGGGCCGCGCGGTAGATCAGGTTGTCCGCCAGGGCAATATCGGCCCCGGCGGGGTCAATCGTGATTCGGGAGCTGCTGTTCGGGCTGAAAGTGAGCCAGTCTCCCCAGTCCAGCAACTGGAACAGGGTCTGCAGGTTGTGGTACCCATCGGGTCGCCTGCCCGTAATATGCAGGAACAGGTTGAGCTTGGCGGGCGAGAGCAGGGTGAGTGTTGCGGACATCAGTCGTGCGCGAGCTGCCAGTCGCGGATAATCAGCCGCACGGTGGTGTCCTTGTGCTGGATCTGCAGCCGGGTTGGCAGGGTGAGCCCGCCGAAGTTGGCGTAGGTCTCGTAATGAATCTGCCAGGCATCCTGTTCCAGGTCCTGCAGCAGGGCCGGATCCGGTCCCATTTCCATCAGCTGTATGTCACCCTCGGGGGCGGGCAGGCCCTTGATCCAGTGAGGCAGTGCCAGCAGGGGCAGGTCCCAGCCCGTTCTGCGCTCCAGCGCCGTCGTGTCGCTAAGGTCCCAGGTGCTGGTCTCATCACCCTGGCGAATTTCCAGGGTCTGGCCATTGCTGTACAGGGTCGTGGCTGCCACGCCGAGCGGGCCGCTGATCTGCAAGCGGCTGATAACGCCGTGCTGGTGCCAGGTCAGCGAAGCGGATTCGGATTGCCGCGGTGTGCGCAGGGCGAGCTTTCCCTCGGCGGTCCAGTTGGCCAGGTCTTTCAGTTGGGCGCTGTGCTCCTCCCAGGTGGCGGCGGTGCGAACCCTGGGTTGGGGACCGGCGCAGGCGGCCAGGAGCAGCACCACCAGCGCCAGCGCGATGCCGGGCAGTCGCGCCGGGCGCGACACTAGGGCGTCATCTCCAGTGGATCCTGGCCCAGGACACTGTCCGCAGGCAGCCCAACTTCCATGGTGGTGACCTGCAGGCGTTCCAGGGTTTCAGCCAGCACGGCGTTTCCGGGGTCTTTCAGCAGGCCACCCTTCCAGATCAGCATGGCATTGTCGGTATCGCCGGACACCCACAGCACTTCGCCCAGGTGCGCCGCCACTTCCGGGTCCGGAAACGCGGCGTAGGCGCGGGTGAGGTAGTCCAGTGCCTCCTCGTTGCGATTCATTCTGTACAGGACCCAGCCCATGCTGTCGAGGATAGCCGGCTCCCCCGGTTCCAGGGCGAGCGCACGGGACACCAGGGCATAGGCTTCTTCGTAGCGCCCGGTGCGATTGGCCAGCGTATAGCCCAGGGCATTGAGAGCGGTACTGTTGTCCGGTTCAATAGCAATAATGGCCCTTAGGTCGCTTTCCATCAGGGCCAGGTCGCCCTGTTCCTCGGCCAGCATGGCCCTGGCGTAGCGCAGTGAATTGGAGTCGGGCATCTGCTCTAGGGCCCGGTTCAGCACCCTGCTGGCCGCCTCGGGTTCGCTGCCACGGGTCAGCAGGTCGACTTCGATGCTGTAAAGTTGCTCGGCCCGTTCCGGGTGCTGTTCCCGTGCCCGGTCAAACCACGCGCTGTTTTCGTCAAGCCGGCCCTTGTCAATGAGTATGATGCTGCCCCGACTGGTGGCGACAAGCAATTCGCGACCGTCCTCCACTTGCCGGTATTCTTCAAGTGCCGCCTCTGAATCGCCCGCGTGTTCGGCGATACGGCCGAGGTAGTAGTGGGCCTCGTCCACATGCTGTTCCAGCGCAAGCAGTTGCTGCAGGTAGGTCCTCGCAGCCTCATCGTCACCGGTTTCCCGGTTGATCAGCGCCAGCGACAGCAACAGTTCGCCGTCCCGCGGCGATTGCGCCGACAGCAACTCGAATTGTTGCTGGGCGGCCTGCATATCCGTGGCGGTCAGCAGGCGCGCATACTGCAGGCGGATCTGCGTATCCTCCGGGTTTTTCTCCAGGATACGCTCGAGCCGCGCGAAGGGCCGTGGTGATTTCTGGGCCAGCAGGATGCGGGCTTCCAGCAGGGCCGCCTGGCTCTGGTTCGGTTGCTGCCTGAACAGTTGCTCCAGGGTGGCCAGGGCGGAGTCGAATTGCTCGCGTTCCGCCAGCACCATGGCCTGTGTCAGCAGCAGCTGTACATTGGCTGGGAACTCCGTAGCCAACTGGTTGATACCCTGGGCCAGGGTGTCCTGCCGGCCCGGGTCGAGCTCCCCGAAGCCGCTCAGCAGGGCCGGGAAGTTTACCTCCTCACCACTGCGCGCCAGCACCGCCATACGTGGCAATGCCTCCGCAGCGCGACCCTGGCGTATCAGCAGTATGGCCAGGGTGTTGTTGGCCTCGATGTTATCCGGCTCCAACTCCACCCACAGTTGTACCGCTTCCAGTGCAGCCTGCTCCTTCGCCATGAATTGCGCCAGGTGCGTGGCATGGGCGCTGACGCCGGCGTCGCGCAAAACCGGTGCCTGCGCGAGGTACTGATCCAGGGCGACATCGTAGGCGCCCCGGCGGAGCGCAAATTCGGCCAGCAGCAGGGCGTAAATACTGTCGTCGGGGAAAGGCCGCTCCGGAATCGCGGTCTGTTCCTCGCTGGTGTCAGGGGCGGTCCCGGCAGTTGCGCCGTGCATTGGCGCGGGGGCCGGACTGGCACAGGCCAGCAGCAGGGCAAACGCAATGCCGGGAAATAGTAGGCGAAACATAGTGAGCTACAGCGCAAGAATCCAGCGAAAAGACATGCGTATGATGACATAGACCGCGCTTGAAACCCACAGCCGCGCAAGCGGGCCGGCAACAGGCCTTTGCCGCCTGGTAGACGTCGGTCCCGGTGCCGCTGTCATTTGGCGCCCAACTTGTTAAAATCGCGGGTTAATTGCTCCAATTGTGCTAATGTGCGCCGGTTTCGGTCGGGGCTGAACCGCTCCGCCGCCACCGCTCTTACAAGAGACGACACCCTGTCATGAACCTGATTGCCCTGGGAATCAACCACAACTCCGCTGCCGTAGAGGTGCGAGAGCGGGTTGCCTTCGCCCCCGAACAGGTGGGAGAAGCCCTGTGCGACGCCTGTGAGCAGGGACAGGTGGAAGAGGTCGTCATTCTGTCTACCTGCAACCGCACCGAAATGTACGCCATCGTGCCCGAGGGTTGTGTACCCGCGGACAAGGCCCGGGAACTGATTGACTGGATGGCCAATTACCACCACCTCTCGGTAGAGGAGCTGCGCGGTTCGGCCTATCACTTCGAAGCCGAACTGGCGCTTCAGCATATTGTGCAGGTAGCCAGCGGGCTCGACTCGATGGTGCTCGGGGAGCCCCAGATTTTCGGGCAGCTCAAGTCTGCCTACGCGGTGGCCGGTGAGGCCGGCACTGTGGGCAGCGAGCTGGGGCGTTTGTTTCCGCGTGTGTTTTCCATTGCCAAGCGTGTTCGCACCGATACGGCCATAGGAGAGAACCCGGTCTCGGTGGCTTATGCCGCGGTAGACCTGGCCCGCCATATTTTTTCCGACCTGAACGAGTGCAACGCCCTGCTGGTCGGCGCCGGCGAGACGATTGAGCTGGTCGCCCGGCACCTGATAGAGGCGGGGGTCAGCAGAATCGTCATTGCCAATCGCACGCTGGGCAGGGCCAGGGAGCTGGCGCAGAAATTTGGCGCCGAGGCGGTACTGCTGGCGGAGATCCCCGAGCAGCTGCTGGATGCGGATATCGTGATTACCTCGACGGCAAGCCAGCTGCCCATCCTCGGCAAGGGTGCGGTGGAGCAGGCGATCAAGGCGCGCAAGCACCGCCCGATTCTGATGGTGGATATCGCCGTGCCCCGGGATATCGAAGCCCAGGTGGGAGAGTTGCGCGATGTCTATCTCTACAGCGTCGATGACCTGAGGGAAATTGTCGAGCAGAACATGCGCAGCCGCCACAAGGAGGCGCGCAAGGCAGACCAGATCATTGCCGAGGGCGTGCGTCTTTACATGGAGGAGGTGCGCAGCCTGGCCGCGGTCGACGTGGTGAAGGACTATCGACGCATGGCCGAACAGACCCGCGAACTGGAGCTGCAGCGCGCGCTGCGTGCCCTGGCCCGGGGTGAAGACCCGCAACAAGTCGCGGCCCAGCTGGCCCGGGCGATTACCAACAAGCTGATCCACGCGCCCACGGCTGGCCTGCGGCAGGCCAGCGCCGATGGCCGCCAGGACCTGCTGGCTCACGCCTGCAAGTTGCTGGGGCTGGAGGCGGCAAGGTCCCACCCGGCTGCAGACGAGGATAGCGATGACGACGGCGACTTCGACCTGCCCTCACCGACAACGGAAAAACCCGGACACACCTTGCAATGAAAGCTTCCCTGTTGACCAAGCTGGAAACGCTCACTGACCGGCACGAGGAGGTATCGGCCCTGTTGAGTGACGGTGAGACCATCGCCGACCAGGAGCGTTTTCGCAGCCTTTCCCGGGAATATGCCGAGCTGGAGGACGTGGTCAGGTGTTACGGGCTTTACAGCCGGGTCCGGCGTGACCTCGAGGAGGCACAGCAGATGCTCGAGGATGCCGACCCCGAAGTGCGGGAGATGGCCCGGGAAGAGGTGGAGTCCGGCGGCGAGCGCATGCAGGAACTGGAAGTGGAGTTACAGGCACTCATGCTGCCGCGTGACCCGATGGATTCGCACAACGTGTTTCTGGAGATTCGCGCCGGCACCGGCGGCGACGAGGCCGCTATTTTTTCCGGCGACCTGTTCCGCATGTATTCCCGCTATGCGGAGCGGCAGGGCTGGAAAGTGGAGGTATTGTCCGAGCGCTCCGGCGAACATGGCGGCTATAAGGAAATTATTACCCGGGTCGAGGGGCGCGATGTGTACGCCCACCTCAAGTTTGAATCCGGTGCCCACCGGGTACAGCGTGTGCCGGAAACTGAATCCCAGGGCAGGATCCACACCTCCGCCTGCACGGTGGCCATCATGCCCGAGCCCGAGGAGGTGGATGAGGTCGAGATCAACAAGGCGGACCTGCGTATCGACACCTACCGGGCTTCCGGCGCCGGCGGCCAGCACGTGAACAAGACCGACTCCGCGGTGCGCATCACCCATATACCCAGCGGAATCGTGGTGGAGTGCCAGGACGAGCGTTCCCAGCACAAGAACCGGTCCAGGGCCATGTCCCTGCTGCAGGCCAAATTGCTGACCAGCGCCCAGGACAAGGCCGCCGCGGAGCAGGCCGAGCAGCGTCGCAACCTGGTCGGTACCGGGGACCGCTCGGACCGCATTCGCACCTACAATTTTCCCCAGGGCCGGATGACGGATCATCGCATCAACCTCACCCTGTACAAGCTGTCGGAAATCCTGGAAGGAGACCTCGATGCCGTAGTCGGCCCCCTGCGCCAGGAATACCAGGCAGACCAGCTGGCGGCCATGGCCGGCAACTGATGGCTACGGTGCGGGAGCTGCTGCGCAGCGCCGACGACCTGCCCGGCGACAGCGCCCGGCGGGACGCGGAGATCCTGCTTGGCCACTGCCTGGATAAGCCCCGGAGCTGGCTTTACACCTGGCCTGAAGGCGAGGTCCCGTTATCCCGGTGCGAGCAATACCTGGGGCTGCTCGACGAACGCCGGCGGGGGCTCCCGGTGGCCTACCTGGTGGGGCAGCGCGAGTTCTGGTCCCTCGCGCTTGCGGTCAACGAGCACACCCTGATACCCCGCCCCGAAACCGAAACCCTGGTCAGCTGGGCGCTGGAGCTGGCGTTGCCGGCGGACGCGCGGGTTCTCGATCTGGGTACGGGCTCCGGCGCGATCGCCCTGGCGCTTGCCAGCGAGCGACCCGGCTGGGAGGTGGAAGCAGTGGACGCCAGCGAGGAGGCCCTGGACATCGCTCGCCGCAACGCGCAAACACTCGACCTGGCGCGGGTTCGACTCGGCCTGTCGGACTGGTACCAGGGCGTGGCTGGCGAGCGTTATCACCTGTTGGTTGCCAATCCGCCCTACATCGACGAGGGCGATAGTCACCTGCAACTCGGCGATGTGCGCTTTGAACCGCGTTCGGCGCTGGTGGCCGCGGGGGCCGGCCTTGCCGACCTGTCGCAACTGGTAGCCGGGGCGGTGGCCCATCTTTTCGGCGGTGGCTGGATACTGCTGGAACACGGTTACCAGCAGGGTGCAGCCGTGCGTTCCTTGCTGCAGGACGCGGGTTTCGTCGAGATCTCGACGCGCAGGGACCTGGCGGGACAAGAGCGTATTACCGGGGGGTGCTGCCGTGCTGAATGACCGGGAACTGCTGCGCTACAGCCGCCAACTCCTGCTCAATGATTTCGACGTGGCGGGGCAGCAGCGCCTGCTGCAGTCCCGGGTGCTGATCCTGGGGCTTGGCGGTCTGGGTTGCCCGGCGGCGCTGTACCTGGCGGCTGCCGGTGTGGGCTCGCTGCTGCTGGCCGATGGCGACACGGTTGAACTGGGCAACCTGCAGCGGCAGATTGCCCACGGCGATGCAGATATCGGGCGCAACAAGGCGGCTTCCGCGGCGGCGGCAATAGGCGCGCTCAACCCGGGGGTGGCAGTGGAGGTTATTCCCCGCCACCTGGCGGAAGCCGACCTGTCCATACTGGTACGCCGGGTAGACCTGGTGGTGGACGCCACCGACAACTACCCGGCGCGGTTCGCCCTCAACCGGGCCTGCATCGCCGCGGCCGTGCCACTGGTGTCAGCTGCTGCCGTGCGCACCGAGGGACAGATCAGCGTGTTTGACCCGCTGCGCGGCGGACCCTGTTATCGCTGCCTGTACCCCGAAACCGGCGACCTCACGGCGCTCGACTGCAGCCAGAGCGGTGTGCTCGCGCCGGTGGTGGGGGTGCTGGGCTCCCTGCAGGCCATGGAGGCCCTGAAAGTCCTTTCGGGCTTTGGCGAGACCCTGAGGGGCAGGTTATTACTGCTCGATTTACGCACAGTGGATATTCGCCAGCTGACCATTGCAGCGCGCCCGGGCTGCCCTGATTGCAGCCACTTGCGCCGCTAACTGTCCGGTGGGATTGCAGGCAGGGGTTTGCGCAGGGTGAGGTACAGGCGCAGGAACACCAGCAGCGAGGTCACGGCTATCCCGGCTATCATGCTCTGCCAGAACGCCACCGTGCCGTCCAGCGCATTGTCCGCCGAGACGATGCCGCGCCAGTAGCCCACTGGCAGCGTTATCAGCCAGTAGGCGATGCACAGGGCAAACAACGGAAAGCGGGCGTCCTTGAAGGCGCGCAGGCAATAGGCGGCGGCGACCTGGGCGGAGTCGATGGCAATGAACAGGCCTGCGAGGCGAACCAGGCTGATTGCAACCGCCTCGATAGCGGGGTCGTCGGTGTAGAGCCGCACGAGGGTGGCCGGCGAGCTGAGCAGCAGGATCATCCCCACCAGTCCTACCAGCACGGTCAATGAGGTGCCGCAGGTGATGGATAAACGGACCGCCGCCCGGTCGCCGGCGCCAATCGCGTGGCCCAGTCGGAGTGCCAGTGCGGAGCCGAAACTAATCAACGGCATGTACACCACGTCCCACATGTTGAATGCAACCTGGTGTGCCGCTACTGCGATATCGCCCAGGGTCGCAATCAGCAGGGCGATGACCGAGAAAAAAGCGATTTCGAGAAACAAGGTCAGGCCCAGGGGCAGGCCCAGGCGGACCATTTCGGCGATCGAGTCAAGGCGGGGTGCCACCAGGGCCAGGGCCGGCAGGTAGGGTTTCAGGCGTGTGGCCCTGGTTGTGTAAAGACCCAGAGCGCCGGCGCTGATCCACATGGCACAGGCGGTGGCCCAGCCGCAGCCGGCGGCGCCCATCTCGGGAAATCCCCAGTGGCCATACATGAAAGCGTAGTTAAGCGGGATATTGGCGAGGAAACCCAGCACGCTGGCCACTGCAAAGGGGCGCATCACGCCGATGCCCTGGTTGTGGCAGCGCAGCGCCTCAAATACCGCGGCAGCCGGCAAGCCAAAGGCGACGGCCTGCATATAAGCCAGGGTTCTGGCCTGCGTGTTGACCTCGAGATCCAGTAGATTGAGCAGGGGCTCTGCCCAGTAGCATAGTGGCGCCCCCAGCAGGCCCAGTGCCAGGGCCAGCCACAGGGCCTGTGGCAAGGAGTCCCGGACCCGCTGTGTCCTGCCGGCGCCCACGTGCTGGGCAATGATGTAGGTCGCCCCCAGGCTGATGCCGATGATGAAAATATAAATGGGCAGCCAGATGTTGTAGCCGATGGCGATGGCGGCCAGGTCGATCGTGCTGTAGTGACCCGCCATGACGGTGTCCACCACGCCGGTGCCGATCTGCGCCAGCTGCGCGATGACCATGGGCCAGGCCAGCGCCAGCAGGGCCCGGCTCTCGCGAGCCATTGCAGTCAGCTGGTGGCGCGGCATACTCGTTTCACTCGAAGGCCATGAACGTATCTGCCGGCGTTGGCAGATGGCTGCAGAAAACTTTATCGCTGTTGGGTTGTCATAAAACCCAAGCCTACAGTGGAATGGTTCATGAATATATTGGCGCAGCGATATTACGGGATGCACAACGCTATTTTTTCGCGCATTCAGCACTTTGATGGTGTCGCCCCCCTGGCCCTGCGGCTGTTTCTTGTGCCGGTGTTCTGGATGGCCGGCAGTCACAAGATCGCGGGCATGGAACAGACCATCGAGTGGTTCGGCAATCCCGACTGGGGTCTGGGCCTGCCTTTCCCGTCGCTGCTGGCCCACCTGGCAGCGTACACCGAGGTGATCGGTGCCATGCTCCTGTTGCTGGGCCTGGCCACACGCTGGATCACCATACCCCTCATGATCACCATGCTGGTGGCGATTTTTGCGGTGCACTGGGACTATGGCTGGGCGGCCATTGCGGACTCCGGCTCCCAGGAGGTGGCCGTGCGCCTGGGTACAGCCAGGGATATCCTGCAGGAGCATGGTAACTACGCCTGGCTTACCGAGAAAGGCAACCTGGTGGTACTCAACAACGGGATCGAGTTTGCGGTGACCTATTGGGCCATGCTCCTGAGTCTGCTGTTTACCGGGGGCGGGCGTTACGTCAGTCTTGATTACTACCTGGCGCGGCTGTTTCCCGACCGGGTTTGAGCCCGTTTCCGCGCCTGGTGAGGGTGCTGTCGCCGCCACGCGCCGGTGGTGATCAGCACTCACCTATTTTCCGCCGGGAGTGGTAGACTAGCGCGTTTTTTGAGCAGTCACGGGAAGTCTACAATTGATTAAGAGTTTAGTAGGGCGTATCGCCGGTAAAGGCAGCGCTCCACAGGATCACGCACCGGCCAGTTCCGGTCACGGCACGCCACCCCGCCATGAGCCCTCGCACAAGGCGCCCGCGGCAGCCCAGCACGCCGCTGACGGCGAGGGCAGGGGCAAGGGAGGCGGGCGCCGCCGACGCGGCGGCAAGGCGAAGGCCGGCGCAGCGCCCTGGTCGGTCGATGAGTTCCAGGTCGATCCAAAAGAAGGCGAGACCCGCTTTCACGACCTGGGCCTGCGTGACGAGTTGATGCAAGCCATCGCCGACCTGGGTTTCAAGTATTGTTCGCCGATCCAGGCCTCGATACTGCCGCATACGCTGCAGGGCAGTGACGCGATCGGCAAAGCCCAGACCGGCACCGGTAAAACCGCCGCCTTCCTGGTCACTATTTTCAATGACCTGTTGTGCAACCCCATCGAGGCAGAGCGTTTTGTCGGCGAGCCGCGCGCGCTGGTGATTGCACCGACGCGCGAACTGGTGATGCAGATCGCCCAGGATGCTGAAGACCTGGCCCGGCACTGCGACCTGCAGGTGGCGACACTGATCGGTGGCATGGATTACCAGAAACAGCTCAATCGCCTGCACACCACCGTCATTGACCTGGTGGTCGCCACCCCGGGTCGCCTGCTGGACTTCATGAGCCGGCGTGACCTGTACCTCGACCATGTGGAAATACTGGTACTGGACGAGGCGGATCGCATGCTGGATATGGGCTTTATTCCCCAGGTCAAGCGCATCGTGCGGGCCACCCCGCGCAGGGAGGACCGGCAGACACTGCTGTTCTCCGCCACTTTCACCCAGGACATCATCAACCTGTCCGAGCAGTGGACCTACGAGCCCATTACTATCGAGATCGAGCCGGACCATGTTGCCACCGACTCGGTCGACCAGAAGGTTTACCTGGTAAGCAGTGAACAGCGCTACCGCGTGCTCAATAACCTGGTGCGCAGCGACGACGCCACCAGTGTGATCGTCTTTGCAAACCGCCGCGACCAGGTACGCCGCCTGCACGAGCGCCTGCGCAAATCAGGAATCGCGGCCGGTATATTGTCCGGGGAAATTCCCCAGGCGAAGCGCACCAGCACCCTGGCGCAATTCAAGGAAGGCAAGATCAAGGTGCTGGTGGCGACTGATGTCGCCGGGCGCGGTATCCACGTGGAGGGGGTAAGTCACGTGGTCAATTACAACCTGCCCGAGGACCCGGAAGATTACGTGCACCGTATCGGGCGCACCGGCCGTGCCGGTGCCACCGGGGTTTCCATCAGTTTTGCCAGTGAGGACGACGCCTTTCTGCTGCCGGACCTCGAGGCGCTGCTGGGGACGCGACTGGAATGCACCCACCCCCCTGCGGAATTACTGGTATAGGGCCGTAAGGGTCCTTACGCCTGCCCGAATCCGACCGGTTGCAGCTCCTCGCACCACAATAGCGTGGCGCCCACCACCGCGGCGGGCACCACGAAAAAATTGACGATGGGTATCCCGGTACACAAGGCGACAACTCCGCCAAAACCCATGCTGCTCAGTCGTCTCGATCGCACTGCTTCCTTTACATCGCCAAAGCTCAGTTGGTGGTTGTCCATCGGGTAATCCACAAACTGTATGCTCATCATCCAGGCGCCGAGCAGGAACCACAGCACCGGGGCTACCACGTTGAGCACCGGGATAAACGACAATATCAGTACGAAAGCCGCCATTGGCATGTAGTAGAGCAGCTTTGACAGTTCGCGCAGGATGCCCCGTGGCATCGCCAGCAGCGCGGCCCCCAGCCCCTCCAGTGAGTCCACCGGTTTGCCGGTAACCAGTTCCTCGGCTTTTTCGGCAAGCAGGGCGTTGAAGGGCGAGGCGATGATCAGTGCCACGGCGGTAAACAGGTAACCCGTTACCAGGCTTACGGTGAGGCCGATCAGGGGCCACAGAATCCACTGGATAAAGCCCAGCCAGTCGGGAATTTTGCCCAGCCAGTCATTCATCACGGCGTCCAGGTAGCTCAGGCCGTACCAGATCAGGCTGCCGAAAATAAGGATATTCACCAGCAACGGTATAAAGACGAACAGGCGCAGCGAGGGGTGTTTCAGCATGGCAGCGCCGCGGCCGAGGTAGCTGGCGCCGTGGGCAATATTACCTTGCATGGTTTGTGTCTCCTTCAGGGTGCCCGCAGGCAGGGCAAAGGCAGCGTTTGCCGCGAGAATCGGCCGGGATAGCGGCCAGTGCGGTGGTGCTGATATCGGCGTCCTGGCACCAGCAGGGGCCGGTCGCGCTCCCCGCGGCCATGCCACACTGGTTGTCGCCCCCGCACAGGGGGCAGGTTTTCAGCCAGTGTTCCTGAGTCGCCATCTGCTGCCGGTACTCCGCCGTATATCCTCAGGCTATAATAGCGGACTGGGGGGTAGGTGTAAGTATGGCCGGCGACGAAGAGAAGGGTTTTATCGATGAAATGGCCGATGTGGTGCCGCTCAGGCGGGAACCGCGGGTAGCGATCCCCGGCAAGGGCCAGGCCGGGCGCGATACCTCGCAGGCCTTGCGACGGCAGGCGGCGGTCCAGGGCCCCCAGCGCGATCGCAATACCCTGACCGAAGGCGGCATTGTCCCGCTGGATTCCTGGTATGTGCTGGAATTCAAGCGCCCCGGTGTGCAAAACGGTGTTTTTCGCAAGCTCAAGCAGGGCCGCTACGAAACGGATGCCCGGCTCGACCTGCACCGCATGACGGCGGCAGTCGCCCGGCGCGAACTGTTCGATTTCCTGGAAGAGTCATTCAGGCTGGGTTTGCGCACCGTACTTATTGTCCACGGCAAGGGACAGAGCGGTGCCGAAAGAGAGCGCAGCTCTATCCTCAAAGGCTGCACGGACCAGTGGCTGCGTGAGCTGGACATGGTGCAGGCGTTTCACAGCGCCCAGCCGCAACACGGCGGTACGGGAGCCGTCTACGTGCTGCTGCGCAAGAGCGAGGAAAAGAAGCGCGAGAATCGGGAGAAGTTCTCAAAAGGGCGGGTGCCGTATGATCCCGCGTGATTTGCGATCGGTAACAGGGTTATTCGAGGCTCGTTAACATCGGCCTGTTGTCTGCCTCCGGGCGGGCGGCGAGCGGCGTAGTTGCCGGGGAAGTTCGCTGCGGGTTCTAAACGGCCCCCGCCGCCTTGAGAATGTCAGCGTACTCCGCCCCGTGCCGATGCGTCGCGATGATTTCCAGCACCGTGCGCCCATCCTTGCCTGTGGCGTTCACATTGCGCCCCTGGGCGGTAAAAAACCCCACAAACAGTTCAAAGTCATCCGCTCGCATGCTCTGGTAGGCCTTGAGCAACATGTGGAAATTTTCGTCGCTGCCGTCGTGGGGTCGCACCTGCAGGAAACTTCTGACATGGTCCTGTGTCCAGACCTCGTCGAGTACCTTTTCCTTGTCTTTTCTCACTGTCTGAATTCCTCTATACCAGTTTTTTTGCCAGCAATTCATTGACCATCTGCGGGTTGGCCTGGCCCCTGGAAAGTTTCATGACCTGGCCCACAAAAAAGCCCACCAGCTTTTTGCGCCGTTCCTCGTCTGCCGCCAGGTATTGCTCCACCTGGCTGGCACTGCCGGCGATGACCTGGTCTACCATGGCTTCCAGCGCACCGCTGTCGCTGACCTGTTTCAGGCCGCGGGCCTCTATGACCTGGTCGGCGCTGCCCTCACCCTGCCACATCGCCTCGAACACCTGCTTGGCGATTTTGCCGGAAATACTGTTGTCGAGGATGCGCTGGATCAGGCCACCCAGCGCGACCGCGCTGACGGGGCAGTCTTCGATACCCGTCTCGCTGCGGTTCAGCTGCCCCAGCAGTTCCACCTGTACCCAGTTGGCGGCGATTTTCGCATCGCCGCAACGGGTGACCACTGTCTCAAAGTAATTGGCCAGTGCGCGACTATCGGCCAGCACGTTCGCGTCGTAGTTGCCCAGCCCGTATTGCTCGACAAAGCGATGGCGCTTTTGCGCAGGCAGCTCCGGCAGCCCGGCGGCAATGGCCTCGATATACTCATCGTCGATGACCACGGGCAACAGGTCCGGCTCCGGGAAGTAGCGGTAGTCGTTGGCGACCTCCTTGGAGCGCATCGGCCTGGTTTCGTCCAGGTCCGCATCGTACAGGCGGGTCTCCTGTACAACCCTGCCGCCGTCTTCCAGGATGTCCGCCTGCCGTTCTATCTCGTGGCGAATGGCTTTCTCGACAAATCGAAAAGAGTTCACATTCTTGATTTCAGCCCGGGTGCCCAGGGCGTCGGAGCCCTTTGGCCGCAGGGAAATATTGATGTCGCAGCGCATGGAACCCTCCGCCATATTGCCGTCGGAAATCTCCAGGTAGGTGACGAGGCTATGCAGGGCTTTGAGGTAGGCCACTGCCTCGGCAGCGTTGCGCAGGTCCGGCTCGGACACAATTTCCAGCAGGGGGGTGCCCGCCCGGTTGAGGTCGATTCCCGTCTGTCCGTGGAAGTCCTCGTGTAGCGACTTGCCCGCGTCTTCTTCCAGGTGCGCCCGGGTAATGCCAATTGACCGGGTGCTGCCGTCTTCCAGCTGGATCTCGAAGGTGCCTCGACCGACGATGGGCGCCTCGAACTGGCTGATCTGGTAGCCCTTGGGCAGGTCAGGGTAAAAGTAGTTCTTGCGGTCGAATACCGAGCGCCGGCCGATCTCGGCACCAATACCGAGACCGAACATCACCGCGTAGCGCACGGCCTTGGCATTGAGCACCGGCAACATGCCGGGCATGGCCAGGTCTACCGCGCTGGCCTGGGTGTTGGGCTCTGCGCCGAAAGTGGTCGCGGAACCCGAGAAGATCTTGGAGCAAGTGGCCAGTTGCAGGTGTACTTCCAGGCCGATAACGGTCTCCCACTGCATCACTGTGTCCCCCCGGGCGCCGTCGCGGGACGCCGTTGGTGCCAGTCTGTCGCCTGCTGGAAGCGGTGGCCGACGTTGAGCAGTCGCGCCTCGTCGAAGTAGTTCCCGATCAATTGCAGGCCCACTGGCCTGCCGCCGACCAGGCCGGCCGGCACGGACATGCCCGGCAGCCCCGCGAGGTTGGCCGCGAGCGTGTAAATATCCTCGAGGTACATCGCCAGGGGGTCGTCAGACTTGGCACCCAGGGCAAATGCCGGGCCCGGGGTCGTTGGGCCTGCAATCACGTCAACCTGGCTGAAACAGTCGACGAAATCCTGCTTGATCAGGCGCCGGACCTGTTGTGCTTTCTTGTAGTAGGCATCGTAGTAGCCTGCCGATAATGCATAGGTGCCTACCAGTATCCGGCGTTTGACCTCCGCGCCAAACCCTTCCTCGCGGGTACGGGTGTACAGGTCGTGCAAATCGACCGGGTTCGCGCAGCGGTGCCCGTAGCGTACGCCGTCGAAGCGCGACAGGTTGGTGGATGCCTCGGCGGGGGCGATGATGTAATAGGTGGGAATGGTCAGGTGGCTGTGGGGCAGCGACACCTCGACCAGGGTGGCACCCTGTGCTTCCAGCTCCTTTAAGGAGTCCTGTATGCACCTGGCTGTGGCGGTATCCAGTCCGTCGCCAAAATACTCCCGGGGCAGGCCAATGCGCAGGCCCTGCAGGCTGCCGCCGAGCCCGGCGCAGTAGTCTTCGGCGGGCAGCTCGGAAGAGGTTGAGTCCAGCGGGTCGTGGCCGGCCATGCAGTTGAGCAGCAGGGCGCAGTCCTCGGCGCTGTGGGCCATGGGGCCCGCCTGGTCGAGGCTCGAGGCAAAGGCGACCATACCCAGGCGGGATACCCTGCCGTAGGTGGGCTTGATCCCGGTGATGCCGCAAAAAGCCGCCGGTTGGCGGATGGAGCCGCCGGTATCGGTACCGGTGGCCGCCGGAGCCAGCATGGCTGCTACTGCTGCCGCAGAGCCGCCGGAGGAGCCGCCGGGCACCAGGCTGGTGTCCCAGGGGTTGCTCACCGCGCCGTAGAAGCTGTTCTCGTTGGAGGAGCCCATGGCGAACTCGTCCATATTGGTTTTCCCCAGGACCACTGCCCCCTCGCGATTGAAATGTGCGATCAGGGTGGCGTCGTAAGGCGGTACAAAATTGTCCAGCATCCGCGATCCACAGCTGGTGCGCATGCCGTCGGTACAAAAAATATCCTTGTGGGCGATGGGGATGCCGGTCAGGGTGGCGGCATTGCCCGCGGCAATACGTTTATCGGCGGCGCCGGCGGCGGCCAGAACGGCGGTCTCGTCGACGCTGATAAAGCTGTTGTAGGTGCTGTCCAGCCTGGCAATCCTCTCCAGGAAACAACGGCTCAGCTCCACGCTGGAGAACTGCTTGTCGCGTAATCCCGCAACCAGCTGGGCGACAGACTTATCGTACATAAAAATATCCTGTGGTTCGGCCGTTTATTCGACCACACGGGGGACCAGGTAGAGTCCGTTTTCCACTGCGGGGGCGATGGCCTGGAAGGCCTCCCGCCGGTTTTCCTCGGTCACTTCATCGGCCCGCAGGCGCTGGATGGCGTCCAGCGGGTTTGCCATGGGTTCGACGTCTGTGGTGTCCACGGCCTGCAACTGGTCCACCATGCCCAGGATTTCTGTAATCCTGGCGGTCACCTGGCCGATCTGGTCAGGCGCAATGCGGATGCGCGCGAGCTCCGCTATCTTTTCTATCTCGTTTTGCTCAATCGCCATTGTATTTGCAACCGGGAAGGGCTGCCTCCGGGGCAGCGGGGGGCGTAAAGTTATCATATTTGCGCCTTGCCCAAAATCCCTGCGGTTGATACAGTTGCCGGAAAATTACAAATCCAGGAAAACAGCTGTCACCGTAGCTATTTCAGGGCTTTTTCCGGCCCATCCAGTTTGCCAGTAATGGGCCTGGAAGCGACGGGTAGGGAAGCATGCAGGACTCCGCACCGGAGTTCCCCGTTGTACTCAGAAGGTAGTAAAAATCAATGTTGAAAAAACTGCGCGGAGTGTTCTCTAACGACCTCTCCATCGATTTGGGTACGGCCAATACCCTTATCTACGTGCGTGACAAGGGCATAGTGCTGAATGAGCCATCGGTCGTGGCCATTCGCATCCACAATGGCCAGAAGACCATAGAGGCAGTCGGAACCGAAGCCAAGCGCATGCTGGGCCGCACGCCGGGAAATATTACCGCCATCCGCCCTCTGAAAGACGGTGTAATTGCCGATTTCCAGGTTACGGAAAAGATGTTGCAGCACTTTATCGCCAAGGTACATGAGAGCAAATTCATTCGCCCCAGCCCCCGGGTGCTGGTGTGTGTGCCTTGCATGTCCACCCAGGTGGAGCGCCGCGCTATCCGCGAATCGGCCCTCAGTGCCGGTGCCCGGGAAGTGCGCCTGATCGAGGAGCCCATGGCCGCCGCGATCGGCGCTGGCCTCAGCGTGGAAGAAGCCACGGGCTGTATGGTGGTGGATGTCGGTGGCGGCACCACGGAAATCGCGATTATCTCCCTCAACGGTGTGGTTTACAGGGATTCCCTGCGAATCGGCGGCGACCGGTTTGACGAGGCCATTGTCGCCCATGTGCGCCGCCGTTACGGCAGCCTTATCGGTGACGCCACCGCCGAGCGGATCAAGGAGGAGATCGGTTGTGCCTTTGCCGGCAGCGAGCTGCGTGAGATCGATGTGCGTGGGCGCAACCTGGCTGAGGGTGTGCCACGCAGTTTTACCCTTAATAGCGACGAGATTCTGGAATCGCTGCAGGACCCCCTGTCCTCTATAGTGCAGGCGGTCAAATCTGCACTGGAGCAATCACCGCCGGAACTGGCGGCGGATATCGCGGAAAGCGGTATAGTGCTGACCGGCGGCGGTGCTCTGCTGCGTGACCTGGATCGGTTGATTTCCGAGGAAACGGGCCTGCCTGTTATCGTTGCCGAGGATCCGCTGACCTGTGTTGCCCGCGGGGGCGGCATGGCGATGGAGCGAATGGATCGACACACGATGGACCTGCTGTCAACGGAGTGACGGTTTGTGCGGACGGCCCGGGCTGTACCCGGGCTGAAGCGAAATAACGAGGGCTCAACATCAAGCCGCTATTCGTCAAACAGTCCTCTGTGGGACTGCGCCTCCTGCTGGCGATATTTGTGGTCCTGAGCCTGATCACCGCCGATCTGCGCTATAAGCGCCTGGAAACAACCCGCTCCATACTCGATATGCTCGGATCGCCGATCTATTGGCTGGCGGACCTGCCCCTGCGGATTCGCGACTGGGGTGAGGTAAGGGTACAGTCCAGGGAACAATTGCTGGAAGAAAACGAGCGGCTTACCCGGAAAAATCTTGTTTTGCAGGGTCGCTCGCAGCAAATGGCCGCGCTGCAGGCTGAAAACGTTCGCCTGCGTGGTCTGCTGAACTCCACGGCGATGTTGCGCGATGACGTCCTGGTAGCGGAGCTGGTAGGTGTTTCCCCGGACCCCGTCCGGCACCAGCTGGTGCTTAACAAGGGCGAGATTGACGGCGTTTTTGTCGGCCAACCCCTGATTGACGCCGACGGACTCATGGGCCAGATCGTGGAGGTCAGTCCCGCGACCTCCCGGGCCCTGCTGATCACCGACGCCACCCACTCGATACCGGTCCAGGTGAACCGTAACGGCGTGCGGGCCATCGCCGAGGGTACCGGCTCGCTTGGTGCCCTGGAGATTCGCCATGTGTCGGCCACCACGGACATCCAGGTCGGCGACCTGCTGGAGACCTCCGGCCTGGGCGGGCGCTTTCCGGGGGGCTACCCGGTGGCGGTGATCACCGAGATAGACCTGGATCCCGGCCAGATGTTTGCCCACATCGTGGCCAGGCCAAGCGCTGCACTCGATCGCAGCCGCCATGTATTGCTGGTTTTTGCCACGCACGCCCCTGCACCGGTTGACCCGGCCCCGGCTGCAGCCCCGATCGCCGTGACCCCGAAGGCCGCAGACGACCCGCGGGACGAATGACAGGTGATACATCAGGAAGCACAGGGCTACTGGTTGATCGTCACCTCTTTCCTGGTGGCCTATGTGCTCGCCGTTCTTCCCATGCCCCAGTGGCTGATGTGGGCCCGACCTGAATGGCTCGCGCTGGTATTGATCTACTGGGTTATAGCGCTCCCGCATCGGGTAGGCATGTTGAGTGCCCTGGTTCTTGGCGTCATGCTGGATGCGCTGGAAGGCGCGGTGCTGGGCCAGAACGCGTTCTCGTTGGTCGTGGTGGCACTGTTGTGCCTCATCCTCTACCAGCGCCTGCGGGTGTTCAGTGTGTTGCAGCAGGCAGGTACGGTGTTCGTCCTGGTCGGCATCAATCAACTGGTTTGCCAGTGGGTACAAAATCTTGAGGGGGTGGGGAGTCCCTCCATGGTATTCCTGCTGCCCGCTGTTTCCAGCGCCCTGCTGTGGCCGGTGGTTCTGCAGGTCCTGCGGCGCCTGCGGCGGCACTACGGGGTAAGCTGATATGCCTGCCCCTGAGCTGGTGTTGGCTTCGGCATCCCCGCGGCGCCGGGAATTGCTGGACCAGCTCGGCGTGCGGTACGTTTGCGATCCCGCCGATATCGACGAGAGCCGTGACCCCGGCGAAGCGCCCGCAGCCTATGTTGAGCGGATGGCGAGGGAAAAGGCGGCCTGTGTTGCCGCCCGTTATCCGGTCGTGCCAACTGCCGTGCTTGCGGCCGATACCATCGTGCTGCTTGACGATGCCGACGTGCTGGGCAAGCCACGGGATCACTTTGACGGCCTCGCGATGCTGGCCAAACTGAGCGGCCGCAGTCACTCGGTGGTGACTGCAGTGTGCCTGCAACAGTCCGCCTCGGTGAGCTGTGAACTGGTGGAGACAAAGGTGGAGTTTATCCAGCTGACACGCGAACTGTGCGAGGCCTACCTTGCCACGGACGAACCCTGGGACAAGGCTGGCGGTTACGGTATACAGGGTCTGGCAGGGGCCTTTGTCCGCAGTATCCAGGGCAGCTACAGTAATGTGGTGGGTCTGCCATTGTGCGAAACCTGGCAGCTGCTGCGGGAAAATGGCATCGCGACAAGCCTGGCGCCGGCCCATGACTGAGGTAATCCTGGCCAATATCAATCCGCAGGAAACGCGGGTCGTGGTGGTGGCCGCAGGTGAGGTCCAGGATATCCATATCGAGCGCGAGGGCAGTCGCGGTATCCTTGGAAATATCTATTCCGCCAAGGTGGTCAGGGTCTTGCCCGGTATGCAGGTGGCATTCGTGGATTTTGGTGCGCAGCGAAACGGCCTGGTTCGTGTGGCGGATCTGGCGGGCCCGGAAAGGCGCAAACCCGGGCGGAGGGAGCGCAAGCCAACCGCAATCGAAAAACGCCTGCATCCGGGCCAGAAACTGCTGGTGCAGGTTTCCCGGGATCCGCTGGGCAGCAAGGGTGCCCGCCTCACAACTGAGCTGACCTTGTCCTCGCGTTTCCTCGTATTTCTGCCGCGCTCCACGTCGCTGGCCGTGTCACAGCGTGTCGACAACCCCGGTGAGCGCACCCGCCTGCTGTTATTGCTGCAGGAGGGCCTCGCCGCCGAAGGCCTGGAAGGACGGGGCGGATATATCCTGCGCACTGCTGCCGAGGGAGTGGCGCTGGAGGAGCTGCGTGCCGACTTGCGCTTTCTCAAGCGCCTGTGGGAGGTAGTTGGACGCAAGAGCCAGCAAGTCACGGGCCCGACGCTGCTGTATGAAGAACTGCCCTTACACCTGCGTATTGCGCGCGATCTGGCCGGGCCCGACCTGGACCGTGTTGTAATTGACGATCATGCGGCGTTCCTCGCCCTGCGCGGTTTCTGCGAAGAGTATGTGCCCGAGTTGTCTGATCGCCTGCAGCACCACAGCGGGGTTGCTCCCCTGTTCGATACCTACGGTGCGGAGGCGGAGATACAGCGCGCGCTGGCGCGCCGGGTCGAGCTCGAATGTGGCGGTTACCTGCTGATTGACCAGGCCGAGGCGATGACCACCATCGATGTCAACACTGGCGCTTTCGTGGGTAAGCGCAATGTGGACGAGACCATCTTCGAGACTAACCTGGAAGCCGCCGTTACATTGGCCCGCCAGCTGCGCTTGCGTAACCTGGGCGGGATCATCGTCGTTGATTTTATCGATATGACTGACCAGGGACATCGCCAGAAAGTGACGTCTGCGCTGCAGGAAGCACTGCAGCAGGATCCTGTACGCACGACATTCAATGGCATGTCCGAGTTGGGCCTGGTGGCGATGACGCGCCGGCGCAGCGGAGAGAGCCTGCAGCACATCCTGTGCGAAAACTGCCCTGACTGTCATGGGGCGGGCATACTCAAGTCCGCGCACACTGTCTGCTACGAGATCTACCGGGAGATAAAAAGAACCGCGTCGCTCAGCGAAAAACCGGAGGTGTTAGTGGTTGCTGCGGACGCGGTGGCGAACCTGTTGCAAGGTGACGAAGCGGCGCAACTTGCGGATATTGAATCTGCCAGCGGAAAGACCATCAGGGTTCGTCCCGAGCCCAGGTACCCGCGGGAACACTTTGACATAGCGATGCTGTAGATTCCATGCAGGCGGCGGTAATGCACAGGCGTTCGCGGGACAAGTGGTGAGGCAGTCAGTTTTTCACCGGCTCAGCAGTGCGCTGTGGGCAGTCATCGTCGTTTTCATAGTGCTGCTGGCTATCTATGTCAGCACGGGGCGGATGCTCACTTCCCTCACCGGGGCCTACCAGCGGGAGATTCTCCAGGAATTGAATCACCGCGTTCCATTTTTTATTGACGCGGACAAGGTCAGGGCCGAGTGGCATTCGTTTACGCCGGTGCTTGTGCTGGAGGGGCTGCGCCTGACCCTTCCCGGGCAGGCCCGGCACTCGGTGGAATTGTCCGAGGGACGAATCGCGCTCGACGTGGTGGGTAGCCTTCGCACACGGTCCCTGCAATTGACGCAACTGCGGCTTGGGGGGCTCGCCCTGGCCGGTGAAGTCGATGCCGCCGGCCAGCTGTTCATCAGGGGCTTCGAGGGTGGTGATACCGCCATCGGTGAATGGTTGCAGGAGTTCCTGCTCAATGTGGAACGGGTGCTTGTGGATGATGCCCGCCTGACACTCGCGCTGCCGGACGCGGAACAACGCCATTTCAATCTCGACCTGGCGTTGTCCAGGGAGGGCAGCCATCGCAAGCTGCGGGGAAAACTCTCGTCATCCCGTGGTTTTGCTGCCCGGGCTATTGCCGAGGGCC
The DNA here is from genome assembly GCA_024642245.1 of Haliea sp. GTDB lineage: Bacteria > Pseudomonadota > Gammaproteobacteria > Pseudomonadales > Halieaceae > JARRPM01. The sequence continues at coordinate 25,956 of JAHEBM010000042.1, forward strand.
TGGGCGATCCCTTCGAGCCGGAGACCTTCACCGGCCAGCTATACCTGGATATCGCGGCGAGCGATGTAGGAGCACTTACCGACCTGCTGGGAGACCCATTGCCCGGCGTGCAGGTGGATGGTGGCCTCGACCTCAAAGTGTGGTCGAGTTGGGATCACGGCGAGGTGCAATCACGGCTCCGCCTGGGCATGGACAATGCGGTGGTGGCCGCGGCGGACGGCGCCTGGCAGCTGCCCTTTGACCGGGTGGCATTTGACGCTGGCCTGGAGCAAAGAAGCGCAGGCTGGCACCTGGACCTTGCAACACTCGCACTGGCCAGGGGGGATCACCTGCTCGAGGTTCCACGCCTGCAACTGGATATCCGGGGACAGGGACTTGAGCTGCGAGCGCAGTCGATTCCCCTGGCGCCACTGGGTGATCTGCTGGCCGGGGCCGAGACACTCCCGCCGGCCATTGTCGACCTGGTAAGCGTGCTGCAGCCCCGGGGCGCTGTACCGACGCTACAGCTGAACATAGGCGATGTCAGCGCGCCACTGGAGGACTGGCTGTTACAGGCAAATTTTCATGAGCTGGTGGTCAACTCGTGGCACGGTGCTCCAGGCATCACCGGCGGCAGTGGCTACGCGCGGCTGGAGCCCGGCTCGGGTCTCGTGCTGCTGGACAGCCGGCAGTTCAGTATGGATTTTCCCACGGTTTATGCAGAACCCCTGCGCTTTGACAAATTTAATGGCACTGTCCATATCGATTGGGATGAAAACGCGGTGACCCTGTCCAGCGACCTGATTGAGGCAAAGGCCGAGGAGGGTCGTCTGGCGGCCAAGTTCGGGCTTTCCATTCCGCTGCAAGCGAGCGAGGTGGGGCTGGAAATGGATTTGCTGGTGGGCATCCGCAACACCCGGACAGTCTGGCGCGGTAAATATATCCCCTACATCCTCGACGAGAACCTGCGCTCGTGGCTGGAGGCAAGCATTGTCGACGGCCTTGTAGAGGAAGGAGGCTTTGTCTGGCGCGGCAGTCTTACCAGCGAGTCGGCAGCGCATCATACGGTTCAGTTGTTTTTCAACACCCGGGATACGGCGCTGCGCTACCATCCGGACTGGCCGGCACTGGCCGACGCGAATGCGACCGTCCTGATCAGCGACAGCAAGGTGAGCGTGTGGGCAGACCGGGCGAGCCTGCTCGGCTTCGAGGTGGACAGGCTGTCCGTCGAGGTGTCTGCCGAACCGCTCGGCCCACTTTGGCTGGCCGTCGATGCCAGCCTGGGTGGGCCGGCGGCCGATGGGCTACGGGTAATCAACGAGTCACCGCTTGCCCGGTATGTGGGGAATGCCCTGGCCGATGCGGCAATAACGGGACGGATAAGCACTGACCTTGCCATCCTGATGGATCTGGATGATGACAACGCGTCGCCGAAGGTCGAGGTGTCCACGCGCTTTTCGGATGTTGAGCTGGACCTTTCTCCCGCCGGGCTGTCGCTTGTCGGGATCTGCGGCACACTCGACTATTCCAGCGCGGCTGGTTTCAGCTCCCGTAACCTGGTGGGCGAGCTGTGGGGGGAGCCCGTTCAGGCGAGTGTGGGCCAGCGCGATCTCCCCGCGCAGGCGGGCGACGGGTCGACGGTGGTGGTTGAGCTCACCACCGAGGTAGAGATGAAGCGTGTCCAGCAGTGGCTGGATCTGGACTGGCTGGACTTCGCGCAAGGCAGGACCCCGGCAGTGCTCAAGCTGGAGGTGGCGCCGGACCAGGAGCCGCTGCTCACCATCGACAGTCTCCTGGTGGGTATCGAGCTGGACTTGCCGGCCCCCTGGGGTAAACCTGCCGAAATCGAGCGGCAGGTGCAATTCAGGCTGGCCCTGGGTAGCGAGCGCCTCATGCTCGATATTGATATGGACGGCGGATTGGCCGCGCAGCTGGAGCTGGTGGACGGCAAGCTGGAGGCCGCAGCGCTGGCGCTGGATCATGCTCCCCTCGAGCTCACCCCTGCACTGGTGCGCATTGGGGGGCGGATGGCATACGCCGATATCGACCAGTGGCAGCGTTTCCTGTCCCGATACCTGGACGGGAGTGCCGAATCACAGTCGGACACGGAACGTACGCTCGCACCGGGGGAGGGACCCGTGCTAACACTCGCGGTTGATGAGCTTCAGGTTGACCAGCTGGTTGTGGGTGACCAGACACTTGGGGCGGTGACGTTGGGGCTGTCACAGGACAGTGGCAATTGGCTGCTCACTGCTCAGGCGGACTGGTTGCGGGGACAGCTGCGCCACGGTGCCGATGGCCAGTCAGCGCTGGATATCCGCTATCTCGACCTGGCGGGGCTGGATGAAATCGACCTGCCCGCTGCGGATGAAGCACAGGTCATCGAAGTGCCCGACCTGGCAGTGGTCATCGAGGAGCTGCGCGATGGCGAGGTTTTACTGGGTGACCTGGCCTTCGATCTGCGCAGCGAGGGCGCCGATCTCCATGCGCAAAACATCAGCGGCCGAATTGCCGCAATGCAGATTCGCTCGGATGATCCCGCCCGGATTACCTGGCACCAGGGGCCGGGTGGTCGTACCGAGTTGGATGCCGGCCTTTACTTCGGGGACCTCGGGCAAACCCTGCAGCAATTCGGATACGAGCAGGTCGTCGTGACGCAGGAGGGCTCGTTCAGGCTGGGCCTGGAGTGGCCTGGCGGACCTCAGGATTTTGCCCTGCGCGAGAGCGAGGGGTCGTTGCGGGTGGATATCGGCGCGGGACATTTTCCCGAGGCACCCGGGGGGGCATCCGGGGCGCTGCGCGTTGTCAGTATCCTCAACCTGGCGGAAATAGTGCAGAAGCTGAGCCTCAGCCATATGTTTGAGTCCGGGATACCGTTCAGCAAGGTCAATGGCGAGGTATTTTTTCACGCCGGCACGATCGAGGTGGCAAATATGGTGGTTGAGGGCGGTGCCAGCAGCTTCCA
>JAHEBM010000043.1 GCA_024642245.1 Haliea sp.
GCGCTGTTGTCGGCGATCTCCCGCGCCAGCTTGTAGGCTTCCGGCAGCAATTGGTCCTCCGGATACACTGCCTTGACCAGCCCGCCCGCCAGGGCCTCTTGCGCGTCGAAGACATGGCCGCGGAAGCACCATTCCAGGGCCTGGCTGATGCCAACGATGCGCGGCAGGAACCAGCTCGACGCGGCTTCCGGCACGATGCCCCGGCGGGCGAAGACGAAACCGAATCGGGCCTTCTCCGATGCCAGGCGGATATCCATCGGCAGAGTCATCGTGATACCGACACCTACGGCGGCGCCGTTGATGGCCGCAATCACCGGCTTCTTAGACTGGAAAATGCGCAGGGTGGTGCGCCCGCCGGTATCTCGGGGAATGCCTTCCTCTTGGTGGGATACGTGGTTTTCCAGGTTGTCGTAGTCGAAGCTACTGCTCCCGGCACTGAGGTCGGCGCCGGCGCAGAATGCCCGTCCGGCGCCGGTGACCACCACCACCCGCACCCGGTCGTTGTCGTCAGCGGCCTCAAATGCACTGATAAGCTCGGCCGCCATGACATCGGTAAAGGCGTTCAGCCGCTCCGGGCGGTTGAGCGTGATGGTGGCGATGTGGTCCTGCAGCTGGTAGCTGATGGTCTCGAAATTCATGGCTGTCCTCTTCTCTGGTTCGTTACTCGCTCGGCCAGTTCCGCAGCGTATCGAGGTACTGCTGGCGAACGGTTTCTATATGCTCCGACAGTGCCTCAAGCTTCCATCCGCCGACGTCCACGGCTGGCAATACGGCTACATCCACGGTGCCGGGGCTGAGGCTGCCCGCATCTCGCGCCGCTATGATTTCGGCGTTGCGGATGACGATGGGCACCACGGGAATGCCGGCGGCCATCGCCATGCGGAAAGCGCCTTTCTTGAAAGGGCCCACCTCCTGTGTATCCAGGCGGGTGCCTTCGGGCGCAATGCTGATCGAAATGCCCTTGCGAGCCAGATCCTCGATGGGCTTCAATTGCTCCAGGGTGGCCTTGGTATCGCTGCGGTCGATAAAGGCCACATCGGCCAGTTTGCCCAGGTTGCCCATCAGCCAGTGGTTTTCCACCTCCTTCTTGCCCACCCCGGTGAAATCTTTCTCCACCAGCATGGCCGTGATGAGTGCGTCGTAGTTGTTGCGGTGGTTGAAGATGAATACCGCCGGCCGGTGGTTCCAGAGGTTTTCCCGGCCCACCACGTTGAACTTCACACCGTTGATGCGGAACATGGTTTCCAACCATTTCGGGAAGGCGAAGTTCAGGCCGGCGCGCTTGTCCTGTTTCATCACGCCCAGACCCAACCCCGCCAGGCCGATGGGGAGCACGCTGGCCACGCCGGCCAGGGAGCGCAGGGCGCTGTTGGTGTTGCGGCTGGTGAAGCGCTGGATGGGCCAGCCCCGTTTGTCGGCGACCCTGGTCAGCTGCCTGCCGGGATTGACCGGACGCGGCTTCCCGACCAGGTGCATCAATGCCTGGTCCTCGTCGCCGTCGGCGTAGAAATAGCTCTTGTCCAGGTCGACGCCATGCTTGCCGGCGAAAGCCTGGACCACCCGGGCCTTGCCCTTGCCCCACAACACCGGCTTCGCCACCGCGCCGGTCAGTACACCCTCCTTGACGGCAAAGCGATTGCACAGCACGTGATCGATTCCGAGGAAGCGCGCCACCGGTTCCACCTGGTAACAGGTGGCGGAAGAACACAGCACAACGGTGTGCCCGCGGGCCTGGTGAGCCCGCACGATTTCCCGCATTTCGGGGTAGACCAGGTTGACCAGTCTGGTCTGGAAAAGGCGCTCGCCCATTTCCATCAGCTCGTCGTCCCGGCGTCCCTCCCAGGTTTCCGCGCCCACCCGCAACAGGTCTTCGAAATCGCTGCGCCCGGCACTGGCATTCAGGGCGACGCCCAGGGTGCGCAACAACTCCGCCAGGGTGACGTCGCGTTTGCGCATGCGCTCCTTTGACAGGTGGCTGGCGGAAAAGCCCGCGATCAGCGTGCCGTCGAGGTCGAAAAAGGCGCCGATGCGCTTGCCCTTCGGGCTGGCTTCGATCTCGCCCAGCGAACCGGGTGTGCGGCCGGGTTGCTTCATGATTGCCGCCTCCTGCGCGCCCCGGTTTTCTGCCTGGGACTAGGGGCAGCCCTGGCTTTTGGCTTCGCCCTGGTCCGGGTTTTACCCCTGGCTGCAGGGACCGAACCGGCGGAGTCGAACACTTCCGCGAAGCCTTCCTGCAGGCAGGCTATGAACAGGTCCATGTCGCTGAACGAGGCCGTGTCGCTGTGGGTGCCCACAAAACACTGGCCCGCCTGCGATGCCATCACGATCATCAGGGCGACGCCGGGCAGAGGGCCGAAGGGATACAGTTTCACTACCTTGCAGCCGGCGATGTAGGGGGCCTCCGGGTAACCCGGCACATTGCTGGCCTGAATGTCCATGCTCGCGATGGAGTCGGTAAGGCCCGCCAGCAGCGGAGCGGGGGCCTGGCTCAGCAGGGGTGCAATCGCGCCCAGGATATTCATCGCTGGCTCGTGCACGGCGGTCAAAACCAACGCGCGCACCTGCTTCATCCTGGACACAGGGTCTGCTTCCGCGATGGGGACCGCCAGCCGGGCACCGGCGATCCGGTTGCCGGCAGCGGGATCATCATCCTTGCGCAGGTTGACCGGCATTGCCAGTGGCAGGGCCTCGATGGGCACGCCCATGGCATCGTGATAGCGTCTGAGGCCGCCACACACCGCCGCGATGTAGGCATCGTTGACCGATACCCCAGCCGCTTTCGCCGCCCGGCGAATCTGCTCAAGGGGGAAATCGAAGGCATCCAGGCGCCGCCCCAGGCTGCGACGCTTTAACAGGGGAGAGGGCGCCACCGGGAGTGGCCCCAGGACGCGCTGGGCCGATGCGACCTGCTCCCGCAGCCCGGCAATCGCTTTCCCGGGCTGCTGCACTATATCCCGGCCCCGTCGCAGTATGCTGCCCAGGCCTGCTCCCAGGCCTGCTCCCAGGCCCGGCAGTGTGTTGGCCACGTTGCGCGAGAGTCCCCTGCGCGTGAGATCCGCCGCCGACAGGTCCTCGGGCACGGGAGCCGGTGGCATCGGCCTGGGTTTTGCGATGCGGTGGAAGTCGTACAGGCTCTTGAATAATTGCATACCACCCACGCCGTCCGTCACTGCGTGGTGCATTTTCAGCAGCAAAGCGGCCTTGCAGCCGGGAATGGCAAGGCCCTCGACCACTATCACCTGCCACAGGGGCCGGGACGTATCGATGGGCGCCGCCAGAAGTTTTCCGGCAAAATCCAGCAGGGCACGCTGGGTGCCCGGTCCGGCCAGGGACTGGCGACTCAGGTGGTAGTCCAGATCGAAGTCCGGATCCACGACCCAGCGCGGCGCCGTCACCGGGAGCGTCGGCACAACCACCCGCTGGCGCAGGCGCACGAATTCGCGACTGGCGCGCTCGAACACCAGCCTCAATTGCGCGAAGTCCGGTACCCGGTCCAGCAGGGCTACCGACAGCATGGAACCGCGCGAGCGAGGGTCGCCCTCGCCGCGCAACATCAGGTAGTCGACAGCCTCCAGTTCGTCCGGGAAATTCAATTCAGGGTCGCTCATGGGCGGCCTCCTCGGTAAACATCAGTGTCTGGAACTCTGTCCGGCCCAGGACGTAGAGCCGGCCGATTAGCGAAAGGAGTTGCTGGAGTTCCGCGTTGAGTGATGTCCGGGCGTCCAGGGCGCCCTGCGGATCGTGTGTATCCAGCAGGCCCCGATGCCGGGCCAGTTCCAGCCCTGCCTTGAACATCAATTGTGAGCTGGCCTCTGCGCTGCGGATTCGACGCTGCAACAAGTACTGCCGCGCCGTCCCGCCGCAGAAGCGGAGGAATTCCGGCTGGTTCTGTCGCGCCAGTTCCGGCTGTAATTGCACACAGCGGGCCACGACATAGTAGGCCTCGAGGAATGAACGCAGCACGCTGTCTGCCGTCAGCGGGCGCAGCTTGCGCAGCAACTGGTCGGCGCCGGCGAGCTTGCCCTGCCAGGCAGGGTCCAACTGATCGAGATAGGCCATGATGGAATTGCGGAATTCGCCTTTCTCCAGGAAAAAGAAATCGAATTTGAGCACATCGCGCAACCGGTAGGCGGTCGCCCAGAATGTCTCCAGGTGATCGGCCCCTCCCACTGACGCGGCGCCGGCCAGCGCCACTTCGCTGATGGCCGCAGTGAGGAAATGGTGAATGATCGAGTTGCGGTAAAACGACGCGGTTACGTGCTGGTCCCGGTGGATGGTGTAGACCGGTTCCGGGCCCTGGTCTTCCACGTACATCACGCCCATGCCGATAAGTGCCTGTAGTTCAGCGCGTAAGCCCTCGTCTGTAACCAGTTGCCGCGCGCTGTTGGTGGTGGGCACCGCATTGCGTTCGGTAAACTCGACAAATGAATCCAGCACCATGCGCAATTGGCTGAAGGTCAGTGCCTGGCCAAAGGAACTGAGCGAGGCCAGGGTAATCAGCGATACACCGGTGACCGGCGTCACCTTGTTAATCCGCGCCGACACTTCAAAGGCGAGCTTCTGCAGGGCCAGCCGGTAGCTGTCTTCGTCCAGGGCGGCGGCCTGTTCCGGTGTGCCCAGTACTTCGCGCAGGGAAATCGGCTCACCGAAACGCACGTAGATACGGCCGTAGCGACCGCGCAGCGAACGGTAAAAGCGGTAGAACCAGCCCAGGTTTTCCGCCTGTTTGATCCTGCCTGACGCCTCGCCCGCGTACTCCCTGGCCTCATTGAGCTGGTCGTAAGTCATGGATGCGGAAATCAGCGCCACATCTTCGCTGCGGCCCTCCCGGTAAGCATCCGTGACGTACTTGAGCAGCCCCAGCTTGGGGGGTAGTGACTTGCCGGTGCGCGAGCGGGTGCCTTCGATATACCACTCCAGGCTGAAGCTTTTTTCCATCAGGTAGCCGATGTACTCCTTCAGCAACCAGCGGTAAATGGGGTCAGAACGAATATCCCGCCGGATGAAGATTACGCCCGATCGACGCATCAAGTAACCCAGTGGCCAGAAACTCATATTGATGCCGCCCAGGGTATTGGTTTTGGGCAGGCCCAGTTCATGGAAGGCGTTGGGCATGACACCCGCATCGAGATTGGAGCGATGAGAGGGCAGTACTACCCCGGGCGTGCCCGTTAGCGCCTGGCGCACCTTATCCACCTGGCTCATATCGTAGTCGAGTTGTTCCGCGTAACCCTGTCGATAGAAGAACCGGCCCAGGTTCATATTGATATCGACTTCCAGGGGAGTGTAGCCCGAGGCCAGCTCCTTCAGCGCGATCTCCGCGATGGCGCTGACTTCCTCCAGGCTTTTCCCGTGTTCCTCGGCCAACCGCTGCAGGCCATCCCGGAAGCGCGCAGAAGCGCGAATCTCCTCCCGTACCAGGCGCGGCATCTTGTATTGCGGGCCCAGCAGGCGGGACTGGGCGCGTTCCAGGGCCAGGGTGGCCCTGCGCACCACGAAGCGGGCGAAGGAGACGTCTTGTGCTGGGCCGCTCGCTGGTGATCGGGCCTCCCAGATGGCGAGCAGTTCCGATGCCCTGGCCGGCTTGCCCTGCAGTACCTGCATCCGCGCAGGCTTGTACCTGGCGAGCAGCCACTTGGCGTAGGGGCGCGGATTGCGCGGATCCCCGATCAGCAGCAAATCGCGCAGCATTACCCGTCGCTTGTCAGCGCGCTCCCTGGGCAGCCACGCGACGCGCAGTGGCACCAGCAGCGGGTCATCGTCGCGGTCCAGTCGCAGGGCCAGGGTAGACGGAGCGCGGGTGGTCTCGTGTTTGGGAAAAGCGATAGCGATGGTTTCGTGGGGCGCGACCATTCGGGCGTGATTCTGGTTGATCCACTGTTCTACGGCCGCCCGCTCAGTCCCGCTGCCGCATTGCGCCAGGTAAACTGTTGCGCCGGGTGACTCGGCGCCCGGTACCGATAACCCGTCCATACTGGATTGTCCGATAGTGCGTAGTGGTGCCGCTTCAGGCCGGGATCAACCGGGAATTTTAGCTGCAATGCGTGGTTCAATATAACAACGCGCATCGGGGCTTCCCACTCGCATTAAGCGCTCGCGCAACGCGCTCCCCGGCCGTCGGGGGGAAAACTGCAGCCCGCAGGAAATGCCCAGAAAATAGCGAGTTACGATCTCATCGGCAAATGCTACCGCCCGGCCCGGGAGACCAGGTCGCAGGGTTATGGTCAGGCAATCGCATACGATGGCGCCGGAGATGCCTGGCGTGCATACTCGACAGTATTGGACGGAGTTGACTATGCCCACTGCGCAGAATCAGGTTGTCAGGTTTGCGAAAATTCCCCAGCCCGGGCCACTTACCGCCGATGTTTTTTCGTGGGAGTGGCAGGCTATGCCGGAAGTCGCGGAGGGCGAACTACTGGTGCGGACCATTTACCTTTCGATCGACGCCGGCAGCCGTGCCCAGCTGGACGACCGGTCAGGCTATGTCATCAAGGCGCAGCCCGGGAAGGTACTGGGCAGCTCGGGAGCGGTGGCCGAGGTAGTGCAGAGCCGCCATCCCGATTGGCAACCCGGCGACCTGCTGGCCACCACCCTGGCGCGCTGGCAGAGCTTCCAGCTGGTTGCACCGGGTCGCCAGCTCACTGCCAGGGTCAACCCGGCGGACGGCCCGATCGCCATGCACCTGGGTATCCTGGGTATGGTGGGGTTCACGGCTTACATCGGTATCTTTGAGATCGGCCGACCGCAACCGGGTGAAACCGTCCTGGTGTCCGCGGCGGCGGGTGCCACGGGAGCGGCTGCGGGGCAGTTTGCCAAAGTGGCCGGAGCCCGGGTGGTGGGCATCGCGGGGGGTGCGAGCAAGTGCCGGCTGGTGAAAGACGAATTCGGTTTTGACGAGTGTATCGATTACCGCGCGGGAGATATCAGTGAAAGTATCGCGCGGGCCTGTCCCGCCGGGATCGACGTGTATTACGAGAATGTCGGCGGTGAGATACAGCAGGCGGCCTTTGCGCATATGAACGACTTCGGCCGGGTGGCCATGTGCGGCCAGCTCGCCCAGTACAGCGGCGAAGGCGAGGCGCCGGGCCCCAACCTGATGTGCACGGTGCTCAAGCGGCTGACCGTGCGTGGGTTCCTCGCCTTCGATCATATGGATCGGTACCAGGAATTCCAGCAGCGGGCGACGGCCTGGTATCGGGAAGGCAAACTCCGGCATCACGCCACTGTGACGGCTGGCCTGGAGAATATCCACGACGCGGTCAACTCACTGACGTCCGGGCGCAATATCGGTAAGCAATTGTGCCAGGTGGCAGACGAGCCGAAATTTTAAAATTAGGGCCGACTTTATTCGGCCAGTATTGCTGAGAATTTCCGGTCGAATAGATTCGACCCTACAAAAGAAGAGAGAATGATATGAATGCCATTACCCCCATCGGCAAAGAAGAAACGGCGGCACAGCGCTGGAGCCGCTTTTCGCCCATTGTCACCGGCGAGGATTACGTCGACAGCCTGCGGAATCGCCATCTCACGGTGTACCTGATGGGCGAGAAGATCGACGAACCGGTTGACCACCCCATCGTCCGGCCATCGATCAATGCGCTGAAAAAGACCTATGAACTCGCCATCGAAGAGCCGGACCTGGCCACCGCCTGGTCCCCCCTGATCGATGCGCCGGTAAACCGCTTTTTGCATATCGTCGAGTCGCCCGGCGACCTGGTGCTGAAAAACCGCATGCAACGGCGAATGGGCCAGCTTACCGGCACCTGTTTCCAGCGCTGTGCCGGACTCGATACCATCAGTGTGCTGCACTCCATCACCTATGATATCGACCAGAAGCATGGGACCGAATATCACCAGCGCTACCTGGCGTTCTTGCGCGAGGCCCAGCGCAATAACATTATCCTGGGCGCCGGTATGACCGACCCCAAGGGCGATCGCGGCAAGCGCCCGCACGAGCAGGAGGACCCTGACCTGTTCATGCACGTGACCCGCCGGACCGACGCCGGTCTGTATGTCACTGGCGCCAAGGCCCACATGACCGGGGGGCTCAATTCCCACTGGATCTGCGTCATGCCGACGATGAATATGCTGGCCGAGGACAGGGATTACGCCGTCGTGGGCCTGGTGCCCGCTGACGCCCGCGGCATCACCTATATCTACGGCCGCCAGTCCTGCGATACCCGGGCGCTGGAACCCGGGGACATCGATGCCGGCAACGCCCAGTACGGCGGCCAGGAAGTGCTGGTGGTCTTCGACGACGTGTTCATCCCCTGGGAGCACGTGCTGATGGATGGGGAGTACGAGTTCGCCCAGCTCATGGTGTCGCGTTTTACGGCTTATCACCGGGCCAGCTACGTGTGCAAGACCGGCCTCGGCGACGTCATGGTGGGCGCTGCCGCGGCGATCGCCGAGTACAACGGCGCAGACAGGGCCAGCCATATCAAGGACAAGCTGGTGGAGATGACCCACCTCAACGAGACCATCTTCTCCTCGGGGATTGCATCTTCCTACCAGGCGTCACAGCTGGATTCCGGCATCTACATGAACGACGAAATGTTGTCGAATGTGTGCAAGCACAATGTCACGCGCTTTCCCTATGAAATCGCCCGCCTGGCCCAGGATCTCGCCGGCGGCCTGATGGTGACACTGCCTTCCCAGCAGGACCTGGAGCACGACGTGGCGGGGCCGATACTGCAGAAATACCTGAAGGGGCGGGCGGATATTCCAGTGGAAAAACGCGTGCGTATGCTGCGCCTTGTCGAGAACATGACCCTGGGGCGCAATGCGGTGGGCTACCTCACCGAGTCGCTGCATGGCGCCGGCTCACCCCAGGCCCAGCGGATCCAGATCCTGAGGGGCATGGACGTGGAGCGCAAAAAAGGCTATGCCGAGCACCTGGCGGGTATCGACATCATCGCCACTGACGCGCAGTAGCGGGCGCACCCGTCGTGGCAGTGCAGGCAAAACAACGGCTGAAACCGCTCAACGCGATGGACGCCTACCTTGTCCGGCTGGAGTCGCCGATCACCCATATGCACACGGCGTCGCTGCTCACCCTGCGCCGACCCGAGAGCGCCGGCCCAGAATACGTGCAGGTGTTATTTCAATTGCTGCTGTCGCTGCCCTTTGGCGCCACCCCACCGTTCTGTTACCGCCTGTACCGCGGCCGGCGCTGGCGCAAGCCCCGTTGGGAGGTGCTAGACGAAGTTGATATCCGTTACCACCTGCGCTCGGAGAGACTGCCGGCGCCAGGCGGTCGGGATGAGCTGACCGCATTGATCGGCCGGCTGCACTCCATCCCCCTGGACATCGAACACCCGCTCTGGCAATGCTACCTGATCGACGGCCTTGCCGACGGGCGCTTCGCCATCTACCTGAAAATGCATCACGCACTCGCCGACGGCGGCACCGTGGTGCGGCTCATCACGTCCTTCCTGTCTGAGGAGCCGGTGCCTTTTACCCTGGAACTGGCCCATGAACGGCGCAAGCACGTGTTCGGCGCATCGGCGCCGCCCGCGGTTCCGACGGCTTCCGGTCCGGGCAAGTTCGCGGCGCTGCGCATGGCAGCTTCGATACTGACCGCGCAGTATAAAGCAGCGAAGCGGGGGGATGACCCGGAAATCGTCGCGCCCTATGTCACTCCCTCCACACCGTTTGACTGTCCCCTGGGTCCCGATCGCAACTACGCCCTGCAGTCGATCTCGCTGTCGCGGTTGCGCGAGTTGCACGATCGCGCCGGGGCCACCATCAACGACCTGGTGCTCGCCAGTTGCGCTGCCGCCCTGCGTCGCTATCTTCTGGACATCCATGCCCTGCCCGACCGGCCGTTGGTGACCAGCGTGGCTGTCGCCCTGGAACGGGAGGAGGGACACACCGACGAGGGCAATGAAATAGCCGGGGTTTATATGGCCCTGCCCACCCACCTCGAGGATGACCGGGCGCGGCTGGCCTTCGTGCACTCCTCCATGGCCAAGGCCAAGAAAATGCTGTTGAGCCAGCCGAAGGCGGCGATCCAGATGTACCTGCAGCTGACCTCGCTGCCGTTTGCCCTCTCCCAGATGAGCGGGCTGGGCACCTTGGCACCGCCGTATTCCAATGTCACGATTTCAAACGTGCCCGGGCCGCGGGAGACCCTCTATTTCCACGGGGCCCTGGTGGAGCACATGTATCCCTGCTCTGTCATATTCAACCGGCAGGCGCTGAATATCACCGTGCGCGGTTGCACCGACTACCTCAACATCGGCCTGGTGGCATGCAGCAAGGCCGTGCCGGATTTGCAGCGCCTGGCAGACTATATTGTCGAGGCGTTAGAGGCCATGGAAGCGCGGCTTGTGTGAGAGGACGGCGTAAGCTGCGTATTGCCCGCGCAATCCGGGTAGTCAAGACCGGGCACTGTGCGGGGGCTGAAGTTAGCCGACCGCATCCTCTGACTTCACCCGCTCCCGCAGCACACCTTTATCCAGCTTGCCGGTCGCCAGCTGCGGCCAGGTATTAGCCTGTACGACGAGCAATCGCCGCGGCAGTTTGAATCCGGCGAGTTTCTCGCGCGACCTCGCCCGTATCGTGTCCAGGCTCAATTCCTGCCCGGGCATGAACTCGATGCAGGCACAGACCACCTCGCCCCAGGTGGCATCGGGAGCACCGACAACCGCCACCTGGCGAATTTCGGGAATCTCGGCGCCCAGGAAATTCTCCACTTCCAGTTCGCTGACATTTTCCCCGCCGGTCTTGATCATCGCCTTGTAGCGACCCTCGTAAAACAGGTAGCCGCTCTCCAGGCGGCCGCGGTCACCGGTATGGAAAAAACCATCGGAGTCGAAGCTGGCGGCCGTCGCTTCCTCGCGGCCCAGATACCCCAGAAACAGGCCATTGCCGCGCACACAGATTTCACCGGAGTTGCCCTCGGGCAGGACTTTGCGCGATTCGGGGTCGACGATCCTGACGTCCACTCCGGGCAGTACCACGCCGTTCGACCATTGCCGCAGGTGCTCATCGGTACAGTCGTGGGGCAGCAGCGCCACGGCGGTGGCCTCCGTCAATGCGTAGGCACCCGCGATATCCCCGATCCCCCAGGACCGCAGCACCTGGTAGTATTTTGGACTGCCGGCGAACATGATGTGTCGGATCGACTTCATCTTCCGGACCTCGAACTCCGGCAGTGACATGAGTTTGTCGAGCAGCACATCGAAGGCTGCGAGCATCGTAATCTGATCCCGTTCGATACGGCGCAATGCGGTTGCCGGATCGAAGCCGGTCATGACGTAAAGGGTACTGCCCGCAAGGGCCGTGGACCCGATCGGCGCGAGACCGCTGATATGAAACATGGGCGACATTGCCAGGAAGCGCTCGTCCCGCTGCCAGTCACGGCGCGCCACGGTACCCATGGCCTGTGACAGGGCCGCACGGTGAGGTAACAGGGCTGGTTTGGGAAAGCCGGTGGAGCCCGAGGTGGAAATCAGGTAGAGCCCGTCCCCGGGTTCGGGCAGCTCGCCTGCGAAAGCCGATCCGGCGTCAACCATCGCCCGCCATGTGTGGTCCGCATCGGTCTCCTGCAGGGCAAAGCGGGGCAGGTCGCCGGGCAGCAGCGAAAATTTTTCCCGGAAGGCCGGATCCGACACCAGGGCGCAGCGGTGTAGCTCGGCCAGCGGTTCAATGTATTGCCGGATTTCCGTCGCGGTGAACTGCAGATTCAGGGGGGCGAATACGGCGCCCACCCGGGCGCTCGCCCACAGTAAAACGTGGAATTCCAGCGACTGCAGTCCCGCCACGAACACGATGGCGCCGAGCCCGATATTTTCCGCCTTCAACCTCGCTGCGCGGGCATTGGCCAGCTCCCAGAGTTCCCGCCAGCTGACGGGAGTATCGTCCGGCAGGACCAGCGCGGTGCTGTCGGCCGCCTCGCGGGCATTGCGCGCCAATGCGTGTACGAGGGTTTTCGGCTTGTCCCGTAATTGTTTTTCGATTGCCGTGTTCATGGTTGCTGTACCGTCCTTCTAGTCTCCGATAGCCGTGCCGGTTGATCGCTGGTTGTGCGTCGCACGCCGGATCACCAGCGCCCGGGTTGTGCCGTTGCCATGATCAGCTGATGTCAAAACAGACTTTTATCGCCCCGGCAGCGCGATCGCGGGCGGTTTGAAATGCCTCTGTGACAGCATCCAGAGGAAATCTGTGGCTGATGAGCACATCGGCAATTCCCTGGTTCGCCGCGAGGATCCTGCCCGCCTCGTCAAACGTTCTGTTGGGGGCGCTGCACTTGTAGAATATCGCGGCGATCAATTCGATTTCTTTGATGCACAGTGCTCTCGGTACCGGCGTGGGTTCGAAGAACGTACCGACAACGCAGACCCGCCCCCGCGGTTTCACCCGTTTTATGGATTCTTTGATTGAAGCTGCGTTACCCACCGCGTCGATAACCACGTCGTAACCATCCTCAATATCCAGCGTAGCACCCAGTTTCTGGGCGGAATGTTGTTGCCGGGGATGGCGTGCTGCCATGTCGTAAGGCTGGCCGCGGGCCTGCAGCACGGCGGCGGTGGCGAGACCGATGGAGCCCGCGCCGATAACCAGTATTTTCTCCCGCTCGCGCACACGGGCGCGGTCCAGGCCATGTGCAGCGACAGCCAGCGGCTCCACCAGTGAAGCGATATGTATGTCCAGGCCAGTTGGAAGCCGTACAAGATTGCGCTCCGGGACGACCACGGATTCCGCCATGCCGCCGTCCAGCGTAGCACCTATCAAAGCCAGTCGTTCGGAGCAGTGACCGATATAGCCCTCTTCGCAATACACACAGTGACCACAGGATAGGAGCGGTTCGATCGCCACCGCCGTGCCATCATCGGTGTAACCGGCTATTTCATGGCCCAACACCCGCCCCTCGGCGTAGCCGGAGTCAATCAGGTGTAAATCAGATCCGCAGATGCTGCTGCAGACTACGGAAACCCGGATGCCCGCCGTTTGCGGTTCCGGCACGTCAACCAGTGCTGGTGTCCTGTTTGTGACCTGGATTGCTTTCATGTGTTTCACCTGGAGTCTTTGTGATGCCTCTTCATTCGCGCCTGAGGCAGGAGTTCATATCGATTTCCGTGATAGACGTCATTTTGTGTGGAAAGAGGGCGCACGCTTTGCCATGAACGCGCCCAGTGCCTCTCGGTGTTCATCGGACTGGCGGCAGGTGAGGAAGTTGTCCGCTTCGAAAGCGAGATAGTCTTCCGGGGCGAGGCGGCTCGATGCATCGAGGTTCGCCTTGATCCGGCCGATGGCCCCCGTGGGACCGTTGGCCAGACCACGCGCCATCTCCTGTACTCGCTCCGGGAGGGTCCCGGGGTCGTGTACCTCGTTCACCAGACCGGCCGACAGGGCCTGCGCCGCGTCGATGGTGGGGCAGTGCAGACAAAACTCACGCGCCCGTGCCGGCCCCATCCATTTCTGTAGCAGCCAGGCGCAGCCAAAATCTCCCGACAGTCCGATCCGGGTATAGGCGAAGGTCAGTTTTGCCGTCTCGTCGGCGAGGCGCAGGTCACAGCCGAGGGCCAGCGCCAGGCCGCCGCCGGCGGCCGGACCGCGAATCATCGCGATGGTGGGCTTGGGCATGGTATGCAGGGTAAATACGGTACGGCCCCCCAGCAGCAGCAATTCTTCGACCGACAGGGTGCGCTGCTCGTGGCCATCGGATTTCGCCATGCCCTTGACGTCTCCGCCCGCGCAGAAGGTGCCTCCCGCACCGGTGATGACGATCGCACCGACGCGGTCGTCCCCGGCGGCCCGCTGGACGGTCTCGCTGAGGCGCACAGCCAGGTCGGCGTCGATGGCATTCCTGGCCGCGGGGCGATTCAGGGTCAGCGTCAGGACGCGCTCTTCGAGTTGTTCAAGCAGGGGGCTTTGTTCCGACACGGGCGCCTCCGTCTATTTGTAAGCGGGAGGTGCCACTTTACCCTCTGGAGCCTATCGGGTCATTTCGCATACCGGCCCCTGGCGGGTGCCATTAACACATTGAAAAATATGCAAAATATCCAATAAGAAATACTGGCCGATGGCAGATACCGTGTTTGCTGCCGCCTCGCCCGGTCCGCGGGGGTCAGCGGCGTCCCGCACGTGGCGCGCTTGCTCCGACCTTCCCTCAAAAGAAATTGAACAGTTTGCCGGCGATCTTGCGCAGCTGTATTTCCTCCGCGCCCTCGGTGATGCGATACCGGCGGTGGTGGCGGTAAATGTGCTCGAAGGGCTTGTGCCTCGAGTAGCCGATACCCCCGTGCACTTGCATGGCGGTGTCCGCCGCATTGCACACCAGCCGGTTGGCCCGGTAGTTACACATCGAGACCCTGTCGGTCAGCTGTTTCGGCACGTCTACCTTGGGGATTTCGTCCATCTGCTGCGCTGTGGCGTAAATCAGCAGGCGCAGCATCGCCGCCTCCGTGTGCAGTTCTACCAGCGGAAATTGCACACCCTGGTTAGTGGCCAGGGCCTTACCGAAAGGCTTGCGCTGTTTCGCGTAGGCCACCGACTGGTCGATGCAGTACTGCGCCGCGCCCAGCGACGAGGCTGCCTGGCGGATGCGGCTCTCGTGGACGAAGTGCATGGCGCAGGCGAGGCCGTTGTCGATATCGCCCAGTATGGCATCGTCCGGCACCCAGACATCGTGCAGGGTGCATTTCGGATGGTCGGTCGGCATATTCAGGGTCCACAGGTACTCGCCGATTGCGAAGCCCGGCGCATCGGTGGGCACGATAAAGCAGCCGATACCCTTTGCATCACCGTCCCGACCGCTGTGCCGCGCATACAGCAGCACGTGGGTGGCGACATGCAGGCCGGTAGTCCACATCTTCTCTCCGTTGATCAGCCAGCCGTCGACGCCGTCCCGCTGCTCGCGCACGGCGCGGGTTTCCATCCAGGTGGCATCGGAGCCGTGCGCTTCCTCCGTTAGGCCGAAGGCCCAGAATATGCGGCGCTCCAGCAGGGCGTTCATGTATTTCGCCTTCTGCTCCGGCGTGCCGAAATCCCGCAACTGCAGCGGCGACATGAGGTTGCCGACCACGGAGCTTTCGTTCTGCAGGTCGTTGTGCAGCCCCAGACCCTTGTGTGCAAGGTGTTCCCTGATCCGCGCCATTGCCAGGTTGGAACCGTTTCTGCCGCCGAATTCCTCGGGCAGGGCATAGCGGAAGTGGCCGGCGGCGTCGGCGCGGCTTTTCATTTCGTTCAGTAGCTCCTCCCATTCATGGCGCGGCAGGCCCTGGTTGTCCCAGTCCGTGCGCGCGTGTTCCCGGCGATGGTCAAAAAAGCGGATGTTGTCATCGCGGTTTTCCAGGGGCCTGATTTCCGCCTCGATAAACGCATCCAGTTCCTTCAGGTAGTCCTCGATCTCCTGCGGGATTTGAAAAAGCATGTGGTGACCTCTCTGTAGTGGTGGGTTGCTGTCGATGATAGGCCCTCCGCGAAAGCATGGATACCAGCGCACCCGGACTGGCCGGCGTTTTTGCTAGCAAGCTTACCCTTGATATGGATCAACCCCGCCGGCCGCCGTTTACCGGCACACTGGAAACCGGGTGCACAGAGGGAGAAGCCGCCATGGCAAACCGGGCTGCCGCCAGGAAATCACTTGACGAGATCGCGACGTTCGAGGACAAGGCATACGCTTTCACCCGCAATGGCCCCATGCGCAAAGGTGCCGCAACAGGGCTGGCGGACATCATAGAGACCCTGTACAGCGAGCACCGGTACCTGGAATCCCTGCTCGATACCCTGGAAAAAGAGGCCGCAAGGCTCAAGCCGGGCAAGATTCCCGACTACCCGCTGTTGCTCGATATCGTCGACTACCTCGCACGGTACCCTGACCAGTACCATCACCCGCGGGAGGATCTGCTGTTCAGCAGACTGCTGGCGCGGGATCGCATGTTCCAGGTGCGTCTCGACCGCCTGCTGCGGGAACACGAGACCCTGCACCACTACAGCGATCGCCTGTTCAACGAATTGAGCCGCATCGCCGACGGCGCGCCCGCCAACCAGCCGGACCTGTTGTTGAGCATCCAAAAATATATTGCCGGTTACCGCCAGCACATGGAATACGAATCGAAGGAAATCTTCCCCCTCGCCAGGGGTACGCTGAAGGCTCCCGACCTGAAAAAGCTGGCGGCAAAAACCCGGTACCTGGATGATCCCCTGTTCGGTTCGAGGGTGTCGGATCGGTATCGGCGGCTCGGCCGGAATATGCAGGCCCGACTCGGCGCGGCCACCGAGGAACTGGTCAACCGGGAGATGTCAGCGATCGAGTCAGCTGTCAAAAATGTCGCCGACGTGGCGGAGAGACTGAGCAGCCTGCGCGAGAATCTGCCGGCCTTTAACTGCCGCGGCGGCCGGAGGGAGGCGGGCCATACGGCGTCGCAGTCCTGGTTCAGGGGTGCCCCCAGCTGGCAGGCGCGTGTCCTGAATACCTGCACCCGCCTCTTCGTGAAACCCATGATGCAATTTGGCAGTATCGAGTCCATGCGTGCCATGACGGGCCGTATGGATGAACGGCAGGGGCGTTCCCAGCCTGAGGACGTTCGCGTAAAGGCGGTGCAGACGGGAGATTATGAGGGAGAGTGGGTGCGCATCGCAGGCCGGCGGGCGCAGCGAACCCTGCTGTATTTTCCCGGCGGCGGCTTTATTATGCGCACGCAAACCCAACACCGGGCCTTCGCCGCTCGCATCTGCCGCGCTGCGCGCGCAAAGGCGTTCGTGGTGCACTACCGGCTGGCGCCGGAAATACCCTTCCCCGGTGGACTCGAGGATTGCCTGGCGGCCTACCACGATTTGCTGAAGCAGGGTATCGATCCAGCGCAGATCACTATCGCCGGAGATTCGGCCGGGGGCGGTCTGGTACTGAGTACCCTGCTGGCGTTGCGCGATGAGAAGGCCCCTATGCCTGCCAACGCGATTGTTCTGTCGCCGCTTGCGGATCTCACCTACAGTGGCAAGTCCCGCGAGTTCAACAAACAGCTGGATCCGATGTTACCCACCCATCGGGCCTCGCATATGCACGAGCTGTATATCGGCGACGCCCTGCCCGGTGACCGTTACCTTTCCCCCGTGCTGGCCGATTTCGAGGGGCTGCCGCCTATGCTGGGACAGGTGGGCAGCACGGAAATACTGCTGGATGATACGGTGCGCGCAGCTCGCCAGGCGAGCAAGGCCGGGGTGCCGTTTCACCTGGAAATCTGGGAGGAAATGCCCCACGTGTTCCAGATGTTCTCAGTGTTGCCTGAAAGCCGGGTTGCCATCGAGCGGATGGCCGAATTCATGATCCACAGCACGCTGGATGTTTTCCCCGACAGGTATGGCAGCAGCGATCCCGGCGCCCGGCGCCGCTAAGCTGCCTTGCATCCGGCCCAGGCTTTAACAGTCCGGGCCAGGCGCCCTCGCTGGTGTCGGTTCGTCATCAACTCTCATGCGTGCCATCACGCCTTGAAATCCGGATCGTCGGCCAGGCACAGGTCGGGCCGATAATGATGGCAGCGGTATGGCATCCTGCATCTGGGTCGTTTTGCATTGGAGATCGGATGCATTATTGATTCTAATCATGTAACCTATTTAAATAAATAAGCTATAGTTCAACCAATCCAATAACATTAAATGCCCCGAGGTGTGAAATGACCAGAATACAGGCCCCGCGAATCGAACTGCTGCCCGACGCCGGCTTTCTGATCGGTGACCGGATTCATGTCAAAGACGGCTCCCACGGTGAATTCCAGTGCACCTACGCAGCCACCGGCCAACCGACCAAGACCGTGCCCCTGGCCGGTGCGCCCGAGATGGCCGAGGCCGTAAATGCGGCCCGCAGTGCTTTCATGAAATGGCGCTGGATGCGACCGGACCTGCGTCGGCAGTGCTTCCTGCGCCTGGCCAGCCTTATGCGCCGGGATGCGGCGCTGATGGCGCAGATGTGCGTGATCGAAAGCAGCGTACCCATCAGGGTGGCCCAGGCCGCGATGGAAAACGCCGCTGACGCCTTCGAGTATTTCGGTGGCTGGACCGACAAGATTCACGGCCAGGTGCTGCCCACCTGGCCCGTGCAGACGCTCAATTACACCATCACGGAGCCCTTTGGGGTGATGGCGGTGATGCTGCCTTTCAACGTGCCGATCATGGCCGCCGCGATTACCCTGGCACCGGCGCTTGCCGCCGGGAACTGCGTGGTGACCAAGCCATCATCCATGGCGCCCTTTGTGATTTTGAAACTGGGGGAGTTGGCATTGGAGGCGGGTTTCCCCCCCGGCGTGCTCAATATAGTGCCCGCCGATGCCAAGGGCGGCGAGGCGCTGGTGCGCACCCCGGGCGTCAACAAGGTGCTGTTCATGGGCAGTGGCAGGAGTGCGAAGTACGTGTGCCGGGCTGCCGCGGATAACCTGATACCGGTGACGACGGAACTGGGCGGCAAGTCGGCCCATCTGGTGTTCGACGATATCGACCCGGTGGTCGCGGCCAATCTCGCGGTGGGTACCGGTCTTGGCAATATCGGTGGGCAGGGCTGCGCGCTGGGTACCCGGTTGCTGATCCAGGAGACAATCTACGAGGACTTCCTCAAGGCCGCGGTGGCCTCCGCGGAGGGCCTGGTCATCGGCGACCCGATGAGCGAAGACACTAAAGTTGGCCCCATGGTCGATGCGAAAGCAGTACTGCGTATCGTCGATATCGTGGACCGGGCCGTGGCGGAGAACCAGGGCCGCCTTATCACTGGCGGCAAGCGCTGCATGGAGGGCGACCTGGCTAATGGCGCCTTTGTCCAGCCGACCCTGTTTGCCGATGTTGCCAACGATGCGCCGCTGGCTGCCCAGGAGATATTTGGCCCGGTGCTGACTATCTCACCGTTCAAGACAGAGGCCGAAGCCGTACGCCTGGCCAATGATTCGGCGTTTGGCCTGGCGGCTTATTTCCAGACCAACGACAACCGGCGGGTATCCCGGTTGGCGGGGCAATTGGAGGCGGGCAGCATTTTCGCCAACCACTTCGACGGCCTGATTATTTCCGCACCTTTTGGCGGTACCAAGGAGAGCGGCTATGGCCGGCTCGGTGGATACGCCGCGATCCAGGATATGACCCAGCAGAAGAACGTGTCGATCGCGGTGTTGGAGGCGCATGGCATGACGATTGGTGAGTAGCGGACTGGATTGCTGTTCGAGTCTCAGTTGGGACGCTCCACTATTTCGGGGCGAAACGCATACCCGCATCCAGGCGTATACAGTTGCCGTTGAGCATCGGGTTTTCGATGATGCTGCGAGCGAGCAGGGCGTACTCCTCGGGGAGCCCCATGCGCTTGGGAAACGCACTGTCCCTGGTCAGCGCGCCGACCATCTCTTCCGGTATGCCCTGGGTTGCGCCGGTTGAGAAGAGGCTCGGAGCAATAGCCATGGCGCGGACGCCGACATTGCCAAGGTCCCTGGCCATGGGCAGCATCATGCCGGCCACACCCGCTTTCGCCGCGGCGTAGGCAACCTGTCCGATCTGGCCTTCAAACGCGGCGATCGAGGCAGTGCAGACCAGTACTCCGCGCTCACCGCCCTCGTCGGGTTCTTCGTCCTTCATGATGTCTGCAGCGACGCGGCAGGCATTGAAGGTGGCGTTGAGGCTCAGGTTCACTACCCTGGTGAAATCTTCCATGGGGTGGGGGCCGTTGCGGGTGAGTGTGCGCATGCCGATACCCCCGCCGGCGGTAATGACCATAATATTGAGGCCACCCAGTTCCGCGGCCACTTCGCGCATATCGGCTTCCATCTGGGCGTAGTCCATGATGTTACAGCCCTTGAAGGGAATGTCCAGTTCAGCCCCGATCTCTGCTCCCCGCGAGCCGGGGAGGTCCATGATGGCCACTTTGACACCGCTGCTGTGGAGTAACTTGACCGCCGCCAGGGCCATGCCGGATGCGCCGCCGATGACGACGGCTTTCTTGCCTTGCAGTTTCATGTGCTTTCCTCGTTTCTGGATCCGGTTTGAGAATGTTGAATTATATAAATAATTAATCTATATTGTCCATCCCTGGATTGCAGTATCCAGGCGGGTCCGGAGTGGGCCGCCAGGGACGCAACCAATGGCGAGGCAATTAACTGCGCCGGGTGGGGACACCCGGCGGGAGCGACGAATATGGCGATCGAGAATACCGTAGAGCCCTTTGACAAAGGCGCGTTCAGAAGTGCACTTGGCGCTTTTGCCACCGGCGTCACCATAGTGACCACCCGGGATGCGGAGGGCAACGACATAGGCCTGACGGCCAACAGCTTCAATTCAGTGTCCCTGAGCCCGCCCATGGTGTTGTGGAGCCTGGACAAGAACTCCCTGAGCCTGAAAGCGTTCAGTGAGGCCAGGTATTTTGCGGTACACATTCTGGCGGACCACCAGCAGCCACTGTCAGACCGATTTGCCAGGCGCGGGGAAGACAAGTTCTCCGGCCTGACCCTGGAGCGAGGCCATGGGGATATACCCCTGCTGGAAGGCTGTGCCGCCCGCTTCGAATGTAAAACCGCGTTCAAGTACGAGGGTGGAGATCATGAAATATTTGTCGGGGAGGTTGTCAATTTCCGCAACTTCAACAAGCCGCCCCTGGCATTTCTCGGCGGTAAGTACGCCGTTGCCGTGCCCAGAGTGCCGGCGGGTGCGGTTCCGGCAGAGCGGACGGAGACGGAGGGCAGTTTCTCCCGCAATTCATTGAGCTACCTGGTGAGCAACTTGCACTACCTGTTCGAGCGAGAGTCCCGCAAGATTATGGGGGAGCAGGGGCTCAGCCTGAGCCAGTTTTATGCCATCTCGCAATTGGGCAACGAATCACCCCTTGCGCTTTCAGTCATTCGCGACAATCTTCGATTTGCCGGGCTGGACCTGTCCACTGAAGACACTGATGCACTTGTGCAAAAGGGGCTCGTAAGTAGAGCCGGCGAGGCCGACCACCCAACAGCCCTGGACCTGACCGAACGGGGTCGCAACCTGATGGTCCGGTCGTCTGCCGTGATAAAAGCCCTGGATGAGGACGCCCAGGTAGGTATTCCCTACAGTGAGATGCAGTTGCTGCACCAGTTGCTCAAGAAAGTACTGCGCAATCTCGTTCCCCCGGGGGTGGGCAAAAACGAGTGACATTGCGCAAAACAGTGTTACAATGTTCCAATATAGTTAAATGATTTATATATTAAGGAGTCCGCAGTATGAGTGCCAACAAGGTGCAGGAATCGCTGAAGGTGAACGACAAGCTCGAGGAATCCTTCGAGGAGGCGCTCAGCCACAAGCTGACCGATGAGGATATCGAGCGCGCCCGCGCGGCGATCGGCTACGACAAGCCCATCAGCCAGCGTGAGCTATATACCACTGCATCACCGGACGCGCTGCGCAACTGGGCCTACGGCGTGGGGGAGGACAACCCCCTCTACACCGAGGAGGATTATGGCCTCGATACGCGCTGGGGCAGCCAGATCGGCCACGGCACCCAGGTGGGTCACATCAAATCACCGATGCTGGGGGACCCGATCCCCGATGAGATCAGGAAAAAGACCAAGAGCGTATTTCGCGGCGTGCACGTTTTCGTGTCGGGTGGGAAATGGGACTGGTACCGGCCGCTGTACGCGGGCGATCGCATCTTCTGCTTCAAGGGGTTGGAGTCCATTGTGGAGAAAGAATCCTCCTTTGCGGATCGCTCCGTCATCCAGACTGACCGGGACGTCTGCATCAACCAGCGCGGCGAGGTGGTGGGTGTCTATCGCATCATCCAGGTGCTGACCGAGCGGGGCAAGTCGCGCTCCAAGGGCAAGTACGCGGCCATCGAGCCGGCCACCTATACCGATGAAGACTACGAGCATATCGACGCCATCTATGCGGCGGAACAGCGCCGTGGCGCCAGCCCTCGTTATTTCGAGGATGTGAACGTGGGCGATGAATTACAACCCATGGTCAAGGGGCCTCTCACGGTCACCGAGATCATCGCGTTTCATGCCGGCGGTTACGGCTTTGTGCCCTACGGCCTGAAAGCTTCGCGCCTGGGTTACCAGAACCGCAAGCGCATTGCACCGTTCTACCTGAAGAATGAAAACGGCGTATGGGACGTGGCCCAGCGCCTGCACTGGGATTCCGAGTGGGCGAAGGCCATCGGCAATCCCATGGCCTATGACTACGGCGTCCTGCGCCAGTGCTGGCTGTACCACATGGTATCCGACTGGGCCGGTGATGACGCCTTCATCGAGAACATGGAAGATTCGATCCGCAAGTTCAACTATATCGGCGACACCCAGTTCCTGACCGGCAAGGTAACGGCCAAGCGGGTGGTCGACGGCCGCAACCTGGTGGATATCGAGATGCACATGGTCAACCAGCGCGATACGGAAACCGCTTATGGTTTCGCTACGGTGTCCCTGCCATCGAAGGACGCCGGATTGTCCTCCCTGCCGGTGGTGCCACTGGCGCTGCAGCAGAAAGCCGATGCGATGTTTGCCCGCCACAACGAGTTGGCGGCACAGGCCCGTAAAAAATAAGTGATGCAGTCATTGCAAATGGCACTGGCCGGCCTGGAAAGACTGGCCAATACGGGGTTTCCGGAATAGAGTTAGGGCCACCTGTTCCAGAACACCGTGTGAGCCAGTGCCCGAGCGACGGTTTTGCCCTGAATGCGGCGGTGCGCAGCAACGCCGCGAATTAGCCGGTGAGCAGCGCAATCACTGGTATTGCCAGCGTTGTCGCGTGGCCGATTACGATTACCCGGCGATCGTTGTCAACGTCTTCGCAGCACACCACAAGCGCCTGCTGTGGGTGCAGCGTAACATCGAGCCGCGACGAGGGCTGTGGGCCATTCCCGGCGGTTTCCTGGAAAAAGGCGAAACCCTGGCCCAGGGTGCGGTCCGGGAACTGCGCGAGGAAGCCGGCGTCGTCATACCCCCCGAACAACTGCAGTTTTACATGACCGGCACGGTAACCTTTATCAACCAGGTCTATATGGCCTTTCGCGTCTCGGTGGATACCGACAACTGCCAGCCGGGAACGGAGTCCATGGATTGCCGGTTCTACAGTCGGGACGAGTGTCCCTGGGACAGCGTGGGCTATCCCGAAATCAATCGCTCTATCGTGCAAGCCTATGAAGACCTCGATCGCGGCGAGTTCCATATCTGGCAGTCAGAGTTGAGCGCCAGGGGGTATTCGCGCGCCCGGGTGCGGGATCGACTTTAGCTACATTAAAGAAAGGGGTGAAAAAAGGGGTCAAAGCGTTAGCTCTGACCCCTGTTTTTTCTTTCGCGACCGTAGGCCGCGCTAGATCCGCTCGATGATAATGGCCGGCGCCATACCGCCGGCGGCGCACATGGTGACCAGGCCAAATTGCAGGTCCCGCCGCTCCAGTTCGTCCAGGATGGTGCCAATCAACAGTGAACCCGTTGCCCCGATGGGATGGCCCAGGGCCATGGCCCCACCGTTGACGTTTACCTTGTCGCGATCCAGGTTGAGGTCGCGAATGAACTTTTCCGCAACCACCGAGAAGGCTTCGTTGATTTCAAACAGATCGATATCCGACAGTTGCAGGCCGGCATTTTTCAATGCCTTTTTCGCTGCGGGTACCGGTGCGTTGAGCATCAGCGTGGGCGAGTCGCCCATGTTTGCCATGGCGACAAAGCGTGCCCGTGGCTTGAGCCCATGCGCCCTGGCGTAGTCCGGCGAGGACAGCAGGATTGCCGCGGCACCATCGACCACGCCGGAGGAGTTGCCGGCATGGTGCACGTGATTGATCACCAGGTCGGGATATGCGCGGCGTATTTCCCCTCCGAAGGTCGTTCCGCGGTCATCCAGGGGATAGTTCGCCATGGCCTCGAACGAGGGTTTCAGTTCCGCCAGAGATGCCAAGGTGGTCTGGGGTCGCGGAAATTCCTCGTGATCCAGGGCCATGCTGCCATCCAGGTTGTAGACCGGCACCAGGCTTTTGTCGAAATAACCGTGTTTGATCGCATGGTCTGCCCGCTGCTGGGATACCACGGCCAGGGCGTCTACCGCCTTCCGGTCGATACCTTCCAGCGTCGCAATCGCATCGGCGCACACGCCCTGGTGGGGCTGTGGGTACTGTTCCCGCAGGTGCAGGTTGTCGCTGTCGATAAAGGGTGACTGGGTCGGGTCCTGGCCGAATGTGGACATCATCTCGCAGCCGCCGCCGATTGCCAGGTGTTCCATACCGGATATTATGCTGGCCGCGGCCAGGTTGACCGCGGTAATGCCCGATCCGCAGAAACGATCCAGGGTGACACCCGAACTCCTGCAGTCGTAACCGGCGTCCAGGGACGCCATCCGCGCCAGGTCACCGCCCTGCTGGCCACGCTGGGAACTAGTGCCAAAAATAATATCGTCCACTTCCGCGGTGTTGATTTTGTTGCGCGCTGCGAGCGCCTTGAGCACCGTGGCGCCCAGGTGTTGCGGGTGCAGGTGCGCCAGCGCTCCTTTGCCTTTCTTGCCGATACCTCGCGGCGTTCTGCAGGCATCTATAATCCATGCTTCATTCATAGTCTTGCTTCCTATTTACCTTTCCAGACGGGAGCGCGCTTTTCAGCGAACGCGGTGGCGCCTTCGATGGCGTCTTCACTGGTAATAACCGGCGCAATGATAGGATCCTGCTTGTCGAACATTTCGTCGCTGGTCCAGTCCTGTGCGCTGTCCACGAGTTTCTTGCTCACACGGACGGCCAGGGGGCCATTGCCTGCAATTTTCTCCGCTAGCGCCCGGGCGGCCACCAGTGCGCCGCCGCTGGGCACGACTTCGTTGACCAGCCCCAATTCATAGGCGCGTTGCGCACTGAAAAAATCGCCGGTCAGGGCCAGCTGCTTGGCGATTCTCAAGGGGATCTGCTTGGGCAGCCTGATCAATCCGCCAGCTCCGGCTGCCAGTCCGCGCTTGACTTCGGGAATACCGAACTTGGCGTCCTCGGCTGCCACGATCAGGTCGCAGGCGATGGCAATTTCGAAGCCCCCCGCCAGGGCATAACCTTCCACCGCCGCAATCACCGGTTTGCTGGGATTGTATGAGCAGAAACCTGCAAAGCCGCGCCCCTCGACCACGGGGTGTTCACCCTTTACAAAAGCTTTAAGGTCCATGCCAGAGCAAAAGGTGCCGCCGGCACCTGTGATAATGGCTGCGCGCAACTCCTCATTACTTTCCAGCTCATCGATGGCGGCGGCAACGCCCACGGCCAGAGCTTTATTGGCTGCATTCCTGGCCTGGGGCCGATTCAGGGTGATGGTCATCACCCCGCCGGTAACTTCTACTAATACGGCATTTTCTGACATTCTCGTTCTCCTTCAGGTTGTGTGTGGATTGCGGGATGCTGGCAAAAAACACTAGCAACCCTTAAAGTCCGGTTTGCGTTTTTGCAGGAAAGCCTCGATACCTTCCCGGGCATCCTCTGTCCTGCCGGATCCAGCTATCGCCCGGGTTTCTCGCTCCATCTGGGACTCGAGCCCGTGGTTAAAGGTGTCATTCAATAGCGATTTGACTCGCCCATAGGCCATGGTTGGTCCTTGGGAAAGCGTGGCGGCCAGCCTGGTAGCCTCATCCAGCAGGGTGTCATCGGCTATGACCCGGTTGGCCAGGCCCCATTCGACTGCCTCACTGGCGGAAAGTTTACGATTGGTTAACATCAGCTCCCGTGCGCGCAACTCACCAATACGTCGCGGCAGATACCAGGAGGAACTGCCATCAGGGGATAGACCTGCGCCGGTATAGGCCATGGTAAAACTCGAGGATTCAGCCGCCAGTACCAGGTCGCAGGCGCAAGCCAGACTCATCCCCGCGCCCGCACAGGGGCCATTTATGGCGGCGATGACCGGACTTCGCATGCGGGCAAATCGCGACACCGCGGTATGCAGGTACATGGTCAATTCTTTTAAGAGCAGGGGCAGTTGGTCGAGATATTCTGCGAAGGATTGCAGGTCGCCGCCGGCTGAGAAGAACTTGCCCTCGCCGGTGAGGATAACAGCGCGGATATCGGGGTCCTCCTCACATCGGCTCGCTGCATCTGCCAGTTCCTGCATCAGTTGCAGATTCATGGCGTTGGCCGCATTGGGACGATTCAGAGACAGGTGCGCAAGCGAATCCCGTTTGTTAAATAGAATGGTCTGGTACTTCATAGCTGCTTTCCCATTTTGCATTCAAGCGGGCTTTGACCCAGAAAATTACCAGGGATAAGCGTTATACAATTGCGTCGCAGCTCGTGCAATCGCATTAGCAGGTAGGCCCCGGCACTCAATTGCCGTAGGTGTTGATGACCTGCTTGCCCAGGGCCATCTGGTGAACCTGGTCGGGTCCGTCCGCCTGGCGGCACCAGCGGGCGTAGTTGAAGGCCTCCGCCATAAAGTAATCCGCGGTCAGGCCGCCAGCGCCGTGCATCTGCATGCAGCGGTCGATGATGCTCTGCACCATCAGCGGCACACTGATCTTGCTGGCAGCAATCATGTCCCGCGCCTCCTGGGCGCCCACCTCATCCATCCGGTGGCAGGACTTCAGTACCAGTAACCTGGCCATCTCTATCTCGGCAAAGGATTTGGCGATATCCTCGCGCACCGACTGGTGCTGGCTCAATTCGAGGCCAAAGGTGGTCCGGCTGGTCACCCGCTTGCAGGCCAGTTCCAGCGAGCGCTGGGCGGCGCCGATCAGGCGCATGCAGTGGTGCATCCGGCCCGGACCGAGGCGCCCCTGGGCAATCTCGAAACCACGCCCCTCACCGAGCAGCATGTTCTCCAGCGGCACCCGTACGTTCTCAAAGTTGATTTCGGCGTGACCCAGGGGCGCGTCGTCGTAGCCCAGGGTGGTGAGTGGGCGCACCAGGGTCATACCGGGGGTCCCCCTGGGTACCAGCACCTGCGACTGCTGTTTGTGCCGATTCGTATTGTGTGGATCTGACTTGCCCATCACGATGTATATCCGGGTGCGCTCGTACAGTGCGTTGGTGGCAAACCATTTGCGCCCGTTCAGGACCCACTCGTTGCCGTCGCGCACGATGCTCAACTGGATATTCGTTGCGTCGCTGGATGCCACCTGGGGCTCCGTCATGGCATAGCAGGAGCTGATTTCTCCAGCGAGTAGGGCGGGCAGCCACTTTTTCTGTTGCTCCGGCGTGGCATACTTCATGAATACTTCCATGTTGCCGGTGTCGGGGGCGTTGCAATTGAATACCTCGGGTGACCACAGTACCCGGCCCATCGTTTCCGCCAGGGGAGCGTAGTCAAAATTACTCAGGCCGCCGTGGTCGCTGTACTGGGCCAGGCCGGGGGGGATGAACAGGTTCCACAGGCCGGCGGCGCGGGCTTTCTGTTTCAGCTCATCCATTAAGGGCAGGGCGGCAAAACGGTCCGGTGAGTTGGCTAACTGCTCCTCGTACGCATGTTCATTAGGGTAGATATGCTCGTCCATGAAGATTTTGAGCTGGGCCTGGTATTGCCTGGACTTTTCGCTGAACTGGTACACCTCGGCTCTCCTGTGAAGCTGACGTCTGTATGCACGCGAGTAACAGCCACGCATTATATATTATAAAGATATAAATAAGTTATACAATAAGAATGAGTATGCTCGCTTGATCAAGATGGCTCAAAGTCTTCAGCGGTTTACGCACCTAATCATTCGAAAAATAGCTGATGACATCCATCGCTTTGTGCGGCACCCCGATGATGTCGATGCCATTCGCACTGATCACATAGAAAATCACGTGTGAGATGTCCGCAAAGCTGCGGTAGCCCGGCGCCACATCGGAGCGATCCCTCCCAAGCCGCGGATCTGCGGCAAGCCAGTTAAAGCGTACTTCAAGCTTTTTCAGGTATTCATTGCGCCGGGATTTATCCCACTGCGACTCGGTGTAACGGCCGATGGAGAGCAGGTCTGCACGTGCCCGTGGTGTAATTCGATACCCGGGCATCAGTCACCACGATCCAGTTCTTCAATTAATGCATCCATTGAGAAGTCGGGGACGAATTCTCCCGCTTCAGCCTGCTTCGCCCCTTCGGCCAGGTGCGAGCGAAGCGCGTCGAGTTTGCGCTTGCGCTCCTCCAGGTTACGCAGGGCGTCGCGAACTACTTCACTTGCGGAGCCGTAGCGGCCGCTCGCGATTTCATTCTTGATGAATGTTTCCCAATGCTCGCCCAGACTGAGACTCGTAGTGGCCATTACACCCCCCTATATTCATAATTGATAAAAATGAATATATTGTAAGAGCCACCCAAAAACAATGTGGTGACGTGGTGGGCTCATGCTTTTCGGCGCCACCGATAATGTCTGCCGGACTTTTGCCGGGATCAGTCCGGCGTGGTTGTGCACAGTTATGCAATTTGCAACGGGCGACCCACCAGAAAGTTAAATTAAAACAATCGGTTAGGTTTACTGTAGATAACTACGAACCAGGCGGTCGCACGTTCGAATCGTGCCAGGCGCGCCAATCTTTTCAAAGACTTACGCATTCGCGTTAACAGTCTCATCAGCAAAACGTAGGGTTTTCGTAGAGTTTGACTCTACGATCTCCAGTGTTCGCTCGATACGCGCCGCGGCGTGACTCAGATGATCCGGTGCCAGGTGCGCATAGCGCAGCACCATCTCATACGACTTCCAGCCGCCCAGTTCCATCAACTCCTGTAACGACGTGCCGTTGGTCACATGCCAACTGGCCCAGGTGTGGCGCAGATCATGGAATCGAAATGCCGGGTATCGACAAGTTAACTACTCGAAATTGGTAGAATCGGTGGATGAATACCTACAAACGCCATCGCTTCCCGCCAGATATCATCAGTTATGCGGTCTGGTTGTACTATCGGTTCAACCTGA
>JAHEBM010000008.1 GCA_024642245.1 Haliea sp.
AATCCGTGACATACACCGACAGGGATCGTCGGTGCCACAGCATGTAATGCAGGCCGAAGTTCATGCCCGATACCAGCATGAAAAAGCTGGATGCGATCAGGATAGCGTCGCTCTCAAAAAACCCCAGGCTGGCATCGTGGGTCGAAAAACCGCCCAGTGCTATGGTGGAGAAGGCATGGCCAACGGCGTCGAATACCGACATGCCCAGCAGGTAGTAGGTGGCGGCGCAGGTGACAGTAAGGGTCAGGTACACCGCAAACAGCACCTTCGCGGTCTCGGTGATGCGCGGTGTGAGCTTGCTGTTTTTGGAGGGGCCAGGGGTTTCCGCCTTGTACAACTGCATGCCGCCGATACCGAGCATCGGCAATACCGCCACGGCTACCACCACGATTCCGATACCGCCCATCCACTGCAGCAGCTGGCGATAAAACAAGATGCTGCGGGGCAGTTGGTCCAGCCCTACGATCACGGTACCACCCGAGGACGTCAGGCCGGAGATGGACTCAAAGATCGCTCCGGCCGGGGTGATGTCGAGCGTGTCGGTAAGAGCCAGGGGCAGCGCCCCATACAAGCCCAGCACGGTCCAGAACAATGAGGTCACGAGGAAGCCATCGCGGATACGCAGCTCGTGGCTGGCCTTGCGCACGGGCAGCCACATCAGCAGGCCGGATAAAAACGTTATACACAGCGCTGTAAGGAAACCGGTGATCGTGTGGTCGTCCTCGATCAGGGCAAAAACAAGCGGCGCCAGCATCGTCGTGCTGAACAGCATGAGCAGCAAGCCGAGAATACGAAAGGAGATAGAAAAATGCATGGCTCAGGCGACGCTATTCACTAGGAGAAAAACCCGAAGCCCACTGCAAACAGCTTCTCCACTGCCTTGATCATGCCGCGGTCGATCAGGAACAGGATAACGTGGTCATCGGTTTCAACCACGATATGGCTGTGGGCGATCAGCACTTCTTCACCGCGCACGATAGCGCCGATAGTGACTCCCTCGGGTAACTTGATCTCGTCCAGGCGCCTGCCTACTACCCGTGATGAATGTGAGTCGCCATGGGCGGTGACCTCGATGGCCTCGGCAGCTCCCCGACGCAGGGAGTGCACATTGGAGATATCACCCCTGCGCACATGGGTGAGCAGGCTGCCAATCGTGATCTGCTGGGGCGAAATTGCGATGTCGATTTCCTCGCCGACCAGGTCCGCATAGGCCGGGTTGGTAATCAAAGTGATGACTTTCTTGGCGCCGTGGCGTTTCGCCAGCATGGACATCATGATGTTCGATTCATCGTTGTTGGTGAGGGCGCAGAACACATCCGTTCCCTCGATATTTTCCGCCGCCAGCAACTGGGGATCCGTGGCGCTGCCGTTGAGCACCAGCGCATGCTTCAGGCGTTCTGACAGAACGCGGCAGCGATCATAGGACTGCTCGATGATCTTGACCTGGTAGAGACCCTCCAGGTTCCAGGCCAGCGTGGCGCCGATGTTGCCACCGCCGGCGATCATCACCCGCTTGTAGGGCTTGTCCACCTTGCGCAGTTCTGACATCACCGCGCGAATATTTTCCTTCGCCGCGATAAAGAAGACGTCATCGTCTACCTCCACCACGGTGTCAGCCACCGGTATGATTGGGCGATTGTGGCGGAATATTGCCGCTACCCGCGTATCGACCTTGGGCATGTGCTTGCGAATTTCCTGCAGCTCCTGGCCGACGATGGGTCCATCGTGATAGGCCCTCACCGCCACCAGTTGCACCCTGCCCTCGGCGAAATCAAGGACCTGGAGTGCACCGGGATTGGCTATCAGTTGCTGGATATTCTTGGTTACCAGCTGCTCGGGGCCAATGATCACATCCACCGGGATGTGGTTGGCAGTGAACAATTGCTCCTGGTAGGCCAGGTACTGGGGAGAGCGGACACGGGAAATCTTGGTCGGCGTGTTGAACAGGGTATGGGCCACCTGGCAGGCCATCATGTTTATCTCGTCGCTGTTGGTGACCGCGATCAGCATATCCGCGTCCTCGGCACCTGCCTTGAGCAACGTGTTGGGGTGGGAGGCCTCGCCCGCCACCGTGCCGATATCGAGCCGGTCCTGCAGCAGGCGCAGTTTCTCACCATCGGTGTCGACCACCGTAATGTCATTTTGCTCGATGGCCAGGTGCTCGGCCAGCGTACCGCCGACCTGGCCGGCGCCGAGAATAATAATTTTCATAGCTCGGGGAGCCTAATTAGTTTTGACGGAAGCGGATTACCCGAGCACATTAAAGAAATCACCTGTAGATTGTAAGTGTGCGCCTGCCGGAATTATGCACATTGTTTTGCCGGTTTATAGTGAGCCTGTCTTGCACAGCAGCGCATAAAAAAGTCCGTCAGCACCCTGGGACGACGGCAGCAGCTGGCGCCCGCAACCCGCCGCCCGGCCCCAGGGCCGCGTCAGTGAAACGGCGGCGGCGCCAGGCTCCGATTCGAGGAAGCGCGCAACCACATCCTGGTTTTCCTCCGCCAGTACCGAACAGGTAGCGTATAAAAGTACGCCTGAGGGCTTCAGCAGGGGCCACAGGCCCCGCAGTATCCGCAGCTGCATTTCGGCCATCTCACCGATGTCTTCGGGGCGCCGCAACACTTTAACGTCGGGATGGCGCCGGATAACGCCGGTGGCTGAACATGGCGCATCCACCAGGATACGATCAAAGCTGGCCGGTGCCAGCGCATCGCCGGGGTGGCTCGCGTCGCCGACCCTCAGCGTCGCTTGCAATCCCAGGCGCAGCAGGTTTTCCGAGACCTTCAGCAACCGCGCTTCGTCAACGTCCATGGCGACCAGTTCCGCCAAACCTGGCTGTAACTCAAGCAGGTGACAGGCTTTGCCACCGGGGGCGGCACAGGCATCGAGCACTCGCTCACCGGCGGCTGCCTGCAGCAGCGGGGCCGCCATCTGGGCGGCCTCGTCCTGTACGCTGACATCGCCCTGGCTGAAACCCGGCAACTGGGATACATCACGGGGCGTGGCCAGGTAAATTGCCTGTTCTGACAGCTGTCCGGGCGAAGCCTCGATACCCTGCGCCGCCAGCTGTGCCAGGTAATCCCGCCGGGAAACCCGGCCGGCGTTGACCCGCAGCGTCATTGGCGGTTGCAGGTTATTGGCCTCGATGATCTGCTCGGCGTCGTCGGGCCACTGCTTATAAAGTGCCCGGTAAAGCCACTCGGGGTGACTCGCCGCCGCCGCGGCGGCCAGGCCCGGGGTGAGCGTATCCCGTTCCCGCAGGAAGCGGCGCAGTACCGCGTTGGTCATGCCCCGTGCCCAGGGTTTCTTCAGGGCCGCTACCGCTCCCACGGTCGCGGCTACCGCGGCGTGGTCCGGTATGCGGGTGCTTTCGAGTTGGTACAGCCCGCACAGCAGCAGGCCCTGGATATCGCTGTCCTTGCTCTTGAGAGGCTTGCTCAACAACTGGCCCAGAAGCGCCTGTAATTTCGGTTGCTGGCGCAGTGTGCCATAGCAAAGTTGCTGGAGCAGGCCCCGGTCACGCTCGGCAACCTGGGGTAGCTGCTCGGGCAGGGCCTGGTTGAGGGACCTGCCGGCCAGGACATCGCCAATGACCCGGGCGGCGGCGGCCCGTGTGTCCAGTGCCATCAGGGAGCGGGTTCAGCGGGCAACGCGAAACGGTGGCCCGCCGCAAAAAGACCGCTGCGGGCGTGGAGCACCTGTTCGGCAGCCAGGGGCTTGCCGCCCGGCAGTTGCAATTGCCGGATCAGCAGTTGGCCGCTGCCGCAGTTGACCGCGATGCCCTCGCGCCCCGTTTGCACTATGGTGCCGGGAGCTTCCGGTCCTGATGGCTGGTCCAGGGGCGCCGCCTGCCATACCCTCACCCGTTCGCCTTCCAGGGTACTGAAACAGACCGGGAAGGGGTTGAACGCGCGGATTGCCCTGTCGAGGGCCGTGGCGTCCCTGCGCCAGTCGAGCTCTGCCTCAGCTTTGAGGATTTTTCCTGCGTAGGTGGCCTGCTCCTCGTTTTGAGCGATCGCACTGAGTTGGTGCGCCGGCAGGCTCCCAAGTACCTCGAGCAATGAGGGCGGGCCGAGACTGGCCAGCGTATCGAGCAGGCTGGCGGCGGTGGTTTGCTCGTCGATCGTACAGCGGGAGGTCGCCAGTATCGCGCCGGTGTCCAGTCCCGCGTCCATCTGCATGATGGTGATACCGGTTTCGCGGTCCCCGGCTTCAATGGCGCGCTGTATCGGCGCCGCCCCGCGCCAGCGC
Organism: Haliea sp.; assembly: GCA_024642245.1. GTDB lineage: Bacteria > Pseudomonadota > Gammaproteobacteria > Pseudomonadales > Halieaceae > JARRPM01. The sequence goes on from JAHEBM010000008.1 coordinate 4,252, forward strand.
GGCAACAGGGACGCGTGGACATTGAGGCAGCCCAGGCGGGGAGCATCGAGCACTGCCTGGGGGAGAATCAGCCCGTAGGCCACCACCACCATGACATCTGCATTCAGTTCCGCCAGGGTTTGCTGCGCGCGGGCATCGCGCAATGAAGGCGGCTGGAACACCGGGATTCCCGCCGCCCCGGCGAGTTGCTTGACCGGGCTTGATTGCAGCTTCTTGCCCCTGCCTGCGGGCCTGTCGGGTTGGGTGTAGGCAGCTATTAGTTGGTGCTTACTATCAATTAGCGACCTGAGATGAAAGGCAGCGAACTCGGGGGTGCCGGCGAAGATTATCCGCAGGGCCTGGCCTGGGCTTGTCGTGGTGGGCGCGGGCATCAGGCGTTCTGGCGCTGCTGTTTCTCCAGCTTCTTGCGGATGCGCTGACGCTTCAGTACGGACAGGTAATCCACGAACAACTTGCCCTCGAGGTGGTCGATTTCATGCTGCAGGCAAATGGCCAGCAGGCCATCGAGCTGGCGGGTGAATTGCTTGCCGTCGCGATCCAGGGCGGTGACCTCGACCCGGCTTGGGCGGCATACCGTCTCATAAAACCCCGGGACCGACAGGCAGCCCTCGTCGTACTCGCCCAGTTCGGGATCCAATACGGTAATTTCCGGATTGATAAAAACCAGTGGGTCGTTGCGATTCTCGGACACATCGATCACCAGCAGGCGCTCGTGTACATTGACCTGGGTTGCGGCCAGCCCTATACCCGGTGCGTCGTACATCGTTTCAAACATATCGTCGATCAGGCGTCGGGTAGCATCGGTCACCTGTGCTATGGGCCGTGCCCTGGTACGCAGCCGGGGATCTGGAAATTCCAGAATTTCAAGTACTGCCATGTGCAAAAGCGCCCTGTTTTGGCCAGAATCGAGCCGAAAACGGCTGCGTGAATTAGTAACATTAAGCTTGCCAGCGGCAAATCACCGCAGCAAACTGTAGAGATTATACTACCTGTAGCAACGGGGCGCCCAGTGCGGGAAGTGCTGGCGCGATGCTGCAGGTCGAGGGCACAGCTCACGGGGAAGCTGTCGCAGCATCGGTTCCCCTGGCTCCGGAAGCCACGGTGACGGCCGCTGCGCCAGACTATAACAAGGCTACGCAGGGACGGAAAAATGAAAAAAAGCACACTCTCGGTTTGCCTGCTGTTGCTGTCATTACTTTTCAGTGCATGGCTGCAGGCAGCGGTAGAACTCAACGACAACGTACCGGAAACCTACATAGTAAAGAAGGGCGATACGCTCTGGGGTATATCGGGAATGTACCTGCAGAAGCCGTGGCTCTGGCCACAGTTGTGGGATGCCAACCCCCAGATCGATAACCCCCACCTGATCTACCCCGGCGACGAGCTTTACCTGGTGTGGATCGACGGCCAGCCGAAGCTCCGTGTCCGTCGCGGCCGCGACGTCAAGATGGTGCCAAATATGCGGGTGTCGGACCTGGATCTGGCAATACCTATCATTCCCCTGGACGAGATAGGGCCCTGGCTCAAGTGGTCGAGGATTGTTGCAGAGGGCGAACTCAACGGCGCTCCCTATATTGTTTCGGGCTCCCAGCGGCATTTGCTCAGTGCGCCAGGCGACAAGGTATTTGGCCGGGGAGTTTTCCCGGACGGTGAACGTGCCTATGGCATCTATCGGCCGGGCGCCGCCTACCATGATCCGCTCACCAATGAGTTACTGGGATACCAGGCGCAGGATATCGGCAATGCCAAGCTGTTGAGCAGCAATACGGATGCGGTAACCGAGCTGGAGATTACCCGCATAACCGAAGAGGTGCGGGTGACCGACCGCCTGTTGCCGATGCGTGAACGTATTATCGACGCCACCTTTCATCCACGCGCACCGGATGCGGAAATAAAAGATGGTTACATGATCGCCGTGCCCGGCGGTGTAACCCAGATCGGCACCAACGATATCGTGGTGATCAACAAGGGCGAGCGGGACGGCCTGGAAGTTGGCCAGGTACTGGCAATTTACCAGGTTGGCGAAATGGTTTTCGACTCCGTGGCCAAGGAGAACGTGATGTTGCCGGACGTGCGCGCCGGGCTGGCCATGGTATTTGAAGTTTTCGAGAAGGCCAGCTATGTCATCGTGCTGAAGTCTGACAAACCGCTCGAGGTGGGCGACAAGGTCACCAACCCCTGATGTTCTAATTCAGCCTGTCAGCATTCACAATCAACGGGGCCTCGAGCCCCGTTTTTTATATGTGACCGGATATCCCGGCGGCGGCGGATCATGCGTTGCCCGACCCGGCCCGTACTACGTCAAGGATGATGTATGAATGTTGCAGATGCCCGGCTGTGCCTGCTGTTGCACGGCCTTACCGCAATTGACGACCCCACCCTGGCCCGCCTGTTGCTGCAAAGCGGCTCGCCGGCAGAGCTGGCGGCGGGAGGCCCGGCCCTGTGGCGTGAACTGGGTCTGCCAGCCAGACCGACGCAGGCGCTGGCGCGAACACTCGCTGGTGGCGCCAGCGTGGATGTTGACCGGCAGCTGTCCGCCCTGGTTGCGTTGGGTGCGGATATCCTGCCGATTACAGATCCGCGCTACCCCCCGCTGCTGCGCACGATTCACGCTCCCCCGCCCCTGTTGTATGTGCGTGGTGACGCGGCTTTATTGTCCCAGGCGCAGCTGGCCATGGTTGGGAGCCGCAAGGCGAGCCCGGCTGGGCTACGGGCGGCCGGTGCCTTCGCAGCCCAGGCCGTAGGTGCAGGCCTGCATGTCACCAGCGGACTGGCGCGTGGCATAGACGGCGCGGCCCATCGCGGCGCCCTTGTGGAAGGGGGCAGGAGCATCGCGGTGGTTGCTACCGGCATAGACCGGGTGTATCCGGCCTGCCATCGGGAGCTGGTAGGGGAGCTGGAAAAGGCCGGCTGCCTCGTTAGCGAATTTCCGCCGGGAGTGCCGCCCCTGCCCTACAACTTCCCCCGCCGAAACCGCATCATCAGCGGACTTAGCCTGGGTGTGTTATTGGTGGAGGCCGCCCTGCCCAGCGGTTCGTTAATTACCGCGCGCACGGCAGTGGAGCAGGGCCGGGAGGTGTTTGCCCTGCCCTGGTCCATTTATCATTCCGGTGGTGCCGGTTGCCTGCACTTGATTCGCGACGGCGCCAGGATGGTGGAAACCATCCGGGATGTGCTCGAGGAGCTGGGACCGTTGTATGCGCTGCAACAGGACCTGCTGCCCCCCGGGGACGCAGTACAAAGTGCCTTGCAGGACCTGACGGAGAGTCAGCAGCAGGTGCTGTCACTGGTGGGTTTCGAGTTCATCACGGTAGATGAACTGAGTCGACTGAGCGCCCTGCCGGTGGCGCGGCTGCTGGCCGAATTGTCGTACCTCGAGTTGCTGGGCTTGCTTGCGCGCGGGGACGCGGGATATATCCGCAGCTGAAGAACAGGGGTCTGTGGACCCGCCGGGCTTGCGAAGTGTGCTCCAGTTGGTTAACTTTCGCGGTCTTTGCCGACGGTACAGTCCAGTCCCGCGGCCGACTTGCCAGGAGATACGCTATGAGTGAGCCATTTGTGGCCATTGTGATGGGTTCTGATTCCGATCTGCCGGTCATGCAGGCCTGTTTTGATGTACTGCGTTCCTTCGGGGTACGATTTGAGGCCCGCATCACGTCGGCTCACCGCACCCCGGAGGTCACCAAGGCTTTTATACAGGACGCGGACCAGCGCGGCTGCGCGGTATTTATTGCCGCGGCAGGCATGGCGGCGCACCTGGCCGGCGCGGTATCAGCCACCACGGTAAAGCCGGTGATCGGGGTGCCGATGGATGCCAGCCTGGACGGGTTGGATGCCCTGTTGTCCACCGTACAGATGCCGGCGGGCATCCCGGTGGCCTCGGTGGCCATTGGCAAGGCCGGTGCCAAGAATGCGGCCTACCTCGCAACCCAGATACTGGCGGTAGCCAACCCCGAGCTGGCCCGGAAGCTCCGTGACGAGCGCGCGGCCAACGCCGAGGCCATTGGCGCCAAGGATGCCGCGCTGCAGGAAAGCCTGAAAGGCAGATAGTGCCGAAGCCCCCCGCCCCCCTGCGGCTGCGCCTGGCGTTGGCGGCACTGTCCGCCGGGGGCGTCATCGCCTGCCCCACCGAGTCGGTGTGGGGGCTCAGTTGCGACCCCGCCAGTCGGAGGGCCGTGCAGCGCCTGCTCGCGCTGAAAGGCCGCTCTCCCGCAAAGGGTTTGATCCTGGTCGCCGCGACCGAGCAACAGCTGGAGTTCCTGCTCGCCGACCTCGACGGGCCCCAGCGCGATGCGCTGTCGGCCGGTTGGCCGGGGCCCAACACCTGGCTGGTTCCCCACGGAGGGCGGGTGCCGGCCTGGATTCACGGTGAACACGATACGGTGGCGGTCAGGGTCAGTGCTCACCCGGTTGTCAGCGCCCTTTGCGCAGCCTGGGGTGGTCCTCTTGTCTCCACGTCCGCTAATCCGGCCGGCAGGCGCCCCCCGCGCCTGTCGTTCCAGGTTCGGCGCTACTTCGGCGACCGGCTGGACTACCTGGTTCCAGGGGCCGTCGGTAGCTCGGGGCGGCCCACCCGGATCAGGGACCTGGCCAGTGGCCAGCTTATCCGCGCCTGAGCGCGATCGCCCCGCCATCCGGGTATTGTTCCTGTCCGCGTGTGCGTATAATGCACCGCCCATGAAACCACGGGGTAAACAGCACTATGGAGATTGAACAGGTCAGGTCCTACCTGCTCCAGTTACAGGACACGATTTGCGCTGCACTGGCCGAGGAAGACGGCGCAGCGGAATTTATCACCGACGAGTGGCAGCGCCCGGAAGGCGGCGGTGGTCGCAGCCGGGTACTGGCGGAAGGGGCGGTATTTGAGCGCGCCGGCGTGAACTTTTCCCATGTGCGTGGTGCCAGCCTGCCGCCCTCGGCCAGCGCATCACGACCGGAGCTTGCGGGGCGCAGCTTCCAGGCCATGGGCGTCTCCCTGGTGATACATCCGCGCAACCCGCACGTGCCCACGTCCCATGCCAATGTTCGTATGTTTGTGGCGGAAAAGCCTGGCCAGGAACCCGTCTGGTGGTTTGGCGGCGGCTACGACCTCACGCCCTATTATGGCAATCGCGAGGACTGCGTCAGCTGGCACCGGGTTGCCGCCGAAGCCTGTGCGCCATTTGGGGAAGACGTCTACCCTCGATTCAAGCGCTGGTGTGATGAATATTTTTACCTGAAACACCGCCGGGAGCCACGGGGGGTCGGCGGCCTGTTTTTTGATGACCTGAACGAGTGGGATTTTGCCACCAGTTTCGCGTTTATGCGGTCGGTGGGTGATTCCTATATCCGGGCCTATCGGCCCATCGTTCAGCGGCGCAAGAACACGGCCTTCAGCGATGCTGAGCGACAATTCCAGCTATACCGTCGCGGCCGCTACGTCGAGTTCAACCTTGTCTACGACCGCGGCACCCTGTTTGGCCTGCAGTCTGACGGGCGCACCGAGGCGATTCTCATGTCGCTGCCGCCGCTGGTGCGCTGGGAATATAACTACCAGCCCCCGGCGGGTTCACCCGAGGCCGAGCTGACCGGGTATTACCTGCAGGATCGCGATTGGTTGGGCGAGGAATAATAAGAAGGACAAGCGGTAAATGAGTGGTATCGATAAATATGCCGTGTTCGGCAACCCCATCAAGCACAGCAAATCGCCGCTGATTCACGCGGCTTTTGCCCAGCAGTGCGCCCAGCAATTGCAGTACCGGGCGGTGTTGGTGCAACTGGATGGTTTTGAGCAGGCCGCCCGCAGGTTTTTCGAGCAGGGCGGCGCTGGTCTCAACGTGACGGTACCGTTCAAGCAGGAGGCCTTTGCATTTTCCGACAGGCTCAGCGAGCGAGCCCGTCGCGCAGGCGCCGTGAATACGCTGACAATGTGTCCGGATGGCCAGGTTGAGGGCGACAACACGGACGGTATTGGGCTTGTGCGGGATATGGTTGCCAACCTGGGCTGGGCGGTACAGGGTCTGCGTGTATTGATCCTCGGCGCGGGCGGTGCAGCCCGCGGGGTTCTCGAGCCCCTGCTGCGGGAGAAACCCAGGGAGCTTCTTGTCGTCAACCGGACGCCAGGCAAGGCGCAGCAGCTGGTGACAGAGTTCGCCGATCTGGGCCCAATAGAGGGCGGGGCCTACTCGCTGCTGGGAAACCGTTCCTTCGACCTGGTCATCAACGCGACCAGTGCCAGCCTCGGCGGGAAAATGCCCGAACTGCCCGGCTCGATACTGACCGAGCGCAGTTGTTGCTACGACCTGGTTTACAGTGCACAGCCGACGCCGTTCATGCGATGGGCTGCCCACCACGCGGCCTGGGCGGTGGCGGATGGCCTGGGCATGCTGGTGGAACAGGCCGCGCAATCCTTCTACATATGGCGACACCTGCGCCCCGAGACCGGGCCGGTGATACGGCAGATCAGGGAGACCCTGGCGGCCGCCTGATCAGTCGTCTTCAAGCGCAGCGATGTGCTGGTCCTTCAGTTTCACATAGTTACCGGCGCTGTAGCAAAAGTAGTCCATTTCCCTGTCGCTGAGCTCACGTATTTCCCGGGCGGGGCTGCCGGCGTAGAGAAAACCGCTGCGCAACCGTTTGCCCGGCGTTACCAGTGCTCCCGCGGCGACGACGACATCGTCCTCTACCACGGCCCCGTCCATAATAGTGGCTCCCATCCCGACGAGCACCCTGTCGCCTACAATACAACCGTGCAGCGTGGCATTGTGGCCGATAGTGACATCGCTGCCGATCTCCAGTGGCCAGCCGTCCGGGTTGTACGGGCCGGCATGGGTGATGTGCAACACGCAGCCGTCCTGTACGCTGGTGCGGGCGCCTACCCTCACGCGGTGCATGTCGCCCCGGATCGATACCTGGGGCCAGACGGAAACATCGTCTGCCAGCGCCACGTCACCCAGGACGACTGCACTGGGGTCGATCAGCACCCGCTTCCCGGTTACCGGCTGGTGGCCGCCAAAGCGGCGAACATTGCTTGGGCTGTGGTGTTTCATCCATGGCGCTCCCGTGCTGAATAGCCTGATACAATACCCAGCGGCTTGCTTGCATGCCAGCTTGTTCCATTCATCGGAGAATACAGATGCCAGTCGAGCCCGGTCGCCGTCGCTTCATAGCCGGAGCAGTTTGTCCGCGCTGCGCGTTGATGGACAAGATCGTGGTCGATCTGGATACCGACCAGCGGGAGTGCATTGCCTGCGGCTTCAAAGAGGCCCGTCCCGGCGCTGGACCCACCGTTGGGAAAGTCGAATTGCAGGGGCCTGCCGGCAATCCACGGGAGCTCCCCACCCGGGTCAGTCGGCCCGCTGCCCGCCGCGTGGAGACACCGGCAGAACCGGTCAGGCTGGTCGACCCCCGGAAGAAGTAATTAACTTGCCTCGCTGGCCAGTCGCAACCTGATTCTGCGCGCGGACCAGGTCGCCTTATTGTATTTGAACAATTGCGCGGTAGGCGCGCTGCTTGCCGGAATGGCTCGCACCCTGGCCCAGACGTACTCTCGCTCAAGCAGTTTGGCAGCGGTATCGTGCACCATCTGGTCCAGGCGGTTGGCCAGGTCATCACCCAGAAGGTGATGCACGATGACGTTGGCTTCCGTCATGTCAATCGGCAGGAGAGGTCGTTGCAGGTGCCTTATATGGTGATCGTTCACCTCCTCCAGCAGGCGATGGGCGAGAAATGCTTCATCCAGCAGGGCTTCAAGGCCTCCCCCCTGTGGCAGGTCGCCCGGTGGATTCAGGAAGTAATTTTCCGCCATATCCAGGAAGGGCTCTGCATAATCGTAAAACCCCATATGCTTGCTCACAGCGGCTACCAGCAGAATGCAGCTGGGCACGCTCTCGACATATTCCCTGATAAATGCCAGCAGCCCCTCGACCGGGGCGTCCTCGGTTAGCACCAGCCTCTCCCGAAGCTGGGGTAGCCGCTCTTGCAGGCGCCGATGAAGATCGCCGGTTTTGGCCTCCGTCCGGACGGCGCTGCTGATTTTGTCCTTGATGATCGTTGCGACCATGAATTTGCGAGGCCTGCTTCTGCTTGCCAAAGGGTATTGATCAGGCTAGTACATCCTGAGCAAACCGCTACCGGACGGCGCAATTACCTTGATCTTGATCTAGCAGACGGACGAAAAATGCCAGGACAAGTGCGCTTGTAGGTGGTCGGGGAAGGTCCGGAGGACCGATCGGGGGCATATTTTGTGGTGGGAGAGGGTCTTTGCCTCTATATCTGGGCAATCCCGGCAAAGGGTGAGGCTGGGCCGGGCCCCCGGGGCAAAGCGCGTAACCGAGTAGGCTTTATGCCCCAGATTCGCTATAATCCCCCCCGCTTAGCCCCAGCGACAAAATGTCGCACCTAAGGTGGCAAGTGCAGCTGACAAGTTCAAGCGGTGGTTAACGTTCCGGTCGCCCCTTATCCGGCGGTGTCTCGAAGTGCGTATCGCATAGTCGTCTTTGTGTTGTGACGACCCCCGGGGTCGCGCACAGTCAGTTGGGGGAATTATTATTTCAATACGAAATGGAGACACGGGAAATGTGTTTTGAAGCGAAGCGGCTTTTAAAGCTCGCACTCGGTCCTGTGCTGATGCTGGTGAGTGCGGTTGTGCTGGCTTACGGCCCCGAGGTGAACCAGGTCAACATGGCACCCGGGGTCACTGCGGTGGGCGAACGTATCTACGACCTGCACATGTGGATTCTTGGGGTCTGTACGGTGATCGGTGTCGGGGTGTTCGGGGTGATGTTCTACTCCATCATAAATCACCGTAAGTCAAAGGGCGCGGTGGCGTCACATTTTCATGAAAGCACCAAGGTGGAGATCGCCTGGACTGTCATACCATTTCTCATTCTTCTCGTCATGGCTGTACCGTCCACGTCTACACTGCTCGAAGTCTATAACAATGACGATGCCGAGATGGATATTCTGGTTACCGGCTTCCAGTGGAAATGGAAGTACGAATATATAGACGAAAGTGGCGAGAATGTAAGTTTTTTCAGTAATTTACGGACGCCCCAGAGCGAGATTCACAACGCCGATCCCAAGGGTGAGTACTACCTTCTGGAAGTGGACGAGCCCATGGTGATACCGGTGAATACCAAGGTTCGCTTCCTGATTACGGGGAACGACGTGATTCACTCCTGGTGGGTACCTGATCTCGCCGTCAAGCGCGATGCGATCCCCGGTTTTATCAATGAGGCCTGGACCAAGGTGGACACCGTGGGTGTTTATCGTGGCCAGTGCGCCGAGCTTTGTGGCAAGGATCATGGATTCATGCCGATCGTGGTCAATGTCGTGAGCAAGGAAGACTACAGCCAGTGGTTGAGCGGCAAGCAGGCCGAGGCGGCAGCGATCAAGGAGCTCATGGCCCAGACTTTCACGCTTGATCAACAGGTAGAGCGTGGCAAGGCGGTTTACGAGCGCAGCTGTCTTGCCTGTCACGGCGCGAACGGTGAAGGCGGTGTTGGCAAGGCGATCGCGGGCAGCGCTATCGTCACCGGCGACATCAACAAGCACCTGGATGTTGGTATCAACGGTGTTCCGGGTACGGCCATGCAGGCCTTTGGCGGCCAGCTGAACGATGTGGACATGGCAGCGGTGATCACTTACCAGCGCAATGCTTTCGGCAACAATATGGGTGATATGGTCCAGCCCATTGATGTCTACAATCACAAAAAAGGCTAATTGGAGGAGTTAACGATGGGCGATCATCATCACGGTCCTGCCAAGGGCCTCAGTCGGTGGCTGTTTACCACTAACCATAAAGACATTGGAACCATGTACCTGTGGTTCTCTTTTTCCATGTTCATGCTGGGCGGCACCTTCGCCATGATTATCCGGGCCGAGCTGTTCCAGCCCGGCTTGCAGCTTGTTGAACCGGCGTTTTTTAACCAGATGACAACGCTGCACGGCCTGATCATGGTATTTGGCGCCATCATGCCGTCCTTCGTTGGTCTCGCCAACTGGCTGATTCCCATGATGATCGGAGCGCCGGATATGGCGTTGCCGCGGATGAATAACTGGAGCTTCTGGATTCTTCCCCCGACCTTCCTGTTACTGGCATCCACACTGTTCATGGAAGGAGGCGCGCCGGCTGCCGGCTGGACCTTCTACGCACCTCTTTCCACAACCTATGCGGCGCCCTCAGTCACGTTTTTCATTTTCTCGGTACACGTGCTGGGCCTGTCGTCGATTATGGGTTCAATCAATATCATCGCTACCGTAATGAACATGCGCGCTCCCGGCATGACCTACATGAAAATGCCGCTGTTTGTGTGGACCTGGCTGATTACCGCTTTCCTGCTGGTTGCGGTGATGCCTGTGCTTGCCGGGGCAGTGACCATGATGCTGATGGATGTGCATTTCGGTACCAGTTTCTTTTCTGCTGCTGGCGGCGGAGATCCGGTGCTGTTCCAGCACGTATTCTGGTTTTTCGGGCATCCCGAGGTATACATCATCATCCTGCCGGCGTTCGGCGTGGTATCACAGATTATCCCCGCCTTTTCCCGCAAGCCCCTGTTTGGCTATGACTCGATGGTTTACGCGACCGCTTCGATCGCATTTCTGTCCTTCATCGTCTGGGCACACCACATGTATACGGTGGGCATGCCTGTCGCAGGCGAGCTGTTCTTCATGTATGCCACCATGCTGATTGCCGTTCCCACTGGCGTAAAGGTATTTAACTGGGTAACCACCATGTGGCGTGGCTCGCTTTCATTCGAGACGCCCATGCTGTTCTGTATCGGGTTCCTGGTGTTGTTCACGATTGGCGGCTTTACCGGCCTTATGCTGGCCATCGCGCCTTCTGACTTCCAGTATCACGATACTTACTTTGTTGTCGCGCACTTCCATTACGTGATGGTGGCGGGCGCAGTGTTCAGCATGAGTGCGGCGATCTACTTCTGGCTGCCGAAGTGGTGTGGGCGTATGTACAACGAGACCATGGGTAAAACCCACTTCTGGATCTCGTTCATCGGTTTCAACCTGGCCTTTTTCCCGCAGCACTTCGTGGGATTGGCGGGTATGCCGCGGCGTATCCCGGACTATGCCCTGCAGTTTACGGATTTCAACATGATGTCCAGTATCGGCGCGTTCATTTACGGTCTGTCGCAGGTTCTCTTCCTGTACAATGTGATTGCGACTATCGTTGCCGGTAAGCCGGTTTCGGACCCGAAAGTCTGGGACGGCGCGGAAGGGCTGGAGTGGACGATACCTACTCCCGCGCCCTACCATACCTTCGAAACGCCACCGAAGATCGACCCGGCTCACGCGCACTCGTAGGTGATATTTTTCACGTGATTCGATTGAGCAAAAACCCGAGCACCGACACCGCGACCAAGCTGGTCGTGGTGGCTGTGCTGATGTTCGCTTTTGTATTCGTGGTAATGGTGCCGCTATATAACGTGCTGTGTGATGCCCTGGGCATCAATGGCAAGACCAATGGTGAGGCCTATACCTCGGTGCAGGCGGGCGGGGTTGATGAGAGCAGGCTGGTTACTATCCAGTTCGTGGCGACCCGGAACGAGGGCATGCCCTGGGAGTTCGGGCCCTCGGTTTCGACAATGAAGGTGCACCCGGGCGCAGTCAACGATACCCTGTTCCGCGCTCGCAATACCCTTGCGAAGGATATGGTGGCGCAGGCTATCCCGAGTATCTCACCTTCACGGGCCGTGCAATATTTCCACAAGACGGAGTGTTTCTGTTTTAACCAGCAGCCACTGGCCGCCGGGGCCGCAGCAGAATTGCCGCTGCAGTACATCGTCGATCGGGACTTGCCAAAAGACATTCACACAATCACCCTGTCCTATACCATTTTTGATGTAACAGATATGGCGAAGGGCGCTGTCGCTACTCGCTGACGCCCGGGCTTTCGAGCCGGGGCTACCTACACGGAGAACGTACAAGATGACAAGTCAGACTTCCGCAGGGTACGAAAAGTATTACGTACCAGAGAAGAGCCGGCTGGCCGCATGCGCCACCATAGGCCTGATCCTGAGCATTTTTGGTGCCGCCAACATCATGAATGACATGACCTTTGGCGACCCCGGGCAGGAGACCAGCTCCTGGACCATTTTCACACTGGGCATACTGTTTTTCCTGGCCACGCTATTCAGCTGGTTTCGGGTGACCATCAAGGAGAATATCGCGGGCATGAACAGCGCCCAGCTGAAAAAATCCTACGTCCTGGGTATGTTCTGGTTTATTTTTTCTGAAGTCATGTTCTTCTTTACCTTCTTCGGCGCCCTGTTTTTCGTGCGTAATCTTGTCGGTCCCTGGTTGGCTGGCGAGGGAGAAGGCGGCCGCATGAATGGTCTTTTGTGGGAAGGTTTCACATTCAGCTGGCCGATGATGCAAACGCCCCAGGAAGCGGTAGGTGGGGCCGGCGCGCAGCTCATGGCCAATAACGGCTCGTTTACCAGTGCCCATACCAGCATGTCGTTCAGGGATGCGCATTCGTGGTGGGCCTGGCTGCCCCTGTGGAATACCATAATCCTGCTGTCATCCAGTTTTACCTGCCATATCGCGCACATGGGTATCCTCAGCGGCAACCGCAAGAAGTTCAACCTGTGGCTGGCTATTACCGTACTCCTGGGCCTGGCTTTCGTTTACCTGCAGGCCGTGGAATACCATGAGGCCTACGTCGAGTTCGGGCTTACCCTGAATGCCGGCATCTACGGCTCAACATTTTTCATGCTGACTGGCTTCCACGGCTTTCACGTGATGATGGGCGCCACGATGCTCCTGATCCAGCTGCTGCGCTCGGTGCTCGGTGGCCAGTTCACCGCTGACGACCACTTTGGCTTCGAGGCGTCCAGCTGGTACTGGCACTTTGTGGACGTGGTGTGGGTGTTCCTGTTCCTGTTTGTTTACATCCTTTAGGGACTCTTACTCAGAAATCGATTGCTGGGATGCATCGGGCTCCGGCCCGACATCCCAGGGATTGCGATGACCCAGTTGACCGGTGGCAATGCCGTAGACTATGACGGCGGCCAGGCCAATGGCCAGGGCCAGCCTGACCCCCAGTGAATGCAGGGTGCGGCGCTTGTTTTTGTCGCCCTGGTCTGTCATCAGGAAATAGAAACCGCTTCCCAGGCTGGCAATCAGCGCCAGCATCAATATTACGATCACAACTTTCAGCAATGGAATTCTCCTTGGGTAACCGATTGCATTATAAACCAGCTGGGCCGGTCCGGTCCGGGGTCGGCTGAAATGCCTGTCGCGGGCAGCGGACTCAGGTTCCAGCTCGAATGGCGCATCACCCTGTTTACCCTGGTGCTGGTGTCCTTGATGACGGGCCTCGGCTTCTGGCAGTTGCAGCGGGCGGAAGAAAAAGCGGCACTGGCCGCTTCCTGGGAGTTTCGGCAAAACCAACCGCCGGTGGCTATCGAAAGCCTTTGGCACGCCCCGGCCGCCACCCTGGCCTATGTGCCGGTGAGGCTCTCCGGTGTCTTCGACCCGGACAAATTTTTCCTGCTGGATAACCGGGTGAATGCTGGCAGGTTTGGCTACGAGGTGCTGGGTATTGTGCAGCTGGACGGGGGTCAGCAGCGGGTGCTGGTTAATCGTGGCTGGCTGCCCGGTGACCCTGCCCGGCTCGAATTACCAGTCGTGCCCGCGGTCATGGGCCGAGTGGAGCTCGTGGGCCACGTGTACGTGGCGCCGGGAACGCCTTACCTGCTCGGGGAGCAGCAGCTGGGTGATACCTGGCCGAAGCTGTTACAGGCGGTAGAGATGGATAAGGTCGGGGCGGCCCTTGGTGCACCTGTAGCCGACGCCTTTTTCCGCTACCCAGTGCGAATAGCGGCCGGACAGCCCGGCGCCCTTGCAGTCGACTGGCAGGTGGTAAACATGAGCCCTGATAAGCACCGTGCATACGCTGCGCAATGGTTTACCATGGCGTTGGTTCTGTTGCTTTTTTACCTGTTTCGCAGCAGCAACCTCTGGCAATGGATCAAGCGAAAGGACCAGGCGGGATACTAGATGAACGATATGGACAAGCGAACAAATAACCGCATGGTGCTGCTGCTGATCGCCGGGATTCCCGTGATCATAATCCTCAGTGCTACCTGGGTGTGGTATTTTGTCGTGCGCGGTGATCTCGACCTGGTGGGAGTGTTGGGCACCGCCAACCGGGGTACCCTGGTGCAACCGCCCCGGCAAATCGACGATGCGGTAATCCTGGAGCCAGGTGGAGCCCGCTTCAGGTACGCTGACCTGAAACCCCGGTGGACCATGGTGATTCCGGCGCCCGGAAGTGATTGTGGCACCAGTTGTGAAAATGCCCTGTATCTGACCCGGCAGATCCACACGGCGCTGGGCAAGGAGTTCAACCGCATCAGGCGAATCTATATCAGCGATACCGCCCCTGGAGATACCCGGTTGACGGTGCGCGAACTCAGTGACAAACACCCGGTCCCGGACAGCTTCGCGCAATTCCTGGAACAGGATCATCGCGGTTTGTTGCCGCTGGTGTTGGCGCCCGATGAAATGGATAAATTGTTTGCTGAGTACCGGCATGAGCCCGGCACCTGGTACCTTGTTGACCCCTCGGGCTGGATCATGATGTCCTACAACAGCAGTATTTCGTACAAGGATGTAATGGCTGATCTCAAGTTTCTCCTGAACAACTCCAGTGAGTGAGCGGAGCAAGGCGATGACCCCGGAAATAGAGCAGGTAACCTGGCGTGACTACAAGGAGCTGACCAAGCCGAATGTTGTGCTCCTGATGATTCTCACGGCGGTTATCGGCATGTTCATGGCGGTTCCCGGTATGGTACCCCTGCGTGTCCTTATTCTTGGAAATCTTGGTATTGCCCTGTGTGCCGGATCGGCGGCCACGGTCAATCACCTGGTGGATCAGCGCATAGACCGGGAAATGTCGCGCACCCGCAAGCGCCCTGTCGCCCAGGGCCGTGTCAAACCGGTGCAGGCCGGGGTGTTTGCCGCGCTGACCGGCGTCACCGGGATGACCATTTTACTGGTCTGGATAAACCCCCTGACAGCGTGGCTGACCTTTGCATCACTGCTGGGCTATGCCGTGGTGTATACCATGTTCCTCAAGCGTGCAACGCCGCAGAATATCGTGATCGGCGGCCTGGCCGGTGCCGCGCCGCCGCTGCTGGGCTGGACCGCCGTAACCGGTGAGATTGGCGGTCACGGCTTGCTCCTGGCCCTGATTATTTTTGCGTGGACGCCGCCGCATTTCTGGGCCCTGGCCATTCACCGTCGGGAGGAATACGCTGCGGTTGATATCCCCATGCTACCGGTGACCCATGGGGTAGCGTTCACCAAGCTGCACATCCTGCTGTACACGGTGCTCATGTTCCTGATCACCTTGTTGCCATTTGCCACGCGTATGAGCGGCCCCCTCTACCTGCTGGGTGCGGTCGTTCTCGGCTGCGGCTTCCTGTATTGGGCAATTGAGTTGATTCGCGACAGGAATCCCAATGCCCCCATGGAAACTTTCAAGTACTCCATCATTTATCTTATGGCCCTGTTTATCATCATGTTGGTTGATCATTATCTGTTTCCGGTGCACACCCTGTGAGCGCTGCCGGCGAACAGGCGACGCGGCAGTCTCGCGGTATCAGGATCACGGTGCTCGCCCTGGCGGTATTTATCGCCCTGATCGTCGTGGTTTTTGTCCACCGGATATCTCTGCCTCGGATCCTTAGCACGTCTGAAATGCAGATTAATGGCTTCTATCTTCTCGAAATACCGCGAAATTTCGGCGAAATAAACCTGGTAGATCACCACGGCGAAGCCTTCACAAGGGCCCGGTTCGAGGGCAAATGGACGCTGGTGTTTTTTGGCTTCACCTATTGCCCGGATGTCTGCCCCACGACCATGAGCTTCCTCAACGAGCTGCTGGGCCAGTTGGAGGGCACGGAGGCCGAGGATACCCAGGTGGTCATGGTGTCGGTTGACCCCGCGCGGGATACGGTGGAGCAGCTTGCCAGCTATGTGCCCTACTTCAATCCGGACTTTCTCGGGGTCACCGGTGATTTCCTGGATATCCACCGCTTCGCCACCGGCCTCAATACACCCTTCCGCAAGGTCCCGGGCCAGGGGGATGACTACCAGGTTGACCACAGTGCGAACGTGGTGCTTATCAACCCGCGCGGTGATTACCACGGCTTTTTCAAGGCCCCGCTGGATCTGGCCAAGGTGAAGTTGACCTATCGCTCGGCCCGGGCCCTGTGGGACAGGCAGCAAAACTAGAGGCCACTATGAGCGAGAAACCCGTCCCCATTGTCCTGGTCGATGGTTCATCTTACCTGTATCGCGCGTTTCACGCGCTGCCGCCCCTCACCAACTCCTCGGGCCAGGCCACCGGTGCCGTCAAGGGCGTGATCAGTATGATTCGCCGCCTGCACAAGGACTACCCTGGCAGTCCGGTAGCGGTGGTATTCGATGCCAAGGGTAAAACCTTCCGCGACGATATGTTCCCTGAATACAAGGCCCAGCGGCCCCCGATGCCCGACGAACTGCGTGAACAGGTCGAGCCGATTCATGCCATCGTCAGGGCCATGGGCCTGCCCCTGTTGTGCGTCGAGGGAGTCGAAGCGGATGACGTTATCGGCACCCTGGCCCGCCAGGCGGGTGAGCAGGGCCGACCGGTGATCATTTCCACCGGCGACAAGGACATGGCCCAGCTGGTTGATGGTCACGTCACGCTCGTCAATACCATGACCGGTACCGTGCTGGATGTGGCGGGGGTGGAACAGAAGTTCGGGATTCCCCCGGATCTGGTGATTGACCTGCTCGCCCTGATGGGCGACAAGGCGGACAACATTCCCGGTGTGCCCGGGGTGGGAGAAAAAACCGCATTGGGGCTGCTGCAGGGACTCGGTGGCCTGGACGCGATTTACGCCACCCTCGACAAGGTGGCGGGCCTGTCTTTTCGCGGTGCCAAGACCATGGCCGCGAAACTGGAGGCTGAAAAGGACAAGGCCTACATGTCTTATGCGCTGGCCACTATCAAGACTGACGTGGCGCTGGACCTCACGCCCGAACAACTGCACAACGCCGAGCCCAACCGCGAGCAGCTGATCGAGTGGTACACACGGATGGAGTTCCGGTCATGGCTGGAAGAACTGCTGGACGCGGACGAACCGCAGCTGGCGGAGGCCGGTGCGGTGGAGTACGAGATCGTCACCAGCCAGGCGGAATTGGATCGCTGGCTTGAGCAGCTGCGTGCTGCCGAGTTGTTTGCCTTCGACACCGAGACGACCAGCCTCGATTACATGGAAGCCCGGATCGTCGGGGTGTCGTTTGCGGTAGAGCCTGGCCGGGCGGCCTATGTACCACTGGCGCATGATTACCTGGGGGCGCCGGGACAGCTCGACCGGGAGGCCGTGCTGGCACAGCTGAAACCCCTGCTCGAGGATGACCAGCAGGCGAAGGTTGGGCAAAACCTGAAGTACGACGCCAGTGTGCTGGCAAACCACGATATTCAACTGCGGGGGATTCGCTTCGACACCATGCTGGAGTCCTATGTGCTGGACTCCACCGCCACGCGTCACGATATGGACAGCCTGGCCCTCAAATACCTCGGCCTGAAAACCATTCATTTTGAAGATATCGCAGGCAAGGGCGCCAGGCAGCTGACATTCAACCAGATCAAGCTGGAGGAGGCGGGGCCCTATGCGGCCGAAGATGCGGATATCACCCTGCGCCTGCATCGGGCACTGTGGCCCCGACTGGCGGAACAGGACGGCCCCAGCAGCGTATTCAGCAGCATCGAGATACCGCTGGTGCCGGTACTGTCCCGTATTGAGCGCCAGGGAGCGCTGATCTCCCGCGAGTTATTGCAGGCCCAGAGTGCCGAGCTGGGGCAGCGGCTGATGGAACTGCAGGGCAGGGCGCACGAGCTGGCGGGACAGGAGTTCAACCTGGGCTCCCCCAAGCAGCTGGGTGAAATCCTGTTCGATAAACTGGGGCTGCCGGTCATCAAGAAAACCCCAAAAGGTGCACCCTCGACGGCGGAAGAAGTGCTGGCGGAGCTGGCCCTGGACTATCCCCTGCCCCAGCTGCTGCTGGAGCATCGCAGCCTGAGTAAACTGAAATCCACCTACACCGACAAGTTACCGGAAATGATCAACCCGCGGACAGGAAGGGTGCATACATCCTACCACCAGGCCGTGGCTGCAACCGGCCGACTGTCGTCATCGGATCCAAACCTGCAGAATATCCCGATCCGCACTGAGGAGGGCAGGCGCATCCGGCAGGCCTTTATTGCACCCCAGGGCTATCGCATCGTGGCCGCGGATTATTCCCAGATTGAATTGCGCATTATGGCGCACCTCTCTGCCGACCCGGGGCTGATGAAAGCGTTCAAGGAGGGGCAGGATGTACATCGTGCCACTGCCGCCGAGGTATTCGACGTGGAGCTGGAGGCGGTCTCGGGGGACCAGCGCCGCAAGGCCAAGGCAATAAATTTTGGCCTGATCTACGGTATGTCGGCCTTCGGCCTTGCCCGCCAGCTGCACCTGGGTCGCGGCGAGGCCCAGCAGTACATCGACCGCTATTTTGAGCGCTATCCGGGTGTACAGCAGTATATGGACCGAACCCGCGCGCTGGCTCGGGAGCAGGGTTATGTGGAAACGCTGTTCGGGCGCAGGCTGTATCTGCCCGAAATCAATGCCCGCAATAAAATGCGGGCACAGGCGGCCGAACGCACCGCTATCAACGCCCCCATGCAGGGCACCGCGGCGGATATTATCAAGCGGGCCATGCTGGAGGCGGATCGCTGGCTGCAACGCGATGGCGCCGATGCCCGCATGATCATGCAGGTGCACGACGAGCTGGTTTTTGAAGTCGCCATCGGTGAGGTGGAGGCTGTGCGTACCAAAATCTGCAGCCTGATGTCCTCGGCCGCCGAGCTGGCTGTTCCCCTGCTGGTCGAGGCGGGCTCTGGCGCCAACTGGGACGAGGCCCACTGAGAATTCAACAGGCCTGTCCCGGCCCGACAAAAAATTTCAATCCCACCTGGAACTTATTGCCGGTGGGACAGTCTCATCATGTGTAGCGAGCGCTACACCCCACGGGGTGGTTTTTCTCCATGTGCCACCCCGAGCAAGTCTCTCTTCCCCAGAGACTTTATTGTTCCCGGCGGCTGGTCCCCTATCAGTCAGCCGGGTCTTTTTCTGTCGTTAACCAGGTATTCAACACCGTTACCAGCTGCTCGTGGCCGCTGTGTTTCAGCGCGGAAAACAACTGGACACTGACCAGGCCGCCGCGCGCTTCCAGCTCCTTCCGAACCTGTAACAGGGTGCTGTTGGCGGGTCCCTTCTTGAGCTTGTCTGCCTTGGTGAGCAGGATGTGCACGGGCATGCGGGCGGCCAGCGCCCAATCCAGCATTTGCTGGTCGAAAGCCTGCAAGGGATGACGCACGTCCATCAACAGGATCAAGCCCCGCAGGCACTGCCTTTGTTGCAGGTAATTTTCCAGCTGTTTGGTCCACTCGCGCTTTACTGCCAGGGGAACCTTGGCGAACCCGTAACCCGGCAGATCGACCAGGCGCTGGCTTTCACTGAGCTCGAAAAAGTTTATCAGCTGCGTCCTGCCCGGTGTACGCGAGGTTTTAGCGAGCTTGCTATTCCCCGTTAAGCTATTGATTGCGCTTGATTTTCCGGCATTGGAGCGGCCGGCGAAGGCCACTTCCCACCCCTCGTCTGGCGGGCACTGGGAAAACTTGGCAGCGCTCGTTAAATAAGCCACCTTGCGGTAGTTGGGTGTTGCCGGAACCGGCTGGCGTGGGGTGTCAGACATTGGCGGGTATTGCCTTTTGTGGTGATAGCATCTCGTATATAATGCCACAGCCAATTTCCCCCCGTTGCAAAATGCGTACGTGGGGTGCGTTTTCCCAACCTGAACTCGAGGTCCCGAATGAAAAAGCTGCTCGCTGTTTTTTTGGCTCTGTCTGCTGTCAGCGCCTTTGCCCAACCCGACATGGCCAAGTACGACAAGAGCTGTAAAGTCTGTCACGCCACTGGCGCGGCCGGCGCACCGAAAACCGGTGACGCAGCGGCCTGGGAGCCCCGTATCGCCAAGGGCATGGAAGCACTGCTCGTATCGGTAAACAATGGTCTCAATGCGATGCCGCCCAAGGGCATGTGTTTTGATTGCACCGACGCAGACTATACTGCCCTCATCACTTACATGAGCACGCCCGCGCAGTAAGCGTGCCTCTGACCACCGTTTATCTGGAACTGACATGAAGAAAGTCGCAATCCTGTTCGGCCTGGCATTGGGCTGGGCACAAGCCGGTTATACCGCGGACGCAAGCCTGGTCGGTGACGCAGCTGCGGGTAAGGCCCAAACTGCGGTGTGCGGGGCATGCCATGGCGCCGACGGTAATAGCGCCGTGCCGACATTCCCGAAACTGGCGGGCCAGGGTGAGAAGTACCTGCTTAAGCAGTTAAAGGATATCCGCGATGGCGCCCGCCCCGTGCCGACCATGGCGGGTCAGCTCGATGGCAAGTCGAACCAGGACCTGGCGGACATAGCGGCCTATTTTGCCAGCCAGTCCCGTAGCGGCGGCCAGACCGACCCGGCCCTGCTGGCGCTGGGTGAGACGGTTTATCGCAGCGGGATACCCGAACGCAAGGTCGCAGCCTGTTCCGCCTGTCATTCGCCAACTGGCAGTGGCAATGCACCCGCTGGTTTCCCCGCACTGGCGGGCCAGCATGCAGAGTACGTTGCAGCCCAGCTGATTGCCTATCGCAAGGGTTATGAAGATGAAACCGGCCGCACCAACGATGGCGATATTCGCATTATGCGCACTAACGCTTTCGGCCTGAGTGACAAGGAAATACAGGCGGTCGCCAGTTACGTCGCCGGGTTGCACTAACCGCCACCCGAGGGCAGGATCTCAAACCGGAAAAGGTGGCTGATATGCCACCTTTTTTGTCAGTCAGAGAACCCCCCGGCAAATTTGTTGTCTGAGCTGCATTACACTCCTGGAGGAAATCGCCTTGAAAAGCCTGTTGTTGTCATTGTCATTGTTGATGTTCGCCCCGTTTCTGGCTATCGCGCAGGAACCCGGTACAGTCTATGCGGAGGGTGAGAACTACGACCTCATAAGCCCGCCGGTCAGGACTGTCCATGCCGACAAGATAGAGGTGGTCGAGTTTTTCTGGTACGGCTGTGGCCACTGCTACAATTTCGAGCCATTAGTGGAAGCGTGGAAGAAAAAGCTCCCCCAGGACGTGGACTTCCGCGGCTCCCCTGCAGTATGGAACAAGGCGATGGAGCTGCACGCCCGGGCCTATTACACCGCCGAGGCGCTGGGGGTGCTGGACAAGATGCATCCGGTCCTTTTCCAGGCAATGAATGTCGACCACAAGAGACTGGCTAACGAGGAAGAGATCCAGGAGCTGTTCGTTGCCAACGGCGTCGCCGCCCAGGATTTCACCAAGGCATTCAACTCCTTCGGCGTCTCCAACCAGGTGACCCAGGCTACCGCCAGGGCCAAGTCGGCCAAGATCACAGGGACACCGGCACTGATGGTCGAGGGCAAGTACCACATCAGTACGCGCAAGGCCGGCACCCAGGCCGATACACTTAAAGTGGCGGATTTCCTGGTCGAGAAAGAGCGCGCCGCCCGCGCCGCCAAGGGTAGCTAGTCCAGTTCAGCCTGTTTATTGTTCTGGGGAGCCAGCCGGACAGTGGCTGGCCGCCAGGCATGCTTTCCCCCCGGGTAGCCAGCTACTTCAAGGGGGCATAATCTAGATAACCAGCCACTCGGGCACCGGCAAGCCCTTGTTTTCCAGGAATACCGGGTTGAACAGCTTGCTCTGGTAGCGGTTGCCGTAGTCACAGAGGATGGTGACGATGGTGTGGCCCGGACCCAGGTGTTCGGCCAGGCGCACAGCCCCCGCGATATTGATTGCCGCTGAGCCGCCCATGCATAGCCCCTCGTTGCGCAGCAGGTTGAAGATGTAGGGCAGCGCTTCCTCGTCGCTGATGCTGAATGCGACATCAACCATTGCCGCAGCGACATTGGCGGTCACGTGGTTTATGCCAATACCCTCTATGATGGAGGTGCCCGGCGAGGCCTGGAGCTCTCCGCTGTGAAAATACTCGTAAAGTGAGGCGCCGGCCGGGTCGGCCAGGCCTATGGTGACGTTTGGATTGCGCTGCTTGAGGGCAGTGGATACGCCCGCCAGGGTCCCCCCCGTCCCCACTGCGCAGATGAAACCATCCACCTTGCCGTCGGTCTGTTCCCAGATCTCGGCACCGGTTGTGCGATTGTGGATTTCCATGTTGGCCAGGTTGTCGAATTGCCTCGCCCAGACCGCCCCGTTCTCCTCGCGCTCAGCCAGCTTCTGTGCCAGGCGCTGGGCGGTGTGGATATAGTGGTTCGGATCGCTGTAGGAGGTGGCGCCCACCAGGTGCAGGTCTGCGCCAAGCAGTTCCAGCGAATCGATCTTTTCCTTGCTCTGGGTGATGGGCATTACCACGGTACTGGTGTAGCCCAGCGCGTTGGCCAGCAGGGTGAGGCCAATACCGGTGTTACCCGCCGTCCCCTCGACAATGCGTCCCCCCGGGCGCAGTTCGCCCGATGCCTCTGCTGCCCGAATAATACCCAGCGCTGTGCGGTCTTTTACTGAGCCGCCGGGATTGAGGAACTCGGCTTTACCGAGAATGGTGCAGCCCGTCTGCTCCGATACCTGTTTCAGGTGCAGCAGGGGGGTGTTGCCGATCAACTGGGTGACATCAGAGGCGGTATGCACTGCGGGAACTCCGGAAAAATACGGCACGAGTATGCCACAGGCACACCCCGTGGTCAGGGCTTTGTGCGGATGTAAAGGGCGTGGACCCGCAGGCCCAGCAGGAGGCTGGTAAATGCGATAACCAGCAGCATCCAGACCATGGGCCGGGGCGTGGTAGTGAGGAACGCCCCGATCAGCGCGCTGGCAGCGGCGGACAGTGACATCTGGATGAAGCCCAGCAGTGCTGAGGCGGTGCCGGCGATGTGGGCAAACGGCCGCAGTGCGATGGCCATGGCGTGGGGTAACACCAGCCCCATGGCGATGGAGTACAGGGCCATGGGCAACATCAGGGCGAGTACGCTGGTGGGCCAGGCGTGCGAGCAAGCCAGCAAGAGTACACTTGCACACATCGCCAGGATGACACCCAGGCGCATGATTCGTTCCGAGTCACGGTGTCTGGAGAGCCAGGCGCTCAGGCCACTACCGGTTATGTAACCGACCACGGAGCCCAGGAATACCAGCCCGAAGTACTGCGGTGGCACTCCGAGCATGTCCATGTAAATGAAGCTCGAGCTGGCCAGGTAGACTATCAGGCCGGCGTAGACCAGCCCGCTGCAGATGGTCACCGTCAGGAAAAACGGATCGACCAGGAGCTCGGCGAAATTGCGTGTAATAACCCTGGGGTGCAGGCTCTGGACCTGGGGCAGCGACTCCGGCAGGTAGACCAGGATCAGTGTGATCGTCAGCGCGCTATAGGCAGCCAGGAAAATAAAAATGCTGGGCCAGGGCAGCACCAGCAACAGGACCGCGCCCAGTGTGGGCGCGATTGCCGGAGCCAGTGCCATCAACATGGCAATCAGCGAAAGTGCCCGCGCCGCGCCGCTGGGGCCGTAGACGTCTCGCGCCACAGCCCTGGCAAGGGTGGGACCCACACAGGCCCCCACGCCCTGCAGAAACCGGAATACCAGCATTTCCCCGACGGTGTCCGAGCGGCTGCAGCCGATGCAAGCCACCAGGAACAGGCAGCTGCCGCCGATCAGGATGGGCTTGCGCCCATAGCGATCCGCCAATGGGCCGCAGGCCAGGTGGAACAGGGCAAAACCCGTCAGGTAGCTGCTCAGGGTCAGGTGCATCTGGCTGATGTCGGTATTGAAAGCCCGCATCATGGTCGGCATCGCCGGCAGGTACATGTCCACGGACAGTGGCCCGAGCGCCACCAGGGAAGCCAGCAGGGCAAGCAACCAGGGAGAGTCGTGATGTAACTGTCGCGTGGGCATGGGGCGGCGATGCTAGCCCAAGGCCCGGCCTAATGCAAAGCGGGTTCGCGCAGGAGTCAGCCTACTGCTCGAAGTGCATCACCGTCTTCCACCACAGGCGTGGGAACAGCGCGCGCCACAGGTAGAGCAATTTCGCCTCGCCCGGGTAGATGATATCCCGGTCTTTACTGACGCCTTTCTCGATAGCATCGACGATTTTTTCCGGGTCCGCGAGGCGGCCGTTTTTGCGTGCCTCGATAATACTGCCGGGGCTATCCGTGGCAATACTCTGGTCGATCAGGGCCGTGTTGACCGCAGGCGGGCAAACCAGGTGCACACGCACTCCGGAGTTGCGGATTTCGTTTTGCAGGACCTCCATATAGGCATTGACCGCCGCCTTGGTGGCGCAATACGCGCCCATCTTGGGAACCAGCGCGATACCGGCTATAGAACCGAAGGCAATAATGCGTCCGCTTTTGCGCTCGAGCATGGAGGGCAGGACGGCCTGTACCATGTAGGTGGTGCCGAAATAATTGATGCGAAACAGCCGCTCCATCTTTTCGTGGGTATGGTCGGTGAGCTTGTGGCTGGGCATGAGTGCGGCGGCGTGTACCAGCAGGTCGACGGGTCCCAGGCTGGACGCAACCTCGGCCACGCGGGACTCGACTTCCTGCAGATTGGAAATATCACAGTGAAAGGCGGTTATATTGCCCGCCTCGGCCGCCGTTGCCTGCAGCCCCTGGTCGTTGACATCGAAAATTGCCACCCGCGCGCCCTTCGCGGCCAGGCGACGGGTGATGATCTGCCCCATGCCACTGGCACCACCAGTGACGATTGCTACCTTGCCGTCCATGTCTTTCATTAAAGCTCCAGATTCCGAAGGTCCTGTCAGTCAAAGCCATAGTGCTGACAGGTCGGTGTGCGGGCAAGTCCCTAAACGGCCAGCCCGAGTGACGGATTCAGTCGGCTACACATTTGCCCGGTCGGAAATATGTTCCAGCGGCAACTCGGTGCGATGAACCACCCGGCGCAGTTCGAAGCTGGAGTGGACTCCCGCAACCCCCGGTATGCGGGTGAGCCTGCCCAGGAGGAATTTCTCGTAGTACTCCATGTCAGGCACCACGGCCTTCAGCAGGTAATCCGAGCTTTGCCCGGTAACCACAGAGCACTCCATTACCTCGGGGTATTCGGTAACCTGGGCCTCGAAGGCTTCAAATCGGTCGGGGGTATGGCGGTCCATGGTGATGCCGATGTAAGCGGTCAGCTTCAGGCCCAGCATGGACTGGTTCAGCAGCGTTACGTGGCCGCGGATGAGACCGGACTCCTCCAGCCGCTTGACCCGGCGCGAGCAGGGCGTGGGAGACAACCCCACCAGTTCGGCCAGCTCAAGGTTGCTGATACGGCCATTGCGCTGCATGGCCTGGAGGATGCGGCGGTCGGTGCGATCGAGCTTCAAGGGGAATCCTCTGCGGGCCCAGGTTAATTATCTGTGGAGCAAAAAATGAAATATATCACTATAATATTCATGTTTTATAGTTAATTATTGCGCAAAAAATGGATAAACGTGGAATATTTGCAATCTATCCCTAGCTGCTGGTGTTTATACTACCTGCTCGGCTGATAACTCACCTGTTGATACGGGTGCGAGCGGGGTTACCGTCCCGCCCGCACCCTGCACCGGCCTTATCCAGGCCCTGCCCCGGGGCAACCGGACAGGTGAACAGCCAACCACCATTGAACCCAGGTAATACCGTATGAGCAGCTTCGACTACCGCAAGTACCCGACCTTCCAGCCAATCGCAATGAGCAGCCGGCGCTGGCCTGATCGCGTTATCGAAAAGGCACCCCGGTGGTGCAGTGTTGACCTGCGAGACGGCAACCAGGCCCTGATCGAACCCATGACGACCCCCCAGAAGTCGCGCTTGTGGGAGCAGCTCGTCAAGCTGGGTTTCAAGGAAATCGAGGTGGGCTTCCCGTCGGCTTCAGGGCACGATTATGAGTTCGTCCGTGACCTGATTGACAATAACCGCATTCCGGAAGATGTGACCATCCAGGTCCTGACCCAGGCCAGGGCAGACCTGATCAAGAAAACTTTCCAGGCTCTCAAAGGCGCCCGCAGGGCCATTGTGCACGTTTACAACTCCACCTCCACGGTGCAGCGAGAGCAGGTGTTTGGCCTGGACCGGGCGGGTATTGTCGATATTGCCGTCAAGGGTGCCGAGCTGGTACGTGACTGTGCCGCGCAGCAGCCGGAAACGGAATGGGTATTCGAGTACTCGCCGGAAAGCTTCACCGGCACCGAACTGGAGTTTGCGGTGGAGATCTGTGACGCCGTCACCGCGGTGTGGCAGCCGACTCCACAGCGACCGGTGATTATCAACCTGCCGGCAACGGTGGAGATGAGCACCCCCAATGTGTATGCCGATCAGATTGAGTGGTTTTGCGACCGGGTGGCGAATCGGGACAGCCTGCTCATTTCGTTGCATACCCATAACGACCGGGGCTGCGCTGTTGCGGCCGCAGAACTGGGTGTGCTGGCGGGAGCGGACCGGGTGGAAGGAACGCTCATGGGTAACGGCGAGCGTACCGGCAACATGGATATCGTGACCATGGCGATGAACCTCTACAGTCAGGGTGTCGATCCGCGCCTCAACCTGGGCCAGATGGACGAGATCATCCAGACGGTAAAAGAGTGTACCCGCCTGCCGGTGCACCCCCGGCATCCCTACGCGGGGGAGCTGGTATTCACAGCATTTTCCGGTAGCCACCAGGATGCGATCAAGAAGTGCCTGGCCCTGCGCGAGGACAGTAAGCCCTGGGAGGTAGCCTATCTGCCGATTGACCCTGCGGACATCGGCAGGTCCTACCAGGAGGTTATCCGCATCAACAGCCAGTCCGGCAAGGGCGGCATCGCCTATGTGCTGGAGCGGGATTTCGGCCTGCAGTTGCCGCGCTGGCTGCAGATAGATTTCAGCCAGGCCGTGCAGGCCTATGCCGAGGAGCATGAAACGGAAGTGGGCTCTGACGAGCTGTATCAGTTGTTCCAGGACACCTACACCGGCGCCGACGGGCGCTGGGCCCTTGGCAAATACCAGGTGAACCGGGAGGCGGGAGTCGACAAATTACAGGCCGAACTGATGCGAGGCTCGACGCCGCACAGCCTCACAGGCTCAGGCAACGGCCTCGTGGCCTCGTTCGTCGACGCCATGGAGCGGTTTACGGGCAAACAGATCGTGCTGGTGGAGTACAGTGAGCATGCCCTGAGCCACAGCGCCGACGCCGAGGCCATCTGTTACATCCAGTTGAACATCAATGGTGAGCGATTCTGTGGGGTCGGGCGCAGCCACGATATTATCCAGGCTTCCCTGGACGGTATTCTGGGTGCGATTAACAAGGAGGCGGCGCGGGAGCGCGAAGCTGCCGCCTGAAGGTCCTGTCCGGCGCACCTGGCGCCGGCACCCGATCGCAACAGCCGGGCTGGCCGCGCAGCTGTGTACCTGGGGTCGACCGGCCAACGTATAATTCCCACGACTTATGTGTTACAAATCAGGCTCTTGCCAGCATCGGGTTGAGCTGGCTCTGGATCCCGGTCGTGGAAATGAAAAGTCGCGGATTAACCATAAAAAAATCTGCCTGGCAAAAGCTCAAGCTCCATTTCAGCGAGGCGTTTTCCGAGCAGTTTGAGTACCAGCGCTACGATGGGGATGCGGGCCCTGATCAGCAGCTCGCCAGGAAGCGCGGGCGGGATGCCTACCGCTACATCATGCTGCTGCTGGCCTTTGTGCTCGGTCCGATGCTGGCCCACGACCTGTACACGGGCCAAACACTACTTGCCATAGCCTCCTCACTGTTGCTCGCCATCCTGTTGGCCAATATCTGGCTGCTCAGCGGCAATCGCCGGGCGTTTCTCTCGCCGACCCCGCTGCTGGGTCTGGGTATTTTGCTGATCCTCCTGGCTGTAACCGTCGGCCAGTCCTACAGCATTTACTGGTTATACCCGCTGCTGGCAGGCCTGCCGGTGCTGCTGCGCTCGCGTCGTTCCCTTGCGGTTGGCCTGGTTTCGGGTGCACTGGCGCTGCCCCTGGCGTTTGCCCGGTTTGACGCCAGCTCTGCTGCCGTTCTCAGTTTCAGCATGGCCACCACCTGGCTGGTGAGTGCGTGGCTGGTATTTTCGGTGACGGAACAGTCGCGCCGACTCAGGGACATGGCTGTTACGGATCCCCTGACGGGTGCGTATAACCGGCGGTACCTGGAGGAACAGGCGGTTCACGCGATGGAATCCTGGCAGCGCTATCGCCACTCCACCACGATGCTGCTGATCGATGTAGACCACTTCAAGCGTATCAATGACAGGTACGGGCATGCGGTGGGCGACACCGCGATCAAGGGCCTGGTGGAATTGGTTGCGCAGCGCCTGCGGGCCGTTGATACATTGTGCCGCTTTGGCGGGGAGGAGTTCGTCGTGTTGTTGCAGGGTACGGGAATGGACGGTGCCACGAGAGTAGCCGAGGATCTTCGCGCGCTGGTAGAGGGCGCAAAAATACTGCCCGAGGGCAGTATGACCATCAGTATTGGCCTGTGCGAAGTGATAGCGGCCGATAGCGTTGATCACTGGTTCAACCTGACGGACTCGGCCCTGTACCTGGCCAAGCATAAGGGCCGCAACCGGGTGGAAACGGCCCGGCAGGTATTGGCAGAGCGGGCACCCGTGGCCAAGACCGTGCCGGACTGGCGCTAGCGGAGGCCCACAGGGTGTCCGCAACAGCAGTGCTTGCCCGTGCCAGGGTTTTGGTGGCGACCGCTCTGGTGGTATTTCTGGGCGCCTGTTCCGGCACCACCTTTGTTTACAATCGCCTGGACACGATCCTTCCCTGGTATGTGGACGACTATGTGGACCTGGACCGCGGCCAGGAAACGCAGCTCGACGCCTTGCTGCAGCCCTTTCTGGCCTGGCACCGGTTGCAGGAACTGCCTCGCTATATCCAGCTGATTGACGACCTGCAATCCCGCCTCGACCGCCCCCTGACGGCCGCCGGGATTGCCCAGATGTACGCCGGGATGGAGGTAGCCTGGCTGCGACTGGAAAAGGAATCGCTGGACTGGCTGCTCGAGCTTGGCGGTACGCTGTCGGATGAGCAGGTGCAGCAATTCCTCGACGCCCTGCAGGAGCAGCAGCTTGAATACGAAGGCAAATACCTGTCGCGAACGGAGTCCGAATACCGTGAGGAAACCTATGACAATTTTACCCGGAACATGGAGGACTACCTCGGCACCCTGACCGAGGGACAGCGCGGGCGCCTCGAACGCGCCAGCGCCGCGATGGAACGCGCCGATGTGGTGTGGTTGCAGGAGCGCGCTGCCTGGCAGGGGCGCCTGTCGTTGATGTTGCAGCGCAAGCCGGGCTGGCAGGAGCGCGTGCGAGAGGCCGTGGCGGCGCGGGGCGAGACCGTCTCCGAGCGCTACCGGGAAGTCTACGAGCACAATCTGCAGGTCATTTTTGCCGCCGTTGCGGATGTGCTCAACAGCAGCACGGAAAAACAGTCCCGCCACCTGCGCGAAGAGCTGGCCATGCTGCGGGCGGACCTGCAGACCCTGGTTGCCCAGGGGCAGGGGCTCCCTGCTCCGGCCGATGCAGGCTGATCCCGGCGGTCCTTCGCCGGCAGCGGGTCAATCCAGCAAGGACAGGTCCCTGACGGCACCCTTGTCGGCGCTGGTGACCATTTTGGCATAGACTTTCAGCGCGGCCGTCACCTTGCGGGGGCGTACTGCCGCGGGTTTCCAGGCGTCCGGGCCACGGGCTTCCATAGCCAGTCGGCGCGCGGCCAGCTCATCATCGCCCAGGAGGACATTGATGCTGCGGGCCGGGATGTCTATTGCAATGGTGTCACCCTGCTCGACCAGCCCGATGGCCCCACCGGCGGCGGCTTCCGGCGAAGCGTGCCCGATGGAAAGGCCCGAGGTGCCGCCAGAAAAACGGCCGTCGGTCAGCAGCGCACAGGCTTTGCCCAGCCCCTTCGATTTCAGGTAGCTGGTCGGGTACAGCATCTCCTGCATACCCGGGCCGCCGCGGGGGCCCTCGTAGCGAATAATCACCACGTCCCCGGGGTTCACCCGCCCATTCAGGATATCGTCCACCGCACCCTCCTGGCTTTCACAGATATGGGCCGGCCCCGAGAAGACCAGGATACTTTCATCCACGCCGGAGGTTTTTACCACGCAGCCATCCACGGCGATATTGCCAAACAGCACCGCCAGGCCGCCCTCGGTGGAGTAAGCGTTCTCCAGAGAGCGAATACAGCCGGCCCGCCGGTCTGTATCCAGGCTGGGCCAGCGTGTCTCCTGGCTGAAGGCGGTCTGGGTGGGGATGCCGGCCGGGCCGGCGCTGAAGAATTTGTGGACTGCGCTGTCCTGCGTGCGCATCAGGTCCCACTTGTCCAGGGCCTCGCCCATCGTCTTGCTGTGAATGGTCGGGCAGTCGGTGTGCAGCAGGCCGGCCCGGTCCAGTTCACCCAGGATGCTCATAATGCCACCGGCGCGGTGCACGTCCTCCATGTGGTACAGGGGCGTATTCGGTGCCACCTTGCACAACTGCGGCACCTTGCGCGACAACCTGTCGATATCTGCCAGCGTGAAATCCAGCTCCGCCTCCTGGGCCGCTGCCAGCAGGTGGAGAATGGTATTGGTGGAGCCGCCCATGGCGATGTCCAGGCACATGGCGTTTTCGAATGCCTTGAAATTACCGATATTACGCGGCAGTACCGATTCGTCGCCGTCCCTGTAGTAGCGTTCGCACAGCTCCACCGCCAGGCGACCTGCCCTGAGGAATAATTGTTCCCGGTCGGCGTGGGTGGCGAGCGTGGAGCCGTTACCGGGCAGGCTGAGCCCCAGCGCCTCCGTCAGGCAGTTCATGGAGTTGGCGGTGAACATGCCTGAACAGGAGCCGCAGGTGGGGCAGGCGGAGCGCTCGTATTCTGCGACTTTCTCGTCGCTGGCGGAGTCGTCCACAGCGATTACCATGGCGTCAACGAGGTCCAGCTTGTGCTCGGACAGGCGGGTCTTGCCCGCCTCCATCGGTCCGCCGGAGACAAACACCACCGGGATGTTGAGGCGCATGGCGGCGTTGAGCATACCGGGAGTAATCTTGTCGCAATTGGAGATACATACCATTGCGTCGGCGCAGTGGGCGTTCACCATGTATTCCACGGAGTCGGAGATGATATCCCGCGAGGGCAGGCTGTAGAGCATGCCGTCGTGCCCCATGGCGATGCCGTCGTCCACCGCTATGGTATTGAATTCCTTGGCCACGCCACCGGCGGCCTCGATTTCCCGCGCTACCAGCTGCCCCAGGTCTTTGAGGTGAACGTGGCCGGGCACGAACTGGGTGAATGAGTTCACCACCGCAATGATGGGCTTGCCGAAGTCATCGTCCTTCATGCCGGTGGCGCGCCACAGGGCGCGGGCACCGGCCATGTTGCGGCCGTGGGTGGAGGTCTTGGAGCGATAATCTGGCATGGGTCTGTACCTGTCCGGGGCGGGCGCTAACCGGCGCCCACGGGTGTCATAAAAAGGGCTGGCAGGATAGCAAAAATGGCAGCAGTTTTAACCTGGAGATTTGTATGGGGCGCGTCTACCAGTAGAGTCGCAGTCCGGTGGTCAGGCCCCAGCCCCGGCTCGCGCCGCCATCGTTCGCGCGGTCAGACATGTCGGTGTACTGTATGCCGGTCTGCCATTTGAGCTTGTGGCTATAAAAGTACAGGTTCAGTCCGGCATACATCTCGTTGTATCGGTCGCCACGACCGGAGACGATGTCCTTGTTATAGCGTCCCAGCCGCAAAGCATTCTTTCCGTCGCCCCTGAGGTAGGTATAGCGCAGTACCAGCTGCAAGCGTTCGCTGGCGTTGTAGAATGGCATGAGACTGGCCCCCCAGACATCACGCTGGTCCGCGTAGCCGCGACCTGCGGCGGTATCGGTCCAGAGTCCCCAGCGCCCGTCCTCCCACTTGGAATTAAGCGATACCACATTGGAAAAATCGGGCGTATTGTTGTCCGCGTCTTCCTGCTGGTAGACGAAATCCAGCGTAATCTCGGCATTTTTTAGCCCGAGGTCCCCGGCCAGGTTATAAGCCAGACGGGTGAGAGTGAAGTAACTGGCGTCGAAAGAACCCACCCCGTCATCATCGTCGGTAGAGAATACGCCGGCCTTGTAGGTCCAGTGTTGGTCGAGCGTCCCGGCCAGTGTCGCCCCGCTGAAATACTCGGCAGTGAACCAGAGGTTATCGGTGAGATTACTGCGCTCGAGTGCCAGCAGGTTCTTGGAAGACGTGGCGCCGTCCAGGGTAAAACCGGCGGACTGTTTCAGGAATTTTGCCTCCAGCGCAGGGCTGGGTTCCCAGCTGACGTAGGCATCGGTTAGCCGCTGGTAGCTGTCGCCCGCCGACGCGTTCAGGTCGAAGTCGCCCTCCAGCTGCGCCGCCCAATCGTTGCTGAACCGGGCAGTGAAGCCGAAGCGAAACCGCCGCCAGTCGCGCTCGTCCAGATCCCCCTGGTCAGTATCAAACCAGGCGGCGTCGGCCTGGAGTCGGCCACTGAGTGCCAGGCTTTGCAGCATACCCTCCCCGGGGTTGCGGTACAGCTGTGTGTGGCTCCACAGGCGATCGTAGGCGGCCCTGTCGCCGTCGTTAGCCGATGCCAACGGGACGACCCGGAACAGGCACAGGCAGAAACAAACGCCGGTTAAAATCGGGCGAATGCATCTGCGTGGTCCGTGCTGTTGATTCATACGGCCTAGCTTAGTTGATGGCGCGATCGTTTTATTATCGTCCAGGGACTTCTACGCCCGCGGCACCACTGCCTTAAAGCGCCTTGAAGAATACCTTGGAGTTGCGCTGCAGGTTGTACAGTGACTGCTTCTTGTTGGGTAGCGCATCGCGGGAGGCCTCGACAAAGCCCTGCTCGATAAACCAGTGGGCGGTCTGGGTGGTGAGCACGAAAACCCGGTCCAGGCCCAGCCGCCGGGCCTCCGTTTCCAGCTCCTCGAGCAGGCGCTGGCCGCGCCTGCCACCGCGGTACTCCGGGTGCGACACGATGCAGGCGATCTCCCCACAGCCTTCCTCGGCAAAGGGGTAGAGCGCGGCGCAGGCGATGATGCGATGATCCCGCTCCAGTAACCGAAACCGCTTGATCTCGGTTTCCAGCAACTCGCGGGAGCGTTTCAACAGCACACCCTGCTGCTCCAGCGGCTGGATCAGTTCGAGAATCCCGCCAACGTCATCGATATTTGCCTCCCTCGCCTGTTCATAATTATCGCTGGCCACCAGGGTGCCGCTGCCGTCGTGGGTGAACAGCTCCTCCAACAGCGCGCAGTCGTTGTTGTAGCTGATGATATGGCTGCGAGCCACGCCTGCCAGGCAGGCGCTGCGCGCCGCGTGGAGCATGGAGGCCTGGTCCCGGTCGGGAATATCCAGGGCGCCCACCTCACCGACCGTACACTGGCGTATCAGGTTGCCCCCGGCATCGCTGATACCCTCGCCCTCGCCGAACATGATGAGTTTGTCGGCGCCGATAGCCGAGGCGCAGTGGACGGCGATATCTTCCAGGCCCAGGCTGAATATTTCCCCCGTGGGAGAGTAGCCAAGCGGTGAGATCAGCACGATGGAGCCGTCCTCCAGCTGGTGGCGAATGCCCGCCACATCGACCCGCCTGACCTTGCCGGTGTGGTGGAAATCGACCCCGTTGACCACCCCGATGGGCCGGGCGGTGACAAAATTGCCGGAGCACACGCGTATTCTCGCCCCCTGCATGGGGGAGTTGGGCAGGCCCATGGACAGGAGCGCCTCGATCTGGGCCCGCAGGGAGCCGGCGGCGTCCTTTACGTGTTCCAGTGTGGCGGTATCGGTAATACGCATACCGTCGTGAAAGGCGGTCTCCAGTCCCGAGCGCTCCAGGCGCTGGGCAATCTGGGGGCGGGAGCCGTGTACCAGTACAAGACGCACGCCGAGGCTGTTGAGCAGGGCGATATCGTGAAAAATATTCGCGAAATTTTCATGTTGCGCAACTTCTCCCCCCAACATCAGCACGAAGGTTTTGCCCCGGTGCGCATTGATGTAGGGTGCGGTGTTCCTTAACCAGCGAATATTGGCCCGGCCCGGCGTTGTCACGATATCATCCAAGCTATTGATAAATAGAAAGTTATTAAGAGTACCGAAAGCCGGCCGGATTACCTAATGGCAATAATGCACAGGCCGGGTTTGCGCATCACAGGCAGTAGTGCCGAATGCACTGCTGCAGCAAAGCGATACAGGGCTGGATCTGCTCCAGTTCCAGGTACTCGTCCGGCTGGTGGGCCCTGTCGATGGAGCCGGGTCCCATCACGATGGTTTCCATTCCCAGTGCCTGCAAAAACGGCGCCTCGGTGGCAAAAGCCACTGCTTCCGCCCGGTGCCCGGTCAGGCGCTCTGCAAGGCGCACCAGTTCGCTGTCGGCCACCTGTTCAAAAGGTGAAATGTCGCTTACCAGGGAACGCAGATCGATATCCAGTGCATGCTGCTCGGCTATTTTTGCCATGCGCGCTGCGATTTCACCGCGCACAGTGTCATTGTCGCCGCCGGGTGTCATCCTCAGGTCAAAATGCAGTTCCGCCTGGCCGCAAATGCGGTTCGGGCTGTCACCGCCGTGCACGCAGCCCAGGTTCAGGGTGGGCCCGGCAACGGCGAACAGTGGATTGCTGTAGCGCTTTTGCAATTGTGCGCGGTAGACCATCAGGTCACCCATCACGGTGTGCATACCCTCCAGAGCACTGTTACCCAGCTCCGGGTTGGACGAGTGGCCCGCCCGTCCGGTGACTCGCACCGCTTCCATCATGATGCCCTTGTGCATGCGCACTGGCACCAGCGAGGTCGGTTCACCGATTATGGCGGCCCGCGCTTTCGGCCGCCCGGCTTCGACCAGCGCGCGGGCGCCGTTCATCGAGCTCTCCTCGTCACAGGTTGCCAGCAGAATCAGCGGGTGCTTGAGCGCGGTACCGCGAAATGCCTCAGCCGCGGCAATGGCCAGCGGGAAGAAGCCTTTCATGTCGGTACTGCCGAGGCCGTAGAGACGGTGGTCGCGTTCGCTCAGTCCCAGGGGATCGCTCTGCCAGCGGCCCTCGTCGAAGGGCACGGTGTCAGTATGTCCGGCCAATACCAGCCCGCCGGGGCCGCTGCCGAGAGTGGCAAGCAGGTTCGCCTTACTGCCGTCGGCGCAGACCGGTTGTATTTCCGTGCGAAAGCCCAGGTCGGCCAGCCAGCTGGCCAGCAGGTCTATGACTGCGCGGTTGCCCTGGTCCCAGCGCGGATCAGTTGAGCTGACCGATGGCGTCGCGACCAGCTGCCGCAGTTGGTCGATGATCAGCTTGCTGGAGTGGGGCATTGGGATTCCCGGGGCCATTTAGGTGAGGGCCAGTGTACCGCGTCTTGCCCGGGGCGGGCACACCCGGGCGGCGGTGTATTTCGCCGGCACTATTTCGCCGGCACTATTTCGCCGGCACTATGCCGAATCCAGGCCACGGCGGTGGCCCGGTGTCCGTCACTGGAATCCGAATATGGCCTTGAAGATGTAAAAGAACACGATCGCGAGGCCGGCACCCGCGGGCAGCGTTATCAGCCAGGACAACAGGATGGAGCCTATTATCCGCGTATTGAGAGCGGCAATACCCCTGGCGAAACCTACTCCCAGCACAGCACCCACCAGGGTGTGGGTGGTGGAGATCGGCAGGCCGGTGGCGGAGGCGATGACCACGGTTCCCGCCGCGCCCAGCTCCGCGGCAAAGCCGCGACTTGGCGTGAGCTCGGTGATTTTACGGCCGACGGTGGCAATGACGCGCCAGCCATAGGTGGCAAGGCCTACGACGATACCCATCGCCCCCACCATCAGTATCCACCAGGGCATGGCTGCCTTCGCTGAAATGACGCCGCCGGACTGCACCGTGCTCGCTACCGCTGCCAGCGGTCCTACCGCGTTTGCCACGTCATTGGAGCCGTGGGCGAATGCCATGGAGCAGGCCGTGAAAACCATGAGGATCGCAAACACCCGCTCGACACTGTAGAAACGGTTCTGCTCATTTTGCACTTCCTTGACCCGCCGCATCAGCAGTGCGCCCAAAGCGGCGACGACAAGGCCGATCACAGCGGACGCCAGCGCGGCATTGGAGAATTCCGAGCCCATGCCCAGGTCCAGGTCTACACCGACATGCGTCAGGCCTTTGAGCAGGGTGACCATGGAAATCATAAAACCCACAAGCCACATGTACACCGGAATAATCCGTTTGGCCCGGTGGAAAGGATCCGCCGTGTCGAGGATCAGGTACTTCACGCTGACAAAGAGCAAGTAGGAAATCGTGCCCGCTATCAGCGGCGATACCACCCAGCTGGCTGCGATACTACCCACCTTGTCCCAATGAATCGCGTCTACGGAGATGCCGACCGCGGCAAAGCCCACGATCGCGCCCACGATGGAGTGGGTGGTAGAGACCGGCCAGCCCTGCGTGCTGGCAATCAGCAGCCAGGTAGCGGCCGCCAGCAGCGCAGACAGCATGCCGTACACCATCAGCTCGGGATGCCCCTCCATGACCTCCGCGTCGATGATCCCCTTGCGGATGGTCGAGGTCACCTCGCCCCCCGCAAGGTATGCGCCAAGGAATTCAAAGATCATGGCGATGAAGATCGCCTGACCGATAGTCAGGGCACGGGAGCCCACGGAGGTTCCCATTGCATTGGCAACATCATTGGCGCCGATACCCCAGGCCATGAAAAAGCCGAACAGGCAGGCCAGGACCATGAAGATGGTGCCGTACTGGGCGATAATTTCCACGGTATGCTCCTATTTGGCCATTAGTACTTGCAGGCGGTCACCCACGGCTTCGGCTTCGTCAGCCACGGTGCCCAGCAGCGACAGCACACGGTAATAGAACATCACGTCAACCGGCGGCAGTTCGCTTTCCATCTTGAACAGCTTGCCTCGCAGGCTGACGGCGAGTTTATCGGTGTTGCGTTCCATTTTATCGAGCTGTTTCAGCATGGCTTCCACCCGCTTCACCTCGCGCCCGCTGAAGCCGACTTCCAGCAACTCGTCCAGCTCCTGGATTGCCAGCAGTGCCTGGTTGCAGGTTTCAGTGCAGGCTTCGGTGAACTCCAGCACATCTTCCTGCAGTGGCTCGGGGAAGCGCATATCGCGGCCCATCACGATGACGGCAACGTCCCGTGCGGTGTTGGCTACCGAGTCCTGCATGCTCACCAGTCCCAGCAGGTCTGACCGGGGCACCGGCAGGAACAGGCTCTTTGGCAGGTGTCGACGCACCGACCGCTTGAGCTTGTCCGCGGCTCGCTCGGCCTTCTCGATTTCCTTGTGCACGGCCCTGGCGGTTTCCCAGTCGTCGGCGGAGGTAGCCCTGATCAGTTCGGGGAGCAGCTGTACCGCCTGGTTGGCGACCTGCATGTGCTCCTGAATGGGGCCGATCGGGGACCGCCCGAACAGGTTACCGAGGATGTTTGATCCTGCCATTGTTGGACTCCCTTGAATGGTGGTGAATTGCCGTCGCTAGTGTAGGAGCAAAGCCGGCAATTGTCATAAAGTCATCGCGATTGTTTCATTTCGGCAAGCCTGTGTTACTGATTGAAATCAAAAGGGAGACGACCGGAGTGTGTGTTAGCATGATTTCATCCGGATTTTCATCGCAAGAGCTGAATTATGGCCACCAATTTTGGCGAACAATTGATGGAGCACCGCCTCGATTTGATTACCCTGGCACGGGAGCTTAATGCCGACGGCAGGCTCTCCGCCGCAGAGCTGTCCAGGGTGTCCAAAACCCAGGCTGTGAGAGTGCACCCGCTGGTTTTCCTGTCGGAGCAAAAGCTCGCCGATACCGGCACCCCCGGCAAGATGCACGATATGGACAGCCTGCTGGCCTGGTTGGGCGGCAGGGTGGACCAGGCCGTTTACCAGATCGACCCGCTGAAGATAAACGTTACCGCCGTGTCGGAAGTGATGTCCAGGGCCTTCGCCGAACGGCACCGTATCCTCGCGGTGGAAGTCACCGACAAGGAAGTGGTAATCGCCAGCAGCGAGCCGTATATCAAGGCCTGGGAGAGCAACCTCGAGCACGTGCTGCGCAAGCGCGTGCGCCGGGTGTTGACCGACCCGAGGGTTATCGCCCGGCACACGGCCGAGTTTTACACCATGGCCGGCTCGGTAAACCGCGCGCGCGGTGCCGACAGGGCGGAAAGCGGTGCCGGCGTCACCAACCTGGAGCAGATGCTGGAACTGGGTTCCATGAAGGAGCCCGATGCCAACGACCAGCACATTGTCAACATCGTGGACTGGTTGCTGCAATATGCTTTCGAGCAACGGGCCAGCGACATCCATGTCGAACCCAGGCGTGATGTAGGGAAGGTCAGGTTCAGAATTGATGGCGTATTGCACAGCGTGTATGAGTTGCCGCAGCAGGTTTGCGCCGCGGTCACCAGTCGAATCAAGATTCTCGGCCGCATGGATGTGGCGGAAAAGCGCCGCCCCCAGGATGGCCGGCTGAAAACCCGCACGCCGGAAGGCAACGAGGTGGAACTGCGGCTGGCCACCCTGCCCACCGCCTTTGGCGAAAAGCTGGTTATGCGCATCTTCGACCCGGATGTATTACAAAAAACCTTCGAGCAGCTGGGGCTTGCCGACGATGACCTGGCGCGCTGGCACCGCATGACCGGCCAGGGTAACGGCATTGTCCTGGTCACCGGGCCCACCGGGTCTGGCAAAACCACCACCTTGTATTCCACCCTGCGCCAGCTTGCGACATCGGAGGTCAATGTCTGCACCATCGAGGACCCGATCGAGATGGTCGAGGGGGCCTTCAACCAGATGCAGGTCAACCATTCCATAAACCTGGATTTTTCCTCGGGGGTACGCGCCCTGATGAGGCAGGACCCGGATATCATCATGGTGGGTGAGATCCGCGACCTGGAAACCGCCAACATGGCGGTACAGGCAGCCCTCACCGGTCACCTGGTGCTCTCCACCCTGCATACCAACGATTCGCCCTCCTCGATCTCGCGCCTGCTGGAGTTGGGGGTTCCCGCCTACCTCATCAAGGCCACGGTGCGCGGGATAATGTCCCAGCGCCTGGTGCGCATCCTCTGTCCACACTGCAAGACGTTGACGCCCCTGGATCCGGAGGCCTGGCGCGAGTTGACCCAGCCCTGGACCATGGCGGCCCCGCCCCAGGTGGCGCGCCCCGTGGGATGCAAGCACTGTCGCAATACGGGCTATAGCGGTCGCCAGGGTATTTACGAGGTGCTGGTAAACAGCCCCGGGGTGCAACCCCATATCACACCGCAGCTGGAGACCGCGAAAATCCGCGAAGTGGCCATGGCGGAAGGCATGCATACACTGCGCCTGAGCGGCGCCGCCCGGGTGGCCCGGGGGGAAACCACCATCGAGGAAGTCATGCGGGTAGCGCCCATTCTCGATGCCTGACCTGCTGATGGACCTGTACCCATATGAACACTGAGCTGATCGATTTGCCGTCGGAGCTGGCGCAAGCCGCCCGGCTGGCCTGGCAGAATATCCTGGAGCGCGCGCCGGCTCCCGTGGCCGAACAATTGCAGGGCGCCGTCGTCGCGGACCCCGTCGCCAGCCAGTTGCCCCGGGTGATGGCATGTAGCCCGTTCATTGCCGATCTGTGCCGACGCCAGCCCGCGCTGCTGCTCGACTTGCTTGAAAGCGGCGACTTGCAACAGGTGCTGGCAGAGACGGCCTTTCGCAGCCAGTTGCACCTGCAGCTGGATGTCTCCGGGGCCGAGCCCGGCGTGGTGCTGCGGCGTTTTCGCCAGCGCCATATGCTGCGCATTATCTGGCGGGACTTCTGCCGGCTGGCGGACACAGTTGAAACCGTGCGTGACACCTCCCTGTTGGCGGAAACCTGTATCGCCGAGTCGCTGGCCATAAGCCAGGCCGCTCTCGAGTTGCGCTTCGGCGTGCCCCGCGGGCGCCACAGCGGGCAACGGCAGCAGTTGATCGTGCTGGCCATGGGCAAGCTGGGTGCGCGGGAGCTGAACGTGTCCTCGGATATCGACCTGATTTTTGCCTACCCGGAGGCCGGGGAAACCGACAGCGAGGCAAAATCAATCAGCAACGAGGAGTTCTTTACCCGTGTGGGTCGTGCTGTTATCAGTTTGCTGGACCAGGTTACAGCGGAAGGATTTGTGTTTCGCGTGGACATGCGCCTGCGGCCTTATGGTGACAGCGGTGCACTGGTGCACAACTTCGCCGCCCTCGAGGAATATTACCAGGACCAGGGTCGCGACTGGGAGCGCTACGCCCTGATCAAGGCCCGGCCTGTGACGGGTGAGCCAGCCCTGGCAGCCGAGCTTATGACATCCCTGCGCCCTTTTGTCTTTCGCCGCTACGTCGACTTCGGGGTGATCGAAAGCCTGCGCGGCATGAAGCAGATGATCAGTTCGGAGGTGCGGCGGCGGGGCCTGCAGGACAATGTAAAGCTGGGACACGGCGGCATTCGCGAGGTGGAATTTATTGCCCAGTGTTTCCAGCTGATTCGCGGCGGGCGGGACCTGGGGCTCCAGCAGCGCGAGCTGCTGGCGGTGTTGCGCGAATGCGAGACGCTCGGCTGCCTGCCAGCCGCGGCGGTGGCCGAGCTGCGCGCCGCGTATCTGTTCCTGCGGGACAGCGAACACGCTATACAGGGTTACCAGGACCGACAGACACAGGCACTGCCGCAGGAGGCCGGGGCGAGGCTGGCGATGGCCACCGTAATGGGCTTTGCCAGCTGGGACAGCTACCTGGTGGCGCTGGATGCCCACCGCCAGGTGGTTGCCGCACATTTTAATGATCTTATTGCCGTGCCCGAGGAGAATGGCGCTTCGGTGCAGGACGACGCGCTTCCGCTCTGGGGCGAGGGCCTGTCCGCCCAGGCGCTTTCCAGCCTGGGGTATCGCCAGCCGGCGCAAAGCCTGCAGGCGCTGCAGGAGCTGCAGGGCAGCGGCCGGGTAGTCACCCTGCAGGCCGAGGGAAGGGAGCGGCTGGAACAGTTTATGCCGCAGCTGCTGCGGGCTTGTGCCGAGGCAGGGGATCCGGACCTGGCGCTCGCGCGGGTGTTGCCGCTGGTGGTGGCCGTGGTGCGGCGCAGCGCCTACCTGGCGTTGTTGCTGGAAAACCCGCCGGCGATGGGTGAACTGGTGGCGCTGTGTGGCGCCAGCCCCTGGATAGCGGAGCAACTGGCGCACTTCCCGGTGCTGCTGGACGAATTGCTCGACCGGTCCAGCCTGTATACCGCGCTGGACAAGGTGCTGCTGGAAGATGAGTTGCGCCAGCAGGTGGCCCGGCTGGCGCCGGACGACCTGGAAGCGCAGATGGATGCCCTGCGGTACTTCAAGGCATCCCACGTACTGCGGGTGGCGGCCAGCGAGCTGGCGGGGCGCCTGCCACTGATGCAGGTGAGCGACAAACTGACCTGGATTGCCGAGGTGATCCTGGAGCAGGTGCTGGCGGTGGCCTGGGCCGACCTGACCAACAAATACGGCCAGCCGCAGCGCAGCAGCACCGGTTACGGTTTTGCGGTGTTTGGTTACGGCAAGCTGGGGGGTATCGAGCTGGGCTACGGCTCGGACCTCGACCTGGTGTTTGTCTACGACGGCGCCGACCAGGGGGTGACCGATGGCGAGCGCGGTATCGACAACACGGTGTTCTACACCCGTCTCGGCCAGCGCATGATCCACATACTCGAGACCCGGATGAACCTCGGCCAGCTGTACGAGATCGACATGCGCCTGCGGCCATCGGGGAACTCCGGTATGCTGGCGACTACCGTACAGGGATTCAGCAGTTACCAGCAGGATTCCGCCTGGACCTGGGAACACCAGGCCCTGGTGCGGGCCCGCTTTGTGGCCGGGGACCCCGAGGTAGCCGCGCAGGTCGAAGCGGTGCGCACCCGGATCCTGTGCAGGCCCAGGGATATCGCGGTGCTCTCGCTGGAAGTACAGCAGATGCGGGACAAGATGCGTGAGCACCTGCTACCTTCAGGACCCTCTCATCAGGGGGAATTTGACCTAAAACAGGGTGAGGGTGGTATCGTCGATATTGAATTTATGGTGCAATACGCGGTTCTGGCATGGTCACACCGCCTGCCGGAACTGGCACGCTGGTCCGATAATGTGCGTATTCTCGAGACCCTGGGCCGGGAAGGATTATTCGAGCAGCAGAAGTGCGATGCGCTTACCGAGGCCTACATCGCCTACCGGTCCGCTGCCCACCAGCTTTCCTTACA
The DNA here is from genome assembly GCA_024642245.1 of Haliea sp. Lineage (GTDB taxonomy): Bacteria > Pseudomonadota > Gammaproteobacteria > Pseudomonadales > Halieaceae > JARRPM01. The sequence goes on from JAHEBM010000008.1 coordinate 46,548, forward strand.
ACAACAGCCGGGCATCGTGCCGGCAGAGCGTTTTGCTGACTTGCGCGCCACCGTTACCACCGCGTGGCAGGCACTGTTCAGCCCCGCGTGATAAAAGTAGCAATGACGAGACAGGAGTAGTGTGATGAGTTTGGCCGATCGCGATGGTCTGATCTGGATCGATGGAGAGATGGTGCCCTGGCGTGAGGCCAAGGTGCATGTATTAACTCACACCTTCCATTACGGACTCGGGGTATTCGAAGGGGTGCGGGCTTACAACACGCCAAACGGCACCTGTATTTTTCGCCTGAAAGAGCACACTGACAGGCTGTTCAACTCCGCCCATATCCTGGGCATGCCCATGCCTTTCGACAAGGCCACCCTGAACCAGGCACAAAAAGACGTGGTGCGTGAAAACAAGCTGGAAGAGGGCTATCTGCGCCCCATGTGCTTTTACGGTTCCGAGGGTATGGGCTTGCGCGCCGATAACCTGAAAACCCACGTGATGGTTGCTGCCTGGCCCTGGCCCTCCTATATGGACCCGGAAGCGCGCAACCGCGGTATCAAGGTGCGAACCTCGTCCTTCACCCGGCACCACGTGAATATCGCGATGTGCAAGGCGAAGGCCAACGGCAACTACATCAACTCCATGCTGGCCCTGCGCGAGGCGCTGGATTGCGGGGCGGAGGAAGCGCTGTTGCTGGATACGGAGGGCTATGTGGCCGAGGGCAGCGGCGAGAACGTATTTATCGTGCGCAACGACGAGATCTGTACACCCGACCTGACCTCCTGCCTCGATGGCATTACCCGCGCCACGATTTTCACCCTGGCGAAGGAGCTGGGCTACACCATCCGGGAAAAACGCATCACCCGGGATGAGGTCTATATCTGTGACGAGGCTTTTTTCACCGGTACTGCCGCCGAGGTCGTGCCGATTCGCTCACTCGATGGCCGCAACATCGGTGCCGGTAGTCGCGGCCCGGTGACAGAGAAATTGCAGGCCATGTACTTTGACACGGTGCGTGGCAAGCGGAGCGAGAACAGCCAGTGGCTGGAGCCGGTGGCCTGATCACACCCGATCGCACCGGGCCGGCCCCGGGTCGCACCCGGTGAGCACTGGCGCGAATATCCTGGTTGTCGGCCCGTCCTGGGTCGGTGACATGGTGATGTCGCAGGCCCTGTATTCCTATCTCAAGCAAACCCGCCCCGGCGTGGCGATCGACGTGCTCGCCCCCGCCTGGAGCGGGCCCCTGCTGCAGCGCATGCCCGAGGTGCGCAATGCCATCTCCATGCCCGTCGGTCACGGCGAGTTGGGCCTGGGCCGACGCTGGCGCCTGGCGCGGGGGCTCAGGGCTCGCGCTTACGACCAGGCGATCGTGCTGCCCAATTCACTGAAGTCCGCGCTGGTACCATTTTTCGCCGGCATTCCCCGGCGCACCGGCTGGCGCGGCGAGCAGCGCTACGGCCTGGTAAACGACCTGCGCGTGCTGGATGAACAGGCCCTGCCGCTGATGGTGCAGCGCTTTGTTGCCCTGGCACAGGCGCCAGGCGAGCTCATCCCACGGGAGTTGCCGGTGGCGCGCCTGGCCGTTGATGACGAGCGGGCCCGGGCTTGTCTCGAGCGCCTGGGACTTGATGCCGACCGGCCCTTGCTCGCGCTTTGCCCCGGCGCCGAGTTTGGCAGCGCCAAGCGCTGGCCCGCAGACTATTTCGCTCAACTTGCCGAACGCTACCTGGAAAGGGACTGGCAGGTGGCGTTGCTGGGCTCCGCCAACGATCGCCCGGTTACCGCTGCAATTCGGCAACAGTGCGAGCCTTACAGCGCATGCTTCGATTTGGCCGGCCATACCGAGCTGGCCGAGGCGGTGGACTTGTTGTCGCTGGCAACCGCGGTAGTGAGCAATGACTCGGGCCTGATGCACATCGCCGCGGCGCTGGACCGCCCGCTGGTGGTGGTCTACGGCGCCACGTCTCCTGGCTTTACCCCGCCACGCAATCACAATGCCGCGATCGTGACCAGCGATATCGAGTGCGCCCCCTGCTTCCAGCGCGAATGCCCGCTGGGTCACCACGGCTGCATGCGCTATACCCCGATGGGACGCGTGGCCAATGAACTGGAGGGCCTGCTGGCCCGCAGTGGGTCCGGATGAGGGTGCTGGTGGTGAAGATGTCATCGCTGGGGGATGTTATCCATACCCTTCCGGCGGTGAGCGACGCCGCCGCGGCACTGCCCGAAATCCGGTTTGACTGGGTGGTGGAAGAGGCCTTTGCTGAAATTCCCGCCTGGCACGGCGCCGTGGACCGGGTTATTCCGGTGGCCCTGCGGCGCTGGCGCAAGCGGCCTTTTCGGGACTTCAGGGGCCCTGAATGGCGTGAGGCTCGCAGGCTGTTGCGCGAGCTGCCATACGACGCGGTGATCGATGCCCAGGGGCTGCTGAAAAGTGCATTTATCAGCCGCCTGGTCAAAGCACCGCGTTTCGGCCTGGACAGGGTATCCGCCAGGGAGTCGCTGGCAGCCCTGGCCTATGATCATCCCCTGCATGTACCGCGCGACATGCACGCGGTGGAGCGCAGCCGCTTGCTGTTTGCCCGTGCATTGAAGTACCCGGTACCGAGGACACCCGGAGACTACGGACTGGAGCCGGCGGCGCTGCCGGGCGAAGACAGCCCCGACCCCGGCCTGTTATTTTTTCACGGCAGTGCCCGCGCGGAAAAACTCTGGCCTGAACGCCACTGGGTGGCGCTGGCGGAACAGGCGGGGGAGGCGGGATACCGCGTCTGGCTGCCCTGGGGTGATGAACAGGAACAGCAGCGGGCCCGGCGCATTGCCGGGCAGGTGTGCAATGCTGTTGTCCTGCCCCGCCTGGGCCTGCTGGAGCTGGGCCGCATATTGCGGGGAGTGAGCGCGGTGGTTGCAGTGGACACGGGGCTGGGTCATCTCAGCGCCGCCCTGTCTGTGCCCACGGTTTCCCTGTATGGCCCGACCAGTGTGAAGCTTGTCGGCGCTTACGGTCGCAACCAGTTACACCTGCAGTCACCGCTTGCCGGGGGGGATGTTGCCGACCCGATGACACAGATGGGTGCCATCGAGCCGGCGGTGGTATGGCGGTCGATCCAGGCGGTGCTCGCCGGCGGCACGCAACGATGAGACTGGCGCTGCTGCTCTACAAGTATTTTCCCTACGGGGGCCTGCAGCGAGACTTCGCCCGATTTGTGGTGGAACTGCAGCGGCGTGGTCACCACTGCCGCGTGTACTGCACCTCCTGGCAGGGGGACCCTCTGGCGGGGGTCGATTTGCGGCTGGCGCCACCCGGTCCCGGTTCCATGCGAGGCAGCAATGTCCGCCGCAACGAGCGCTTCCTGCGCTGGGTGCAGGGGGACATGGCGATCGCACCAGTGGACGGCGTTATCGGCTTTAACAAGATGCCCGGGCTGGATGTCTACTATGCGGGCGACCCCTGCTACCTGGATAGCGCGCTGAAGAACAGGGGGTTTCTCTATCGCCTGGGCTGGCGCTATCGGCATTTTGCCGGCTGGGAGAGAGCGGTTTTCGAACGCGCCAGCACCACGCAGATACTGCTTATTTCTCCCAGTGAGCAGGGCAAGTTCGAGCGCCACTACCGCACGCCGTCGGCTCGCATGCACCTGCTGCCTCCCGGGGTGGCGGCAGATCGCCGTCGGCCCGATGATGCGGTTGCCCGGCGGGCAAAAGCCCGGCATGAACTCGGGCTGGCCCATGATGTGTATACCCTGCTGTTCGTCGGCTCGGGTTTTATTACCAAGGGCCTGGACCGGGCCATTCGCGGGCTCGCCAGCCTTCAGGCGACTCACCCGGGGCGACGCTTCCGCCTGCTGGTCGCGGGCCAGGATGGGGTGGGTCGCTTCGGCTTGCTTGCCCGGCGCCAGCAAGTGCAGGAGCAGGTGAGTTTTCTGGGTGGGCGCGATGATATTCCCGACCTGTTGCTGGCGGCCGATGTGCTGGTTCACCCGGCCCGCAGCGAGGCGGCGGGTATCGTACTGCTGGAGGCACTGGTGGCCGGCCTGCCGGTCGTGGTCACCGGCGTGTGCGGTTATGCCCGCCATATCGAGGCGGCCGGTGCCGGGCTGGTACTGGTGGAACCCTTCAGCCAGAGGGCACTGGACAAGGCATTGGCGGGGATGCTCGATAGTGAGTTTCGGGAAGAGTGCAGGAATAATGGGCTGGTCTATGCAAAGCGGGAGGATCTCTACTCAATGCATACCACCGGTGCGAAACTGATGGAGCGTATTATCCAGCGCAAGGAGGCTGTTGCCGATGGCTGAATACTACCTCGCGGACGGCTTTGCGCTGGGCGAGCTGGCGCGGGCGCGCAGTGCCCGGGCCCTGTTGGCCTGGGCCGACGAGATTGCCGCCGGGGCAGAGCCAGCCGATGTCTATCGCAACAAAGAGGGGCGTAAAACCCTGCGCTTTCAGTATCGTGGGAAACCCTACTTCCTCAAGCTGCACAGGGGCATTGGCTGGCTGGAGATTTTCAAGAACCTGTTACAGCTGCGGCAGCCGGTGGTCTCTGCAAGCACAGAGTATCGCGCGGTCCTCGCCCTGCAGCGCGCCGGTATCTACACACTGACAATCGGCGCCTATGCCCGGCGTGGCTGGAACCCCGCCGCAATTCGCTCGATGATTGTGACCTCTGAACTCACCGGCACGGTCAAGCTCGAGGACTACTGCGCCAACTGGGCCACGATGCCCCCGCCAGCGGGGGTTCGCATGCGCCTGATCAATAGCCTGGCAGGCAGTGCGCGGCGCATGCACGAGGCAGGCATCAACCATCGGGACTTTTACCTGTGCCACTTTCATCTCGATGAATGGAGCCTGGCTGAACCGGAGCCGCGCTGCTACCTGATCGACCTGCACCGGGCGCAAATTCGTGAACAGACCCCGCGCCGCTGGCGCGCAAAGGACCTGTCGGCGCTGTATTTTTCTGCCATGGATTGTGGCCTTTCACGGCGCGACTTGTTGCGCTTTATTGCGCGCTACAGCGGGGGCGACCTGCGGCAGGCGCTGTCCCGCGACAAAAACCTGTGGCGGCGGGTGGAGAGGCAGGCGTGCAAACTCTATCGCAAGGCCCATGGCACGCAGGCTCCCGCGATTGGAGCCGGCCCTGGCTAGCCCGGGCGCTGGCGTCCGCGGTGCGCAGTGGGTGGTGCAGCTGCGCGAGCGCCTGGCGTGTGCGCCTGCCGACCCGGTGGCCTGGATGGAGCGCCACACACGCCTGCTGAAAAGCGACACCTACAGCCGGGTGGGCATGCTGGAAGTTGGGCAGCAGGCCTGTTTCCTCAAACTGTACATTGCCAAGTCCCCCCTGCAGGCGCTGGGCTTTGCCCTGGGTTATGGTCGCGGCACCAGGAGCTTCGATGCTGCCAGGCGCATGGCGCTGGCGGGCCTGCGGGTACCCGAACCCAGGGCGTGTCTGCTGGTATCCGGTGGAATGATGTTGCTTACCGAGGGCTTTGAAAACGGCCGCGACCTCAGGACACTGTGGCTGGCGCGGCCGGGGGACCAGGATATACCGCGGTATATGGAGCAGGCGGGACAAAGCCTGGCCGCCCTGCACCGGTCCGGTTTCGCTCATGGTGATTGCAAGTGGAGCAACCTGTTGTGGTGTGACGGTACATTCTATTTCGTGGACCTGGAGGCGGTGCGCGAAACCAGGGCCGCCAGGGCCTCGCGGGTTTCACCACAGGCCCGGCAATTACGCGACCTCGCCCGCTTTACTATCGATGCCGAGGCGCTGGGTGCCAGCCCTGCTGGGTATGGGACTTTTCTGGAGAGTTACTGCGCGGGGGGAAATTTTCCCCGGGACGGGCTGACCACCGCCCTGCAGCCCTTTGTCGGAGTTATGCGCAAACGGCATGAGCGAAAGTACGGCAGGTCCTTTTCGCCCTTGCTTTGAGTGCGCCAGGCCCAGCGCCAGGTCTGGTTGTCAGGGCTGAATCGGCGTGCCCCGGGTTTTTCCTATCTGCGCCAGGCGTTCGGTAAACCAGTCATCGAGCGTAGCAAGCTGTGCACTGCGCGCCGAGGCGAACTCTCCCGCCTCACTCACATAGAGCACTGTCCCGTCCGGCGCCACAATAGCAATTGAGGGAATCCCCTTGGCCACCGGCTTGCCGAACTGCCCGGTGAAAGCCATATTCCTGTCCCAGTTACCGATGTCGATATGCGCCACGACGAAGTTACTTGCGATAGTGTTGTCCAGCGGGGCCTGTCCCATTTTTTTATTCAGGCTGCGACAATCTGGGCACCACTGCGAGCCGAAAACAAGGAGTACGAGCTTGTTGTCATTCGCAGCTTGCTGCAGTGCCTGCTCGTAGGTGGCGGCGGGATCGGCGTCGGGGTCATAGCCGTAGTCTGCCGCGGCCGACATCATCGCGCTGAGCAGCAGTACGCCGCAAACCAGGTACTTGAGAAGTCCTGTCGCGTATTGCTCGTTGTGCCTGTGATTTTTCATGCTTACCGCCCGCGAGGAATTAAGGCACAGGTCGCGATCGACCTGCAGTTTTCTGTGGATGTCACGCGCGGGATTGTTCCAGGGTACAAGCAAGGCGCATTCATCCCACAGCGCGATAACCTCGGTTTGGTCCTGAGGTTCAAAAGCCCGGATCTCCAAGGAAACGCTACAGTCCGAGCACGCCGGGTTTGCCGTCACCCTGGGCTTCACACAGGCCGAGATAGGCGTCCAGCATCGCACCGGCGTCCAGTACGCTATCGACCTCGCCACTGGCGTTCAGGTTGAGGTTTGCACCGTTCATGACAAAACACACTTCGGTGTCTTCACTGTTGGTGCCCGGGACATGCAGGGTGTGCACCGAACCCGCCGGCTCGTAAAGGTAGGAGTCAGTCACGTTGATATCAGCGGGGTACTCCAGGTAATACCATGAGCCTGAGCGCGTGAACGCGAAGATTTCACCAGTGTGCTTGTGCTTCTGCACGGTAGTGCCGGGGGAAAAAATGGTTCGGATCACCCACAATCCGGTTTCAATGTTTACCTGCAATAGCTGAAGCTTGAAGCTGCCTTCATCGACAAAGGGAAAGCTGGCGTCGAGAGTAATGAAGGGCAGGTCGCTGCGGTGTTTGAGCAAAGCCGCGGGAATGGCATTCATGGGACAGGTTCCTATCCGGCTCGAGTCGGTTCTGGCGCGTTCAGCAATCCGGCAAGTGTTTGCGCATGTGCCAGTGCCTCAACACCCGCGTCCGTCAGATAGCCGCCGTCGTTCTGGCTTATCAGGCCCCGGTCGAACAGCTGCTGGCAGGCGGCGATCACTTCCGGGCGGGCACTGGAGTGTACTTTGATGCCCCGTTCAAGACTCGAGCTGTCAAACTGCAACAACAGGTTCAGTTCTTCGATGGTGCTGGAAGCGAATGACAAGGGTTTATCCTCTTTGTGGTTGTCGCCCCGGGCGTGGGAATGCCGACCTGTTGAACTTAGCAGAACTGCGTGAAAGGCGCCAATGACGTCCCGCGCTTTTTTGTCACGCCGCGGCATGCGGCGTTAGTGTGAGATAAGTCAGCTGGATTTTGTGGCCTGTAACTGCCCTCTTTCATACATCAGCAGCATGGCCCAGTGGTAGGCTTCGGCGGCAAGTATCTTGGCCTCGATGGGCGACAATTCCCGCATCTGTCGCCGCCAGGCCACAAAAAATCGCATGCGGTCTGTCTGGCTGATAACAGGGGGCGGCAACAGGTTCAGTTCCATCAGGTTCCGCAGCAGCATGCGGCCCGGGGGAGGAATTTTCTTGGTAGTGCGCTCGTTGTTGACCAGGGTAAATTGGAAGCGGTCTTCCAGCAGGTTGGCCATCACATCGCTGGCCTGCAGGTCGCCGGGTATAAAACCCGTGGCGTGGACCCGGCCGATGAAAATACCCAGCGCCTCGAGCAGCTTGCGCCGGGTCGCCAGTGTCTCGCCCGTTCTGTCGGCCAGGACGGTCCTCAGCCAGCTGGCGACGTCCTGGCCCGCGGCAGCCCTGGTGAACAGGTATTCGCTGCCACCTGGAAGCCTGCCCCAGGCCAGGCTTTGGGGGGCATCGATGCCCACGAACAGTAGCGCGTCGCTGTGTTTACGCCACCGCGTGGCCCGACTCCCCGCCAACAGCGCCTTGCAGTACGCCAGCGGGCTGGGTGGCGGGAACTCCTTGTAGTACACCTGGCGCTCGGGGCTGAATGCAACGCGGCATGCCGAGGGGCCTTGCACGACGTCCCAACCGGGCGGCAACTCACCCGCGGACAGTTGCAGCGCGTATTCGTGCAGTTCTTCAGACTCTTCAAAGCTATGCGTCACGCAGGTCTTGCTCCCCCGGGCCCGGCCGCAAATGGGCATTGGTTCGAGTCCAGTATAAGATAGCCTCAAGACCAAGCGCGAATAAAGCGCAAATGCGTCGGTCGCAAGGAGACATTTTGAAGCAGAGAGTATTGGTGCTGGGAGCCGGCGGGCAGCTGGGCAGGGAGCTGCAATACACCGTGGACCCGCAGCTGGAGTGCACCGCCCTGGCGCGACATGAGCTGGATATTGGTGATCTCGAGGCTGTACGCGCCCGTTTTACCGAGCTGCTCCCGCAGGTGGTTATCAATGCGGCGGCCTATACGGCGGTCGATGCCGCTGAAGGCGATTCTGCTGCTGCGCACAGGGGCAACGTCGACGGGCCGGCCAACCTGGCGCGGGTGTGCCTGGAGACCGGCGCCCGCCTGCTGCATGTCTCCACGGATTTCGTATTCGACGGGGAGGCCTCGCGGCCCTACCGAAGCAGCGATCCCGCTGCGCCGCTTGGGGAATATGGCCGCAGCAAGCTGGCCGGGGAGCAGGCGGTCCTGGGCATATTGCCCCAGGCGCTGGTGATGCGCAGTGGCTGGGTGTATTCACGTTTCGGTAATAATTTCGTCAAGACCATGCTGCGGCTGATGTCGGAGCGGGATGAGCTGGGGGTGGTCGCCGACCAGGTCGGTACCCCGACCTGGGCCAGGGGTCTGGCCGGCGCGCTTTGGTTGGCGGCGGGCCGTAACGACTTGAGCGGCATCTATCACTGGAGTGACGCGGGAGAATGCAGCTGGTATGACTTTGCCGTGGCCATCTGTGAGGAAGCTTCCGCGCTGGGCCTGCTGGAGCGTAGGGTGAATATTCGCCCTATCTCCACCAGTGATTACCCCACCGCGGCAAAACGCCCGCGCTACAGCGTATTGGACAAAACCCGCAGTTGGCAGGATCTCGGCTTACAGGGTGTGCACTGGCGGGCACAGTTGCGTACCATGCTGGCTGACCTCAAGGAGTCGCAGGATGAGTAGATCGCTACTGGTAACGGGGGCCGCCGGGTTTATTGGTGCCAATTTTGTTCATTACTGGACCCGCCATCACCCTGGCGATCGGGTAGTGGCCTACGATGCGCTCACCTACGCCGGCAACCTCGCCAACCTGGACAGCCTGCAGGGCCAACCCAATTTCAGTTTTGTCCACGCCGATATTTGCGATTATCCGCAGGTGCTTGGCACCCTGCGGGAGCACGCGGTGGATACCGTGGTGCACTTTGCCGCGGAGAGCCATGTCGACCGCTCCATCAGCGGCCCGGATGCGTTTATCGAAACCAACGTGGTGGGTACGCACAGCCTGTTGAAGGCCGCCCGGGAGTTCTGGTTGGGCGGCAATCCTGTTGTATCCGCACACCGCTTTCACCACGTCAGCACGGATGAGGTCTACGGCTCCCTGGCTGCCACGGCCCCGGCCTTCACGGAGGAGCACAAGTACGAGCCCAACTCTCCCTACTCAGCGAGCAAGGCCGCCTCGGACCATCTGGTGCGGGCCTACCACCACACTTACGGGCTGCAGGTCACGACCAGTAATTGTTCCAATAACTACGGGCCCTACCATTTCCCGGAAAAGCTCATACCCCTGTGCATTACCAATATCCTGCGGGGCCTGCCCCTGCCGGTATACGGCGACGGCAGCAATATTCGCGACTGGCTTTACGTGGAAGACCACTGCCGTGGCATAGAGCTGGTGCTGCAGCAGGGTGCGATAGGGGAGACCTATAACATCGGCGGTAACAATGAGTGGCGCAACCTGGCTATCGTCGAGCGGCTTTGCGATTCGATGGATGCACGTTTTGCCGCTGATGCGTCCCTGGCCGAACGCTTCCCGTCCGCGCCGGGGGCGTCAGGCAGCAGTGCGCGGGACCTGATCACTTTCGTGGAAGACCGCGCGGGACACGATTGGCGCTACGCCATCGATGCGCGGCGTATCAGCAGCGAGCTGGGGTACGCGCCGCGCGAAAGTTTCGAAACGGGGTTGGAGCGGACTTTGGACTGGTTCCTGCTCAACGAGGCCTGGTGGAAGCCCTTACTGGGATAGGCCTGCCGGCCTAGTCAAACAGGGGTATGTCGCCCCACGCCATGCCCTGTGCGTCCTTGGCGGACAGCTGCGGCAACTCGCCGGTGGGCAGCGGCCAGTCGATACCCACAGTGGGGTCGTCCCAGGCAAGGCAGATCTCGCTGGCCGGGTGGTAGAGTTCCGTGCATTTGTACTGGAAGTCGGCGTAGGCGGAAGCGACGTAAAAGCCGTGGGCGAAGCCCGGCGGAACCCACAGCATCAGGTGGTTTTCGGCGCTGAGCCACGCTCCAAACCAGTGCCCGAAGGTGGGGGACGAGCGGCGCAGGTCGACAACCACGTCGAATACCTCCCCGGAAGTGACCCGCACCAGTTTGCCCTGGGTGTGCTCAGTCTGGTAATGCAGCCCGCGCAGGATGCCCCGGGCGGAGCGGCTGTGATTGTCCTGCACGAACGCCAGGTCGAAGCCCGCTTCCCTGAATGCCTGGGCGTTCCAGCTCTCGAGGAAGAAGCCGCGCTGGTCGCCAAAGACACTGGGTTTTATCAGGTGCACGCCCGGCAGGCTGGTCTCCTCAAACTTCATCGAAAACCACCCCGCCTTCGCTCAGTAATTTTTGCAGGTAGAGGCCATAACCGCTTTTCTCAAGCGGCGCGGCCAGGGCGAGCAATTGTTCTGCGGTGATGTACCCCATGCGATAGGCGACTTCCTCGGGACAGGCAATTTTGAGGCCCTGGCGTTCTTCCACTACCCGGATGAAGTTCGCCGCATCCAGCAGGGAGTTGTGGGTGCCTGTATCCAGCCAGGCCGTGCCGCGGCTCATCACTTCTACCCGCAGGTCGCCGCGGGCCAGGTACGCCTTGTTGACATCGGTGATCTCCAGTTCGCCCCTGGGGGATGGGCGTATGCTGCGAGCGATATCCACCACGTCGTTATCGTAGAAATACAGGCCGGTGACGGCATAGTGGGAGCGGGGTTTGGCTGGCTTTTCCTCGATGTCGCGCGCCACGCCGTCTGCATCGAAGCTGACCACGCCGTAACGCTCAGGATCCTGCACGTAGTAGGCGAAAACGGAGGCGCCGGTATCGCGAGCTGCGGCATGGCGCAATTTCGCGGTAAACCCCCCGCCGTAAAAAATGTTGTCCCCCAGCACCAGGCTGGCCGGTGAGTTGCCGATAAAGTCCGCTCCCAGTATAAAAGCCTGGGCGAGGCCATCGGGACTGGGTTGTACGGCGTAGCCGATATTCACACCCCACTGGCTGCCGTCACCGAGCAGCTCGCTGAAGGCCTGCTGGTCGCGTGGCGTGGTGATCACCAGTATGTCCCGTATCCCGGCGAGCATCAGGGTGGCCAGGGGATAGTAGATCATCGGCTTGTCGTAGACGGGCATCAGCTGCTTGCTGACGGTGCTGGTCAGCGGGTGCAGGCGGGTTCCGGAACCACCGGCCAGGATGATCCCTTTGTAGGAGGTGGCAGGCATGGGGTGCATTCCTTGTGTTGCCGGCGGAGGGGCTTGTTGATCGGCCCAGTATAGCGGCAAATTCCGGTCACTGGCGAACGGTCCTGGCTGGGGGTATTGCCTGCACCATCGTGAAGGGGTGGATTTTTTTTCCATGCCTGATTAAAATATGACCTCTTTCGACATGCCAAATGCCATTAGTCGGTGGTATCGTCGCCCGCTTTCCTGCGCTATGTTCGCGCCTTCGTTTCTATTGGAAAAACTGAGGGGACGCCGTCATCAGGCACCTTGATACAGCACAGCTTACTGCGCCGCTTTCAGTCGAAAGCGCGGCCCCGGCGGGTGAAGCTGTCCCGGGCCAGGCGCTGCGCATTGCGCTGCTGGGCTACCGCAGCCAGCCGTTCGCCGGCGGCCAGGGTGTTTACCTCAATTACCTCAGCAAGGCCCTGGTAGATGCGGGTCACCGCGTCGATGTGATTTCCGGCCCGCCGTACCCCCACCTGGATCCCCGGGTGAGGCTGATCGAGTTGCCCAGCCTCGACCTGTTTGCAAACGGCCTGCTATCGCTGCGCCCGCGTCACCTGGCGTCGCTGACCGACGTCATCGAGTGGTGCAGCAAACTGACCGGTGGTTTTGCAGAGCCCTACACCTTTGGCCGCCGTGCCGTGCGTTACCTGCGCCAGCACGGTGGCGAATACGACCTGATTCACGACAACCAGAGCCTGAGCTACGGCATGCTCGAACTCCAGGATATGGGGCTGCCGCTGGTTACGACGGTACACCACCCCATCACCAGTGATTTGCGTATCGCCCTCAAGGCTGCCCGCAACTGGTACGAGCGCCTGCTCATAAGGCGCTGGCACTCGTTTCTCAATATGCAGAAAAAGGTTATCAAGCAATTGCGCCACGTGGTTACCGTGTCTGATTGCTCACGACAGGATATCGCCCGGGACTTCGGCCTGCAGCCGGCAGGTATCGGTCTGGTGCACAACGGTATCGATACAGGGGTTTTCCGGCCCTTGCCCGGGGTGACTCGCAATCCACTGCGGCTGATGGCGACCTGTTCTGCCGATGCGCCCCTGAAAGGCCTGCGCTACCTGTTGCTGGCCTATGCCCGACTGCTGCAGCATCGCCCCGGGCTCGAATTGCTGGTAGTCAGCAAACCGCGCCCGGGCGGCAAGACAGAAAAACTGGTGCAACACCTGGGGATAGCGGACAAGGTGCGCTTTGTCAGCGGTATCACGACACAGCAGATGGTGCAGTACTACGCGGAGGCTGCCATAGCCGTTGTGCCCTCGGTATACGAGGGATTCGGCTTGCCCGCGGGTGAAGCCATGGCCTGTGGCGTGCCCGTGGTGTCATCAAATGGCGGCGCCCTGCCCGAGGTGGTGGGGGATGCCGGGGTGATCGTGCCGGCCCGGAGCGTCGACGCCCTTGCACAGGCGATCGATGCACTGCTCGGTGACCCGACCAGGCGGGCCGAATTGGGTGCAAGGGGTCGCCAGCGGATTCTCGATGAGTTTTGCTGGGATGTCTGCGCAGGCCAGATGGTGGCGTATTACAGGCAGGTACTGGCCGATGCAGACGGTTGAGTTCAGCCATTTCCCGCTCGCCAGTGGCGATCGTGTTCTCGACCTCGGTTGCGGCGAGGGCCGCCACGTGATCTCAGCCTATGTGGCGGCGGACGTCCACTCGGTGGGGGTAGATCTGTCGCTGGACGACCTGGTGACCACCAGGGAGAAATTCGCCGACTTTGACGAGCCGGCCAACAAGGCAAAATGTTTCAGCCTGTCCTCCGCCAGTGCCCTGGCATTACCTTTCGCCGATAATAGTTTCGACAAGGTCATTTGCAGCGAAGTGCTGGAGCACATACCCGACTACCGGGCCGCGCTGCGCGAGATCGAGCGGGTGCTCAAGCCCGGCGGTCTGTTCTGTGCCAGCGTACCCAGGCGATGGCCGGAACAGGTTTGCTGGGCGCTGAGCGAAGGCTATTACCATTCGCCGGGCGGGCATTTACGCATTTTCCGCTCAACTGAGCTGCAGCAGGAAATAGAAGACCTGGGCTTTGACCAGTATCATCGACACTGGGCCCACGCCCTGCACGTGCCGTTCTGGTGGTTGAAATGCCTGTTCTGGAAAAAGCGGGACAGCAACTGGCTGGTTCGGCAGTACCACAGGCTGCTGGTGTGGGACATCATGGAGCGGCCCGCAATCACCCGCGTGCTGGAGAAATTTATGAATCCCGTTATGGGCAAGAGTGTGGTCATGTACTTTCGCAAGGAGGCGCCCCTGTGAGCGGGCTTTATCTCAGCCGGGGTCTTTTTCCCCAGGAATTCCTGCGCCCCACCGTGCAGTTTATTCTCGATACCCAGCAGCCCGGCGGAGATATCCCCTGGTTTGATGGCGGTTATACCGACCCCTGGGATCACGTCGAGGCGGCCATGGGCCTGACCGTAGGCGGTGAGTATGAAGCGGCCCGCCGGGCCTATGCCTGGCTGGCGCGTATGCAGCTGGAGGACGGCAGCTGGTGGGCGTCCTATCGCGGTCAGGAAATTGACAATTGCGAGCGGCGCGAAAGCAATTTTGTCGCCTATATCGCCACGGGCCTTTGGCACTATTACCTGGTCACCGGCGATGACGATTTTCTCCAGTCGATGTGGCCAATGGTCGACAGGGCAATGGCTTTCGTACTGTCCCTGCAGACCGAGCACGGCGAGATCCACTGGGCGGTAGAAAGTGATGGCAGCCCCAAGGGCGATGCCCTGGTCACCGGTTGCAGCTCGATTTACAAGAGCCTCGAATGTGCCAGCAATATTGCCCACACCCTGCAGCAGGAGCGTCCCCACTGGCGTACCGCCCGCTCGGCGCTGGGTCGTGCCCTGCGGCACAAGCCGGAGCGTTTCGACCGCACCTGGGCCAGCAAGTCGCGCTATTCCATGGACTGGTTTTACCCGGTGCTGGCAGGTGTCTATACCGGCAGGGAGGCGCAGGCCCGGCTGGCGTCGCGCTGGGACGAGTTCGTGGAAGACGGGCTGGGGTGCCGCTGTGAGAAGCAGCAGCCCTGGGTCACCATCGCCGAGTCCTGCGAGCTGGTGATGGCGCTGTTGGCCGCCGGCGACCATGCCCGGGCAGTGGAGGTCTACAGCTGGCTGCACCAGTGGCGCACCGACGATGGTTCGTACTGGACCGGTTACCAGCTGGTCGAGGACCTGCTGTGGCCGGACGAGAAACCCACCTGGACCGCCGCTGCGATCCTGCTGGCAGCCGATGCGCTTACCGGCCATACCGGGGCTGCCAATTTGTTTACCCGGGTGCAGCTGCGAGGTGAGGAAACAGACGTAAGAGACACCAGCGCCCGGGAGCGCCGGGTCAAGGCAGACTAAAGGCGTCGCAGCATACCCAGGCTGTTGACCTGTCCCAGCGCTTCAAACAGCCCGGAAGCCAGGGCCATGCGGTAAACGGCGTAGGGTGCCTGCCCGCCCTCGTGGGCATCGGCAAACAGGTCGTGTATCGCCAGGATCCCACCCCTGACCACGTGCGGCGCCCAGCAGCGATAATCAGTGAGGGCCGCCTCAAGGCTGTGGCCGCCGTCGATGAAAACCATGCCCAGCGGTGTATTCCAGTGCCTGGCGGCCAGCGCGGAGCCCGCCACGATCGGCACCACGACCTGCTCCAGGCCGGCTGCGCGAATGGTGCGGCGAAACTCCCCGAAGGTGTCGAACAGCGCCTCGCCGTGATCGTAAAGCTCCGGGTCGTGAAACATCTCACCTTTCTGGTGCTCCTCTGAGCCACGGTGGTGATCGAGTGCAAACAGGGTGCTATCGCCGCGCTGGCAGGCCAGTCCCAGGCAGACGGTGGATTTACCACAGTAGCTGCCGATCTCGAGGACGGGCCCCAGGCTGCAGGCCTGCAGGGCGCAATCGTACAATGCCGTGGCTTCATCGGCTGCAAGGAAACCCTTTATAAGGTCCAGATCAACCGGCAGGTCGGGGATCATCGGCAGGCACTCACTGTACGGCTTGGGGCCGGGCAAATTAGCCCTTTTCCCCGGTACTGGCAAGGGCGCGAGCGGGCACCGGCGCCGCTGCTGCCATGGTATGCTAATCGGCGCCCCCGCCCGGCCACAAGGACACAGTAGCAATGAAACTTGAAATGCCCCGCTTCAACCAGGCCAGGGTACTCGTGCTGGGGGACATCATGCTGGATCGCTACTGGGAAGGTCCCACCTCGCGTATCTCGCCGGAGGCTCCGGTGCCCGTGGTCAGGGTCGAGCATATTACCGATCGTCCCGGTGGGGCGGCCAACGTGGCGCTCAATATCGCCGCCCTTGGCTCGGGTGTGCGACTGGCCGGGCACTGCGGTGACGACGAAATGGCCGACTCCCTGCAGGATATGCTGGCCGGGGCGGGCGTGGATTGTGTCCTGGCGCGGCAGCCGGGCCGATCCACGACGACCAAGCTGCGGGTGATCAGCCGGCACCAGCAATTGATTCGGCTGGATTTCGAGGAACCGGCATTCCTGCCACTGAGCCCGGCCCTGGCCGGGGAATTGCCCCGGCAGCTGGATGGTTGCGCGGTACTGGTGTTGTCCGACTATGCAAAGGGTGCGATGAGCGAGCCCGGCACGCTGATCGACATCGCCCGGCAGCGGGGTATTCCCGTACTGGTGGATCCCAAGGGCAGCGATTTTGCTCGCTACCGCGGGGCGACCCTGTTGACGCCCAACCTGCAGGAACTGGAATCGGTGGTCGGCGCCTGTTCCACGGAAACTGACCTGGTGACCCGGGGCGAGCAGCTGATGGCCGAGCTTGAACTGCAGGCACTGCTGGTCACTCGTGGCGAACACGGCATGACCCTGTTGCGCCCTGGGCTCGAGGAACTGCACCTGCCCGCCAGGGCCCGGGAAGTGTTCGATGTTACCGGTGCCGGCGATACGGTTATCGCGGTGCTGGCTGCCGCGTTCGCCGCTGGCGCGGATATTACCCAGGCGGCGGCCCTGGCAAATATTGCCGCGGGTATCGTGGTGGGCAAACTTGGCACTGCCACGGTCAGCGCACCGGAATTGCGCCGGGCGGTACATCGCGACCAGGGCTGCGAGCGCGGCGTCCTCTCCCTGGAACAGTTGCAGGTAGCCGTGGCCGATGCCCGCGGCCACGGCGAGCGCGTGGTCTTTACCAACGGCTGCTTTGACATTATCCATGCAGGGCACGTTGCCTACCTCGAGCAGGCCCGCAAGCTGGGCGGGCGCCTGGTCGTTGCGGTAAACAGCGACGAGTCGGTGCGACGGCTGAAGGGCAGGGGCCGGCCTATCAACCCCGCAGAGCGACGTATGGCCGTGTTGGCGGGGCTGGAGGCTGTCGACTGGGTGGTCGCCTTCGGCGAAGACACACCGCGGGAGCTGTTGCGCAGCCTGCAACCGGATATCCTGGTCAAGGGTGGGGACTACGCCGACAAGGAAAGCGTGGTGGGCTGGGATATTGTCGAGGCCTACGGGGGCGAAGTGCAGGTGCTGGATTTTGTCGATGACGTGTCCACTACCGCCATTGTCAGCCGGATTCGTCGCGACGGACCCGACCCGGGCTCAGCCTAGCGCGCGCCGGGCGGCCTCGACATTGGCCTGCAGGTGCAGCGGGTTGATGGTGCCGACAACGGCTGCCCCGGTGCCCGGATGCCCCAGCACGAGGTTCATACTGGCCAGCACCGGGTTTCCCACTGCCCCGCCCTGATCGGCAGGGGTCAGGTAACCACTGTCCAGCGCCTTCTTGACCAGTGCGCCGCAGTTGTTCTCCAGGCAGGCATCCAGCACCGGCAGTTCCTCCTGCCGGGAGGGGCTGTAGGTCAGCATGACCACGTCACAGCATTGCGCCGCCGTGACCCCCCCGGCCACCGTCTTGGTGGAGATGCCGAATGCCCGCAGCAGGCCCTCCTTTTTGAGCTCCGCCAGCGTTTCCAGGGTGCCCAACTGCTCAATGATCTGCAGGTCGTCCCCGTTCGAGTGAACCAGTACGATGTCCAGTACATCGGTGTGGAGCCGGCGCAGGCTGCGCCGGACTGATGCCCTGGTGTGTGCCGGCGAAAAATCGAAGCGTGACCTGCCCTGCTCAAACTCCTCCCCCACCTTGCTGCAGATTATCCAGTCGCCGCGCTGGCCGCTCAGCAGTCGACCGAGACGTTCCTCACTGCTGCCGTAGGCCGGGGCGGTGTCCAGCAGGTTGATTCCCAACTCCCTGGCCCTGGCCAGCAGGTTCGCGGCGCTGCGCTCATCGGGAAGCGTAAACTGGCGCGGGTACTTTACGGCCTGGTCGCGACCGAGTTTCACCGTACCCAGGCCAAGCGCGCTAACCTGTAACCCGGTGCGGCCCAGGGGTCTCAGCCAGCTCATTGGAACAGGGTGTCCCAGTAAGGCGTTGCCCTCGGGGGCCGATCCGCGCCCGCCAGCAGCGTCAGCTCCTGGGGGTGATGGGGCAGGATGCCGTCGGCGTCAAGCTGGCGCTCCACCTCGTCGGCGAGGTCAGGGGCGAGTGTCAGCTTGGTCGGCCAGGCGGCCCGGGCGTTATCCAGGCCATCCAGCCTGCCGAGAAAAGCGCGGTCCGGTTTCAGTAGTCCCTGCTGGCGGGGCTCTGCCCGGTCCAGCCGGATTGTGGCCCACTGGCATGTGCCGAAATCCAGCCAGGGCAGCAAGTCGGCAAGTTCCCGCCGGGCGCGCGCGATCAACTCGGCCGGAGCGGCCTCCGCCGCGCCGGTAGACAGGTCGCCACCAAGGTACCAGACCGGTCGCCCGGTGCGGTCGCGATGGGAGGAAATGGTCAGCCGGGGCGATGCGCTGCTACCCATGCAATGGCCAAAGAAGGGCGCCTCGAACTCGTGCCGTACCAGTACCTGCTGCAGTGGGCGCCGCTGCATTGCCGGTTCGGTACTGCCCAGGCCAGCGATCAGGGCCTCGTTGCCCGCGCCCGCGGTGAGCAGCAGTTGTTCGGGCATCAACGTACATTGTGGCAGCGACAATACCGCCCGCCGTCCCTCCCGCCGCAGGGAGGCCTGGCGCCAGTCGATGGAGAATATGGCGTCCCTGCAGCGGCTTGCCAGGGTATCCACCAGGGAGGGTACGTGCAGTACCAGGTCGGGCAGCCGGTACACCTGGCCGCGAAAGCGTGCCGATTGCAGCGCAGCCGGGTAGTCAGCGGCCGCTACCTTGCGCACCTCGGTGTTCAGCAGTTTGCTGGCGAGCAGGGAGCTGAGGCGGGACTGGAGGCTTGCGCTGGACCACAGGAAGAAATCCTCGCTCAGCACCTCGCAGCCGCGCAGGTCGACCTTGCCCTGCCCTGCCAGGCACCGGCGCCAGGTGGCGGGCATGGAGGAAATGGCCTGTGAGTCGCCGCCCCAGGCGCCGGCCAGCGCATATTTCACGCCACCGTGAATCATGCCCTGCGAGCCTATGGTCTGGTAGCTGCCCAGGGCCTCCTGTTCAAACAGCACTGCACTGTAGCCCCGGGCGCGCAACTGGTTGAGGGTCCACAGGCCGGCGATGCCGCCGCCGATGATCGCGATGTCGATGTGCAGTGACTGCCCGCCCATGGAGTTTGACCCGGAAGAGAAAGGGCCCAGTATAGCCGTTTTCAAGCCCGGTTCGTGGCGTCGGGACAGCTGGCGGCGGCATCGGCCGGACGTTATGCTGCGAACTTGCATCATCTGCCACCGGAGTCTTCATGCGCTTGTTGTACAGCGCCCTGTTCTATTGCCTGCTGCCCCTGCTGGTGCTGCGCATGCTGTGGCGTTCGCTCCGGGCACCTGCGTATCGTCGACGCTTGCCGGAGCGTTTTGGGCTGTTCCGGGCCAGGCCGGAAGCCGGGGCGCCGGCGATCTGGATACACGCGGTCTCGGTGGGAGAGACCCTGGCGGTGGCGCCGCTGGTGGAAGCCCTCCTGCAGGCCTGTCCCTCGCACCCGATCGTGCTGACTACCACAACACCCACCGGGTCGGAGCGGGTCCGGGCCCTGTTTGGCCAACGGGTCTTCCACGTCTATGTACCCTGGGACCTGCCGGGCCCGGTGCGTCGCTTCCTGCGCGCCACCCGGCCCCGGTTGCTGGTGGTGATGGAGACCGAGCTGTGGCCGAATATGCTGCACTACTGTCGCCGTGCCGATTGCCGCATAGTGCTGGCCAACGCCCGTATGTCGGCGCGCTCTGCCAGTGGCTACGCCCGTGTGGCGGGATTTACCCGGCAGCTGCTGGAACAGGTGGATACTGCTGCCTGCCAGACTTGTGCCGATGGTGAGCGCTTCCTCGCATTGGGCCTGCCAGCCGCGGCGCTGCAGGTGACCGGCAATACCAAGTACGACCTGGTGGTCGGGGATGAGCTGCAGGCCCGGGCGGCGTCGCTGCGGCAGGCGCTCGGCGCGGGGGGGCGCGCGGTACTGGTCGCCGCAAGCACTCATGCCGGGGAAGAAGAGCGGATTCTGGCCGCCTACCGCCGGGTCAGGCAGGAGTTCGGTCACTGCCTGCTGG
The DNA here is from genome assembly GCA_024642245.1 of Haliea sp. Classification (GTDB taxonomy): domain Bacteria; phylum Pseudomonadota; class Gammaproteobacteria; order Pseudomonadales; family Halieaceae; genus JARRPM01. The sequence goes on from JAHEBM010000008.1 coordinate 66,837, forward strand.
TACTGGTGCCGCGACACCCCGAGCGCTTCAATGAGGTTTTTACCCTGTGCCGGAAAGATGGCTGGCAGGTGCGGCGCCGTTCTTCGGGCCGGGATCCCGGCGCGGCAGACGACATTTTGCTGGGAGATACCATGGGAGAACTGCCGCTGCTGCTTGGCGCCGCCACGCTGGCGATTATCGGGGGCTCGCTGGTGGAGCACGGCGGGCACAACCCGCTGGAGGCCGCCGCCTGGGGAGTACCCATTGTGGTGGGGCCCTCCATGGAGAACTTTGCCGATGTCAGTGCCAAACTGGTCGGTGCTGGCGCCATGGTACGCCTGGAGGAGCCCGGCCAGCTGGGCAGGAGCCTGCTCGAATTGCTGGTCGACGAGGCGCGTTGCCAGGCGATGGGCGATGCGGGCAGGCAGGTACTGGAAGGGAATCGCGGTGCGAGCACCCGCCTGCTCACCCTTGTGCAGCGCGAGCTGGCGAGTGCCTGAAAGGTCGTTATCCCCCTGGGGCCAGCCAGGCTCGGCTGTGTTTACTTGGTGGCGGCGGTGGGCGCAGGTGGCGTAACCAGGTAGGAATCCAGCCGGTACACGTCCTCGGGGCTCAACAGCCCGGCCTGTTCTTTCAGGCGCAGCATATTGTTGATGTAATCGTAGCGGCTGTTGGAATAGTCTCGCTGCGCGACAAACAGCGTGTTCTGGGCATTGAGCACGTCGACCACGTTACGGGTTCCCACTTCGTAGCCGGCCTGTGTTGCGTCGAGTGCGCTCTGGGATGAGACGATGCTTTGCTTGCGTGCATTCACCCGGGACACATCACTGATTACGGTCATATGCAGGTTGCGGGTGCTGGTGACCGTAGTGCGGGTCAGGTTGATAAGGTTTTCACGGGCGGCGTTGTATTGCTGGGCGCTCTGCCGGCGACTCGCGCTGATGGCACCGCCGCTATAGAGCGGCAGATCCAACCGGAGCTGCCAGACATTCTGTTCGATGTTGTTGTCGGGAGACGTCTCAAAGCCGGTGCTCGGCTTGCTGGTAAAGTTGCCGTCGGTATCGTAATCCGAGTATTCGTAGCCACCGCTCACTTTCGGGGCATGCCCCATTTTATTGGACATCGCGTTTTGCCTGGCGGCTTCTTCCTGGTGTCTGGCCGCCTGCAGGGTGAAGTTACTTTCCAGGGCAAAATCGACCCAGGCCGAGCGATCAATGGGGTCGGGTAATTTCAGCTCCATATCGTCCTTGAGGACGTTGAGCGTGCCCGGGTATTTGCCGGTGAGCACCGACAGGCGCTCCATCGCCACCATCACGTTGTTTTCATCGACGATCCGGTTTACCCGTGACAGGTCGAATGCGGCCTGGGCTTCATACACGTCTGTTATCGCGATCAGCCCCACTTCGAAGCGCTGCTGACTCTGCTCCAACTGGCGCTCGAAGGCCCTTTCCTGGGCCTGGGATGCCGCGAGATTGTCCTGCGCCCGAAGCACCAGCAGGTAGGCCTCTACTACTCGCGTGATCAGGTTCTGCTGGTTGCCCGCAAAGGTGGCGGCGGCCTGCTTGCTCAGTTCCTTGCCCGACTGGAAACTGAACCAGGCCGGCAGGTCGAACAGGGCCTGGTTGAGGGAGACGGAATAGCCATCAGTAGTCACATCGGTATTGGACATGGTGCTGAGCACCGGCAGGCCGGGTTTGGTGAAGTCGCGACTCTGGGCCTTGCGATCCGAGTCGCTGTCGGTATAGGAATAGGACGTGCTCACCTGCGGTAACAGTGCTGCCCGGGCAAGATTTTCGGTCTCCATGTTGGCCAGGTACTGGGCCTGCTCCGCTTTCAGCTGGGCATCATTTTCCAGTGCCAGCTCGTAGATATCGCGCAGCGACTCCGCCTGCGACATTGCCGAGCCCAGAAAAAGACCTGATACCAGCAACGCGGCTGCCGTTCGTTTCATGCAAATTTCCCTAGATGTATCTGGTTGTTGGAAGCGAGTCAGATAGTAGCAGCTTGCGGCCGTGCTTGCATTTATTGAAGCTGAAAGGAAAAGGTGCATTTTGCCCGCCGATTGTGTCATCTTAGGTGCTACACTTTGCAGGCATCAGCGGCGCTTCGGGCTTCGGAGCCCTATGCGGGCGGGTACAGTAATTTAACGGGTGGTTTTCTGGAAATGATGGTGCAGCGGGCTAGGAAAAAGCCCTTCAAGGTTGACCTTGCCGACATGCACGCCGTGTGTGAAGCCAACTACGCTCGCCTCTTGCGCCTGTTTCCCGGATATGAAAATACCAATACCCGGGAATTCCATGTGGCGGATGCCAGGGTGCGCCTGGAAGTGATCGAGCGCTGCCGCTATACCACTATATTTCACCTGCATCAGCACCACGCCCATGACACCTGGCTGGGGCGCCTGCGGGTAGAAGTGCGCGCCTATCACGATGCCGGCATGCTCGAGGTGGGTATGTTCCAGTCCCACCGCAAAGTCGCCGCCCGTTATCGGTACCCCAATGAGCGCATGTACCAGCAGGATGAGAAAGCCCAGCAGAATCGCTTCCTGGCCGACTGGCTGGAACACTGCCTGCAGAACGGTCGCGCGCGCCTGGAGCATGGGCCCGCCGGCGTAACGCTCTGACACGGCGTATCCCGATACCTGATTTCATGTCCCAGCCTCGTCCCGATAGCCACGTTATCAGTCATCCCGGCGGCATTGTCCGCCTGGTGCAACTCACCGACACCCACCTGTGCAAGCGGCAGGGGGGAACTCTTCTGGGCATGGATACGGACGATTCGCTGCAGGCCGTTATCAACCTGGTGAAAGCCGAGCAAGCGCAGATCGACCTGCTGCTTGGCACAGGGGATCTTTCCGACCAGGGTGCGCTGGAAGCCTACAGGCGCCTGCTGCAGTATTTTGCCCAACTTACCGATACCAGTTGCTGGCTGCCCGGCAACCACGATGACCGGGCCAACATGACCGCTGTAGCCGACAATTCCCTGCGCTTGTGTCGCGAGATCAGGTTGGGTCGCTGGCAGGTCGTGATGCTCGATTCCCAGGTAGCCGGTGAGGTCGGTGGCGAACTGGGTCCAGGTGAACTGGCGCTGCTGGAAGCTGCCCTCACGGCTGCAGCCGATGAGGGCCTGTATTCGCTGGTCTGTCTCCACCACCAGCCGGTACAAATCGGTTGTGAGTGGCTGGATGAGCAGATGGTGGCTGACGCGGACGCATTTTTTGCCGTGCTGGACCGCTTCAAGGGTGTCAGGGGTGTGCTGTGGGGACATGTGCACCAGCAGATAGATCGCCGTCGCGGCGATGTCCAGTTGATGGCCTCTCCTTCTACCTGTGTGCAGTTCGCGCCCGGTAGCGCCGGCTTCAAGGCGGATGCGGCGCCGCCAGGCTACCGTTGGCTGGAATTGTGTGAGGACGGTACGCTGCGCACCGGGGTGTCCCGGGTGCAGGGAGTGCTATTCAAGGTGGACCTGGATTCCGGTGGCTATCTTTAGTTGATCGCCTAGTTCGTCGCGCCCCGGTACAATGGGGCCCATCCTATTTGATTCGCAGTTGTAAGCAGACAAGCCAACATCATGAGTAATTACACCGCAGAAGACATCGAAGTCCTGACCGGCCTCGAGCCCGTGCGCAAGCGCCCGGGTATGTACACCGATACATCCCGGCCCAATCACCTGGCCCAGGAGGTCATCGACAACAGCGTCGACGAGGCCCTGGCGGGGCATGCCAGCCAGATCGATGTGATCCTGCACCGGGATGGCTCTGTCACTGTAGCCGATGACGGTCGCGGTATGCCGGTGGATATCCACCCGGAGCAGGGCGTGCCCGGGGTTGAGGTCATCCTGTGCACCCTGCATGCCGGCGGTAAGTTTTCCAACAAGAATTACCAGTACAGTGGCGGCCTGCATGGCGTGGGCGTGTCGGTAGTGAATGCCTTGTCCAGCGCACTGCAAATTGTTATTCGCCGTGATGGTCAGGTGTATCGCATGACCTTTGCCGGGGGTGACAAGAAAACCGATCTCGAGGTGATCGACACCTGCGGCAAGCGCAACACCGGCACTGCGGTGACCTTTCAGCCCGACCCGCGCTATTTTGACTCCGTTAATTTTTCCGTCCCCAGGCTGCGGCACGTGCTGCGCGCCAAGGCAGTACTGTGCCCGGGCCTGCGCGTGACATTCATCGAGGAGAAATCCGCGGAGAAGGATGAATGGTATTACGAGGACGGCCTGACCGATTATCTCGCGGACGCCACTATCGATTTTCCGGTGATACCGGAGGTGCCTTTCGTGGGCAGTTTCAGCGGCAGCAACGAAGGCGTTGACTGGGCCGTACAGTGGCTACCCGAAGGTGGCGAGGTGGTCGCGGAATCCTACGTCAACCTTATTCCCACTTCCCAGGGTGGCACCCATGTGAATGGCTTGCGCACCGGGCTGCTTGAAGCCATGCGAGACTTTTGCGAGCTGCGCAGCCTGCTGCCAAGGGGCGTGAAGCTGGCGCCGGATGACGTCTGGGATCGCTGTTGTTATGTGTTGTCTTCCAAGCTGGAAGACCCGCAGTTTTCGGGCCAGACCAAGGAGCGCCTGTCATCTCGCGAAGCGGCGGCATTTGTTTCGGGGGTGGCCAGGGACGCTTTCAGCCTGTGGTTGCACCAGCATACAGGGGAGGCGGAGAGGCTCGCTGAGCTATGCATAAACAATGCCCAGAGCCGCTTGCGTTCTGCCAAGAAAGTGGTCCGCAAACGCGTCACCTCGGGCCCCGCTTTGCCGGGCAAACTTGCGGATTGCTCCGGGGAAGACCCGACCCGGGGGGAGCTGTTCCTGGTAGAGGGAGACTCCGCCGGCGGTTCCGCGAAACAGGCCAGGGACCGCGAGTTCCAGGCCATCCTTCCCCTGCGCGGCAAGATCCTCAACACCTGGGAGGTGGATTCCCAGGAGATTCTTGCGTCGCAGGAAGTGAACAATATATCGGTGGCTATGGGGGTCGACCCCGCCAGTGATGACCTGTCAGGCCTGCGCTACCACAAGGTATGCATCCTGGCCGATGCGGATTCCGATGGCCTCCATATTGCCACCCTGATCTGTGCGCTGTTTGTGCGCCACTTCCGGCCGTTGGTTGCCGCGGGCCACGTTTACGTGGCCATGCCGCCCTTGTATCGAATCGATGTCGGCAAGGACGTGTACTATGCCCTGGACGAAGGTGAAAAACAGGGCGTGCTTGACCGCATCGAGGCGGAAAAGAAAAAGGGCAAGGTCAATGTCCAGCGGTTCAAGGGTCTTGGTGAGATGAACCCCCTGCAGTTGCGCGAGACTACCATGGCCCCCGATACGCGGCGCCTCGTGCGCCTTGCGCTGGATCCGGGTGACGGTACCAACCAGATGCTGGATATGCTGTTGGCAAAGAAGCGGGCCGGCGATCGCAAGGCCTGGCTTGAAGAGAAAGGTGATCTGGCCGAAGTAGTGGCCTGAGGCGTGTTCAGGAGAACGAGGGTACAGATGATGAAGACGACAAGAATGGCATGGCACAAAGGTTTCCGATGGTTTGCCCTGTTTTCGCTACTATCGGCAACGGGTGCCGCCTGGGCCCAGTGGGAACTGGATGCGGCCAAATCCGCGGTGAATTTTGTCTCGATCAAAAACGACGCGGTGGCGGAGATACACAGCTTTCCAGGGCTGCTGGGTTATGTCAGTGCGCAGGGAAATGTGCAGCTGGGGATCGACCTTGGCAGCGTGGAAACCCTGGTACCGATCCGCAATGAACGCATGCGCGAGATGCTGTTTGAAACCGCCCGGTTTCCTTCCGCCACGATAAGCGCAACAGTGGATCCCGAGATTATCGCTGCGGTGGCTGAAGGCGGCACGATGATGACAGACCTGACTTTTACCCTGGCCCTGCACGGCGCCGAGAAGCAGCTTAGCGTTCCCGTCGCGCTGGTCGGTGAGAGCGGTGGGTCTATCCAGGTCTTTACCACCCGCCCCGTGATAATCAGCGCCGCCGATTTCGGGCTGGATACAGGTATCGCGGCACTGCAGCAGGTGGCGGGCCTGAAGGCCATCAGTACCGCGGTGCCCGTTACCGTGCACCTGGTGTTCAGGCGCGTCGACCAGGCCAGTGTTTCCCCTTAGCGGGCACAGGGCACAGCGGGCCTCTTACCCCGGTTACCGGTTTTTCGACAAGTCCTGTAACAATGTCTGGTAGCCGGGGTTCTGTGGTGAAATTTCTGTCAGTGTTTTGGCATAGGCCCGGGCCTGTTCCCCCTGGCCGAGCTCAGCGGTGTAATTGGCCAGCGCCAGCAATACATCCTCGCTGCGCGGCAACTGGCGCAGCAGTCCCTGTAATTGAGTAACTGCCTCGCGTGGCTGCCCGAGGTCGTGGAGGGCGATCGCGTAGACGAAGCGGTGACGGCTGCCTACGGTTTCCAGTGCCGCGGCCTTGCCCAGGTATTCCAGCGCTTTCTGGGGCGTGCCGCTGCGGGTTTCCAGCAGGCCGAGAGAGTGCAGTGTTGCGCCATTGTCCGGCGCGAATGCCAGCACCTTCAACATAAGCTCCCTGGCCTGGTCATCGCGGTTCTGGCTGCGCAGCAGGTCGGCGAGGTTGAGATAGGCGGGCACCAGTTGCGGGTTGAGCAACAGGGCTTCCCGGTAGGCCGCCTCGGCGGAGGGGAGATCGCCACGCGCTGTGTAGAACACGCCCAGCTGCAGTTGTGTTTCGGGCATATCGGCATGCAGCTGCTGTAGCTCCAGGTACCACTTGAACAGCGCCTGCAGCTGGCTGGACTGCTGTGGGCTGACCTGGTCCAGAGGCACGCCCGCAAGGGACATCGCCACTTCCATGCGCACCGTGGCAACCTTGTCATCGATCAGCGCCTGCAACAACTGGTAGCGCTGGTGCAGCGGCAGGAAATCGAGGGAGCGCACCGCGCTTGCGCGCAGTATCGGGTCGTTGTCATAGAGCATCGAAGTGACGGTCTGGATCGCCTCGCGACCCCCGCCCTGGGCCACTGCTTCCATCGCTGTCGCGCGCCAAATTGGCGCCGCCGATGGATCGTTAGCCAGGGCTGCAAGTGCCGGAACCACGCCGCGATCACCCAGCTCGAAACGCTGGAACGCGCGAGCCATATGGCTGCCGGTATCCCGGAACTGCACTCCCCAGCCGCGCAGGCTGTCCAGTGCCCACTGGGCATCCTTGTCCTGGTGGCAGCTGCTGCAGGCGTTGGGGGTGCCGATCACCAGGCTCAGGTCCGGGCGCGGTATGCGCATGCTGTGGTCACGCCGTGCGTCCACGCCCATGTAGGTGGTTTCCGGCATATGGCAATTGGCACACAGGGCGCCACTGGATTTGGCCGGGTGGTGGTGATGTTCTGGCCTGTCGTACTGCTGGGGCTGGTGGCACTGGGCACAAACGCCATTGTCCGGTGCCCGCAATCCCAGGCTGTGCGGTTCGTGGCAATTGCTGCAAACGACGCCTGCCAGGTGCATTTTGCTTTGCAGGAAGGAGCCGTAGACGTAGTCCTCCTCGAGCACCTGGCCGTCGTGGTAGTACAGTGGCGCCTGGGGCAGGGCTACCCGGTGGGTGGCGAGCAGGTCGAGCCCGTAGTGGTATTCCCCGAGCGTGCCGCGGCGCGAATGGCAGCGGCCACAACTGTCGACCTGGGCCCTTGAGTCCAGCGGCTCGGTGCGCTGGGCGATGTGTGTTCCCTTTGCAAAGCTCCATTGCCCGCGCTGTGCCAGGGCGGTGGGAAAGCCGCCATTGGCGGCGCCTGTAAGCTGTTTTTCAGCGGCGAGTTTCAGATGTTGTTCACCCGGGCCGTGGCAGGCCTCGCAGCCCACGTCGATCTCCTGGAATGTGGTGTTGAAGGAGCGGTCCGCAGCGTTATAGTTTTTCACCAGGTCAGTGCTGTGGCATTCGGCGCAGCGGGTATTCCAGTTCTGGTAGGGTCCAGTCCAGTGCAGCGGGTCCTTGAAGTCGATCGCCTCGTCCGGGTACAGGTGATACCAGCGCTGTCCGCCCTCGCCGGCGGGCCGCGCGTCCCAGGCGATGCTCAGGGCCTGCAGTCTGCCCCGCGACAGCGGCAGCAGGTACTGCTGCAGGGGGTAGACCCCAAATACGTATTTCACGGTGAAGTCGGCCAATTTGCCATCCTCCCCGTCCGTGCGCACCTTGAAGCTATCGCCCTCGCGGAAAAAGCGGGTGGTCACACCGTTGTAGCTGAATGTGGCATTGTTGAAATCGCCGAGCACGGTGACGGGCGTGGGCAGTTGCATCGCCAGGTCGTGGTGGGAGCCCTGCCAGTTGGCATATTCCTGGGCGTGACAATTTTTACAGCTGTCGCTACCGGTAAAGGCATGGCCGGCGGTGCTCAGTAGCAGCGCAGCGGTGATGAAAAGTCGGGCAAACATCTGAAGTAGCTAACCTTGCGGGCAAAAAGAGCTCACACAGTACCCCATCTGCCCTGCCAGCCCAAGACCTGCGGGGTCTGTGCGCCAGGGGCTCGCCTGGCAACGGCCGCCCGCAAGGACCGCTATAACACAGCCCTTTAGTGTTATGGACAGCACCAACCGCCCTGCCTATGATGATTTTTTTGTCCGGTGAAATTCACGGACAGGCGTTGTCGGGAGAGAGTCAGGGTAGTCATGAAACTGGGCATATTGAAAACAGATACCGTGCGGCCGGAGTGGGTGCCAGAGTTCGGGGAGTACCCCGATATGTTTGTCGGGCTGTTGGGTAAGGTGGACCCGGACCTCGAGTTCCGGGTGTACGATGTGGAGCAGGGCCAGTACCCCGCCGACATTGACGAGGTTGATGCCTATTTGATCACTGGCAGCAAATCCAGTGTGTACGATGACAAGCCCTGGATAGCCACCTTGATGGACTTCGTCCGGGAGCTGGACCGGCGCCGCAAGAAACTGGTTGGGATCTGCTTCGGTCACCAGCTGGTGGCCCAGGCCCTGGGTGGCAAGACCGAAAAATCAGCGAAAGGCTGGGGCGTCGGCCTGCACACGCATCGCTTCAGTGAAGTGCCGGCGTGGCACGACCGGCAGGATATGGATTTCGGTATCCTGGTCAGCCACCAGGACCAGGTGGTCAGAAATGCCACAGGCGCAAAGGTGCTTGCGAGCAGCGAGTTTTGTGAAAATGCTGTCTGCCAGATTGGCAATCACATACTGACGTTCCAGGGGCATCCGGAATTTGTACCGGAGTATTCCCGGGAAATTATGGAGTTCCGCCGGGAAATGATCGGTGACCAGGTGTATGTATCGGGGGTTGAGTCACTGGCGGTGGCCCCCCAGCGCGAGCGGGTAGCGCGCTGGATCCTGAACTTTCTCTATGATCGGACCGTGACGCCCAGGGCAGCCGCCTCGTAATAATCAGCGCGCCCGCTTCTGCATGGCGTCCAGGTAGTCGTCCAGTTCCTTCTCGTTGGCGAAGACGGCCATGTCAGGTAACGCCTTGAGAATTTCAAAGACCTTGTCGATATGGGGCTTGCGATTGGCGGCGGCCATGCGCAGCCCTGCGGCCTTGGCCTGCTTGGCCGCCTTGAAGATCACACGCAGGCCGGCAGAGCTGATGTAGTCGAGGTCTTTCATGTCGAGCACGGTGAGCTGGTAGCCGCCCTTGAGCACATCCTGCATCCTCAGTTCAAAATCGGGCGCCGTATCGGTGTTGAGCGCACCGGCCAGGGCAACCCTGGCAACCGAGTTTGCCTCGTCCACTGCGACGGTGGTGGTCAATTCCATATTCTCTACGCTCGCTTTGTGGCCGGTGGGCATAAATTGCTCAAACCGGCTGATTTCCCAGCAATTTTGTGACCCGTAGTATATTGCAGCCCTGCTCCCGGCGGTAGCTTTGCCGCTCCGTCAGGGAGGTGATGAGGTGAACGCCAAGGCCGCCGATACTCGCCTCTTCCGTGGCGCTGCCCAGGTGCGCCCGCCGCGCCTGGACAAGGGGGTTGAATTCAGTGCCCTCGTCCCGCACCTCGATGACCAGCTGCCGGGCGTCTACCTCGACCGCAAGGGCTATCGATGCCTGCGCGGCCAGCCCGGCATACTTGTCGATGTTCGATACGATTTCTTCGGTTACCAGCATAAGGTCACCCAGGACCTGGCCCGGTAGCGCCAGCGGTGCCAGCACCTGGTTTAACCATGCCTGGACACGGCCGGTGAGTCCGGGTCCGCGCGTGAAGTCGCTGCGCATGCGGGTCGAGGCGGTTTTGCCGTTCGCGATGTCCAGCAGCAGCAGGCTTATGTCATCGGACTGGGGCGTACCGCCGGCAAAGCGCGCCAGCACGTCGAAAATCTCGGCACCGGCGATAGACCCGGGCCGGGCGAGGCTGTTCAGCAGGGCTTCGTTGAAACGGTCTACACCGAACATCTGGTCCTGGTCATTGAACGCCTCGTCGATACCGTCGGTGAAAATGGCCAGCCGGTCACCTGCTTGCAACTGGAGGGAATTGCAGGGGAATGCCAGTCCCGGCGCCAGGCCGAGCGCCGGGCCCTGTTGCTGGGCCACCGGGGTCACCGCGGCATTGCGCGCGAGGCTGGGTGTGGTGTGCCCGGCGCTGCTGAAGCGCAGCTCGAGGCTGTCCAGGTCCAGCACCCCCAGGAACAGGGTGACAAACATGCAATTCTCATTACCCGTCTCCAGCGCGGTGTTCAGCGAAGCCATCGCCGCGGCGGGGTCGATGGTGCTTGCAGCCAGTTGCTGTATCAGGCTGATGGCCCTGGCCATGAACAGCGCGGCCGGTACTCCCTTGTCGGACACGTCGCCCACGGCAACGACCAGCATCCGGTCGCTACGGTGGTAATAATACAGGTCGCCACCCACGGAGCGGGCCGGCAACACCCGTGCCCACAGGGAATACGCATCCTGCAGCTCGCTGGCCTCCCCCCCCTGGGGCAACATGGCCATCTGGATCTCGCGTGCGGCCCCCAACTCACCTTCCAGGCGACTGCGCCTGGCAGCCGCGGCCTCGAGGTCGGCAATATAGGATTTCAGGTCCTGTTTCATTGCGGCGAACGAGTCGATGAGGCCGGCCACCTCATCGCTGCCTTGCGCCTTCGGCAGTGGTGCCTCGAGGTCACCCTGGGCGATGCGCCGGGTAGCCAGCGCGAGGGCGCCCAGTGGTCGTGTGAGCCGCCGGCTGACGACAATCACCGCCAGGGCCATGAGCAGGAGGGTGAGCAGGCCGGTGACCCCGGTCTTCAACTGAAACTCGCGCAGCGGGGACGTCAGTTCGTGCTCGGAATACACCACCCCGACAGGCCATCCCGTCGATGCCAGCGAACCCAGGCGAATGACGCAGTTGCCTGGGACGTCGATGCAGGCCACCTGGCGGGTGATTACCTGGCCCTCCAGGGCCGCATTGAACATTTCCTGCCAGGTGGCCTGGTCTGGTGCCGCCGCTGCCGCCCGGGAGTAATGCTGCATGATATTGGCGGGGTCCCTGGTGCTGAGAAAGATGCCGTTGCGACTGAGCAGGATACCGAAGCCGCTAGCGCCAAGGCCAAGGCGTTGCAGGTAATTATGCAGCTCCGCCAGGGCCACGTCCGCGGTGACCACGGCATACAGGAAGCGTTTTCCCATGGCATCCTGACGATACACCGGCACGGCAAAGGTCGTCATAAGGACCTTGCCGCCTGCCTCGTCAAAGTAGGGCTCGACCCAAAGTGGCTGGCCCGCGGCCACCGCGTCGGTAAACCAGGCTTCCTCCTGGTAGTTGTGGTCGGCGCCGGCGAGGCTGGCGTAGGCCAGTTTCCCGTCCCGCCTGAAGTAGTAGGGTGCAAAGCCCAGGTCGGTGCCTGCCTGCCCGGGTGCGAGGGCGATGCTGGCACCGAAGATATCGGCGTTGACCTCCACCGCGTCCCGCAGCATCTGCTTGAGGCCGGCCTCGCTGTATTCCCGCTGCTGCACAATACGGGACAGGAGCAGGGTGGCCCCCTCCACGCCCTCCAGCCAGTTCTCCATGTCGATGACGACGGAGCGGACGGTGTCCCGGGATTCACGCTGGAGGCGCTCCAGGATTTCATTGCGCGACAGCCGGTAGTCCACCAGCATGCCGATGCCGATGATGACCGCAGCGCAGAGCGTAAGCAGTGCTATCAGGCGGGTGGTAATGCTCCCATTACGGGGCATGGTTTGCGGCGCGCGAGCCCGGATTACCAGCTACCGGTGTTCGCCATGGAGGACCAGGGTTCCTGTGGCGGCAGCGCATCGCCCGCCTGCAGCAACTCAATCGAAATCCCGTCAGGCGAGCGGATAAAGGCCATGTGCCCGTCCCTCGGCGGTCGGTTTATGGTGACGCCCTGGTCCATCAAACGCTGGCAGAGCTGGTAGATATTTTCTACCCGGTAAGCCAGGTGGCCAAAATTGCGGCCACCGTCGTAATTCTCGGGATCCCAGTTCCAGGTAATTTCCAGCAGCGGGCTGCTGCCCTCCCGGGCCCGCTCTACATCGTCCGGCGCCGACAGGAACACCAGGGAAAAGCGACCGGCCTCACTGTCGTGGCGGTTGACCTGTACCAGGCCAAGCTTGTTGCAGTAAAAGTCCAGTGTCTCGTCCAGGTCGCGGGCGCGAACCATGGTGTGCAGGTATTTCATAGGCAATAATCCGGCTCGGGCTGTGAATGACGATGTGTCGCCGTCACCATCTTAGAAGCGTGCAGTGGCCGGCACAAGAGCGCTGCCTGTCTCAGCGGCGGGGAGCATCCGCCGCCTGCCTGCCAGCCAGGCGACCCGAAAAAGTGGCATCCCCCACTGACATGCCGCTGCTGTAGCCCTCGGCGCGGCGCACCACGCCGCAGGCGGTGCGCCCCGCGGCATAGAGCCCGGGCACCACTTCACCCTGGGTATTAAGCACTTCCCCGGTGGGCCGGGTATCGAGGCCGCCCAGGGTGAAATAGGGTACGAAGGCACCGCGCCCGGGGGTGATATCCAGGGCGACCAGCGGCGGCTCCAGCGGTGTCAGCCACTCGGCAGCCTTGTGGTAAAGGGTGTCTTCCCCGCGGCTGCAGTCCTCGTTGTAGGCCGCAAGGGTGTATTGCAGGCTGCCCGGCCGCAGGCCCAGTTCCTCCTCGAGTTCCGCCACGGTTTCCCCCGTCCCGGCAACCGGGGCTCCCAGGTAGCTCACTTTCTCGTAGTCGCCATACTGTTCCACGGTGACAATAAAATAGATGCGCTCCGCCATCTGGCGCAGGACGAAAGCGCCAAGCCGCCCGTGGTACACGTCCTCGTTGATAAAGCGCTGGCCCTTGTCGTTGATAACGATGCCGCGTGTCATGTCGGCGGGTGGGTAATAGGGCAGGCTGATAAAGCCCTCGTGCATATTGATCGCGGCCCCCCCCACGGACATGCCCATAAGAATACCCGTGCCGGTGTCGCCGGGGTTGCCAATGGGGGTATTACCCCCCGCCAGCATGGGTGCGTACTTGCGCACCATCTGCTCGTTCATGACGAAACCGCCGGCGCACAGGATCACGCCCTGGCGGGTGCGTACATGCAGCTCGTTCTGGTCCTGCCGGACAACCAGCCCTACGACCGCGCCCTCCTCATCGATAATAAGTGCCAGCGCGCGGGTCTCGTACTCCACGGTGATCGCGTCGCGGCGGGCCAGGTTTTCCATGATGATCTTCATCAACAGGGGGCCGCCGTTGTCGCCCTCCACCTGCAGGTTGTGGCCTCTTGGGCAGGGCCTGGCCTGCTGGGCGAAGGGGTAGGCTTTTTCACTGCCGGTATAAAGCAGCCCGTCGTCGGTGAGGCACATGATCGCGCGCTCCTCGTGGAAGCTGTCCTTGAAAGGCACACCGATATCCACCAGCCACCGGAAATGCTCGCCGCTGTGTTCGCAGTAGTTGCGGATTTTGGCCTCGTCCGCCTGGGGGCCGGCGGCCATCATCATGTAAGTGACCATATCCTCGGTATCGTCGTGGAAGCCGCAGGCTTGCTGTACCCGGGTACCACCATTACCCCCCATGTAGATTTCCGCGCTGGACATCGCAGTGGAGCCGCCACCGGCACTGGCCAGTTCGAACACGGTGACCTCGGCCCCGCCGTCCGCCGCCTCGATGGCGGCACAACCGCCGGCGCCGCCCAGCCCGACAATGGCGACATCGGTCTCGCGGTCCCAGCGGGGTACATCCCGCAGTCGGCGGGGGTGGGAAGGGGTGGCCCTGGGGATATCAGACATGGTTCCGGCCTTTGCAGAGCGCAGCCTTTTGCCACGCTCTGCCTGTTGAGTGATTGAGGAAAGGGGTGATTAAAGCGTTTTGGCCGGCCAGGCACAACGCGGCAGCACCGCCGCCGGGTCAATAATTTATACGCCGGCGCGCTTTCAGCCCGCCCACGGCAGGTGTAGCTTAGGGCTTGTATCGGGTGCTGGAGACGCAATCGTGCCGATGGCGCCCCGGTGTTCGGGAAATCTATGACAGTAAGTGACTTTGGAAAGGAATGCCGCCTGGCACTATCGCGGCGCGGATTCGTCGGGGCTCTCTCGGCCGGTGCGGTGCTGGCGGCCGCACCTCAATGGCTGCGGGCAGGGGAAAATTCCCGACAGTGGGCCAGGGGCGGCTGGCCGACAGTGTTGAGCGGCCGTGAGATTGAGCTCGTGGTGGCGCAATCGTGGGTCAACTTCACCGGCGTCCCGCGCCTGGCAACCACTATCAACGGCAGTATCCCGGCACCCACCCTGCACTTCCGGGAGGGTGACACGGTGACAATCCGGGTGACCAATCGCTTACCCGAAACCACCTCTGTCCACTGGCACGGAATTATCCTGCCCTTCGAGATGGACGGGGTGCCGGGCATCAGTTTTTCGGGCATCGCACCCGGGGAGACATTCGTTTACCGCTTTACCCTCAGGCAGAGCGGCACCTACTGGTATCACAGCCACTCGGGGATGCAGGAGCTCACCGGGATGTACGGCGCCCTGATCGTGGAGCCCAGGGAGGGTGGTCGGTTCCAGGCAGACCGGGACTATGTGGTGCAGCTCTCGGACTGGATGGACGAGGACCCGATGCGGGTGTTTGCCCGCCTGAAGGCCCGCAGCGATGCCTACAATTTCAACCAGCCCACCGCGGTGGAGTTCTTCCGCGATATCGCCGGCAGTGGCCTTGGCGCCGCCCTGGACCGGCGCCGCATGTGGAACCAGATGCGGATGAACCCGACGGATCTCGCCGACCTGTCCTCGGTGGTGCTTACCCACCTGTTGAACGGCATGCCCGCGGCCCAGAACTGGCGCGGCCTGTTCCGCCCCGGGGAGCGGGTGCGGCTGCGCTTTATCAACGGGGCTGGCAATACGCTGTATGACGTGCGCATCCCCGGCCTGAAGATGACCGTGGTGCAGGCCGACGGCCAGGACGTGGAGCCGGTGACCGTTGACGAGTTCCGCTTCGGCCCCGGTGAGACCTACGACGTTATCGTGACACCTGCCCAGGATGCCTACACGATCTTCGCCCAGAGCATGGACCGCACCGGGTACGCAGCCGGCACCCTGGCCGTGCGCCCGGACCTCACCGCCCCGGTGCCGGCCCTGTCCCCGGTGGAGTGGCTGGCGATGACGGACATGATGGGGGCCATGCAGCACGGTGATGCCGGCCATGGCGCCCATCACGGCGGGATGGCGATGGACCACGCCGATCACGCGATGACCGCCAACCCGCTGGCCTTGCCCTCGAAGGAGGTGCGCCACGCCAGCAGCGAGTACGGGCCCTCGGTGGACATGCGGGTGGACACGCCGCGAACCAATCTGGACGATCCCGGTGTGGGCCTGCGTGATAACGGGCGACGGGTGCTGACCCTGGCCGACCTGTGCACTATCGGTGGTCCCCTGGACCAGCGCCCGCCGGAGCGGGAGATCGAACTGCACCTCACCGGCAACATGGAGCGCTACTCCTGGTCATTCGACGGGCTGGAATTCGGTAGCAGTACCCCCGTGCGGATGCGCCCCGGGGAGCGGCTGCGGGTGATCCTCCAGAACGACACCATGATGACGCACCCGATGCACATGCACGGATTGTGGAGCGAGTTGGAAAACGACCGGGGCGAATTCGTCGCCCGTCGCCATACCATCCCGGTGCAGCCGGCGCAGCGGCTCAGTTTCCTGGTGACCGCTGACGCGCCCGGGCGTTGGGCCTGGCACTGTCACCTGATGTTCCATATGGAGGCCGGCATGTTCCGGGAGGTGGTGGTGGCATGAAGCAGCAGCGAGAGCTTGTGCCATGTGTTGCGCGATGGTCTGCGCGATGGTCTGCGCGACAGGTTGCGCGAAGGCTTGCCACGGTCCTGCTGGCCTGCGGTGCCCCGGGACTGCTCGCCCAGTCGCCGGACTCACATACCGGTCATGGTGACCCTGGCCCCGTCGGGCCAGCTTACGATATACCGGCAGGCGCGCGGGACCCCCACGCTTATGCCGGAGGCCTGACCCTGGAGTCCGGTCCCCATATCCTTTCCGGCGTAAAGCCGCTGCACATGGGCGACGAACACGCTTCCGGCAGCCTGCTGGTGGACCGTCTCGAGTGGGTGGGTGCGGACGGCAGCGAATTTGGCGCTTACGATGCCCGGGCATGGTTCGGCCACGCCTACCGCAGGTTGGTGCTCAAGGCGGAGGGGGACTACGACGACGGCGAGCTGGACTCGTCCACCACGGAACTGCTCTACAGCCGCGCCCTGGCCAGCTTCTGGGACCTGCAGGGCGGACTGCGTTACGACACGGGCACCGGGCCCGACCGGGGCTGGCTGGCGTTCGGTGTCGAGGGTCTGGCCCCCTACTGGTTCGAGGTGGATGCCACGGCCTATCTCGGGGAGGGCGGCCGGACCGGTCTCAAGCTGGCGGTGGAGTATGAATTGCTGCTCACCCAGCGCCTTATCCTCCAGCCGCGACTGGAGCTGGAGGGGTATGGCCAGGACGACCGGAAAACCGCCACCGGACAGGGCCTGTCCAGCGGTACCGCTGGCCTGCGGCTGCGCTACGAGATCACCCGGCAACTGGCCCCTTATGCCGGTATTGAATGGGCCAGGAGCTTCGGCAACACCGCGGACTATGCCCACGAGGAGGGCGGCGTCACGAGTGAGCTGCGCGTCGTGGCGGGAATACGTATCTGGATATAAACGTCCGACGCTGCGACAACAGCGCCAGGTGAACCCGAAAAATTCGCGGCGGCTGCAAAAGCCGGTTGGCTAACCGGTTTCGTTGCCACAAGCCCCACTGTTGGCCCCGGAGAGCCGGGGGCAGGTTTGCGCCGCTGTCATTGTCTGGCCGCTGGGGTACAATCCCCGCCTTTTGCCGGAGTCAGCAATAGCGTATGTGGTTCAAGAATGTCCGGGCGTATCGCCTCACCAGCCCCTTCACCCTGTCACCCGAGCAACTCGGTGGACAGCTTGCGAAACGCGGTTTTGTGCCCTGCGCCAAATCCCAGGCCCTGTCCATGGGCTGGGTGCCGCCCCTGGGCGGCGAGGAAGGCGAACTGGTACATGCCGCCGCCGGGCGCATGCTGCTGAAATTGAAGCGCGAGGAAAAGTTGTTGCCGTCCACGGTCGTGCGGGAACAGTTGGAAGAGAAGGTGGCGGCCATCGAGGCGGAGCAGGCGCGCAAGGTCTACCGCAAGGAACGCCTCAACCTGAAGGACGAGATCATCCAGGACTGCCTGCCGCGGGCGTTCAGCCGCTCCTCCAGCGTGTTTGCCTATATTGACACCGGGGCGAACTGGATTTTTGTCGACGCCGCCAGCGCCAACAGGGCGGAGGAGTTCCTCAATCTGCTGCGGGAGTGCATCGGCAGCTTCCCGGTGCTGCTGCCACAGGTAAACAATGCCCCGGTGGCGGTCATGACCGGCTGGTTGCTGCACCGCAACCTGCCAAAAGAATTCGAGCTGGGCCAGGAGTGTGAATTGCGGGAACCCGGTGAGGAGGGCGGCGTGGTGCGTTGCCGCGGCGTTGATTTGCTCAGTGAAGAAGTGGAAACTCATTTGCACGCGGGCAAACAGGTCGCGCGCCTGTCCCTGGGCTGGGACGAGCGCCTGCAACTGGTGCTGGCCGAGGACCTGTGCCTGCGTCGCCTCAAGTTTGCGGATGAGCTGATGAAGGAAAACGAGGACATTCCCGAGGGTGACGATGCGGCGCGCATGGATGCGGATTTCGCGCTTATGGCAGACGCGATCAGCAGCCTGCAGGAACGTATTCTCGGCCTGTTCGGGGGCGAGGCCGAATAGTCGTGCCCTCCCGCCCCGATAGCGACGACTTCAGGGCGCTGTTCCTTAACGATGTGCCGATGATGGATATGCGCGCCCCCGGGGAGTTTGCCCACGGCGCGTTTCCCGGCGCCTGCAGCCTGCCCCTGATGACTGACGATGAACGCGCGCAGGTGGGCACCTGCTACAAGCAGCGCGGCCAGGGGGCCGCAATCGAGCTGGGTCACCGGCTGGTTGCCGGCGCGGTGAAAGCGCAGCGCCTGGCGCGGTGGTGTGAATTCGCCCGTGAGCACCCCCGGGGCTACCTCTATTGTTTTCGCGGCGGATTGCGTTCGCAGACCGTGCAGCAGTGGCTGCGGGACGAGGGTATCGAATACCCCCTGGTGCTGGGCGGCTACAAGGCCATGCGTCGCTACCTGCTGGAGGAACTGGAACGGTCCGTGGGCAAGGCCCGTTTCGTGCTCATCAGCGGCAAGACGGGCACTGGCAAGACGCGGGTGATTTCCCGGCTGGCACGCAGTGTCGACCTGGAGGGACTGGCGAATCACCGGGGTTCGACTTTCGGCCAGCTGCCCGTGCCCCAGCCCGGCCAGATCGATTTCGAGAACGCACTCAGCGTGGCCCTGCTCAAACTGCTGGCGGGCGACGAGTCCCGGGTGTTTGTCGAGGATGAGGGCCGGCTGATCGGGCGTCTTTACCTGCCCGAGGTGCTGCGTGACAGGATGAAGCACAGTCCTATTGCGGTGGTTGAGCAAACGCTGGAGGAGCGGGTGGACGTGATTGTCGAGGACTACGTGCTGGACCTCGGCCGGCGTTTTGCCGTTATCCATGGTGAGCAGGGTCCCGGCCTGCACAGGGAAAAGCTGCAGGATGACCTGGGCCGGATCCGCAAGCGGCTGGGTGGCGAGCGCTACGCGCAGGTCAGCGAAATCATGTCCGCCGCTTTTTCCGCCCAGCAGGCCAGCGGCACCCTGACGCTGCACAGGCAGTGGATATCCACGTTGCTGGAGCAGTACTACGATCCCATGTACGAGTACCAACTGGGCCAGCGCGGTGGTGAAGTGGTGTTTCGCGGTGACCGTGACGCCGTGGTCCAGTGGGCGACGGGGGCTGGCTGAGTCGTGCAGTCTCCCAACACAATTGTCAGGGACCTGGTACTGGTAGGTGGCGGGCACAGCCACGCCCTGGTGCTGCGCATGCTGGCCATGCGCCCCCTTGCCGGGTTGCGTATCACCCTGGTGTCGCCGGCCAGCCACACGCCTTATTCCGGCATGCTTCCGGGCCTGGTGGCCGGGCACTACCGGTTCGAGCAGGCCCATATCGACCTGGCCCGGCTCTGCCAGTGGGCTGGCGTGCGTTTCATCATGGCACAAGTGACCGCCCTGGACCCCGTGGCGCAGCGACTTTCACTCGCCGGCCGACCGGCTATCGAGTACGACCTGGTCAGCCTGGACATCGGCTCCCAGCCCGAGCTGGATTCGGTACCGGGAGCGCGCGCTCACGCCGTGCCGGTCAAGCCGGTGGCGGGATTGTGGCAGCGCTGGCAGGACCTGTTGCTGCGGCTGGAGGCCCAACCGGCGGGCAAGACCTGCCGTATCGCCGTTGTGGGGGGTGGTGCCGGCAGCGTGGAGCTGGCCCTGGCCATGGCACACCGCCTGGCGGACCGGCCCGCGGAGGTCGCGCTGTGGTGCGGCGCGCCGGAAATACTGCAGGGCTATAACGCGGGGGCGCGCAAGGCGGTAACCGCCGCACTGGCGCGCCATGGCGTCGCACTGGCAGTGGGTGCCCGGGTCGCGCAGGTGGAGGCGAATTGCCTGCTGTTGCAGGATGGCGGGGAAGCCCGTTTCGACGAGCTGTTCTGGTGTACCGGTGCGGCCGCGGCGCCCTGGGTAGCGGCCAGCGGATTGGCGGTTGACGGGCAGGGATTCCTGGCGGTAAGCGATACCCTGCAGTCCATCGCGGACCCACGGGTGTTCGGCGCCGGGGATATCGCAACACAGGTCAAACACCCCAGGCCAAAGGCCGGTGTATACGCGGTGCGCCAGGGTCCCGTGCTGGCGCACAACCTGCGCGCGGCCTTGCTCGGCAAGCCGCTGCGGGAACACCGGCCCCAGCAGCGCTTCCTGTCACTGGTCTCACTCGGTGACCGGCTGGCGGCCGCTGACCGGGGGCCCTTCAGCGCCAGCGGGGCATGGGTGTGGCGCTGGAAAGATGCTATCGACCGCAAGTTCATGGCCCGTTTCGAGCAGCTGCCCCCCAGCATGCCCCGGGGTAAATGGGGTGGCTTGCCGGATCCGGCGGGCACCTCTGGCCAGGCACCCTGTGGCGGCTGCGGCGCCAAGGTGGGCGCGGACCCGCTGGCGCGAGCGCTGGCGGAACTCGCGCGGGATTTCCCCCGACACTGCCCGCCGGCAGGAACGGTCGAAGATACCGCCGCCATTCCCGGCAGCGCTACCACCGCGGTGTTGCAAAGCCTGGATATGCTGCGGGAGCTGGTGGCGGACCCCTGGCTGATGGGGCGCATCGCGGCCAATCATGCGCTGAGTGACCTCTACGCCAGCGGCGCCAGGCCGGTCTCCGCCCTCGCGGCGCTCACCCTGCCCTACGCGGGTCCGGCCATCCTGGGGCGGGAGCTGAAACAATTGCTGGCCGGAGCCCTGGACGAGTTCGCCGGGGCCGACTGTGTGCTGGCCGGGGGCCACAGCATGCAGGGCCCGGAGCTCAACATCGGTTTCGTGGTCAACGGCGTGGCGATGGCCGGCGATGGCCGCTTGCTGGGCAAGCGCGGCCTCAAGCCCGGTGACAAGCTGGTGCTGGCCAAACCGCTGGGAACCGGTGTGTTGTTTGCCGCCCATATGCAGCTGTTGGCAGACGGCCGGCATGTCGCCTCTGCCATCGACTCGATGCTTGCCAGCAATGGCCCTGCGGCGGAGTTAGCACTTGCTAGCGGTGCCAGCGCCTGCACCGATGTCACCGGCTTTGGCCTGCTGGGCCACCTGCTGGAAATGCTGGGAGACAACCGTGCCGCCAGTCTCTTCCTCCAGCGTATACCGGTGCTGGAGGGTGCCCGCGAATGTTTGTACGAAGGGGTGCGCAGCAGCATGCACCCGGCCAACGCCGCGGCGGGGTCCAGCCTTTGTCTCGACGGGCAGGTGGACGAAACCCTGCTGCAGATCCTGTTTGACCCGCAGACCAGCGGTGGCCTGCTGATCGGTGTTGCCGGCGACCGGGCCGACGGCCTGTGCAATGCCCTGCGTCAGGCCGGCTACGATCGCGCCGGGATTATCGGCGAGGTGCTGGTGCGGGACGGCGGCGCCGGGGTGGTCACGGTTTCCTAGCTGGAGGCCTGCGACCCACCCGACTCCGGGCGTGGCTTTACTTTTACCGGCTGGCCGTCACGCAGGCGCTCGGCACCGCGCACCACGACCGAATCCCCGGCTTGCAGCGCGCCCTCGACCGATATCTCGGTGCCGCGACCCGAGCTGGTGGTAACGTCGACCTTGCGGACGGTGTTGTCGGCCGAGAGGGTGTAAACATAGACCTCCCTGTCCCGCAGGACCAGGGCGTCCCGGGGCACGCTCAGGCCCTCGGTCGGCAGACTGTCGGCCAGTTCCACCGTCACGGCCTCGCCGATTTGCCAATGACCCGGCTCGAGGCTGAGTCGCACCTCCATCATCCTGGACAGGCTGTCTCCCACGGGTACGATGGCGCGGATGGGGGTCATCAGTTGCTGCCCGTCTCCCTCCACCGCTACCTGGGACTTAACCTGGTTGTAGCGCGCCGCCCGCAGGGGGGCGCGCACGCTGATTTCCAGCAATTCGGTGTTGACCAGGCGCAACAGCGGGTCGCCGGGCTCCGTGTATTCGCCCGTGTCGGCCTCGCGGCTGGCAATAACGCCGGAAAAGGGCGCCCTCAGGCGGGTGCGGCCCAGGTCGTAGACCGTGCGGTCGCGGGTCACCTCGGCGATACGTTGTTCCTGCAGCAGCATTTCCAGCCGCGATTGCGCCTCGTCCAGGCCGGATTTAGAGGTGTTGTTTTGCTCTGCCAGCGTTTGCAGTCGCCCGATCTGGCGCTGGTTGTACTCGATATCGGCTTTCAAGCGTTCGATTTGCGCCCAGTCGTTGCGCAGCTGCAGTTGCAGCAGGTGGTCGTCCATGATCACCAGTGGGTCGCCCTCGGCGATGCGCTCTCCGACTTCCGCTACCCACAGCAGGCGGCCTGTGACCTCGGCTGCAATCTCTGCATCCTGCATGCTCAGCACGGTGCCGGGCAGGCGCAGCACGGACATGCCGCTTGCCCGGGTCACGGCCGCTACCTCGACGATAGCCGGCGCTTCCTCTGCCGCCATTGCCCGGTAGCCCGACAGGCCGACCGTTACCAGTGTGAGGGCGAATACCGCTGCCAACTTCATATCCGGGTTCCCTGTTGCATCTGCCTGGTTTGTGTTCCCGCGGTCAGCCCGCTGGCACGCTCGCCCATGCGCAGCAGGCAGGGCAGCAAGACCAGGGTGAATACGGTACTCACACACATACCGCCCACAATGACCGCCGCCAGCCCGCGATAGATGACACTGCCGGCACCCGGCAGCAGCAGCAGCGGCAGCATGCCGAAAATGCTGGTGAGGGTACTCATGAAAATTGGCCGTAACCGGGTCTGCAGCGCCTGTTCCACCGCCTGCTCCCGCGACAGCCCGCCACGCTCCGCGCTGCGGGTCTGGTGCACCAGCAGTATCGCATTGTTCACTACCAGCCCCAGCAGTATAACGAAGCCTATCATGGTCAGCAGGTCCAGGGGCTGGAAAGTCAGCAGGTTGAGCAGGCGCAGGGCGATCACGCCCCCAACGGTGGCCAGGGGCATGGCCAGCACCACCATGGCACTGTCCCGGGGCGAGCGGAACAGGGCGGCCATCAACAGGAACAGCACCATCAGGGCGAGGGCGAAGTTGCCGCCCATGGACTTGATTGCCCGTGTCAGGGCATTGGCGCTGCCGCCGTACAGGATATTGCCGTCGCTGGGCATGACCGCCTGCAGGCGCGGCTCGACGTCGGACTTCACTATTTCCAGCACGTGTTCCAGCGACATTTCATCGGACGGGTACACGTCGAGGGTGATGGTGCGCCGGCTGTCGATTCGCACGAGCTGGTCGGGCCCTACCGTGCGCCTGATCTCCACCAGTTCAGACAGTGGCACGACCGCCCCGTTGCTGGTGGCCACCGGCATCGAGGCCAGTTTTTCCGGGGAGTCCCAGGGCTGTGCGCGCAGTATGATATCCATGCGCTTTTCGCCGTTGAAGTGCTCGCCCACGTACTGGCCCCGTCCCAGTGCCCGCACCAGCACGCCTACATCCGAGCGGTTCCAGCCGGCCTCGGCAATGCGCCTGTCATTGGGTACCAGCTGCAGCTCGGGTTCCGCCTGCTCCAGTGCGGGATTGGCAACGATACCCGCGTCCGGTAACGCCTCGGTCAGCAGGGACTGCGCGAGTTGCGCGGTCCGGGCCAGCGCAGCGCGGTCGCGGGACTGCAGGTGTATCTTCATCATGCGGTCACCGCCGAAGCCGGCAAACAGGTTGCCCTGGGCGGCATAGTGCTCCAGGTCCGGCAGGTCGGCGAAGATCTCCTCGTTGATGATCTTCTCCAGTTCCTTCACCCGGTCCTGGTCGAGCACGCGGGCGCCGATAGCACCCCCGCCGGGCCAGTTCAGGATGTAGTAATTTTTCAGCGCAGGCTGCCGCTCGCCGCTCATCAGGGGCGCCATGCGCTGGTCCAGGACCTGCAGGTATTCGCGGGCGATAGTGTGTTCCCCCGCGCCCGGCGGAAACCAGAAGTAGGCATCCACCGCGTCGCGCTTTACCGGCGGCAGGTAATCCAGCTCGGGCAGCAGGGCGACGCTGAGCGCCAGTGGCAGGGTGACCATGCCGGCAACGATCGCCCACCGCCTGGACGCGGTTCTGGTGATGCGCATGACCCGGTACGTTATGCGCCGCCACAGTTCTTCGTTGTGATCCTGGAGGGTTTCCTCCTGCAGCCAGGTCCTGGCGGCCAGCGGGATGATGGTGACGGCCACCAGGGTCGATACGATCACGGCGATGGCGATGGTGATGGCCAGGTCGGCAAACAGCTGGCCCTCGACCTCACGCATGAACAGCACCGGCAGGAATATGGCCACAGTGGTTGCCGTGGATGCGAGCAGCGCACCCCATACCTGGTCGGAGCCCTGCAATGAGGCATCCGGGGAAGAAAGGCCTTTTTCCCGCAGGCGAACGATGTTTTCCAGCACGACGATGGCCGCGTCCAGCACCATGCCCACGGCGAAGGCAAGCCCGGCCAGGGAGATGACATTCAGGCTGCGTCCTGCCGCGTTCAACACCACAAAGGTGGCCAGCAGGGATATCGGGATGGCCACGGCAATAATCAGGGTGGCCCGCAGGCGGCGCAGGAACCACCACAGCACGCCCACCGCCAGGAAAATGCCGAGAAAAATATTGCCCGACACCAGGGAGATAGCCCGGTAAATGAAGACAGACGCGTCAAATGACTGGGCCATCACCAGGCCCCGCTCGCCGAGTTCGTTGGCGTTCAGCCTTGCCACCACCGCCTTGACGTCGTTTAAAGCCTGCAGGGCGTTGGCATTGTTTTCCTTGTCAATCCGAATACCGATGGCGGGGTTGCCGTTCTGGGTGGTGCTCAAAACCATCTCGCCGCGTGTCACCTTGATATCGGCGATATCACCGAGTTTGACCGGGCGCCCGTCGCGCCAGTCAAGCACGAACTCGGACAACTCCCTGGGCTCGTAGCGGCCGGAAAAACGCAGCGTATACTGGCGCCGGCCGACCTCGACGAAGCCGCCGCTCACATCGTTGGCCTGTCCCAGGCGCGCGGCGGTTTGCGGCAGGTCGATTCCCAGCTGCGCTGCGCGGTAGGGATCGAACAGTATCTCCAGAACCTGTTCGCCACGCCCCCCGCCGATGGAGGCGCTCACCCTGGCCACCCCCGGCACCACCTCGATGGCGGGCCGGATCGTATCCTCTATAAACTGCATGTAGTCGCTGATCTGGCCCGGCGTACCGGGTAACAGCTGCAGGAAGAACCAGGTCAGGGCCGGCTTGTCACCGGTATCCCCGCCGAGCATGATCAGGGGCTGTGTGGCGTCCCTTGGCAGCGGGTCCAGCCGGTTCATGCGTGAGATCACTTCGATCAGGGTACGTTCCATATCGGTTTCCAGGCCGAATTCCAGGTGCACCCAGCCCTCGCCGGGATTCGCTATTGCCGCCATCTCCTTGAGTCCGGGCAGGCCCCGCAACACGGCTTCGATGGGTTCGATGATCTCTGATTCTATTTCCCGGGGGGAGGCAGCACGCCAGCCGGTCTGGATGGAAATCTTGGGATTTTCGATCTCGGGAAACAGCTGCACGGGCAGTCGCACCAGGCTGGCCACCCCGAAAAGCACGATGAGGGTAACCGCTACAATGACGGCTGCGGGGTTATTCAGCGAGGCAGCAGTGAGTTTCACAAGTTGGCCCTGTGTTCCTTGGCATCATTATTTTAGTTTTTCAGTGTTGCATTGTAGGGAATTCTCGGCACTTAACCAATGCAGGGGCTATGCACGATGGATTTGGCGGCACGAACGCCACTGTGCGCGCTGGCCTCAGCCGCCAGCCAGCCTGCCGAGTTGCCGGTCGTGTTGCCCCGACAGGGTGACAATCGCGGCAACGGCGCCCAGCAGCGCCATGGCCATATCGGATTGGGTATCCCAGATATAACCCTGGGTCCCGAGGAAGGCCTCGGAGCCGGTTCCCGTGATGACAGCTACCCACCATTCGATCATCTCGTAGAATGCCGAGAACGCGAGACAGACGCTGACGATAAACAGGTTGCGCCACGCGGTCGACGACACCACCGCCTTGCGGACCAGGATTTCCCTGGCCAGGATGGCCGGCACGAAGCCCTGCATGAAATGGCCCAGCTTGTCGTAGTTGTTGCGCTGCCAGCCGAACACCGGTTTGAGTTCGTCGAACAGGGGCACTTCCGCATAGGTGTAATGCCCGCCCACGATAAGGACGATGCAGTGTGCCAGGATGAGGCAGTAGAGCAGCGAAGTCAGGGGAAAACGTTTGCGGGTACACGCTATAAGGACCAGCCCGATCACGGCCGGCGCCACTTCCAGCACCCAGGTCGGATAGTCTTTGGGGTTGATGGCAGACCAGCCCAGGGTAAGAAAAAAGCAGGCCAGCCACAGGTAGTTGCGCAGGGACAAGGCGCTAATCCTTGTCCCAGTAGCGGGTCATTTCCAGGTACAGGAATGAGGCGGTCCAGGTGATGAGCAACAGGCCGGTGAGCGACTCCAGTCCCGTCAGGTAGCGCAACTTGCCGGTTGGTTGGATATCACCGAAGCCCAGGGTGGTATAGGTCGTAAAGGAAAAATAAGCACAGTCGAGCAGCTTGCCCTCAAAATTCCCGTACAAACTGCCCCAGTCACCGGCGTGGTGCATCCAGTAGTACGAAAGGGCAAAGATCCAGACCTCGACGGCGTGGGCGGTAAGGGCGCCGAATACCCCGAGGACTATGCGAAAGCGGTGGCGTACGTTCATACGCGGCATAAGCAGGGTGAAACGGTACATAAACTCGTAGTGAATCATCACGGCAGTGGCAATGACCAGCAGGTTTACGGCGAAGACGGTAATCATGAACCCCGGGGCCTCAGTTCTTTTCCCAACTATATCGGGTTATCGGTAGAACCGCCTAGCCCGATTCGCTGTCCCGCTCCATGCCCTCGATACCGACGATACAACCCGGGCAGCTGTACAGACCCGCACTGCCGGATTCGAGGTGTTTTTTATCAGCGGGTGCTGGACGGTGCCTGGAGACAGAATGAACCGGGCCGCGCAGGTCGGGCGGCGCCCCGGGGCAGACACCGAGAGGCGTTTTCCATAAAAAAGCCCCGTCGATGTTGACGAGGCTTTTAATTTGTATGGTGCCCGGAGACAGAATCGAACTGCCGACACGGGGATTTTCAATCCCCTGCTCTACCGACTGAGCTATCCGGGCGGGATCGCCTATGGCGAGAGGCGCGTATTAAACCCGCAGAGGCCTTACGAGTCAAGGACCGGCCCGGCCGCGACCTAACTTGTTGGCGGTACGTATCCCTCCGCCTTGTCGTAGTCCTCACCGGACAGGAACTTGTCCATTTCCTGCTGCAGGTACTTGCGTGCAGCC
>JAHEBM010000091.1 GCA_024642245.1 Haliea sp.
CGGGCGCGCTGGTTACCGGAGAAAAACAAGCGGAATTCCTCCGGGAAAATGTCGTTGGGCCCAACGGTATACCAGGGCTTGCTGGCCATCTCTTCGGCCTCGGTGCGCGGCGCGGGTATGGTGCGGAAATTGCAGTCCACCAGCGGTACAATTTCATCGTAGTCATAAAAGACGACGCGCCCATGGCGGGTAACACCGAAATTCTTCAGCAGCATGTCGCCCGGGAAAATATTCGCGCTCGCAAGCTGCTTGATCGCATTGCCATACTCGTCCATGACATCCTGCACCTGCTCATCGGTGGCATCGTGCAGGTAGAGATTCAGGGGCGTCATGCGGCGCTCGACGTAGACATGCTTTATCACCAGCGCCTTGCCGTGCTCCTCTATCATGGAGGGAGCCACCTTGTGCAACTCTTCCATCAGCTCGTCGGAAAAACGGTCGCGGGCAAAGGCGAGGTTGTTGAACTCCTGGGTATCAGCCATGCGCCCTGCCCGGTCAGCGCGTTTCACCATGCGATACTTCGCCTTGACCTGTTCCCGCGTCATCTCCTTGGGTGGCGTAAACTTGTCCTTGATGATCTTGAAGACAAAGTCATAGGAGGGCATGGTAAAAACACACATGACCATCCCCTTGATACCCGGCGCGATCATGAACTGGTCGCTGGTGCGCTCCATGTGCCGGTAGGCACAACGGTGGTAGTAAGTCTTGCCGTGCTTGTTATAGCCCATCGAGCTGTATATTTCAGAAATGGGCTTCGCCGGCATAAGCTGCTGCAGGAACAGGACATACTGGGAGGGAATGCTGGCATCCACCAGGAAATAAGAGCGCGTGAAACTGAACAACACACTCACCTTGTCCGAGCCAAACAGCACCGTGTCGACATATACGCTGGCATTGCCGCTGTGCAGTATCGGCAGCACAAAGGGCATGGAACGCTTGGCGCTGACTATGCGGCCGACAATATAGGCGCCCTTGTTGCGATAAAAATGGTGCTCCAGCACCTGGAATTCGACATCACCCGAGGTGAGGTCAAAGCGCGGTGCCAGGTAGTTTTCCACCACGCCAACAATATTGCGGATATCCCTGGCTTTGTCCTCGTAGGGAATGCTGAACGCGTAATCGTCCAGCAACTGCCCCATCAAAGACGTCAGGGAACCCTCCAGGTGATAGCTGTTGTAGACCTTGCTCACATCCGCTGGCGGCATATCGCCATGGGGAGAAAACACGAAGACGTACTCGTTGCGAATTTTACGGTGCTTGAAAACAGCCCCGTATACCGAGTTGAAGAATGTCTCGGCGATTTCGAAGTTGTTGTGGCCCGCTATAAGGGTCGAGAAAGCATCACGGGCCTCGCGCCAGAAATTGAGATCATGCAGGTGTTCGCCTGCAATCAGCTCCACGTAATCATTCACCCGTGCGGTGTGGGCCTTGTAGAGGTCTATGCGTTGCGCGGACGCCTGCTGTATGCCATGCCAGTCCGCGTTTTCAAACCACGACCTCGCGGCAAGCGTGATGTTCTGGAATTCGGCAAAGTAGGACTCGAATCCGTTAAATATGGTGCGTGCGAACCGCTGTCTCCTTTCCACTTGCCGAGGCTACCTCCTGGTATGGAACCTATTTCTGTGGATGGCCAAAACGGCCGCGTAACTTGCGCATGCCCGCCAGCCAGCGATCGTAGTCATCCGCCTTGCGCTGCCGGTATTGCGCGACTTCCTTGTGCGGAAGAATCAGGAACTCCTCCACGGCCAGGCCGGCCACCACCTCCTGGGCAACCTGCTGCGGCGTGAGGATGCCATCGACCGCGGCGGTGCCGCCATCGCCGTCGCCCACGCTGGCGACCATGCGGGTTGCAACCGCCTGGGGGCACAATACAGACACACCGATGCCATCATCTCCGTGGGTTATCGCAAGGGATTCCGCAAAGCCTATGGCAGCGTGCTTGGTCGTGGAGTAGGCGGCATCCCCTATCTGGGCGAGCAGGCCCGCGGCGGACGCGGTATTCAGGAAATACCCCTCTCCCCGTTCCAGCATTCCCGGCAGGCAGGCTCGCGCGGCATAGACATGCGACATGACATGAATCTCCCACATCGCCTGCCAGGTAGTATTGGGAGCCGAGGTCGCCCACCAGGGCTCCCCGTCGGTGGCGATAATACCGGCGTTACTGCAAAACAGGTCGATCACGCCGTAGCGCTCTTCAACAGCCGCGACCATCGCCTGGATCTGGCCCTCGTTGCGCACGTCCACGCCATAAGCGTCACCGTCGATGGCAGCGGCCACTGCAGCGGCACTGTCCTGCTCCAGGTCGGCAACAATGACCTTGCGCGCGCCCGCCTGGTGAAAGCGTTCGCACAGCGCCTTGCCAATGCCGTTGCCACCGCCGGTGACGATGACAACCTTGCCGCCGATATCCACTACAGCATTTCCCTGGCAATCAGCTCCAGCACAACCGGGTCCTGCACGCTCAGCAGCATGGAGCCCACCTCACCGCGCTTACCCGCCTCTTTCCACGCCCCAAGGCGCTCTGCTATGCGCCCGGCAGGGCCGATCAGTGCCACTTCATCCAGCAGCTGCTTCGGCACCAGCGCCTCTGCCTCGGCCTTGTTGCCCGCCAGGTAAAGATCCTGAATGCGCTCGGCGACATCACCGTAACCCAGGCGGGTGGTATAGTCCGTGTAGAAGTTTTTACCCTTGGCACCCATGCCCCCGATATACAGGGCTATCCAGGGACGCAGGGCGTTGTAGGCCGCTTCCAGGTCATCGTTCAGCATCACCATGACAAAGGGTGCCACATCAAAGTCCGCCAGCGACTTGCCGTTGCCCGCCTTGGCGAAGCCGGCGTCCAGGTCATCGCCCAACACCGAGTACTTGTTGGGGTCCATCCATACCGGAAACACCCCGTCCGCCACTTCCGCGGCACAACGCAAGCCGGCGGGCGTAATGGACGCGGTGTAGATGGGGATATCCGGGTTGCCTTCCAGGATGGATTTCAGGGGCTTGCCGAGACCGGTTGTGCCTGGCCCCTTGACCGGTAACTGGTAGACTTCACCGTCAAATTCCACCGGCCCATCACGCTTCATGATCTTGCGCATGATCTGGATATATTCCCGGGTTCGGGTCACCGGCTTGCCATAGGGCACACCGTGCCAGCCCTCCACCACCTGGGGCCCCGAAGCCCCCAGGCCAACGATAAAGCGCCCTCCCGACAGCTGGTCAAGCGACATCGACGTCATCGCACACATGGCGGGGGTGCGCGCCGGCATCTGCATGATCGCCGTGCCGACCTTGATCTTGCTGGTCTGCGCCAGGATCCAGGCGGCCGCGGTAACCGCGTCGTTGCCATAGGCCTCGGCAGTCCACACCGAGTCGTAACCCATGGATTCCGCCTGCTTGATCAGGTCGATAGGAACATGAATTTGCTTACCGGAATACCCCAGCAGAAAGCCCAGCTTCATTGTGAATCTCCAAAGGTCAGCGGGTGGATGGCCGGTTGGCAGTTCTACCCGTAAAAGGGAACCGGGTGCAGCAGCTGAACCCGGTACTCATTGATCAGTTATAACGCAAGGCGTTGAATTGTGCCTGATGATGATCGCCATTACCAAAGGTGGTATTGATCATCATCAGCCGCTTGGCAAAGTGCCCGATGTCCAGTTCATCGGTCAAACCCATACCGCCGTGCAGCTGGATGGCTTCACTGAATATCAGCTTGCCCGCCCGGTCCACCATCACCTTGAGCGCATGAACGGCAGTGGCCGCATCTTCCTCGTCATCGGTCAGGGCGCACACCGCCCGGTACAGCAGGGACTTGGTCTGCTCATACGCCATAAAGGTATCGACCATGCGGTGCTGCAGGGCCTGGAAACTGCCGATGGCCACGCCAAACTGCTTGCGGGTCTTGGTGTACTCCAGGGTCTTGCTGTTCAGCTGTTCCATGATGCCCAGCGCCTCGGCGGCCAGCGCCATATTCGCTTCCATCACCACGTCCTGCATCAGCGCCAGGCCCTGGTCCAATTCGCCCACGAGGTGCGCGGCGGGAACCGCCACATCCTTGAACACCAGGTTGGCAACCAGCTGGCCATCCATCATGCGGTAGCCGAGTCGCTGCACGCCGTGGGCATCCAGCGGAATCAGGAACAGGCTTATACCGCTCTCATCACTTTGCCCGCCACTGGTGCGCGCAGAGACGATGGCATGGTCGGCATTGGCGCCGTTTAATACGACAACCTTTTCGCCGTTGAGCACGTAGTCGCTGCCCTTCAGGCTGGCCGTGCTTGCCACGTCAGCCAGTTCATACCGGCTCTGGCGCTCCAGGTAGGCGAACGCACCCAGGCAGGTTCCGTCGATGATCTTCGGGATATACTTTGCCTGCAGCGGTGCGCTGGCGCCTTTTTGCAGCAGCCCGCCAAACAGCAACACGGTCGCCAGGTAGGGCTCCAGCACAAGGCCCTTGCCCAGCTGTTCCATCACCAGCATGACGTCCACGGCACTGCCGCCGAACCCGCCGTGTTCCTCGGCGAAGGGTATCGACAGCCAGCCCAGTTCTGCAAAAGTACCCCACTGGTCTTGGCTGATGCCCTGCGCAGACTTCGCGATCTGCTGTCGCATATCGAAGTCATACTCGTCCTGGATAAAGCGCGCGACACTGTCGCGCAGCATGATCTGTTCTTCCGTAAATTCAAAATTCATTCAGGTAACCTCTATACCGGGGCGTTACAGACCGAGCACGGCCTTGGCAATAATGTTCTTTTGTACTTCGTTCGAGCCACCGTATACCGTGGCCGCACGACCGTACATATACGACTGGCGGGCCTTGCTGCCAAACTCGTGACCCAGCTGTTCCGCGCCCAGGTCATTGGGCAACACACCCTGGTAATAAGCCGCTACTTCCATGGTCAGCGACTGTACCGCCTGCTGCAGCTCCGTACCCTTGATTTTCAGCAGGGACGATTCCGCCCCGGGGGCACCACCGGACGCCACCGCGGCGAGCACGCGCAATTCGGTGAATTCCAGTGCCATCAATTCGATTTCGATATCGGACATGCGGACCTGGAACATCGGGTCAGCCAGCAGTGACTTGCCGCCGTTGACCTCGCGTTTGGCGTACTCCCTGACCAGGTTGAGGCCGCGCTTGGTGTCGGCGACTCCGGCGATGGAGGTACGCTCGTGGGCCAGCAGTGCCTTGGCATAGGTCCAGCCCTTGTTCTCCTCGCCGATCCGGTTTGCCACCGGCACCCGCACGTCGTTGAACTCGACCTCGTTCAGGCTGTGGTGGTTGTCGATCGATACAATGGGATTCACCTTGACCCCGGGTGACTTCATATCGATCAACAGGAAGCTGATACCCTCCTGCTTCTTGCCCTCGTTGCTGGTGCGCACCAGGCAGAAAATCCAGTCGGCAAACTGGGCGTAGGTGGTCCATATCTTGGCACCGGTTACCACGTATTCGTCGCCATCGAGCACCGCCTTGGTCTTCAGGGACGCCAGGTCGGAACCGGAACCGGGTTCGGAATAGCCCTGGCACCACCATTCGTCGCTGGCCAGGATAGCCGGCAGGAAACGGTCTTTCTGCGCCTGCGTACCGAAGGTGTATAGCACCGGCCCGACCATTTTCAGGCCGAATGGCACCACGTCGCGCACCCCTGCCGCCGCCCGTTCCGAATCGTAAATAAACTGCCGGGTAGCGTCCCAGCCCGTGCCGCCATGCTCCACCGGCCAGTTGGGCGCAATCCAGCCCTTTTCATGCAGGCGCTTTTGCCACTCCACCACGGCCTGCTTGTAGACCTGGGGCTCGCCGGATGCGAGCCTGGCCTGGAGTTCTGCATCATAGGCCTTGGCGATAAACGCCCGGACCTCGTCACGAAAGGCCAGTTCTTCCTGGCTGAATGCTGTATCCACTGCAATACCTCTCCGTGCTGGTGTGGTGATTTGACCTTAGAGTATGTTTTTCATTTTCAGGGCATGTACCTTAGCGATTCCGGGGCAACAAAACAAGGTTTTGGCCCGCGCGGTGAAAGACCCGTCAGTAGAGGAGGCTGTAGAGCCTGCGCTGGTATTCGGCAGCGAGCGGGTCGCCCTTGCCGAGACTGGCAATCGTGTCCATCAGCAGTTTTTTGGTAGCGCCATCGCCGTGATTGAGATCCTTGCGCAGGATGCCGATCAGCTGCTCCATGGCCTCCTTGAACTGGCCGGCGTTGGTGTACTGGACGGCCAGCTGGTGCCGCACCTCCAGGTCGTCGGGGTTGGCCTCCAGGCGCTGTTCCAGGGCCTCGATTTCCGGGGACTTGGCCGCCTCGCGCTTGATCTCCAGCTGGGCGCGCAGTTGCTCCCAGGCGGCATCCTGGTCTGCCAGCCGCACGCTGGCCAGGACGGTCTCTGCCTGGTCGAGCCGCAGGCTTTCTATCAGGGCGCGAGCATAGGCGAGGGTGATGTCGTGACGTCGGCCGGAATCCTCCCAGGCCTGGCGCAGCGGCGACAGGGCACTGCCGAAGTCGCCGGCGTCCATCGCCTCCTGTGCCATCTCCAGCAGGCCGTCCCAGGGCTTGGGCAGGTATTTTTCCAACATCTGCCTGATCTGGGCTTCCGGTTGGGCTCCGGCAAACCCGTCCACCGGCTGGCCATCGCGGACAACCATCACCGTGGGCAGGCTGCGCACGCCGAACTGCTGGGTGATCATCTGCTGCTCGTCGGCATTCACTTTCGCCAGCAGGAACGCCCCCTTGTACTCGTTGGCGATCTTTTCCAGCAGGGGCATCAGAACCTTGCAGGGCTCGCACCAGTCCGCCCAGAAGTCCACCACCACGGGCCGCTTGTGCGACTCGTCGATAAGCAGCGCAGCGGCATTGGACTCGTCGATGTTGACAATGTGGTCTTTCATTTAGCGTACCTTTTTACGTTCACGGTCGAATAAATTCGACCCTACGGACCGGGGTGGGGTCGAATGTATTTCCCCCTACAGGCTGGGGTTTGGTCGAATAAATTCGACCCCACGGAGCGGGTGGGGTCGAATTCATTTCCCCCTACAGGCTGGGGTTTGGTCGAATAAATTCGACCCCACGGAGCGGTTGGGGTCGAATGTATTACCCCTCCAGGCTGGGGTTTGGTCGAATAAATTCGACCCCACGGACTGGGGTGGGGTCGAATTTATTCGACCAGGCTGCGCCACCCTGTCTCAACCCAGCTTCTTCAGCCCGAGCACATCCTGCATGTCGTATAAGCCGGCATCCCGCCCGGCAAGCCA
>JAHEBM010000092.1 GCA_024642245.1 Haliea sp.
TGGGATTCACCAGGTATATGCAATCCCGCTACGATGAAGCGTCAAACCTGATTCGTGCTGCCGGTATTGCGACACATTGGCATGACCTTGTAATTCACTATCACTACGCAAAAGTGCTAAGCGACCGGCTCAAGGGTAGTAATACCGCACAATTCGCCAGGTTGCGCTGCGCTTACGATCAATGGAAAAACACGCACACCCAGGACTCTCTTTATAAACCCCTGGTCAGCATCGTGATTGTCGACGATGGCTCTGCCGGTATTATCGAAGCAACCCTGGATTCTATCCTCGCACAAAGCTACCCCAACATAGAGATCGTGATTGCCTATAATGGGCCGGCCGATAATCACCATGACTATATAGCCGAGAAACTACATGGCATCCGGCTTTCCCACGAATTTCTCGCCCTGCCGCGGCAAAGCGTCGCATCCGCGTTGAATGAAGCCATTCGCACCTCAACGGGCGACTATATCAACCCGGTGGATATCAATGAATTGATGCATCCGGAACGAATAACTGAGCTGGTGGAGCATATTGCCCAAAAAGGATTCGGCTGGGGATTTGGCGCATCTGAAGTTATCGAGAGCGAGGCCCCGGAGCACGGCACGACTGACAGCAAGTACGTGAAGCTGTTACACAAATCTGTCGACAGCATAAACAGTGCAGACACTGTTGGTAGTACGCTCCTGGGTTTGGCAAACCCGAGTGGTTCGCTGGGAAACCTGTTTTTCTCGCGATCATTGTTCGAGCGAATCGATGGCTTTCGCGACCTGGATGCGGTCCTCGACCGGGACTTTTGCCTGCGCGCCCTGTGGATCGAGGAGCCATACTTCGTGGCCTCTGCCAGTTTCACCCCCAATATGTCGCGGATGCGCGCCAATGGCTATTTTTCGGAACGTGCGCAGAGTTTGGTGGCACAACTGCTCGCTGATTATTGTGATAGAGCAGAAAGAGAATCTCCGCCGAACAATTTCGCTCCCGCCAGGTCCACCATGGGCTTCGCCTATCTCGCCGGAGCACTTAGCGGGAACCAGACCAGGCTGCCGCCATCCAGACTTCTCATGCTTCACGACGAACTGGACCAGCAAGAGCAACGCATCGAGGCCAGCAGTAACCCGGTATTGGGCAAGGGTATAAATCTTGTCGGTTTTTTCAGAGGTGACTTTGGGCTGGGTGAGGCTGTGCGGGGGATGGCCAAAATCTGTCACGCCAGTGATATAGAGACAAATCTACTGGATGCCGGGGTGGACCTGGAGATGCGGCAGTCTAATCGCAGCTGCGACCACCTGCTGACAGACTGCACCAGCCTGAATACGACGCTTTTTTATCTCACCCCCGATCACCTTGGAGCAGTTTGGCGACGCTTTTCCAGCCGGGGAGCGCTTCGGGGGCGCCGGACAGTCGGATATTGGCACTGGGAGATCGAACAGTTCCCACATACATGGCGACAGGCGCTGGATATGGTTGACGAAGTCTGGGTCGCCAGTGACTTTGTGGGCGGTGTGGTCAGGAGGGCAACTGAGAAACCGGTCATCACCATTCCTTGCCCGATTGAGGTACAGCTTTCCCGTGCATATGCGCGCAGCGAATTTTCGCTGCCGGAGGATAGATTCCTTTTCCTTTTCAGTTTCGACTTCTCGTCATATATCTCAAGGAAAAACCCCTGGGCGACGATCGAGGCTTTCAGGCTGGCCTTCCAGGGCCGACAACAGGACGTCGGCCTGGTCATAAAATGCTTCAACGGCAGGCAGCACCCTGAGGAATCCGGCCGGCTCCACAGGCTGGCGGAACAGGATCCTCGTATACAAATTATCGACAGCCAGCTGTCCCGCAATGACATGTATGGACTCCAGAGCCTTTGCGACGCCTATGTATCACTGCACCGGGCAGAGGGACTGGGCCTTGGCATGGCAGAGTGCATGGCGCTGGGTAAGCCGGTTATAGCAACAGACTACTCAGGCAACCTGCAGTTTATGAACCGCGCAAACAGCTGCCTGGTAGACTATAGCCTTATACCTGTGAAGCCCGGCGAGTACATCGATTACGAGGCAGGCTGGATGTGGGCAGATCCCAATGTGGAAGACGCGGCACGACACATGATTCGCCTGGTCTCCGATAATGAATATCGGCGGAGAATATCAGCACAGGCAGCGCAGGATATAGCCACATACTACAGCCCGGAAGTGGTAGCTCGGGCTATAAAGGAGCGTATTTCATTGCCTGGATAATACCGATTACCCGGGATAACAATCGCGGCCTGGCAAGCCGATCACCCGCTGCGTGAAGACTCTCCAGGCACCTACGGTTTGATGAATTTCAGGGTAAAGCGATCGGACTCGCCAATAGCGAGGTATTTTTCCCTGTCCTTGTCGCCGAGCGCCAGGCCAGGCGGAAGCGTCCACACACCCTCGGGATAATCGCGCGTATCCAGCGGGTTGGCGTTCAGTTCCGATGTTGCCACCAGCTTGAAACCAACCGATTCGGCCAGCGCTATCGCCTCGGACGCTTTCATGTAACCCGTATTGAATGGATCGGCGTCGCCCGCATCCTCAGGCCAGCGGTGATCTGTTATGCCCAGGATTCCGCCCGGTTTGAGCGCGTCGTACATGGCCCTGAAGGCCAGGGTAGCGGAGACGCCGTCCTTGCGCTGGTCACCCAGCCAGTTATGCAGGTTGCGGAATGTCAGCACCATATCAGCCGAGCCCCGGGGCGCTACCTCCAGGTCATAGGGCGGATGAAACGTGGTGACAGTTACATCACGGTAAAGATCGGGAGTCTGCCCGAGCATGGTGAGGAAGGCACCATAGTAACGGCGCTGGTACCCCGCCAGCGGGTTTGGGGAATACTGCGCGGCATACAGGTGGCCATGCCCCTTCAGCACGGCCGACAGTATCTGTGTATACCACCCGCTTCCCGGCCACATTTCCACCACCGTCATGCCGGGCTGCAGGCCAAAGAATTCGAGCGTCTCCAGGGGATGACGGTATTGGTCACGGGCGCGATTTTCCGCACTTCGATGCTCTCCGGCAACGGCAGACGCAATCGCATCACCGGCATCGGCCGCAAGTGCCACGGGAGGCGACAGGCAGAGAAACAGTGCTAACGCTATTTTTCGCATAAAGATCGGCCAGTGAGTGCATGTCCCAAAATTATCGACGATGGCTTATCGATTTGCCATTGCTTTCGGGAAGAGAAAGGGAAAACTGCTGCCCATGCCGAGCGCGACCGGTAAGTAAAGCCAATACAGGGGCTCGCTACTTGCAGGCTTGAGTCAACCCTGCGCCCGGGGCGGCTACGCAGCGGCAAGGCCCTTGCGTTCAGCGATTGTGTAACAGCCTGATAAGCGCGGGTATTTCGCTCGGATGCAGTACCGTGTGATGGGGGTTGATACCCAGCTCGGCATCCAGCGGTTGCTGGTGTTGAATCCAGACCGAGGTAATGCCGCTGCTATGGGCGCCGGCAATATCCGCGGCGAGACTGTCGCCAACATGTATGGCCTCGTGCGCTTCGCATTTGGCCAGCTTCAGCGCTTTATCAAAAATGGAGCGCGCCGGCTTTTGTTCGGGCTCCTGCCCGCCGATGATGATGTAATCGACGTGCTCGGAAAGATTGACCGCCTCGATCTTGGGAATTTGCGAAAATTCAGGCCCATTGGTAATGACCACGAGGGTAAAGAACTTCCGTGATTCGGCCAGGAACTCCTTGATCCCGGGATAGAAATCGAAGGCTTTCAGGCGGTTGCTGTCAAAATCATCCTGCAGGGCCTGCGCAAGACCAGGGTCCATGTCTGCTATACCCCGCTCCGCCAGCAGGTCACATATCAGCTGCAGGCGAAACGCCCCTTCGCTTTGCTGCTCTATTATCGGCAGGTAGCGCGCACGCTGGCTGTCATTCCATTGGCGATAGATTCCGGCGACATAGGCGTCGGCAAAACCCCGGCCGTCAAACCCCGCCCCGTACTTCTGGGTCAGCGCCAGTCCCATCAACCGCTTGGCCGCCTCATTGGCACTGCGCGTGTCGCACAGGGTTTCATCCAGATCCAGTAACAGGGCTTTCAGCATAAGGCGCTCCTGGGGAAATTGGACACCGAATCTGTACCAGACATTCTCGGGACCGATCTATTAAAGGTCTGCGGTCCCCGGCTACGCCACGAACGCGCCGTAAATCGCCCGTACCGCTGCGGGATAATCCTCCGGCCCGACGCCGACGATAATATTCAGCTCCGAGGCGCCCTGGTTGATCAGCCGTACATTGATACCCGAGGTGGACAGCGCAGAAAATACCCGGGCGGCCACACCAGGGGTGTGGGCCATTTCTTCACCGACAATGGCGATCAGCGCGATCTGCGGCACGAAATCGACTTCATCGGCCTCCAGCGTCCGGTGAATTTCCTCCAGAATCTGCTCAGCCTGCCCCTCCAGCCAGCTCGACTCGACTATCACACTGACACTGTCAATGCTCGATGGGCAGTGCTCAAAGGGGATACCGCGGTGTTCGAATATACCCAGCAGACGGTAGACAAAGCCCACCTCGCGGTTCATAAGGTTCTTGCCCACGGTAATCATGGCAAATGAGGTCTTGCCGGCTACACCCGCTATCTGGGTAGTTGCCACTTCCTCAGGGGATAGCTGTGCCACTATGCGGGTACCGGGGTGTTCAGGTGCGTTGGTATTGCGGATATTGACTGGTATGCCCACCTCGCGCACCGGCGCCATGGCCTCCTCGTGCAGCACACTGGCGCCCATATAGGACAATTCGCGGATTTCCGCGTAGGTCACTTCCTTCATCGGCCTGGGGTTTTCGACGATTCTCGGATCGGCCATCAGCAGGCCCGAAACATCCGTCCAATTTTCGTAAAGGTCGGCCTCAGCCGCCCGGGCCGCAACTGCCCCGCTGACGTCAGACCCACCCCGGGAGAAAGTACGAACCTGCCCGTCGGCATCGCGCCCGTAAAAGCCGGGGATTACATACCGCTTGCTCCGGTCGGCGAGCTTTGCACCAAGAAGCTCCCACGTTTGTGAGTCGACCAGGCCGTTCGGGCTTATCACAATGCAGTCAGCGGGCTCGATAAACTCTGCATCCAGCCAGTTGGCAAGCAGCAGCCCACAAAAGTGCTCGCCGCGCGACGCGGCATAATCGGCCGAGACGCCCCGGGCCATTTCATGGCGGAAGTGCTCCAGGTGTTGCGCGATAAAGGGCGCAATCTGCAGGTCGCTCTCGATCCCTGTAAAACGCTCCACGATCTGGTCGAAGGAGGCGGAATAGTCTGCACCCAGGCTCGCCGCATGGTGGCAAAGATAGAGCAGGTCGGTGATCTTGGTGTCAGTGGAATCGCGCTTGCCCGGCGCTGAGGGCACAATGATACTGCGGCGAGCATCTGCTTCTATTATGGCTCGCACCTTGCGTAGCTGGTCTGCCCCGGAAAGGCTGGAACCGCCAAACTTGCATACAAACCGGGAGGCACGGTGCCGCGCCTTCCCGGGGCCAGACTTATCGCTTTGTGACACCAATAGACTCCTTGCTGGTTGAACGGTGCGCCCACGGCGCTTTTGTGTCCGGCAGTCTACGAAATTTTGCCTGCGGGCTAAAGCGGGATTGGCTGCGGGCGCGGTCGGCGGTGACACTACGCGGTGTACAGCACGATTCGGGAGCAGCCCAACCGGGCGGTTTAACCGGGGTTGTGGCCAGGAGTTTATCCTATATTTACGATTATTATGATCTAAATCTACTATTCGATTTATTAATCCCGGTGCGCTTAAATCTATCCCGTTACACTTTGTTTGTGTTTATTAGCCCAAGGAGGGAATCTCAATGCCTAAACAAAAGACGTCCTTACTTGCCGCTCTGGCGGTAGCTGTCTCGTCGGCAGCCTTGTCCGGGACCGCGCTTGCACAAGGTGAGCCGAAGTCAAACCAGTTCTGGTGGCCCGAAAAGCTGAATCTCCAGCCACTTCGCCAGCATGATGCCGGGTCCAACCCAATGGGCGAAACGTTCAACTACGCCGAGGGCTTTAAAACCATCGATCTCGATGTCCTGAAAAAGGAGATCGAGGCGCTGATGACGTCCTCACAGGACTGGTGGCCCGCGGACTACGGTCACTATGGCCCCTTCTTCGTTCGTATGGCCTGGCACAGTGCCGGTACCTACCGCGTCTCTGATGGCCGTGGCGGCGCCGGTGGCGGCCAGCAACGCTTCGAGCCCCTGAACAGCTGGCCCGACAACGTGAGCCTGGACAAGGCCAGGCGGTTGCTGTGGCCAATCAAGCAAAAATACGGCAAGAATCTTTCATGGGCCGACCTCATGGTCCTGACCGGTAATGTCGCGATGGAATCCATGGGCTTCAAAACCTTTGGGTTCGCCGGCGGTCGCGAGGACGACTGGGAAC
The DNA here is from genome assembly GCA_024642245.1 of Haliea sp. Taxonomy (GTDB): domain Bacteria; phylum Pseudomonadota; class Gammaproteobacteria; order Pseudomonadales; family Halieaceae; genus JARRPM01. Next base: position 6,386 of record JAHEBM010000092.1, read on the forward strand.
CCGACCTGGTCTACTGGGGACCTGAGAAAATGTTCCTGGCGGACGAGCGCTACCACGGTGACAGGCAGCTCGAAAAACCGCTTGCCGCTGTGCAGATGGGACTGATCTACGTCAACCCGGAAGGGCCCAATGGCAATCCGGATCCACTGGCCGCCGCAAAGGATATCCGCGAAACGTTCGGTCGCATGGCCATGAACGATGAAGAAACCGTGGCGCTTATCGCCGGCGGACACACCTTCGGTAAAGCACACGGTGCCCACGACCCGTCCAAGTGCCTGGGCCCCGCGCCCGCGGCGGCTGGTGTGGAAGAGCAGGGTCTTGGCTGGAAGAACAAGTGCGGCAAGGGCAATGCTGAGGATACCATCACCAGCGGCCTGGAAGGCGCGTGGTCCGTCAACCCCACAGCCTGGACCACCCAGTACCTGGACAACCTGTTCACCTATAACTGGGTGCAGACCAAGAGTCCCGCAGGTGCGACGCAGTGGATCCCCGATGCCGAGAGCGCATCAAGCCTGGTGCCGGACGCACACGATCCGTCGAAGCGGCATGCGCCCATCATGTTCACCACGGACCTTTCGTTAAAGTTCGACCCGAGCTACCAGAAGATTGCAAAGCGCTTCCAGGAAGACCCGAAGCAGTTCGAACTCGCCTTCGCCAAGGCGTGGTTCAAGCTGACACACCGGGATATGGGCCCGCGCTCACGCTATCTCGGCAACCAGGTTCCGGCCGAAGAATTGATCTGGCAGGATCCCGTACCCGC
>JAHEBM010000093.1:0-4096 GCA_024642245.1 Haliea sp.
CTGATGTACATGATCAGGACGCCGGAGGACGACCGTTACCTCGCAGACTCTGTGCTGCAGGCGAAAGTGCACAAGTCCATAGCCATAGAAGATATTGATTTCACCGGCTATGACATCGTGTTCCTGGCCGGCGGTTGGGGCGCGGCCTACGACCTGGGCCAGTCGCCCGTACTCGCCGGGAAGATCAGTGAGGCATTCTACAGCGATCGCGAACCGGTGCTGGGTGGCGTCTGCCACGGCGTGCTGGGGTTGATCAATGCCAGGGATCACGCTGGAAAACTCCTGATTACCGGTCGGCGCATGACCGGGGTCAGCGACAAGCAGATCAAGGAACTGGGTATCGAGGTGACGCCTCTGCATCCGGAGACCGAACTGCGCAAGGCCGGTGCCAGGTATGAGAGCCGGACTGCCTTTCGCGACATGCTGGCTACACATGTGGTGGTGGACGATGAGCAGCGTTTCGTAACCGGCCAGAACCAGAACTCCGGCCTGGAAACTGCGCATGTAATGATGCAGATACTCGCACAAAGGAATTGAGATCCCTGGATGCAAGACACAAACTGCCGATGCAGCCATAGCTGCCCGCGTCACCTGGAAGGATTGGCATTGATCGATCGACATATCAGCCACAGATAGAGGAGAACCGGAATGGGTTTTGAAGTCAGTGAAAAAGTACAGCTGCTAAATGCCAGGCTCGAAGCGTTTATGCAGGAGCATATCTACCCACGTGAACACGACTGGAACGAGTTTACGCTAGACCAGGACAACCTGTGGCAGGTGCCACCCTGGTTCGATGATCTGCGCGTAAAGGCAAGAGAGGCAGGTTTGTGGAACCTGTTCCTGCCCCATGAATACGAACCCTGGAGCCCGGGCTTGAGGAACGCCGAGATTGCCCCGTTGTTTGAAACCATGAGCAAGGTGGTGTGGGCACAATCGGTGTTTAACTGTAACGCGCCGGACCGCGGCAATATGGAAGTGCTGGCCAGATACGGTACGCCCGAGCAGCAAAAGCAATGGCTTGAACCGCTCCTGGCCGGTGAGATTCGCTCGGCTTACGCCATGACCGAACCGCAGGTTGCTTCTTCCGATGCAACCAATATGGAGCTGGAGATCAGGCGCGATGGGGACGAGTATGTGCTCAACGGCCGCAAGTGGTGGACTACCAATGCCGTGGGCGAGCGCTGCAAGATAATGCTGGTGATGGGCCGTTCCAACCCGGCTGCGGAGCGCCATCGCCAGCACTCCACCATCCTTGTGCCGCGCGATACGCCCGGAATCACCCTGGTGCGCGCTCTGCGGGTATTCGACAGCTATCATTCTCCCGGCGGTGAAGCGGAGTTCCTGTTCGAGAATGTGCGTGTACCGGCCAGCAATATGATCAAGGGCGAGGGCTGTGGTTTTGAGATTGCCCAGGGTCGTCTCGGCCCCGGTCGTTTCCAGTATGCGATGACGCTGGTGGGCGCCGCGCAGCGCTGCCTGGAGCTGATGTGCGCCCGCGCGGAAGAACGCGTGGCGTTTGGTGAAAAGCTCAGCAGGAAAACCAGTGTTCAACACGAGATCGCCCGCTGTCGCTGTGAGATCGAGCAGGCGCGCCTGCTGGTGCTGCAAGCCGCTGAAGTGATGGACAAGCAGGGCGTGAAAGCCGCCATGCCCTACATCTCCATGGTGAAAATCGTAGGGCCGCAGATGGCGCAGAATGTAGCGGATCGTGCCATGCAGGTGTTTGGAGGCATGGGCGTGTGTCAGGACACCATGATTCCTGACGTGTTCACCCATGCCCGCTTCTGCCGTATCGCTGACGGCCCCGATGAGGTGCATATGTCCCAGCTCGCAAAGCTGACTATTCGTGAACTGGCAGGCTGATACCGGCAGAGCCACCCGGCGCCCTTGCGGGGTGGCTCAGCGCCACAGAGTGATTTGAGAATGAGCGCCCGGAGCTGCTTCCCATGAAAAAATGTCTGCTTGCATTGCTGGTGCTTGGATTGGTGGGCGGCGCTACCGCCTGGTTTAAACGCAACGAACTCCTGCTGGCGGTGATCAAGTATAAAACCGCTACAGAATATGAAATTGCAGAGAATCGGGAAATACCCTGGCAGCAGGGGCCCGCCAGGCCGGTTGCGACAGACGGCGAACGGCCACCGAATATTATCCTGATCGTGGCGGATGACCTGGGCTACAACGATATCTCCACCTTCGGTGGCGGTGTTGCAGGTGGCCGGATCAAGACCCCGGACATTGATCGCCTGGCCGCGCAGGGCGCGGTGTTCAGGCAATCCTATTCCGGCGCCAGTACCTGTGCACCGTCGCGGGCCATGATGATGACCGGCCGCTATCCCACGCGTACTGGATTTGAGTTTACTCCCACACCGTCCGGTATGGGAAAGATGGTCACCGCGCTGTCGGCGAGTATGGACAACAACCTGCCCCCCGGTTTTTACGACGAGTCGCTGGAGGCCGGCCAGCCACCCTATGAATTGAAGGGTCTGCCTGCATCCGAAGTGACGATCGCAGAAGTACTGCAGGAAAAGGGTTACTACACAGCCCATATCGGCAAATGGCATCTGGGGCGCGACAACGGCATGGCTCCTCACCAGCAGGGTTTTGACGACAGCCTGTTAATGGCCAGTGGTCTTTATCTGCCTGAAGACGACCCGAATGTGGTCAACGCCAAATTGCCTTTTGACCCGATCGACAAATTTCTGTGGGCACGACTTAACTATGCCAACTCCTTTAACTCAGGCAATGCGGATCGTTTCAAACCCGGCGGCTATCTCACAGATTACTGGACCGATGAATCCATCAGGGTGATCAGGGCCAACAGGAATCGTCCTTTCTTTCTGTATCTGGCCCACTGGGGAGTCCATACCCCGCTGCAGGCCACCCGCGAAGACTACGAGGCGGTGGGCGATATCCAGCCTCACCGTGAGCGGGTGTACGCGGCGATGGTTCGCTCGCTGGATCGCAGTGTAGGTCGCATTATGGATACGCTGGAGGAAGAGGGCCTGGCGGATAACACTATCGTGGTTTTTACCAGTGATAACGGCGGCCCCGGTTACATAGGTATTGACGATGTGAACAGCCCGTTTCGTGGCTGGAAAATCACCATGTTTGAAGGTGGCATTCGCGTCCCGATGTTTGTCAAATGGCCTGCAAAAATAGCTCCGGGTACCATCGTGAACCAGCCCGTTGCGCATATAGACGTGATGCCCACCCTGGCGGCGGCCGCGGGCGCTGCAAAGCCCGCGGGCGTGGTTATCGATGGCGTTGACATTTTACCTTTGGCTACTGATGAACGGGCTGCGAACTGGAGCCGCGAAACCCTGTTCTGGCAAAGCGGCCATTACCAGGTGGTGCGTCATGGCGACTGGAAGCTACAGGTGAATCAGCGGCCCACCGACGGCCTCAAGAAGTGGCTCTACAACCTGGCGGAGGACCCCACCGAACAAAATGACCTGGCGGCAAGCAGAATTGACAAGGTGGAGGAGTTGAGTGCTTTGCTGGCCGCCCACCAGGCCGGCTCCAGGGGCCCACTCTACGCGCCAACGACCCAGATGCCGGTAATGGTCGACAAAACCCTGGCGGAGAAATTTGTCGAAGGCGATGAATATATTTACACGCCTAACTAATGATTCAATAAGGAAGCGCCAGCCTCAGAACCATTGAGTTGCATAAAATGGGGACAGACCACGATTTTACGGAAGTTGCGGTAGACCAGCTGGAACGTAAAATTGTGATCTGTCCCCCATTTATCCCCCATTTAAGAGACTGCCAGCTGAGCAAGCGCGGCGACGAGCGCAATCACCAGCGGCGCCAACAGTTTGGGTCCGCCGAACAGGAACCAGGGCGAGGCGGGGAACGCGAAGGTTCGCTGCAGGGCCGCCAGCTTCAGGCCGTGGTGCTCACTGCCGATGGTGGCAGGTAGTATTTCCATCAGGTCCCGTCGGCTACGGTAGCGAATCATGCCCGCGGCGCCCCAGCCCTCATCCTGGTCGCAGGCGACATTTTCAAGATTGCCACTTGCCGCCATGGCGATCATGACCGGGTGTCCGGCCTTGCGCAGCAGCGCACCGAGGAACACTTTCTGGTATTTCGCCAG
>JAHEBM010000093.1:4196-7096 GCA_024642245.1 Haliea sp.
GCCTGGTAAGTGGGGTTGGTGTAGTGATCCCCCATAAAACTGTAATCTGTGCGCAGGTAGCCCTTGCCCTCGGCAATGGGCAAGACCAGGGTGGCGGCGAGGCTGCCGCTCCAGTCAGGCGCGAACACTACATCAAACACCTGCAAGTCGCCCTCGGTGTATTCCGCATCCAGATATTGCAGGCCGCCGTCGAGAATCAGGTTGGGCAGGGGCAGGGCGGTGAAGCTCAGGTCAACGCCCTGGGTAGTGGCCTTGGCGGCGTTACTGATAAAGGTGCCTGCGCCGATCGGCTTCTGTGCCAGGAACTGCAGGTCGTCGAACTCCGAGTAGAATGCGGTTGCGTTGAGCTTCAGGCGGTCATCCAGTAGCTGGGTCTTGACCCCCAACTCGTAGTTAGTGGTTTTTTCCTCACTGAATTCTTCTTCGCCCGGCGGGCTGCCCGGGTCGTTAAACCCGGGTGACTTGGTGCCGGTAGCGGCCGAAGCAAACACCATGGTGTCCTCGGTGACAAAATGGCGCAGGCTGGCCAGCCAGGTGAAACCGTCCTCTTCAAGGTTTTTTTGCTGTTCGCCGTCCGTTGGTGTGGCGATCAGGTCAACGAAGGTGGGGATGCCGGGGATATTTGCGGCGGGCGCGCTGGAGAAGTTTTCCGAATAACCCTTCACCGACTTGTCCTCAGCGGTATAACGCAGGCCCACGGTCAGCAGCCAGTCCTCGCTAAAGCTATAGGTCGACTGGCCGAACGCGGCATACACATCGGTTTCATACTGTGCCTTTACAGCGATGTTATCCCCGGGGGCAGCTACAAGCGCCAGCCCCGGCCCGAAGGTTACCGTGCCAACCGAGAGAATGTCTTCACCCAAAAAGGTGAAAGGCTCCGGGTTGTCCCGCTTGTTTTCCTCGTGGAGATAGTAGAGGCCGGCCAGGTACTGTAAGGGGCCATCCAGGTCACTGGCGAGACGGAATTCCTGGGAGAAGGCGTTGCCGGTGTATTTATCGTCAACAAAGGCCAGGATGTCGAATTCGGAGCGGTCGGCATCGGCGGATGACTTGTATTCGTAGTCATTCCAGGCGGTGAGCGACGTAAATTGCGCCTTGTCCATATCGTAATTGACTGTTGCGATGACCATATCGGAGCTCATAGTAAATTCGCTGCTCTGGTCGATGTTGTTCTGCCAGTCGTAAGCATCGTTTTTGGGGACAGGCAGGCCGCTGGCGGCCAATAGGTCGAGGAATAACCCGGTCTGCCTGGCATCCGCGGCGCAGCAGCGGTCATCCCGGTCCAAATGGCTGGCGGTCAGGCCGATGCTCAGATCGTCGCTCGCCAACCACTGCAGTTCGCCGCGCAGGTTCCAGTCTTCCACTGACATCTGGTCCGGCCCTGTGTCATTTTCCAGCCAGCCGTCCTGTTCCCGCCAATTGCCGGACACGCGGTAAGCAAGCTGGTCATTAATCGGGCCGGTGACGGATGCGGTGTAGTCCTGCAGGCTGTAGTCCCCCAGGGTAGCCTCGACATAGCCCTGCGTTTCCTCGAAGTCAGGCCTCTTGGTTGTCACGCTGACCACACCCGCGTTGGCATTCTTGCCATAGAGCGTGCCCTGTGGGCCCTGCAACACTTCAACCCGTTCGATGTCGGTGAGGTCTGACATGCCCAGTCCGGAGCGTCCCATGTAGACCCCGTCAACCACGAATGCCACCGACGCTTCGAGTGCGATTGAGTTCTGGGAGGTGCCGATGCCGCGGATACGGATACCGGTGGCGAAGGGGCTGAGGTTGGTGGAGACGGTCAGCGAGGGGACCAGTGCCGCGACATCCCTCAGGTCGACGACACCTGCGTCCTGCAGGGTGTCAGCCGAAATGGCATTCACCGTCACGGGCACGTCCTGCAGGCTCTCAGCCCGCTTGGTGGCGGTAACAATAACCTCTTCCAGAACGCCCGACTGCGCCAGGGCCTGGGAGCTGGAAACGGCCAGGATCACAGCGGCTGCGAGCGGTTTGACTTTAGTGATGACCATAAATACCTCTTTTATATTTATAGCGGCATAGCTGATGCCATATTTAATTGGCACAAATTATGTTATAAGGTTTCCGGTGTCAAGCTGTTCGGGCTCCCGAATCGTGGTGATGCGGGGTAAACGGATACAAGTAATTGGCGATCGACAGGAGATATGGCGAGATATGGAAGCGAAACGTACACCCGACCACCGATTCGAGAAACTGGAACATTATCCATTCACCCCGAACTATCTGTCAGTGGACGATACCGAGGGCGGCACTCTGCGCATCCACTACCTGGATGAGGGCCACGCTGACGGTGACGTGGTGCTGCTGTTGCACGGCCAGCCCGCCTGGAGCTACCTGTATCGGCACATGATTCCGCCGCTGGTTGAGGCTGGCTTCCGGGTTATCGCCCCGGACCTGGTGGGATTTGGCCGTTCGGACAAGCCCACACGGCCTGAAGACTATACCTACGCCCGCCATGTGGCGTGGATGACTGAGTGGCTGACGAGGCTGGACCTCATCGGTATCACGGTTTTTTTGCAGGACTGGGGCAGCTTGATTGGCCTGCGCCTGGTGGCGGCGTTTCCGGAGCGATTTGCCGGGGTGGTGCTTGCCAATGGCGGGTTGCCCACGGGAATGATTCCTGAGGAGTATACCCAGCCCTTGAAGGAGGCTTACAAGACCCTGCCCGTGGTGAAAGCCGAGGAGTTAGGTGAGCGATTCCGGGATACATCGGGCATACCGGGCTTCTTGTACTGGCGTAAATTTTGCGCCGAGAGCCCGGACCTCGAAATTGGCCAGCTGATGGGAGAGGTGGCCGCAACGCCGTTGTCGGAAGCCGAAATTGCCGCCTATTCAGCACCGTTTCCCGACCAGAGCTATATGAGTGGTGCCCGCCG
>JAHEBM010000044.1 GCA_024642245.1 Haliea sp.
ACCGCAATATCATGAGCGAGTTCATGGGCCTGATAGAGGGCACTTACGACGCCAAGGAAGAAGGCTTCGTGCCGGGCGGCTGCAGCCTGCACAATTGCATGAGTCCCCACGGCCCGGAGGCAGCGGTCTTTGACAAGGCCAGCAATGCCGAGCTGAAGCCGGACCGCTATCGCGATACCATGGCATTCATGCTGGAATCGCGCTACGTGATCCAGCCAACGAAATGGGCCATGGAAACCCCGTTGCGCCAGCGCGATTACATCAAGTGCTGGGATGGCATCAAAAAGAACTTTCACCAATAGAGTATTCAACAAGGTAACAGGACATGAAACTAGCCAGCCTCAAATCCGGCCGCGACGGCGAACTGGTCGTGGTCAGCCGCGACCTCAGCCGGGCCGCATCCGCCGCGGCGATTGCCCCCACCCTGCAGGCCGCCATGGACAACTGGGCCGAGTGCGAGCCAGGACTCATTGCCCTGTTCGATAAGCTGCAGGCTGGAACCATCGCAGGCGAATTCGCCTTCGACAGCCATAAGACTGCCGCTCCCCTCCCCCGCTGCTATCACTGGGCCGACGGCAGCGCCTATGTCACCCACGTGGAACTGGTGCGCAAGGCCCGTGGTGCCGAGTTGCCCGAATCGTTCTGGACTGATCCGCTGATGTATATGGGTGCCTCCGACGCCTTCATCGGCGCCAACGACGACGTGCTGGCCGAAAGTGAGGACTGGGGAATCGATTTCGAGGCGGAAGTGGCCGTGTTTACCGACGACGTGCCCGCCGGGATCAAGGCGCGGTCCGCAAGAAGACATATCAAGCTCGTCTCACTGGTCAACGACGTCTCCCTGCGCAACCTGATACCAGCGGAGCTGGCCAAGCAGTTCGGTTTTTACCAGTCCAAGCCGCAGACCTCGTTCACCCCGGTAGCGGTTACCCCCGACGAACTCGGCGACGCCTGGGACGGGGCCAAATTGCACCTGCCGATGATCTGTACCCTCAATGGCAGCAAGGTGGGTTCGCCCAATGCCGGCGTGGATATGACCTTTGACTTCGGCCAGCTGATCCAGCACGCGGCCAAGAGCCGCGCACTGATGGCGGGCACGGTGATCGGCTCCGGCACGGTGGCCAACCAGGGCAGTCCCGATGGTTCATGCTGCCTGGCGGAAGTGCGCTGCCTGGAGACTATCGCAGATGGCAAGCCCAGCACCCCGTTCATGTCTTTCGGTGATCGCATCGAAATCGAGATGCTTGACCGGGCCGGCAAGTCAATCTTTGGCAAAATCGACCAGCGGATCAAGCAGTACCACCCACCGTCCTGAGTCGGGGGGAACAGCCAGCACAGACCGCGGCCGCTTAGCGTTCCGGCAACTCGATGGGTCCGCCCGCTTCGCGCCAGGATGTGAACCCGTGGGTAATATGGGCGATGTTTTCAAAACCCATCTCCTGCAGGGTGGCCACGGTCAGGGCTGAGCGCCAGCCGGACGCGCAGTGGAAGACAAACTTCACATCCCTGCCGAAAATATCCTTGTAATAAGGGCTTTCGGGATCCACCCAGAACTCCACCATACCCCGCGGGCAATGAAAGCTGCCGGGAATGAAGCCCTCGCGCTGGCGTTCTCGCACATCGCGCAGGTCGACGATCACGACATCAGGGCTGTCATACAAACCCATGGCAACCGCGGCATCGACCTGCTCGATTCTTTCGCGGGCCTCCTCGACCATCCTGGCGACACCCATTTTCAATGTTTTTGACATCAGATCTTCCACCCCAGGTTGTTGGACTCATTCGTTACGGGCGATGACCTTTTTCCGGTACCGGGTCCGTAATGCCGAAAAGCTTGCCGCGTATTTCCTGTAACAGTTGCTCGGCCTCACCCTGATCATAAAGGCCGCCCTTGTTGATGCCCTCTTCGATCGCCATTCTGGCAAGCCCCCATTCATGGCGTGCCAGGTGCATCTTGGCCTTGTTGAAGCTGATCTGCCCGGCGACGGATTTGCCGGCTAAAAGGTTTATCACGGGGTACCTCCTCTCTTTTCATTGCCAGGGCAGGGTGCCGCCTTGTGCGCCGTGCATTGTCCATCACTGGCAATATGTATGGCATCCTCAACAAGCTGCAGGTCGCCCACCCGGTGCGCCAGGGTGATACATAGCTTGCTGAGAAAAAGCACTTCGCTCTCCTGCCCCGCACAATCGATGGCATCGGCAATCAATTCGTAAACTTGCTCCAGCTCGTCGAATTCAAGGGACTTGTTCACGGCTTGCTCCCTCCCAGGGCACGTCGCAAGGCGGCGAGGATTTCTTCCGGATTGGCCGACTTCCAGCGCCCGGCCACATACCTGTCCGGACGCACGAGATAAACTGTGCCGGCAATCGCGTCGTAAGCCCTGGATATACGCCCGCTGGCATCGACCAGGACATCGTCCTCGTTCACCTGGTCGGCTGCACCGGTAATGCGCAAGATACAACAGGCCGGATCCAGCTGGTACAACTGTGCAAAAAGGGCGGCGAGTTCGCTCGACGGCCGGGCCTCGATTGAGAAGTACAGGACCGTAAAACTGTGACCGATATGGTCCAGCAGGTAATCATCCTCGTCGAGCCTGCAATTGTGCAGCGGCGCGCCCGGCGCAGGGCCGGAAGTAAACTCCCCGGCACCAGCCTCCGGCGTGGTGAGCGGACTGTCCTCATAGTTATAGGGCTGCACCTGCCGCGGGTCTGCGAAGGGCCGGGTAAACTCCTGGGTGAGCGCAAGCTCGAGCACGGCCTTGCGCATCAACGCGTAACCGCGGGTCGGTGGCGTCATAAAACGTGAACTCTTGCCGGCATTGCGCAGCACATCGATCGTCGCGCCGCGTCGCTCCGGTGAGTAACTGTCGAGCAATGACGCAGGAGCAAGGCGCTTCAGTACACAGGCCAGCTTCCAGGCGGCGTTAACCGCGTCGGCAATGCCGTTGTTGAGACCGCGCACCCCGAAGATGGGAACAATATGTCCCGAATCGCCGATAAACAGCACGCGACCATGGCGATAGTTATCGAGGCACAGCGTGTTCGCCGTATAGATGCTCCACCATTCCAGTTCCCACTCGCCCTCGTGCCCGATCATCGCGAGGATCGCTGCAACCCGCTCACGCACATTGTTTTCGCGCACGGCATCGTCCGGGTCATCCCCGGGCAGTATCTGCCAATCCACCCGCCAGATATTGTCGGGCTGTCGGTGTACCAGCACCGTGGCATCGGGGTTGCCGGAAGACTCAAAAAAGGAGCGCCGCTCGGTGGGGAACTCATGCGCCATGCGCACGTCGGCTATCACGTAGTTCCCGGGCAGGTTGTCACCCTGCAAACGCAGGCCCAACAGCTCTCGCACGGTGCTCCTGGCACCATCGGCTGCCAGCAGGTAGTTACCCCTCAGGCTGTATGAACCCTCCGGCGTGTTGATGCCCAGTGAGACCCCATCGGCTGAATTTTTCAGCTCTGACACCTCGGATTGCCAGCGCAGTTCTATAAGGTCGGGGTAGTCGGCCGTTTTATCGATGAGAAACTGCTCGATGTACTGCTGTTGGATATTGTACATGGGCAGGAAACGCTCATCCTCGCTGTGAGGCATTTCCAGCCGGTGAATCAACTGGTCCCGGTAGTAGCAACGCCCACGGGTCCAACCCAGTGCCTTGTCGAGAAAAGCTGCGACCGCACCCAGCTGCTGCAGGGTTTCAAAGCTGTGGCGCGAGACACAAATAGCCCGGCTACCATCGTTGACCGTGTCTTTCTTTTCCACCACGACCGAGGCCACACCCTGCTGTGCCAGCGCCAGTGCTGCAGTGAGCCCGACCGGGCCTGCTCCGGCAATGACCACCGGGTGTTGCATATCCCCGCCGTGCAACTCGGGAGGCTGCCGAAACTCAAACAACGGATAGTCGAAGTACAGCGACTGCAATGGCTGTTTGCCGGCGGGTCTCACTCAGCCCTCGCTGCCGTTGGCATTGCATTCGCGCAAGAGACTCTTCTGCAGTTTACCGGATATTGCCGGTAGCGCTTTAAGTCCTCCCGTGGACTTACACCGCATACCCCAAGCATTTGCTTGCAATATTCGACTGTATATCCTGGCTTACGGTGCGAGCTGGCTGTAGTAGGCTGCCAGCGCCTCGAATTGCGCATCGCCCAGATGGGCGATGGCCGCCTGCATCAGCGGGTTGATGCGCTCGCCACTCTTGTAGGCCGCCAGCTGTTTTTGCAGGTACTGCGCATGCTGACCGGCCAGTATCGGCCAGTCCTGGGCCACCGGTACGCCTGACATACCGTGGCAGGCCTTGCAGTAGCCGGAGAGGTTTTCACCGCTGGCAACCAGGGCGGCATCGCCATTAGCCGCTGTCGCCGGCTGCTGGGCTGAATACCAGGCGGCAAGCTCGGTGATATCCGCGTCGGTCAGTGCCGCGACGAACGGCGCCATCGCCGGGTTACTGCGGCTGCCGTCGCGAAACGCGGTCAGCTGGATAGCCAGGTAGCGCGCATGCTGACCCGCAAGGTCGGGCCACTGGGGGTTGGTGGAGACCCCGGTCTGGCCGTGGCAGGCCACGCAGGCCTGGGCCTTGCTGGGCATGGCATCGGCCACAGCCGCGCTTGCGCCGAAAACAGCTAGAATGCCGACAAAAATCCACTTGTTCATCATCATCTACTCTCTCGATTGGGTGCTGGCGATCTCCGCCAGCAGCTGTGCGCGATACCGTGCTACCTCGTTCAGCGGGTGCTGGCGCAGGCGAGCTACTTCCTGCGCCGAGTAAGGCTCAAACGCCACCTGAACACTGCTGCCGGCAATTTCCAGCACGATCCAGTTCAACACTTCCGCCAGGTCGGCATCACTCAGGGCAGACACCGCGGAGCCGGGCACACGCACCAGGTATTCCCGCCCTGCTGCAGTGGCCAGGAACACACCCACATGGTCGCGCATTCGCGGTACGGCGCCTGCACCGCTGCCGTCGGGGGCATGGCAACCCTGGCAGGACATCTGGTAATTGAACTGCGCGCGCTGCGGATTAATATCGCCTGCGGCTACCGCGGCGCACAGCAACAGGCAAATGAAGGCGATTACTGTCCTCATTTTTCCTCGAACGCCACCCCCACCACGATCGCGGTGGAACAGTGGTAGGCCGCGCTGCTGGTGCCCAGGCACCAGTTGATATCGTTGGTCTTGTCCGGGCGGTAGGGCGGGCGGTCTCCTTCATCGCGCTGGCACAAGCAGGCACCGCAGGAAGATTTACCGCAGCAGTCGTTGTAGGAAATCACGTAGTTGCGCCCGTCCGCGGGGTTGCGGCAGGTGCCGATCCAGGTCACCGGGGACATCTCGGTGCCCGGGGGACAGGTATTTTCACTGCCGCCACAACAGCTGCAGAGGAAGCCGTCAATGGCGCAATAGCGCCAGTAGTCGCAACTGCCCGGGTCGCCCTCCTCCACCGGATGCCCTGGCGCTTCAGCAGCAGCCCTGGCGACCGGCAGCAGTGGAATGGTACCGGCACCGACCAGCAGGCCACCGAGAGTTTTAAGCATACCCCGGCGCGAGCTGCGCTGGGCTAACTGGCGAGTCTGTTGTTCGAACAGCTTATCTAAAAATTTCATGCTTTATCCGCCTCTACGTACTGTACCGCGCCGCGTTTGCTCATGTAGTCCTGGATGGAAGCCACCTTGCGTTCCTTGGCCTCGAACAGGCTGTCAAGGTGTTCCCGTGAGTTGATAATACCCATGGATGCAATCATGCCCTGCTCATCGATCAACACAGCGTAGGGCAGCTTGGACACACCGTAGGTCTTGCCTACCAGTTCCGACACCACATAGGGAAATTGCTGCAGGCCCTTGCGCTCGACATAGGCGCGGTGATCCTGCTCCTGGCCGTCGCTGGCCAGCACTACCCGCAACCAGTCAGCCTCGGCGCGGGCAGCCGACCTCAACGCCGGCGTCAGTTCATTACACACCGGGCAGTCCGGCGAAAGGAAGAACAACAGCAGGGATTTATTATCGACTACCTTGCCCAGTTCCTCGACAGTTCCGTCCAGGGCGGTTGCCGACAACACCGGCGCGGGTGACCCCACTACCAGTTTCTGGTTCATCATCAGGGCTCCCGCAGGCGCCACCCGCTCGTACAAAACGCCGATCTGCCTCGCCAGGGCCAGGTTCACCAGCACCATGGCTATGAAACCGATCCACAACACAATATTCGATACGACCAACCAATCCATCAACTGTCTCCCGCCATCCATTGGGCGTTGCTGATAACCTGCTCGCTGGTAAGGTAAAACAGCGATAAAAACACAGCGATGCACAAGGACAGGGCCACGCCTGCCCACCCGCCTGCCTCACTGCCACCGGCACTCATGGCAAGCAGCGCCAGCGTCGCACACACTCCGTTGCGCACCACCAGCGACCAGCTTATTCCCAGCGCCGAGTCCGGACCGGCGCAGCCGCACTGCATGTCAGCTTTGCCAACCAGTATCTGGCGGGCCATCAGCATCGCATAGCCGAGCAACATCAGCGCCGCGGCTACCAGGGCGGGTGCTCGCCACTGCGGCAGCAGCAGGGCAACGGCTATCGCCATCTCCAGCGCCGCCACCAGCCACACCGCAATGCCGCCACCTGCATAGCCGGCATAACGTGTCATCAACTGCCGGTAATACTGCGGCGCACCCAGCTTGTGCACTGCCGCCTGCGCAAACAACCAGACCAGGAACCACGCCAGGCCGTTAGCTATGATCACCGGCACGCTCATCTGCTACTTCGAACCGTGCACCATCAGCGGTGTTTCCTGGCCAAATCCGCTGATGGTCCTGATGAAGTCGCCACTGCTGGTGTTATACATCTCCAGGCTCATATCGGTGGGATTGACCACCATCAGCACCGGGTTCTTGCCGCGACTGACCGCCAGGGTCAATCCCCAGGCCTGTAGTTTGATACGCAGCACCCGCTTTTTGCCGGCAGCGTCGTAGACCCAGACCTCGGGACCACCGCCCTGGTAGCTGCCGTTGGTAGCACCCGGATGCATGATGATATAGAAACGACCCTGATCGTCCCTGTCGATCAGGCCGATACCGGCCGGAGCCCAGTTTTCCGCCCGTTCGGATTCCGGCACCAGGTTCCATGGTTCACCCACTTTCGCCACCGCACCACTCATATCCACCGGGTAGACCAAACCGGCGACGGAGGGGAAATAGGCCGTGGTGCCGATGATCGCCGGTCGCTCGTATATGGGTGAGCTGTCGGAGTTAAAGAACGGGTCGGTACGGGTTTGCTTCGCCAGTGAGCCATCGGCCTTCAGCTCGGTGCTCAGGAAGCGGCCATCGGCGCACAGGGAACTGAAGCCGCGCTTGCCCGTGGGGTAAGACAGCACGCAACCGGGGGTGGGTATTTCCCCGATGATCTTGCGCGTATCCAGGTCGACCAGGGTGACCGAGGTCGCCGGGCTGAAATTCGCCACGCCCAGCCAACGATCGTTGTCCAGCAGCACCATGGCGTAGCGTTCGGGCATACCCATAAAGCGTTTACCGGTGGGCAGGATCACCTCACCGCGGGGGCTGAGGGTTTGCCGGTCGAAGATGGTGAGCACGTCCAGGCGATCACCCCGGGAGCCCCGGCTGTGGAACGTTTCCGTGGCATAAATCTCGCCGCGGCTGACAGACTGGCTGATGTTGCCGATCATCGACACGTTGAACGTGCCCTTGACCTGCTCTGGCAGTGTCGAAGCCGCGGTATCAATGACGTAGACCTTGCCGTCTCCCATGTGAAAAAAACCGGCATCGTGTACGAGGAACCAACTCGGGGGATAGCTTGCAGGGAGGCTTTCAACCACTCCCGTGGGTTCGATCGGTAACGGCGGCGGCCTGTCCTGGGCGGCGGAGACACCGCCGGACAGGGAAAAAACAGCTAACGCAGCCAACCAGCATTGGCCTTTAAAAGCGTGGTTCATGACTAATCGTCCTGTGTCTGTTGCCTCGACTAAAAGATTTCCGCACCGACCCTACCCGTTCAGCCCTTGGCGATGTAGAGCGACTGGATATTAGTATACTCCTCCAGGCCATAGCGCCCGAATTCCACGCCCACACCGGATTCCTTCACGCCGCCAAAGGGCATGTTGGGCTGGATCATGGCATGGCTGTTGACCCACGCGGTACCGCATTCGAGCCGGCTCGCCAGTTCGCTGGCGCGGGCGACATCGCGGGACCAGACAGAACCACCCAGCCCGCTGTTACTGTCATTGGCGCGACGCAGGGCATCCTCCACATCGCTGAACTTGAGTATCGGCAGGATGGGGCCGAACGGCTCCTCCGATACCAGCCGCGTATCGTCGGCGATATCCGCAACCATGGTCACCGGGAAGAAATACCCCGGCCCTGCCACTGGTTCGCCGCCGGTGAGGAAGCGCGCCCCGCTTTCCTTCGCTTCCCTGGCAATGGTGCAAACCTTCTCGAACTGTACCTTATTCTGGATCGGCCCGAAATCCACGTCGCCGCTGCCGTCACCGGTTTTGACGCTGCGGGCTATATTCGCCAGTGCCTCACACATTTCCTCGTAGATATCCTCGTGTACGTAGAGGCGCTTGAGGGCGGCACAGGTCTGGCCGTTGTTGAAAAGTGCGGTGGCGAAAATCCTGGGGGCCGCCGCAGCCACATCGGTATCGGCCAGGACAATCGCGGCGTCGTTGCCACCCAGCTCCAGGGTGATGCGCTTGAGGTTGCCGGCGGCACTTTCCATGATCTTCTTGCCCGTGGCGGTGGAACCGGTAAAAACGATTTTGTTGATGTCCGGGTGGGTGGAGATCGCGGCGCCCAGGCTACCGTCACCAGTGACAATATTGAACACCCCTGGGGGCACGATTTCGTTGATGATCTCAGCGGCCCGCAGGGTAGTCAGGGGGGTAAATTCCGATGGCTTGATGACAATGGTATTACCACTGCGCAGGGCGGGCATGGTGTGCCAGATGGCTATCATCAACGGAAAATTCCAGGGTGTAATCGAGCCGATCACACCCAGCGGCTTGCGATGCACCTCGATGCGGGCCTCGTCGTTGTCCTGGATCACCTCCACCGGCAGTTCCAGGTCCGCGGTCGCGTGGGCCCAGGTCAGGGTACCGCCGATCTCAAAGGCACCGCCCATTCCCGCAAAGCCTACCCCGGGCTTGCCCTGCTCCAGGGTCAGCAGTTTGGTCAGTTCCTCCTTGTGTGCCTCCAGTGCGTCGGCGATGGCATGCACCATGCGCGACCGCTCGGCATCGGGGGTCGCACTCCAGGCCGGGAAGGCGCGGCGGGCCGCGGCAACTGCCTGGTCCACGTGTTCGCGGGTGGCCTTGGGGCACTGGGCCACCACTTCCTCGGTGGCCGGGTTGATTACCGGAAAGGTTTCGCTGGTGGCGATTTTTTTACCGTCGATTATCAGATTATAGTCAGTCATGGTATCTCTCACCTGTAATGTTCACATTGTATTAAAGCATAGATTTTGTGGTTCACATTGTTTGCCTGCGAACCCCGAAATGAGCTCGGGGGAACTCGCCTCCTTACCCACAATCCCGGTAAACCGGGCTATCTCTTCGCATACCGGGCAATTCACCGGCGCATTTATGCTGTAACATCATTCCTACCTCGTTGTATCGACAGGGAATGCCAATCATCAGCTCCACACTCACAGATATCCTGGTGACAGGTGCCGGGCCGGCCGGCTGCACAGTTGCTGTCGGTTTGCGCCGTCTCGGTTACCGGGTAACACTGGTTCACGCGCCGCGACCCTGGCCTTCCTGTGAGGGCATCTCCGCGCGCACTCTTCGCGGCCTTGAATCGGCCGGTCTGCCGCACGCCGCAATGAGCGTGTTGCCCGCCAGCGCCCGACGGGTTGAGTGGAACGGCGAGGCCAATGCCGCCAACACCGAACACCTGGTGCTGAGGCAGGAGTTCGATGCCGCGTTGCTCGAGGACGCCCGAGCCGCCGATGTAACGCTGGTGCCGGGGCGAGTACGGAATATCGATTACGCACATACAGACGGCCCCCTGGTTACCGTGGATACCGCCGGCGGCAAGGTGCAGCGACTGTCCTGTCGTTTTCTCGTGGAGGCCCGCGGCCGCACTGCTCCCGGTACCGGAGCTGACCAATTGCGCGGCCCCGAAACCGTGGGCCTGATGCAACTGAGGCGGGGCCCGCCTGGCAATCCGGGCACACTGGTAAGCAGTTTTGCGAACGGCTGGGCCTGGCTCGCGTCTACCGCGCAGGGCTTGTACTTTGTCCAGCTGAGCGTATGCGCCGACTCCCGCGAACTACCCGGGCGAGCGGAGCTGAATGCGTGGTTTGATCGCCAGCTGTGCGACATACCCTCGCTGCAGGCATGGCAGAGGCACTCGGAACCCGGCGCGGATGTGATAGCCCGCGGCAGTACGTCCATCCTGCAAGGGCAATTGGTCACTGCCAATAGTTTGCGCGTAGGTGATGCCGCAATGGCGGTAGATCCACTGTCCGGCAATGGTATCTTCCAGTCATTATCCTGCGCCCTGGTGGCCCCGGCCGTCATAAACACCCTCCTGCAAAAACCCGCGGACCGGGCATTGGCAACGGGCTTTTATACTGACCGGGTGCGCCATACCTTTCTGCGCTTTGCCCGCATGGGGCGGGATTTTTACCGCATGGAAGCTCGCTGGCAGGACAATGATTTCTGGCGCCGGCGACAGGGCTGGCCTGACCAGGAGGCAGCCCACGGCGATATCGCCCCAACGCTGCTTGGGATTGAAAACCGGCCCGTTGTATCGGGGAAGATAATCCGCCCGCAATCCGTGGCCGTGACCAGCGACCAGCCGCTGGGTGTCTGGCACGTGGGCGGGATTGAACTGGCACCGCTGCTACAAGACCTGCCCGCCGCGCCGGATTTGCGCAGGCTTGCCTTGTCGTCACGGCTTGCAGAAACCTGCGGCAGCGATGCCACCGCAAAGACAATGCTGGAAGCCTGGCTGCGCCGGTATCGCCTGATGTAGCAACTGTCATTGTACTAGCCGCCGTTCCGGCCCGTGGTAACTGGACCGGTCGACCAGCCATTGCCTGAGTTGCGTGCCGGATGCCCCGGGGGAACTGGCCAGGAAGTGCGACGCGTGCGCACTGACATGGGCGCAACCCACACTGGCTCCCGCAATAGCGCTTCCAGCCACCCGCACGTAAGCGCCAAAATCCGCCTGGATCGTATCCAGGAACGATATCTCATCGATACTGCAACGGGCGTCACCGGTGGCGCGAGTCACCCCGGGGTAACTCGCCGGGAACACCGGCTCGCCCCGGGCGGGGGCCGCTGCAATTAATATCACCCCCATGGCCTGCGCCCTTTCACAGGCCTCCCGCAGTACCGGGCGATCCTCACGCAGGCCGAAACTCATATTGACCAGGGAGACACCCTGGTCAAGCAACCAGGACAGCGCTGCCGCCACCTGGCGGGCGCTGCAACTGAGCTGCCGGCTGAACACCTGGGCATTCAACAGGGTGCAAGCAGGCGCCCCCTTGTCCAGCAATATGCGCGCCAGTGCACTGCCATGCCCGAGCCGGTCATCCTCGGCCTCTTTCTCGACCAGCTTACCGTCTGGACCGGACTGGAAAGAGCGGCTTGCAGCGACAAACGCTGTTGGCAGCCCTGATACCCCGCTATCGATCAGGCCGACTCGCAAACCGCTCATGGCACCGCCCGCATCTGCAGTTGGCCATCCTCGATAGCCAGCAGGTAATGACATTCATCAAGGGCGGACTGACGATGACTGATCACCAGACGGGTGCGATCGGCGAACAGCTCATCCACGGCCTGTAACACCTCGCGCTCCACATCGGTATCCACCGCCGACGTGGCCTCGTCGAGAATAACCAGCAGCGGATGCTGCAACAGGGCCCTGGCGATGGCGATACGTTGCTTCTCACCGCCGGACAAGCGTGTGCCCCGCTCCCCTACCGGGGTATCGAGGCCCTGCGGCAGGCGTGCCAGCAGCGGTTCCAGCTGGGCGCGCTGCACCACCTGTTGAACCTCCTTTTCGGACGCATCCGGGCTCGCATAGCGAATATTGTCCAGCACACTGCCGCGGAACAGGACGACGTCCTGGGCAACCAGGGCTATGCGCCTGCGCCAGTCCCCCAGCGCGAACTCGCGGATATCGATACCGTCAACCAGGATGCGCCCCGCTTGTGGCTCGTAATGGCGCAACAGCAGGTCGACCAGGGTCGTCTTGCCACTGCCCGAGGGACTGTAGATACCCACCTTACTCCCCGCCGGCAGCCGGACATTCGCCCGCTGCAAAATATCCCGCGTGCTGTCGGGATAGCAGAAGCTCACGGATTCCAGCAACAGCTCGCCCGGCATATCGGCCCCTGGCACCCGCTCACCGTGGGGACCCACATCGGGCGAGGCATCGACCAGGTAACGCACCCGTGCCAGGCACACCTGCACCCGGTACAGTGACATATACAGGCCCAGCAGGCCCTGTACCGGGCCCACCGCCATGCCCAGGTAAGTGCTGAAGGCGATCAATGAGCCCAGCGCCATCTGCCCCTGGATTACCCAGTAGCCGCCGATGGCGAACACGGCGGCCCGGGCTGCGGAGGTGAGTGTATTGGGCACCGCGGCGGTGGCGAACTCAACCAGCTGCAGCTGCAGCAAATCGCCGAGGTAAAGCCGGTTCAGCGCGCCGAGGCGAGCGGCCTCGCGAGGCTCCGCCGCCACCGCCTGGATGAATTTCATCGCCGGCAGGGTCTCCATGAGGAAAGCGCTTATATCGCTGCTGCGCTCCCGCAGGCGGCGTGTCTGCTGCTGCACACGTGGTCGCATGAAGCGCAGGTAAACCCAGTGCAAGGGCACGATTGCCAGCAGCACCAGGGTTAGCTGCCAACTCAAAAAAAGCATGAACCCCAGGGTTCCGAACAGACCCAGCAGCGCGCTGACTGCGGAGAACAGGCTGTCCACCGCGAAGCGCTGTATCTCGGCGACATCGCCGTCCAGCCTGGCAAGGATATCGCCGCCACGGTTGCGCGCGTAAAAAGCAGGTGACAGGGTTTGCAGGTGGCGATAAACCGATTCGCGCAGGTCGAACAGGATGGTTCCGGACAGGCGCGTATAGAAATAGCGATTGACCCCGGACAATACAGTGGCCAGCAGGCCCGCTACAAAAATCAGTCCTACCATCTGCAGCAGCGTATCGTACTGGCGCGCAATCAGGCCATCGTCGATCAGCAACTTGGTCAGGTAGGGCTGCACCAGTACTACCAGTGAAGTCGTAACCGACAGCAGCAACAAGGCCAGCAGTGCGCCCGTTCGCGGGCGCACGAAACCAAACAGCCAACGCATCGCCTGGCGGTCAACCGCCTGTGGACCGGGAATTTTCCCCGGTGGATTCGTCACTTGCAGCAGGGTTTACAGCGCGCGGCTGAAAACCTGGGTGTTGGCCAGCGCCATGTCTCCGCCAGGCAGTTCGATATTGCCGAGCTTCTCGAGGCTGTCCGCGTCGTAGATGGCGATATCGTTGAAGGTACCCGCCAGGTAAACCTCACTGCCGTCGGTGGAGAAGTTAACGCAGTAATAACTGTGCTCGAGATCCACCGACTGGAGTTCCTGTTGACTGGCGACGTCGAACTTCTTCAGCTGGGTCAGTGCAGCGTAGAACTGGTTGGGGTCCGAGGGTCGAGCCATGCCGGAAAACAGCACCACCTCCAGCGGGCCGAACACTTTCGCCTCGGCAACGCCGGTGGCCAGGTCAATCCGTTCGAAACCCCACACATAATCGGCAGTTTCCATGTCCTGCGAGGCGTCCTTGAAACGGGCCGCTGAATACATGCGCACCATCTCGTGGTTAACCCCGCCAATGGGCCACACGGTCAGCGAGTCGCGCGGGCTTTCCAGGGGGTCGCCCACACTCTGGCTGGCCAGCGCTATGCGGGTTTCGCCGGTTTGCACGTTCATCGCATAAATATCGCGCCCGCCCAAATAGAGGGTTCCATCTGCGCCGGTGGCCATGATGGAGATCTGGCGCGGTGCGACAAAGGTGCGGACTGGTTTCGCATCCAGCCCTCCCGCGGTATCGAATACGGCAATCCGCGTCGGCTGCACCTCGTAGCGATCGATCAGCAGCCGGGTCGGGTTCTGGTGGGTGTAGACTTCCCTGCCATCCGGGCTTACCGCGATGGAACCGATCGACTTCACGCGCTCGTCACCCTGGGACTGGCGCGCGGAGAAACGGATCTCGCAGGTATCCACGTCCACCCCGTAAATATTCTCGAAGCGGTTGGTCAGGACGTAGGCCACCCGGTTATCGGGCGACATGGCGACGGTGGCTGGCCCGAAATCGCCGGGCAACTGGCAGCTGTTGGCCACCTTGCGCTGCTTCAGGTCAACCAGGTGCAGGGTGTTCGGGCGGTTCACCACCACCAGGAAATCACCCGGGGTCGCACTTTCGTCCGCCGCCTGCACAGGGTTTTCTTTTTCGGCACAACCGCTTATCGCTACCGTGGCAAGTAGGCCAAACATCGCAGCCCGGCAGGCAACTCCGGCGTTGGTATACACACTGTTGACTTTATACATGATCAGTTCGCCTCAGGAATCGTCTTCGGGAAATACCGCGTCGAGCTTGCGCCAGTCCTTGCCTGCAGAGGGTGCATCCCCGGTCCAGTCGGGATAGGTCACCATCACATCGGGTACCTGGGCCGGCCACCAGCAGGGGTCGGCACAACCATACAGGTCGGCTTCCATTGGCTGACAAAGGCCGGCGACCCCGCCGAACATATCCACTTCCCAGCCGGGGTCAGTGGTGGCGGTGCAGCCCGCTACCGTCTGCATCGCGACAACCTCATCGACGCCACCTTCCTCGGCGGCCTTGTCCAGCAACTGGGCTTTCTCGTTCAGTGGCTTAAGGTGCTTCATCAGCTTACCCTCCGGGTAGAGATATGATCTTCAAAGAAACGCGGATTGCCCTGGATGATTCGGGTATAGGCCTCGATACCGAAATCGACCCAGTCCCGCATCAGGTCGCAGTAGTGATATACCGGGTGCGACGGATCGTTGTAGCGCTGGTAGCTCTCGTGATAGCAGCCGCCGGAACACAGGTTGCGAATCCTGCAGGTGGCGCAGCCGGTGTCAGTCCGGTCCAGGCGCCGACCGAGAAAGCCCTCCAGGGCGGGGATATCCAGGCCCTCGTGTACGCTGCCGAATGTCGGCAGTTCGGAACCGGTAAAGCGGTGACAGAGATTGACGCCGCCGTCCTTGTCCACGGCCACCATCGAATACCCGGCGCCACAGGGCAGCGCTTTCTTGCTGCCCTCGTGAATGTCGGTGAGCAACTGGTGCAGGTTGGAAAATCCGATATTGCGGTTTTCAAGGGCCTCGTCGACATAATGCCTGCCAAGGTCCTTCATGGCTGCAAACACCGCGACCAGTTCGTCCTCGCCCAGGTTGAAGTCATAGATATCACCGGCGGTGACCGGGGCAAAACCCACCTCGGCAAATCCCAGCTCGTTGAACAGGTGGTCCCAGATAGATCGCAGGTCAGTGACTCCGCGGGTCAGTGTAACCCTGGCGCCTACCGGCCTGGAGCGGTATCGCGACAGCAGCAGGCCAACCTTGCGCGCCACTGTCTCGTAAGTGCCCTGCCCGCCCACTGTGATGCGATTGCGGTCGTGAATGGCCTTGGGACCATCGATGCTGACGGCGATACCAAAGCGATGGCTGTCCAGGTAATCGATGGTTTTCTCATTCAACAGGGTGGCATTGGTGGTCAGGGAGAAATCAACCCGCTTGCCGGCCGCGCCAAAACGCTGCTCCGCGTAATCCACCACCTGGCGAATAAGCGCCATGTTGGAGAGCGGTTCGCCGCCAAAAAACACGATATTGTAGCGGGGCTGGTCCGGCGACTGGCGCAACAGCATCTCGATGGAAGCGGTCGCCGTATCCAGATCCATTTTCTCTCCGGCCGATGGCACCGCCAGGTCTTCCTTGTAGCAATAGGTACAGCTCAGGTTACAGCCGGTATTGACGTTCAGGACAATGGTGGTGAGGGGGAGCGAACCGACCGACGGGTAGACGGCGGCTGCACCGCCTCCCTCACGCGCGACAATATCCAGGCTCTGCAATTCACACAGTGCGCCGCTGACCATCGCGGGCTCGAGACGCCCGGCCAGGCGTTCGTTCAAGGCCTGCTCGGACAGGCCGCTGGCCAGACGCAGTTCGGCGATCACCGCGCTGGACGCGTCATCCGCTTCAAACAGGCTGCTACTGGGAATATGAAACAACAACCGACGCGAATCGACCGTCACCTCGTGAAAGTTATGCTCGTTTAATGCCAGTGCGCTACCCATAGTCCCGGCCTCAGCGAATCGGTGGATTATTCCAACGCTGCACGGTGACCATCAGGTGGCCGTCGCCCTGCATTGGCTTGCCGTCCTGTTCGATCGTGGCGATGACCTTGAGGTTGCCGGCGTTGTTGGTCTGGTATTTTCGCTCGGGGTTGGGTCCGGCCGCGGCAGGAGTGAATACACCGCTATCCTTTTCCATCTGCCCTGCAAAGCGCAGGTCCTGGTCCTGTACCGCCTGTTCGGTATAGGGCGCCACGGACCACTGCGCGGTGACGGGCCCTATGCGCAGGTCATCGGCGGTACCAGCCTGGCCATCGTCACCCGCGCCCCAGGCGATAGCTTCGAAGATGGCCTGCACCGCTGGCTGGGAACCCTCGTTGCCCCCGACCCGGCCCACGGCATAGGCTGGCTCCACCGCCAGCCTGTCTATTTTACCGAACACGGTAATGGCATCCGCAAGTTCGACGGCGCCCACCTTTATGGCACGGGCGCCAGCAGCTGCCGTGGCCTCGGCCCTGAAGCGCACCAGCACCTGGTCCTTGTCCCGGGATACGGTTTCGAGGACTTTCAACCCAGGCCCCAGGTTCACATCACCCTTGAGATTGGTTCCAACGATTCGCAGGGAACCCTCGCTGCCTGTCCGCAAATGGCCGGGCTGCACCGCCAGCACCGAACTCTGGCCGGTGTCGCGCACGGCCTGCATGCGCAGGCCCCATTCGCTGTGCTCGCGCTGGAACATGCGCCCGGTGAGTTCACCGCCGTCGCTCGTCGAAGCCAGCACCTGTCGATAGCGGGTGTCGCCCAGCTTCAGGGATGCGCGCCATTCATAACCGGTGTAGACCACCGCACTGCCACTTCCCTCGAGCGTCTCGCCATCCTCAAACTGTCCGTTAAACGCCACGCTGTAATGGTCATCGCCTTTTGCCGCGGTCACCATGGTGCCGCTGAAAGCACCCCTGCCAGGCATGCTACCCACCACACGCCAGCTGGCCTCGAAGTTGTGCCTTGACGCAGACTGCCACTGCTGCCAGGCATCGGTCTGCAAGGGGAAGTGTTCATTTAAATAGGGCACGACCTCATTCAGTGCCAGCCCTAACCAGTCGCGGTCGCGTCCCATCATCTGGTATTCCGTGGTCGGAAACTGCCCGAGGTGGAAATGAACCAGGTTACGCCACTCATCCTCTGTACGGCGCTGCAGCGCAACCCGCGCCCCGGTATGGCAGCGTGCACACATGGTCCGGAACTGCTCCGTGTCGTGCTGTTCGATCGTATTGAGTTCCTGTTCAAGAATGTACCGGTACGGTGCGCTCTCGGCTGGGGCCAGCCCCTGGGTATCGGCAAAGTACTTGACCAGGGTGCGCAGTGCCGCCTGGCTGTCACCGCCGGCGGGGTCGACGAACTTGGCCTGGTGTACCAATTCCATCCGCACCAGGGTCATCTGCCAGGCTTCCGGTGTCTTGCGCTGGTCGCTGATACGGAACCAGCGTCCCTCACCATTCTGGGCATGGCAGCCGCTACAGCTGGCCACAATGATCTCCCGGGGTGAACTGGGCACCGGGGGGGATGCTTCTGCGATCACCTGAGCCGAACACGTCAACGCCAGCAATGACATCGCCCTGGTGAGTTTACCGATATTCAGCACGTGTTGGTCTCCTGGGGCCGCTATCGGCCTCGTTTAGCTTGCCTGTTGGTTTCGGGTCTCAATACGGCGCTCAGGCGCCGCCCCCGGCTAGTTCATTCGCCATCTGGTCACGCATCAAAAACTTCTGCATCTTGCCGGTCACCGTCATCGGGAATTCCTCTACAAAACGAATGTGGTGGGGAATCTTGAAGTGGGTGATCTTGTCCCGGCAATAATCCCTGAGCCCCCCGGCATCCAGGGTGGCGCCATCGCGTAGCTTGACCCAGGCACACACCTGCTCGCCATAGCGTTCATCCGGGATGCCGAAAACCTGAACTTCCTGGATATCCGGATGGGTGTAGAGAAACTCTTCCACCTCGCGGGGATAGATGTTTTCACCACCTCGAATAATCATGTCCTTGATGCGGCCGGTGACCTGGGTATAGCCCAGCTCGTCCATGACACCGATATCGCCGGAATGCAGCCAGCCATCGCTGTCTATGGTTTCCGCAGTGCGCTCGGGATCATCCCAATAACCGTCCATGACCGAGTAGCCGCGGCAGCAGATCTCACCCTTCTCGCCCACGGGAACGACATGCCCTTCCAGGTCGATGATCTTGATCTCGCA
Organism: Haliea sp.; assembly: GCA_024642245.1. GTDB lineage: Bacteria > Pseudomonadota > Gammaproteobacteria > Pseudomonadales > Halieaceae > JARRPM01. The sequence continues at coordinate 18,567 of JAHEBM010000044.1, forward strand.
GTGAGGGGCCGGCCGACCCACGCTACCCACGCGTTTCTCGATGGAGTCGTCCACGGTAGTCATGTGATTCACCGGGCTGGTTTCAGTCTGGCCGTAGGCGATCAGGACCTCGCTCATGTGCATCCTGGTCAGCACCCGCTGCATTACTTCAACCGGACAGGGGGCGCCCGCCATGATTCCTGTGCGCAATGTAGCCAGGTCGTAGTCGCTGAAACCGGGGCAATCCAGCTCGGCTATAAACATTGTCGGCACACCGTGCAATGCCGTGCAGCGCTCCTGGGCAACGGTGGCCAGGGTAGCGCCCGGCTCAAATGCCTCTGAGGGAAACACGGCGGTACTGCCATGGGTTATACAGGCGAGGCTGGCCATTACCATGCCAAAACAGTGGTAAAGCGGCACGGGAATGCACAGCCGGTCAGCCTCGGTAAGACGCATGCCATCGCCGACAAGCTTGCCGTTGTTGAGAATATTGCGATGCGTGAGCGTGGCCCCTTTCGGGTTACCGGTGGTGCCGCTGGTAAACTGGATATTGATAGCATCGGTGGGCGATAGCCGCGCCGCAATGTCCACCATGCGCGCTCGCTCGGCCTCCCCGCCCATGGCGCAGACCTCGGAAAAGTTGTACATACCAGCACGCCTATCCTCACCCATCCTGATCACGGTGCGCAGGTGAGGGAGTTTAGCCGCTTGCAGCTCACCCGGCTTGCAATTGGACAATTCCGGCGCCAGGTCCTCAAGCATGGCCAGGTAGTCGCTGGTCTTGAATTGTGTCGCAGTGATGATGGCCTTGCACTGTACCTTGTTCAGCGCGTACTCCAGCTCATAGAGCCGGTAGGCCGGGTTGATGCATACCATGATCGCACCGACGCTCGCGGTGGCGTACTGGGTCACGCACCATTCATAGCAGTTGGGTGCCCAGATACCGACCCGGTCACCGGGCTCGATGCCCAGGGCAAGCAGACCGGTGGCCAGGCGCTCTACCTGCTCCCGGTACTGGCGATAAGTCCAGCGGATGTTCTGGTGGCGAACGACCAGGCCTTCCACCTCGGGAAACCGCTCCACCGTGCGATCAAAGGCGCTGCCGATGGTTTCCTCCAGCAGGGGTTCCCTGGCAGGGCCAGCCAACTGGCTGTAAACCAGATGTTCGCTCATTGTTGCTGCCACTCCCTGTCGCGCAATTCCACCCGGCGAATCTTGCCGCTGACGGTCTTGGGCAACTCCTCGACGAACTCTATTTTACGTGGGTATTTATAAGGTGCTGTCACTGACTTGACGTGGTCCTGCAGTGTCTTTACAAGCGCTTCTCCAGGTTGAAAACCCGGTGCGACGACAACAAACGCTTTCACCACTTCGCCGCGCTGTTCGTCCGGGCTCGAGACAACCGCAGACTCGGCGACAGCGGGGTGCTCAATCAGGGCGCTTTCCACTTCAAAGGGCCCGATGCGGTAACCCGCCGACAGGATGACATCGTCGGCGCGGCTGACAAACCAGTAATAGCCATCGTCATCCACGCGTGCCCGGTCTCCGGTGATATACCAGTCACCGCGGAAACTTTCTGCGGTTTTATCCGCCTCGCCCTTGTAGCCCAGAAACAAACCCTGTGGCGGCTCGGGCCTGACCCTGACCGCGAGGTCGCCCTCCACGCCCGGGGCCACGATGTGGCCCAGTTCATCGACAACCTGCAGTTCAATGCCGGGGGCAGGCTTGCCCATTGAGCCGTAGCGGGTCTCCATACCCTGGTAATTGCCACATAACAGGACCGTCTCGGTCTGGCCGTAGCCGTCGCGGATGGTGATGCCGGTAGCTCGACGCCAGGTTTCGATAATTTCCGGGTTCAGCGGTTCACCCGCACCCACGCAGTGGCGCAGTGCGGGAAAAGTAAACTGCGACAGGTCCTGCTGCACGAACATACGGTAGATGGTGGGTGCCCCGCAGAAAGTGGTCACCGGGTATTGTGCCAGTAATTCCAGGGTGCGCCGGGCGTTGAAACCCTGGGTGTGGTGTACAAACAGGGCCGCGCCCTGGTACCACGGGCCGAAATAGCTGCTCCAGGCGGCCTTGGCCCAGCCCGTATCGGAACAGTTCCAGTGCAGGTCACCGGGACTGAGATCCAGCCAGTACTTGCCAGTGGTCTGGTGTGCCAGGCCGTAGCTGTGGGCGTGCAGGCACATCTTGGGATAACCGGTGGTACCGGAGGTAAAATAGCACATGGCCTCGTCGCTGGCCGCGCTGTCTACTGTTTCGAATTCGGCGCTCTGGCCTGCAACCGCGGTCCGGTAGTCGATCCAGCCGTCGCGCTCGCCGTCGACCACCACCCGTACCGCCAGGCTTGGGCATTGGGCGACAACCTGATCGACCTTGGCCGCATTGGCGGAATCGGTGACGATGCAGGTGGCTTTGGCCGCATTGACCCGGTAGGCGATATCCTGCGCCGACAACTGCGCTGTCCCGGGGCTGATCACCGCCCCCATACGCAGCGCCGCGGTAAATACTTCCCACCAGGCCAGCTGGCGGCCGAGAATCATTACGATATAGTCGCCGGGTTTGACGCCGGTGCCTTGCAACAAATTGGCTACCCGACAGGAGGCGTTTGAGACATCCCGAAAGCTGCAGCGCTCCTGCGCTCCGTGATCGTCTACCCAGAGCAGGGCCAGTTTGTCAGGATCGCGCTCAGCCCAGGCGTCCACCACATCCCGGGCGAAGTTGAAACGCTCGGGACGTGGCCAGCTGAAGTCGCGATAGCTGCTGTCGTAATTATATTCAGCCATCGTTTGCTTGCTCGCGCCTGCCGGCGGGGGAGCTTAACCCCCGAAGTTGTACTGCAGGGAAACGCCCCACCAGCGTGGAGTCCCGTAGTACTGCTCGGTCATGCCGAAGACATCCGGGCCCGACAGGTCAAAAGTCTGCACCTTGTATTCCTCGTCGCCCACATTATCAACGAATGCCGTGACCAGCCACTTCCTGTCCTCGGTAGCGTAGGAAAGCGACACATTGGCCACCGTGTAACCGTCCTGCTGCACAGTCTCCAAACCTGTCAGGGCAAAAATCACGTCGTCGATATAGACAGCATCCGCCTGGGCCGCCACGTAGCCGCCAAACATCGGCCACTCATAGCGCACCATGGCGTTGAGGTTCCACTCGGGAGACATCACCGAGGGTACATCGCCGCCAGGCAGTTCCACGTCGATATCGATGTAGGCGGCGCCCAGCAATATATCCAGGCCGTCCACCGGACTGGCCTGCAGCTCCAGCTCAGCGCCCTGGCTGGTTGCATCGGTGTTGAAGGTGATGGTGTCAATACCCGTGATAAAAAAGGCCTGGTAGTCCTGGTAATCGTAGTAATAGGCCGCGCCATTCAGGCGCGCCAGACCGCCCATCAGACTGGTCTTGAAACCCACCTCGTAAGCGTCCAGGGTTTCCGGATCATAGCTCATGGTGGCGTCGTTGTAGTCCAGCGGCGGGCTGAGGGGGAAAATCGGCGCATTGAAACCACCGCCACGTACACCCCGGTTCCAGCTACCGTAGACCAGCATGTCTTCTGAAAGTGACCAGTTCAATACAGCCCTGCCCGACCACTCCCCGTCGCTGCGGTTGCCCTTGTAGGCGGCGAGCTCAGCGAGATCCTGCACGTTACTGGGGGCATCCCAGTTACGCTGCTCGGGATCGAGAAACTCCACCGCATTGGTGCTGTAAGCGAAATCCTTCTCGTCCTCGATATAGCGTGCGCCCAGCACCAGGTTGAGCGTGTCGGTGAGGCTGTAATCTATCTCGCCAAATACCGAGTAGGATTCCAGTGACGAGGTGTAGGGGTTTTGCAGGCCCGCCTCTGCCCCTGGGGTGGGAGCCGGTCCGACGAACGGGTCGCTAATGGCGCCGTTGGAATCATCGAGATCGAGTTTCAGGTAGTACACGCCGGTTACCCACTTGAAACCTTCGGCTTCCCCATTAAGGCGAATTTCCTGGGAGGTCTGCTCGGCATCGGTATTCAGGAAGAAATTGAATACCGGTGCAGGCGAAGCATCGGAATCCTCGATGTACTTGCGCTTGACGGTGGAGTAATCGGTGATCGACGTCAGGGTCATGCCTCCGAAGTTCCAGTGCAGGGTAGCGGAATAGCCATCGGTTTCCAGCTCGTTATACCCGGGGTCATCGTAGTCACCGGCGTAGACATCACCGTCGTTATCCAGGTACTCCAATACCGGGTTGAATACTTTCGGGGTGAGTTTACCCGTTTCTACAGAGGAGACGTTTTCAAAGAAACCGGTGTCGATGTTCTGCTCGCCGTGGCGCACATTCAGCAGCAGATCGAGGTCGGTAGTGGGAGTGAAAAGCAGTTGCGCGCGGTACGACTTGTCATTGGCGTTATTGAGGTCATTGCTCTTGTCCAGGCGATTGGTTATGTAACCGTCCGCCTCGTTATAAGACCCGGAAAAGCGAGCCGACACCAGTTCATTACCACCGCCGACCGCGCCTTCGACCTTGTACTGGTCATAGTCGCCGACGGTGCCCTTGATATAACCGTCGAGTTCCTGGGTGGGCTTCCTGGTAATGTAGTGAACCAGGCCGCCGGTGGCGTTGCGTCCAAACAGGGTGCCCTGGGGACCCCGCAGGATTTCCACCCGTTCCATGTCGTACAACTGGAAGCCGGCGCCCGACATCTGGCTGATATAGACCTCGTCGACGTACAAGGCTACCGGGCTTTCCACGTTGGTCGTGAAGTCGCTGTTGGCCACCCCCCGTATCGCGATCGCATAGTTGGCCTCGCCGTTGGGCTGCACGGTAGTCACGCCCGGGGCCATGGCCGTCACCTGCTGGGCGTTGGTCCAGCCCAGTCGCTCCAACTGGTCACCGGTGAAGGCGGTGATGGCGATACCCACGTCCTGGATGCTCTGTTCCCGCTTCTGGGCGGTAACCACAGTCTCCTCCAGCACGTTGGCACTGACACTGCCGGCGACAAAGGACAGGTGGGTGGCAACGGCTACGGCGATCGCTAGGGGTTTTGACTTGAACATGGGCTGTGTTCTCCGTGTTTTATTTGAATTTATGGAACTGAACAAGACCTGGCTCCCCGATCTTATCCCAGGCCGACTGGAAAAAATACTAATGGCTTGACGCCAGGGGCCACAATTGCCCAAAGGGAGCATGCACTAATACTAAAGTAGTAGATCCCCCTCCCTCCATGAGACCTGCGCTAGTGCCTTGGTACAATTTACCTTTTGACCGCTGCCACTATCCTTTGCCCATCAGGATCTGCCCCACCGCAACGGGAGAGGCCTGGTCGCCCGATACCACCTAGCAAACATAAATAAGACAGGAGGGGTAGATGACAGTAGCCATGAACGACCTGAGTACCGTCAGGCCCGCAACCCGTGATTTTCTCGGTAACGAGCACAAGAACTTCATAAACGGCGATTGGCGGCCCGCAATCGGCGGCAAAACCCTGGCAGTGATTGACCCGGCCACCGGCGAAACCGTGAGCCGGGTGGCCGACAGCGACGCTGCGGACGTCAACGCGGCCGTGGGTGCCGCCCGCAGGGCCTTCGAGCAGCGCCAATGGCAGCAGATGAAGCCCGCTGCACGCGAGCGGCTGCTGCATCGACTGGCGGACCTGATGGAAGCCAATATCGACGTTCTTGCCGAGCTCGAGTCGATCGACAATGGCAAGAGCGTAGCAGTTGCCCGCGCCGTGGACCTGCCCTGCGCCATCGACTGCCTGCGCTTCATGGCCGGCATGCCCTCCAAGCTCAATGGCAGCACCCTCAAGCCCTCGGTACCCTTTCTGCCTGACGCCGAACTGTTTGCCTATGCCAATCACGTACCGGTCGGGGTCGTGGGCGCGATCGTGCCCTGGAACTTTCCCACCCTGTTACTGACCTGGAAGATCGCCCCTGCCCTTGCCGCCGGCTGCACCGTGGTGCTCAAACCCGCGGAAGAAACCCCACTGACCGCCCTGTTCGTGGCCAAACTGGCCACCGAGGCGGGTTTTCCGCCCGGCGTATTCAACGTGGTGACCGGCTATGGCCACACCGCCGGGGCCGCCATTTCCAGCCACCCGGGTATCGACAAGGTGACTTTTACCGGATCGACCGAGGTCGGCAGGCTGATCCTCCAGGCGGCTACCGGTAACCTGAAGAAGGTCACCCTGGAACTGGGCGGCAAGTCCCCGGCTATCGTCATGCCCGATGCCGATCTGGACATCGCCATTCCTGGCGCTGCCAGCGGCATCTTTTTCAACCACGGCCAGGTCTGCACGGCCGGCTCTCGACTGTTTGTACACAAAAGCCGCTTCGATAAGGTCGTGGAAGGGATCGCCGATATCGCCCGCAACATGAAAGTCGGGCCCGGGCTGCATCCGGATACTGACATTGGCCCCCTGGTCTCGAAAGTCCAGCAGGACCGGGTCTGCGCCTACATTGCCTCGGGCCGGGAGAGTGGCGCCGAGATCATCGCCGGGGGGGATACCCCTGGCGGGGGTGGCTATTTCGTCAACCCGACAGTGTTCGTCAATACCCGCCCGGACATGAAAATCGTACGTGAGGAGATTTTCGGGCCTGTCCTGGTTGCCAGCCCCTACGACGACATTGAAGATGTTATCGCCCAGGCAAACGATACGCCCTACGGCCTGGGCGCCAGCATCTGGTCCCGGGATGTGTCCATGGTGCATAGACTCGCACCCAGAATCAGGGCCGGCACCGTCTGGGTCAACTGCCACAACGTGATCGACGCGGCACTGCCCTTCGGCGGTTTCAAGGAATCTGGCTGGGGTCGCGAGAATGGCATCGACGCCGTCAAGGCATTCACAGAAACCCAGACCGTCGTCCTCTCCCTATAACCCGCTGGGTCCGGGCCGGTCTGACCGCGCCCGTTTCGCCGGCAGCCCAAGTCGATTATGATTCCCCGATGGCTGCCGGCATTTTTACTACCCACTCTGAACAATCTGACACCACCGATGCCTTTGGTGAGATTGCCCGCGCGCTTCCCCTGGACTCAGCCGAGTTCGTGCTGTTGCTGCACGGCCCCAATCACACCGGCGAAGCCCTTGAGCACGCGGTAACCGGATGTGACAGCAAAAAGTTCTTCGGCTGCTCTACGTCCGGCGAAATCGTTCCCGGGGGCTACCGTCAAAATACCCTGTCGGCGATCAGCTTCGACAGGGAAGCATTCAGTTGTGTCTCGCGCAAAATAGAAGGGCTGAAGGAGTTCGGTTTCCAGCAGGCGCGGGATCTCGTGCTTTCCATGCAGTGGGAGTTGCGTGCAAAAGCGCCGGCCTCAAACTCGACCAACACCTTTGTCCTGCTGCTCATTGACAGCCTGAGCCAGGCCGAGGAATTTGTGGCCGCGGCACTCGGCAATGAACTGGGTACCATCCACCTCGTGGGCGGCTCCAGCGGCGACAACTGGCAACTTCAGCGGACTCCGGTACTGTATGGCGGGAAGTTCCACGACGATAGCGCGGTGATTCTACTGGTACATACCACGCTCGAATTCAGGCACTACAATTTCCACAACTTCATCCCCAGCGACAGGCGGGGTGTCATCACCTCCGCCACACCGACCCGGCGCCTGGTGCACGAGATCAATGGCGTGGTGGCAGTAAAGGAATACGCCAGGCTGTGCGGACTGGACGAGGGTACCATCGACCAGGAAACACTGGCCCTGCACCCCGCCATCATCACAGTAGGGGATCGCGCCTACCCGCGGGGGTTCCTGCGGATACTTGATGATGGCTCAATCCAGTCGGCCTGCGCCATAGATGAGGGCGTGGTTTTTCGCGTTGCTACCCAACTCGATTATGTGGAGCAATTGACCACGGCATTCAAGCGAATGCGCTACGACCTGGGGGAACAGCTGACGGTACTGGGTTTCGAATGTGCAGCCCGGCGCCAACTGGTAGAACAGTACCAACTCCAGGCTGCCGTGTTCGCACAGTTCGACGCCTGCAACGTCTGGGGCTTTTCCTGCATGGGGGAACAGTCCAATTCCCTGAACATGAATAATTCCTTCAACTGTCTCGCGTTCAGCACACCCAGGTGAAAGCAGACGCTGAAGACACAGGACCACTCCCCGTCCGGGACATGCAAACGCGGCTGCGGGAGCTCGAGGAGGAAGTCCTGCACTTGCGCAAGACCAATGAAGTGCTGCTGGACCGGGTTGAGCACCGGATCAACGTTGAAGGGGGTGCCTTCGCCGCTTTCCAGGCGGCCAGTAACCTGGAAAAAACGGTAGCGGACCGCACCACCGAGTTGCGCCTGCTGAACGAACGGCTGGAACATGAACTGGATTTGCGCCGTGGTTTCGAAACTGCCCTGCTGCGGGCCAAGACCCAGGCAGAAGAAGCCACCGCCAGCCGAACCCGCTTTGTCGCCGCTGCCAGCCACGACCTGCGACAACCACTGAATGCTGCCGTGCTCTACCTGGAGACCATTGACCAACGAAGACTGGAAGCAGCCGACGCCGAGGGCCTGCGTGGCGTGGAACTCGCCCTGGAAACGCTTAACAACCTGCTGGGCACACTGCTGGATATCTCCCGACTCGACAGCGGAGGCCTGCATCCTGAACCCGCGAGTTTTTATCTTCAGGGACTGTTCGAACGGCTGGCGGTGGAATATGGCTCCATTGCCGATACCACTGAGCTGGAACTGCGGGTGCACGCCACCTCGGTAGCCGTTCACAGCGATATCATGCTGCTCGAAACGGTCCTGCGGAACCTGCTCAGCAATGCGATCAAGTATACCGACAGGGGACGGGTCCTGATGGGCGTCCGTCGCCGGGGCGACAAGGTCAGTATCGAGGTAACCGATACGGGGACCGGGATCGAGGCGGAGCACCTTGAGAAAATCTTCGAGGAATTCTGGCGTGCGCCGGGTGCCAGCAGTGGAACAAAAGGTAGCATGGGCCTGGGTTTGTCCATCGTCCAGCGAATCTGCCAGCTGCTGGGCTCCGACATACAGGTCAGGTCAACACCGGGCAAAGGCAGCACCTTTTCCCTTGAGCTGCCCCGGGGAGACGGCAAAGTACTGGATCA
>JAHEBM010000045.1 GCA_024642245.1 Haliea sp.
GCAACCTGGATTCATCCAGTGCAAGCGGCCGGGCTATGCGGCGGGCACTGTCCTGTAAATTGTCGCCAAACGCACCGACCACGGCCCACTCGCGAAATGCGCCCTTGAGGTGTTCGTTCACGAGGATGCTGGTACAGACATCCGGCGCCGTATTGATGACCGCCTGCAGGCGCTCGCTCTCGGGAATCTCGCCGGCGAAGTGGTGATCGCAGTAAAACACCTCGGCACCCGCGGCAAGTGCCCGTTCCAGCCCCTCCCGGTTCTTGTCCAGGGACACATCCAGCACCGTGACCCTTGAGCCGGCAGTCGCCTCGACCTTGTCCAGCAGGTTGATATCGCGCTTTACGCCCGTCACGAGTTCGGCGTCCCGGGGCTCGGCATTGCGAAGTTGTGTCAGTGCGCAGATGCCGTCGGCATCACCATTGAAGACGTCGAAGTGGATCATGTGGTTTCCTTGGCTTGATTTGTTGGAAGTAGCTGCGGGTTCTGCTCAGGATTTGTCGGGGAACAGCTCCTTGACGTTGGAGGCCACGGCGGGGCCTATCGCTTTCGACTGCAACAGGAGCAGGCCCTGTTTTTTCCAGACGTGGTCGTGGCGCACCTCGTGATCGCCAAAACCGCTGACCGCCCTGTTGAGTACAGAGGTGATTCCGACGCAATCGATTTCGTCGCAGTAACCCATCAGCTCCTGCAACAGTGCGTGAATTTTGGCATAGGACAGGCACTCTTCCTCAGCCCGCATGATCATGGGATGGCCCGTCCCGGTCACGTTGCTACCCAGCAATAGTTCCTCGTGCAGTTTTTCGCCGGGACGCAGGCCGATAAACTCGATATCGATATGCTCGCCGATGTGGGTGTCGTGGTCCATCTCGTAGCCGCTCAGGCGTATCATTCGCCGCGCCAGGTCCACGATACGAACCGGCTCGCCCATATCCAGCACGAACACGTCACCGCCGGTACCCATGGCGCTGGCCTGCAGCACGAGCTGGGCCGCCTCGGCGATGCTCATAAAGTAGCGCGACACTTCCGGGTGCGTCACGGTCACCGGACCGCCACTGGCGATCTGCTCGCGAAACAGGGGAACAACCGATCCCGAGGAACCGAGCACGTTGCCGAATCGCACCATGCAGAACCGGGTAGTCGTATCCCGCTGGGCCAGGCCCTGCAGGATCATTTCCGCAAAGCGCTTGGATGCACCCATGATATTGGTCGGGCGCACCGCCTTGTCCGTGGACACCAGCACGAAAGTCTCGACCCCCGCCTTGCGCGCCGCCTCGGCGGCATACCAGGTACCGAATACGTTATTGGCCACGCCCTCTGCGATGTTGTGCTCTACCATGGGCACATGCTTGTAGGCCGCCGCATGGTAGACGGACTGCACGCTGAAAGTGCGGTAGATGCTTTCCAGCCTGCGCTGGTCCTGCACGGAGCCAAGCAGGGCCACCAGTTCGACTTCCCGCCCGGAACTCGCCATCAGCTCCCGCAGCTCCCGCTCGATGTTGTACAGGGCGTATTCGGAGTTATCCAGCAGCAGCAGTTCCCGCGGGCCGGACAACACTATCTGCCGGCACAACTCCGAACCGATAGAGCCGCCTGCACCGGTGACCATCACTACCTTGTCGGTGATACAGCGATCGATCAGTTCGGGGTGGGGTGGCACTGCATCGCGACCCAGCAGGTCATCCAGGCTGATATCCTGTATCTGGTTGACGCTGGCCTGCCCGGACACCAGCTCATTGATCCTGGGAACGGTGCGCACGTACACCGGCAGGCCCACCAGGGAATTGATAATTTCCTTGCGCCGCTCAGACGAGGCGGAGGGGATGGCCAGCAATACCTGGGTGATATCGTGCTGGGCCACCAGTTGCTCGAGTTCACCGGGGTGCGCGACCTGCAGGCCGTTGATCACCGACCGCTGCAGGCCGCTGTCGTCATCGACGAAAACCACCACCCGGTACTGGTCTCCCTGGTGCAGTGCCGTCAGCAACTGCCGCCCGGATTCGCCGGCACCGTAGATAATCACGTTCTCCGAAAGAGAACGCAGCTTGGCCTGGTAATAGGCTCGCACCGTCAGCCGCGTGCCACCGATTCCCAGCAGGGCCAGGGCAAAATAAATAAAGGGCATGGAACGCGGTACGCCGGCCTGGCTGAAAAATACCGTCGCGCCGAGAATCATGGTGGAATAACTGACCGCGGTCAGCACGGCCCAGATCGCCTGCTGCCCCATGAACCGGATAACAGCGCGGTACAGGCCAAGGCGCAGGAAAACGATCGCGCTGAGCACAACGGTGACTACCGCACAGGTGTATTCCACCGCGCCGAGCTTGAAATGCATATGCCCGTAACGGATGGCCACCGCGAACCACATGGCCGCCGTGACAAACACCATATCGAGACCCAGCAGGCAGGCCTGTTTGATGTTTCGGGGGAGCTGGATCAATTTTTCGAGGGCGTCCCGCAAGCTTCCGATCAGGCCGGAGATCGAGCGCGACGTAAATCTGCCGACACGATTCAGCAAGTCTCCTCCCGATACCTTGGTTGCTGTCGTGGGCGCAACTGGTGATCGAATTTGCGACGCCCGGGAACTGGGAATACTACGCTAAAGGTCGCGTTTTCGCCATGCCCGCCAGCAGTGGAAGATATGCCAAAATTACCAATAAAAATGCGTACTTGGAGTGAACTTCCGTCATCCAGGCAAGGGGCAGCAACCAGCCGCAGAAGACAGCGGCAAACAGCAGGTCGACCCGCAGGTGCGAACCCCAGCGGACACTGAGGCGCTGGTAGGCGTGCAGGCGGTGCGGCCGGGTAAAGGGCTGCCCGGTGGCCATCCGCCACAGCAGGGTCCAGCTGGCATCCGTGATAAACACCGCCAGCAGCACCAGCCAGCAGGCCAGGCCCAGTCGATCCTCCACCGCCCCCATCACCGCCAGTCCCGCCAGCAGGAAACCGGTGGGTATGCTGCCCGCGTCACCCATGAACAGCCGGGCCGGGGGCCAGTTCCACACCAGGAAACCGAGCTGGCTGGCAGCCAGCAACAGGCAGAACAGGGCGTAGTCCTGCTCTCCCGTGCGCCAGGACATCAGCGCCGCCGCGGCGCAGGCCAACAGGCACTGACTGGCGGCGATGCCATCGATACCATCCATGAAATTGTACAGGTTCACCAGCCACAGCATCGCCAGGGCCACCAGTGGCACCAGCACGACTCCCGGCAGGACACCACTCACTCCGGGCCGGGACAGCAGCACCAGGGCCACGGCCAGGCAGCCCAGTCCGTAAAGCGAAAAGCGCAGCCACACGGACAGCGACCAGATATCGTCGACAATGCCCAGCAGCATGAGCAGCACGGCACCGCCGGCCAGCAGGGTGAACTCAATGGGCCAGGGAGCCACCCACCAGGCCGCCGCCAGCAATCCCAGGCAGAATGCCAGCAGCATGGGGGCGCCTCCGCCGTGGGGCGTAGGGGTCCGGTGGGAGCTGCGGGCATTGGGTGTGTCGATAATCTGCCAGCGCAGGGCCAGGCGCAGGTAGAGGCCACACAGCGCAATCGAGGCCAGCAGGGTCAGCAGCAGCGCGGCGCTCATACCACGACCTCCCCCGTTGCCATCAGGCTTGCCGCTGCATCGGCAAAGCGGCAGCGGGGACGCCAGGAAGTCGATGCCAGCAGCGCCGCGTTGCTGTAAAGCTCGGTGGCGAACAACTTGTCGAACATGGACTCGCCACCGCCGGGCCGGAGAATATCCAGCAAGCCTGCCGCCAGGCGCCAGCCCACTGTCGGCAGCCAGGCCAGGCCAGTGCCCTTCCCGGCCGCCAGTCGCAGCTGGTCATAGATAAAGCGGGTGGTATAGCACTGGCCGTCGCTTGCAATCCAGGTGTGCACTCCGGGCGCGGCATCGCGCGCCAACAGGCACATCAGCTCAACCAGGTCATCCAGTGCCACCATGGAGCGCCCCCCAAGAGACGGAGGTCGCGGCAGGCCGGCCTTTACCGCTTTTGCCAGCAGCGCGAGGTTGCCCTTGGCGCCCGGTCCATAGACCAGGGCAGGACGCAGGATCACCACCGCCATGGCGGCATCGGAAAATTCCGTCCGCAACTGGTTCTCCGCCCGCCATTTTGACAAGCCGTAGGGGTCGAGCGGCGCGGTCACATCCTGTTCGCCTCGCTCGGCTTCGCCGGCGGCGGGTCCCATGGCCTTGACGCTGCTGAGAAAGACAAAACAACGAACGCCCGCCGCGGCACACAAGCGCGCCAGGCGCAGTGTTGCCACTTCATTGAGTTCACCGTAGGCAGACGCCTCGGCCTGCTGGTGGGCGATGCCCGCCAGGTGGAAAACGACCTCAACACCCTCCAGCAGCTGCGGGTCCGGCATGGACCGGGCAAGGTCCAGCACCCGTGCCGGACTGCCATCGGGGAGCATTGCTGCGCTCCTGCCAAGGGCAATCACGGTATCGCCGCGGGCGAGCAGTTGCTGGCAAAGGCGGCGACCGATAAACCCGGTCGCTCCACTAACAAGACATTTCACGCGATTGGGTCACTGTCACAGGGAAAGGGGGCAAAAGCCCCCTCATGATACGGATGCGGCTGCCTTATTCCAGTGTAATTCTCGCCCGATTTTCATCGAGCGTCGATTTGCCAATACCCTTCACCTCGGTCAGTTCATCCACCGAGGTAAAAGGCCCGAAAGCCTCGCGATAGCGCACAATGTCCTGCGCCCGGGCATTGCCAACGCCCTTCAGGGCGGAGGCCATGGCGGCCGCATCTGCCGTGTTTATATTGACTGTCGCCACCGCCGGTGGCGACGCCTTGTCCTGCGCGTAAACCGGGCCGGCACCCCCTAAAACACCCGCACACAGCGCGAGCACCGCTACCAGGCCGATGGCCGCAGGCAGCCGGGTAAAAAACACGCGGCCAGCCGCCGCGTTGAGCCGGGTGTAACTGTCCAACAAGTAAGAATAGGTCATGATGTCATCTCCATTTGACGTGCTGCATCCGTGCAGGCATCCGTACCATGGAGAAGTTTAGCAGCGCGAGGAAAGGCGACCAGCCCCCTGGCCGCATTTGATATTACGGCACCAGCCCCAGCTCCGCGTGGACGCGCCGCAGCGCCGCCAGCGGATCGGCGGCGCCGGTGATGGACCGGCCGATGACCAGGTAGTCAGACCCCAGGGCCACCGCGTCTGCGGGGGTAACCACCCGGCGCTGGTCGCCGGCGTCATCACCGGCCAGGCGAATACCCGGCGTCACCAGGCAGAAGCCCGGTCCCCTGGCCTCGCGCAGCAGCCGGGCTTCCAGCGCGGAGCACACCACGCCGTCAAGCCCGCAATCCGCCGCCAGCGCCGCCAGCCGCTGCACCCGCTCGGCGGCCGTTTCGCTGTAGCCCAGTTCGGCGAGATCGGCATCAGTCATACTTGTCAGCACGGTAACGCCGATCAACAACGGCTTGTGGGCGCAACCGCGCAGCACCTCTACCGCGGCCTCCATCATCCTGCGCCCGCCGCTGGCATGAACATTCACCATCCAGACCCCGAGCTCGGCAGCAGCACGCACGGCCGCCGCCACGGTATTGGGGATATCGTGAAACTTGAGGTCGAGGAACACCTCAAAACCCCGTTCCTGCAATGTCTCCACCAGCGCCGGACCGCTGCGGGTGAACAACTCCTTGCCGACTTTCAGTCGGCACAACTCGGGGGACAGCCTCTCGGCCAGGGCCAGGGCTGGCGCGGCCGAGGGATAATCCAGGGCAACTACTACCGGTGTTTCCATAGGTTTTCCAATCCGTAAGAGCTGCCCCGGCTACAGGGCGCCGGGGCCATCGATGGCTTTAATGCTGCCCCACTGCTTACAGCCGGGGCAATTCCAGTGCAGATGTTTACCGGCGAAGCCGCAGTGGCCACAGCGATAAGTCGGCCGCGTGGCCGCCAGGCGCTGGATCAGGGAGCGCAACAGGCCAAGATCGGCCCGGGACGTGTCCTGGCTCGCCCCCTGCTGCAACCCAATAAGCTGTGACAGTCCGGGCAGCGAGGGGTACTCGACAAGTTGTGCCGCCAGGAACTCGCGCGCCGCCGTATCGCCCTCTGCCGCGGCCATATCCTCCGCAACTGCCGCTACCAGGGCCGGGGTCGGTCGCACGGCCAGGCACTCCAGCAGGTAGTCCCTGGGCGACTTGCGATCATCGAGCGCGGCGTAACATTTGCGCAGCAGCCCAATTGTTTCGGGCAGGTAATCCGGGTCCTGCGCCCGCACCCGGCGCAGGGCTTTCGCCGCCTGGAGGTAATGACCGTCATCATACTCCACCTGGCCCAGCAGCATGGATGCCCGCACACAGCGCTTGTCCAGCGACAGTGCCTCGTGCAGGAGCTTGCGCGAGGCGTCCAGGTCCGGGCCCAGGCGCTCCTCCTCGGCCAGCTCGCAACAATAGTGTGCCAGGCGCTGGGCGACGCGCTGGCCGCGCTGCAGGCCGGGTTCATGCGACCGCCCCTCCAGCGCCAGTTTCCGCGGCAGCAGAGGCCTGGCCACCTCGATTGCGCGCCGCCAGTCCCGCTCGATTTCATAGATTTCCAGCAGGTGGCGCCGACCGGCCTGTGACTGTGCCGGATAATCCCGCAGCAACTCCAGCAGCAGTTCCTCTGCCCGATCCAGCAGACCCGCACTGACGTAATCCCGCGCCAGTTCCAGCCGGGCCCTGGCCAGATCCCCCGCGGGCAGGCTCTCCCGCGCCACCAGCTCCTGGTGTATCCGCACCGCGCCGTCCACCTCGCCCCGTCGGCGCAGCTGAATCCCCAGGGCGATCCGGGTACCGACAGTACCCCCTTCGGAGGACAGCTCATCTGCCAGGGAATCGATCACCGTGTCGGCGGGGATATCGCGCACAGGGCGCTGTCCGGAAAAATAGTTGCCCCCCAGCCGCACTGCAGGAGCGCTGCGCCGCCCCAGCATCCAGCCGATCACTATGGCAGCAAAGAATAACCCAAGAAATATGAGGTCAGTCACCGACCTTCAATTCCCGGTGCGCAGTTGCTCGAGTTCTACCCTCACACGGGCCAACTGCCGCCGCGAGGACGCCAGGGAAGCCCTGGAGCGCAACAGGTAAACCCAGGATACCAGCAGGCCAGCGAGGCCCCCAAGCACAAAGGATCCCAGCACCCAGAGTGCGAGGCTGCGGGGGGCGAAGCTGAAAAACAGAAGATCCAGCGGCACCGCCTGCTTGTTCTGCAGGGCGAACAAGACGCCAAGGGCCACACAGGCGAGCACGATGATAACGGAGAGGATGTTACGCAGCTTTTTCATGATGACACCCGGTAGAAATTAAACGATGCACCCACGGCACAGCTCGCCGCGGCGCTCCCGGGCAGGCTCACAAGCCCATCTGCAGTCCCAGGTTTACCCGCTCGCGCAGCTCCTTGCCTGGCTTGAAGTGGGGGACATACTTGCCGGTGAGCTCCACGGAGTCGCCGGTCTTGGGGTTGCGGCCGCGACGCGGTGAGCGGAAATGCAGGGAAAAGCTGCCGAAACCGCGTATTTCAATACGCTCACCCGTGGCAAGCGCCTGGGACATATGCTCCAGTACGGTCTTCACGGCCAGCTCCACATCCTTGGATGACAACTGTGTCTGCCTCGCCGCGATAGCTTCTATCAATTCACTTTTGGTCATAAGGCCTCCTTTCTCAGCGGCTTTATTATCGGTCTGCGCCACTGGAAACGTATTGTGACCTGAGCGAATTATTTTCGCAAGTCGTTATTTTTTAACGAAAAAGTGATCTCGATCTCACTCTGGGCCCCGCCGCTGCGGGTTCCAGCACCGGTGCAATTATCAGCGTGACCCTATTTGCGCTTGCCGGCACGCACTCGCTGTGGGGCAGCGGTCCGCGTACGTCCTTACGGAACAAAAAAAAGGCCCGCCGAAGCGAGCCTTTGTTTTTTTGCGCATCCGGGCCGCGAAACCCGGAAAGCGGGAGCTTACTTCTCGGCCATCTGCGCCTTGATCAGGTCGCCGATCGTGCCCGGGGAGGCAGACTCAACTTCCTGGTCCTTCAGCGACTTCACGGCTTCCTGCTCATCTTCATAATCCTTGGCCTTGATGGACAGGCCCAGGCCGCGGTTCTTGCGATCCACAGAGATGATCTTGGCTTCAACGCTGTCGCCAACCTTGAACATGCTGCGTGCGTCTTCCACCTTGTCGCGGCTGATATCGGAGGCCTTCAGTACGCCCTCGACTTCTTCCGCCAGCTTGACCACAACAGACTTGGCATCAACCTCAATGACTTCGCCGGTCACGATGGAACCGCGATCGTTCTCAGCCACGTAGTTGCCGAAGGGGTCGTCTTCCAGCTGCTTGATGCCCAGCGAAATGCGCTCGCGCTCGGGATCGATGGACAGGATGACGGTTTCGATTTCATCGCCCTTCTTGTAGTTGCGAACCGCATCTTCGCCAGCTTCGTTCCAGCTGATGTCAGACAGGTGCACCAGGCCGTCGATGTTGCCTTCCAGGCCGATGAAGATACCGAAGTCGGTGATGGACTTGATGTTGCCGGAGATCTTCGTGCCCTTGGCATAGCGGTCGGCAAAAGCGTCCCAGGGGTTCTGCTGGCACTGCTTGATACCCAGCGAGATGCGGCGACGCTCCTCGTCGATATCCAGTACCATCACCTCTACCTCGTCGCCCAGCTGGACAATCTTGGAGGGGTGTACGTTCTTGTTGGTCCAGTCCATTTCGGACACGTGCACCAGGCCTTCGACACCCTCTTCCAGCTCGGCAAAACAGCCGTAGTCGGTGAGGTTGGTGATGCGCGCCTTGACGCGGCTGCCCTCGGGGTAACGGCCGGTGATAGCAACCCATGGATCCTCGCCCAGTTGCTTCAGGCCGAGGGACACACGATTGCGCTCGCGGTCGAACTTGAGGATCTTGACGTCGATTTCCTGGCCGACTTCCACGATCTCGGAAGGATGCTTGATGCGCTTCCAGGCCATATCGGTAATGTGCAGCAGGCCGTCCACGCCGCCCAGGTCCACAAAGGCGCCGTAGTCGGTCAGGTTCTTGACCACACCCTTGACAGCCATGCCTTCCTGCAGCGATTCCAGCAGCGCGTCACGCTCGACGCTGTTGGCCTCTTCCATCACGGCGCGACGCGAGACAACCACGTTGTTGCGCTTCTGGTCGAGCTTGATGACCTTGAATTCCAGTTCCTTGCCTTCCAGGTGCACGGTCTCGCGCACCGGACGCACATCCACCAGGGAGCCCGGCAGGAACGCACGAATAGTATTGATGTCGACGGTAAAGCCACCCTTGACCTTGCCGTTGATAACGCCCTTGACCATCTCGTCCGCCTCGTGGGCCGCTTCGAGATCTTTCCACGCCTCGGCGCGCTTGGCCTTCTCGCGGGACAGCTTGGTCTCACCAAAGCCGTCTTCCACGGTCTCCAGCGCTACCTGCACTTCGTCACCGATGCTCAGGCTGCATTCGCCGCTGGCGTCGATGAACTGGGCACGAGGGATAACACCTTCGGACTTCAAGCCCGCATGGACTGTGACCCACTCGTTATCTATGTCGATAACCACGCCCGTGACGATGGCGCCCGGCTGCATATCGACGGTTTTCAGACTTTCTTCAAATAGTTCGGCGAAAGATTCGCTCATTGCACATTACCTGTAAAAAATGATCGGCAGTTGCCCGCCTCTAACCGCGCCTCCAGCCGGCCCGGGTCATCCATAGTTAACTGCTGCCCGACACCCTGACTGGATTCAGCGCAGGCAACAGATTTTTTTGCCAACCAAAAGGAAAACGGCGCTTATCGCGACGCGTTCATCCCTCTTTTTGTCACTTCCTGCATTACCCGTGCGAACACGTCTTCGATCGAAGTGGCGGTGCTGTCGATGACAATGGCGTCTTCGGCGGGCACCAGGGGAGAGACCTCGCGGCTGCTGTCGCGCTCGTCCCGCTCCTGTATGTCCTCCAGAAGGCGCGCGAGACTAACATTTTCACCCTTTGCGATCAACTGCTTATAGCGCCGCTCGGCCCGCTCCTGGGCACTGGCGGTGAGGAAAATCTTGAGGGGCGCCGAGGGGAAAACCACGGTACCCATATCGCGCCCGTCAGCCACCAGGCCTGGCGCGCGGCGGAATTCGCGCTGGCGCGCCAGCAGGGCCTCGCGCACGGCCGGAATAGCCGCCACGGTAGACGCGCCCCGACCGCCCTCCTCCGTACGAATCTCGCGGCTTACGTCCACGCCCTTGTAAGCCACTAGGATCTCGCCGCTGGCCGCCGTGGTAAAACTCACTTCGAGATGCCGGGCGACCTCGGTCACCGCAGCGTGGTCGTCCCAGCTGACGCCCTCGATCAGGCAGGCCTGCCCGGTGACCCGGTACAGCGCGCCGCTGTCAAGAAAATGCCAGCCGAGGGTATCCGCCAGCAGATGGCTGACCGTCCCCTTGCCGGCGCCGCTGGGGCCATCCACGGTAATGACCGGGACCTCTGCCACGGCTCAGTCCGTCATGGCCGAGATTTGCAGGCCCAGGCCCCGGGCCAGGGCATCAAAGCCCGGGAATGACGTCGCCACGTGGTCACAATCGAGGACGCGGATTTCATCCTCGGCCCGCAGGGCGGCTATGGCAAAAGACATGGCGATGCGGTGGTCGTGAAAGGTTCGAATGACACCGCCACCCAGGCTCCCGCCTTCGATGATAATGCCGTCGTCCAGCACCTCGTTGCGAATACCCAGGGTCGTCAGTCCCTCCGCCATGGACGCTATCCGGTCGCTCTCCTTGACCCGCAACTCCTCGGCACCGCGCAACACGGTACGCCCCCGGGCACAGGCCGCGGCGATAAACAGCACCGGGAACTCGTCAATCGCCAGCGGCACCTGGTCTGCGGGGATCTCAATGCCCGTCAGCGGCGCGTACCGAACCCGTATATCGGCAACCGGTTCGCCGCCCACCTCCCGTGGGTTGCGCAGTGTGATATCCGCGCCCATGAGCTGGAGGATATTGATCACTCCTGTACGGGTCGGGTTGATTCCCACGTGGGTGAGCAGCAGGTCCGAGCCCGGGGCGATACTGGCCGCCACCAGGAAAAACGCGGCGGAGGAGATGTCCGCGGGAACATCGATCGCCATGGCCTGCAGGGCACCACCGCCCTGCAGCGAAATCACCCCGTTGTCGCGCTTCACCTCGTAGCCAAAGCCACGCAACATGCGCTCGGTATGGTCCCGTGTCGGCGCGGGCTCAGTCACCGAGGTGGTACCGCTGGCATACAGTCCCGCCAGCAGTACGCAGGACTTCACCTGCGCACTGGCCATGGGCAGGTCGTAATGGATGCCGGCCAGCGCCTGGCCACCATGAATTTTCAGGGGCGGGCGGCCGCCCGTCGCACCCTCGATCTTCGCGCCCATCAGGGTCAGCGGTTCTATCACACGTCCCATGGGCCGGCCACACAATGAGGCATCACCGGTCAGCTCCGAGTTGAAAGACTGCCCGGCCAGCAGGCCGGACAACAGCCGGATACTGGTACCGGAATTACCCAGGTCCAGGGGCCGATCCGGGGCTTGCAGGCCCCGCAGGCCAACGCCGTGAATGACCACCCTGCCATCCTCGGGCCCTTCTATCTGCACGCCCATGGCGCGAAACGCCGCGACGGTGGCGAGGGCGTCCTCGCCCTCCAGGAAGCCGCTCACCCGGGTCGTTCCCCGGGCCAGGGCGCCCAGCATGATGGAGCGGTGGGAGATGGATTTATCTCCCGGGACCCGGGCTTCACCCGTTATATCGCCGCCGGGCAGCAATTTGAATTCCATAGATTTTCTCTCAGCCCCTGGTGCGCTTGCCGCGCCCGGCCAGGATGGCAGCGAATTCATCGCGGGCGGTCTTGGCACGGGTAAAGGTGGTATACAGCTGCTCGCTCTCTTCGTTTGCCACCGCCTGGCGCAAACCGGCAAGGTGCGCGCTGAACATATCGATGGCATCCAGCAGTGCCGACTTGTTGGCGATGGCGATATCACGCCACATCGCCGGGTCACTGGATGCGATGCGGGTGAAATCGCGGAAACCGCCCGCGGCAAAACGAAAAATATCCTCGCTCGCGGGCGACTGGGCCAGCGCGTCCACCAGGGCGTAAGCCAGCAGGTGCGGCAGGTGGCTGGTCGCCGCCAGCACGGCGTCGTGGTCCGCCACCGCCATGTCCACCACCTCGGCGCCGGTACTGGCCCACATGTCGCGGACCAGTTCCACCGCCGCCGGGTCGTTGTTGGCATCCGGGGTCAGGATCACCCGGTGATCGACAAACAGTTGCGCGTTCGAGGCTTCCACGCCGCTTTGCTCCGAGCCGGCGATAGGGTGGGCCAGCACCAGGCGGGGCGGCATTGCCCCCATGGTCGCGATCGCCGCATCGCGCAGGTTGCCCTTGACGCTGGCCACGTCTGTGATCACCGGGTTGCCGGGAGCATTTCCAAGCCGGGGCAGGATGTCCCGCAACATATCGGCGGCCACCAGGGTCGGTGTGCAAACCACCAGGATATCCGCCTGTTCGATGGCCTCGTCCAGGTCCAGGGTAAAATCATCGATCACGCCGAGCTCCACGCCGCGCTCCAGCGAGGGGGCGCGATGACCGTAGCCGATAAACCGACGGCTGAAGCCGCTGCTGCGCAGCGCCCTGGCAAGCGAGCCGCCGATAAGACCCAGGCCGAGGATGACCACCGTGTCCGCGCGATAGCTCATTTACGGGAGCGCCGGTTTCCGCGGCCGGACCGCGTGGGCTGAAGCGTACTCAAGCCCATGTCAGAGCACGGCCCGGGGATAGGATCCCAGCGGTTTCAGGAGGATGGACTGCTCCTCCAGTTCCGTCACGATAGCGGCAATTCCCGGGTCCTGCAGATGACCTTCGAATTCGATGAAAAACACGTAGGCCCACTTCTCCGTGCGCGAGGGCCGGGTGTCGATACGGGTCAGGCTCACGCCGGCCTTGCGAAACGGGTCCAGCAGCGAAAACAGGGCACCGGGCTTGTTGCGGCTGGACACGATGATCGAGGTCTTGTCCCTGCCGCTGGGCGGCACTTCCTCGCGCCCAATCACCAGGAAACGGGTGGTATTGTCCGGGTAATCCTCTATGTGCGTGGCCAGGGTCTGCAAGCGGTAGAGCTCGGCGGCCATCTCCCCGGCAACGGCTGCCACGCCGGCATTTGCAGCCGCCAGCCGGGCGGCCTCGCCGTTGCTGCTGACGGCCTCGCGCTCTATGTTCGGGTAGTGCCGGTCCAGCCAGTTGCGGCACTGGGCGAGGGCCTGCTGGTGCGCGCAAATACGCACGATATCCCGCTCGGCGACGCCCGGCGCCACCAGCAGCTGGTGGCTGATACGCATTTCCACCTCGCCGGAAATCTTCAGCGGCGAGTCCATGAAGTTGTCCAGGGTATGACTCACCATGCCCTCGGTGGAGTTTTCCACGGGTACGACGCCGTAATTGCACTCCCCGGATTCGACCTGGGCAAAGACCGTGTCGATGGTGGCCTGGGGCACGCATATGGCGGCATGACCGAAGTGCTTGATGGAAGCCGCCTGGGTGAAGGTACCCTCGGGCCCCAGGTAAGCCACCTGCAGCGGGCGCTCCAGGGCCAGGCAGGCAGACATGATTTCGCGGAAGATATGGGCGACACTTTCACCGGCCAGCGGCCCCGCATCGCGCTCCATGATACGTCGCAATACCTGGGACTCGCGCTCCGGGCGGTAGTAGACCACCTCGGTCTCGGGCTCACCCCGGGTGCGCGCAAGCTCGACGTCCTCGAGTTTGATAGCGGCCACCCGCTGGGCGCACTGGGCCCTGCGGCTGATCAGCGACTGAATCTCCCGATCGATGGCATCGATATCCGCCCTGACCTGGTTTAGATCCCTGTTATCCGCCATGGCCTGGACCTACGCCTTGCGTTGCTCGAAGTCCTGCATAAAGGCAATCAGGGCATCCACTGCCTCTTCGCTGACCGCGTTATACAGGCTGGCGCGCATGCCACCGACCGAGCGGTGGCCCTTGAGATTCAACAGCCCCGCCGCTTCCGACTCCTGCAGGAACAGTTTGTCCAGGGACTCGTCCGCCAGGGTGAAAGGCACATTCATCAGCGAGCGGCTGGCCAACTCCACCGGGTTGGCGTAAAAACTGCTCCCGTCGATCGCCGCGTAGAGCTTTTGTGCCTTGCGACGATTGATCGCCTCCATCGCCGGCAGGCCACCGAGCTGTTTCAGCCAGCTGAATACCAGGTCCGCAAGATAGATGGCGAACGTGGGCGGCGTGTTGTACATGGACTCATTTTCCGCTGCCACGTTCCAATCGAGCATGGTGGGACAGTGCGCGCTGGCGCGACCCAGCAGGTCGCGGCGAACGATGGCAAGCGTGAGGCCGGCAGGGCCGATGTTTTTCTGGGCACCGGCGTAGATCACGCCAAAGTCCGCGACATTGATCGGCCGGGACAAAATAGTGGAGGACATGTCCGCCACCAGCGGCACGTCCACTTCCGGGGTCCAGAAATACTCGACGCCACCAATGGTTTCATTGGGGGTGTAGTGCAGGTAAGCCGCGTCTTTCCCCAGCTGCCAGCTCTCCTGCGGGGGGATAGTGGCAAAGTTGGTATCCTCGGAGGACGCCACCACGTTGACCTTGCCGTAGCGCTTGCCCTCGGCGATAGCCTTTTTCGACCACTGCCCGGTATTCACGTAGTCGGCACCGCCCTTGTCGCCCAACAGGTTCAGCGGCACGGCGGCAAACTGGGTGCTGGCGCCACCTTGCAGGAACAGGACGGCGTAGTCCGCCGGGATGCCCAGCAACTCCCGCAGGGTCTGTTCCGCGTGCTCCGTCACCCCCACCACCTCCGGGCTGCGATGACTCATCTCCATCAGCGACAAACCCTTGCCATGCCATTCCAGCATATCGTCGCGGGCTGTCTCCAGCACGGGCTCGGGCAGGGATGCCGGCCCCGCGCAAAAATTGTAACAACGGCTCATCTTGCTTGTTTCCTTCTTCGTAATTCCAGACCCGGTCCTGTATACACCCGCAGCCCGGCCGGGGCCGGATTGCCGGGCCATGCGCCTGACATGCTGCCTTAATCCCCGGCGCCACCATCGGGCCCGGTGGTGCCGGTCTCTTCCGAGTCGAACAGGCCCGCGTCCGGCTCTGGTTCGTCGATTCGCTCCACGCCTACCAGCACTTCGCCTTCCTTGGTGCGGATAACCCGCACGCCCTGGGTGTTGCGACCCAGGATGGAGACTTCGTCAGTGCGGGTCCTGACCATGGTGCCAAGATTGGAGATCAGCATCAGCTCATCCCCGTCGAACACCTGCACGGCACCCACCAGCTTGCCATTGCGCGCACTGGTGGACATGGCGATGACGCCCTTGTTACCGCGACCCTTGCTCGGGAACTCGCCTATTTCCGTACGCTTGCCATAGCCGTTTTCGCTGACACTGAGGACCTTGCCGTTGGGCTGCGGGATAATCAGGGAGATCATCCGGTGGCCCTCGCCGAGGCGGATCCCACGCACCCCGCGCGCGGTCCGGCCCATGCCGCGAACATCGGCTTCGCTGAAGCGCGCCGCCTTGCCCTCGCTGCTGAACAACATCACGTCGCAGCCGCCATCGGTAATAGCGGTGCCCACGAGCACGTCACCGTCATCCAGCTCCAGGGCGCGCAGGCCGACACTGCGCTGGCGCGCGAAATCCGTCAGGGCCGTTTTTTTCACGGTGCCGTTGGCGGTCGCCATGAAAATATAGTGGCCCTCGGTGTACTCCTCCACCGGCAGGATGGACGTTACCCGTTCCCCCTCCTCCAGCGGCAGCAGGTTGACCATGGGGCGTCCGCGCGAATTGCGCCCCGCCAGCGGTATCTGGTACACCTTTAGCCAGTACACCTTGCCCATGTTGGAAAAGCACAGGATAGTGGCGTGGGTGCTGGCGATCAGCAGGTGTTCGACAAAGTCCTCGTCTTTCACCGCGGTGGCCGACTTGCCCATGCCGCCCCGGCGCTGGGCCTGGTAGTCCGACAGGGGCTGGGTCTTGGCATAACCACCGTGGGAAATGGTCACCACCCGGTCTTCCTCGGTGATCAGGTCCTCAACGGTAAGGTCGTGCTGCGAGGCGCTGATCTCGGTGCGACGCTCGTCGCCGAATTCGGTCACGATCTCCTCGAGTTCCTCGCGGATGACCAGCTTCAGTCGCTCCGGGTCCGAGAGAATTTCGATGTAGTCGGCGATTTCGCGCAGCTTTTCCTGGTACTCGTTCAGCAACTTCTCGTGCTCAAGACCGGTCAGGCGATGCAGGCGCAGGTCGAGAATGGCCTGGGCCTGGGCCGCTGACAGGTAGTATCTACCCTCGCGCAAGCCGAAGTGCGCATCGAGGTCTTCCGGTCGGCAGGCGTCGGAACCGGCGCGCTCCAGCATGCCGGTAACCTCGCCGGGCTCCCAGGCCTGCTCCAGCAGCTTCTCTTTCGCTTCGGCGGAGCTCGGGGACGCCTTGATCAGGGCGATCACCGGGTCGATATTGGACAGCGCGATCGCCAGGCCCTCGAGCAGGTGACCACGCTCGCGGGCCTTGCGCAGCAGGTAGACGGTGCGCCGGGTCACCACCTCGCGGCGGTGACGGATAAACGCCTCGAGGATTTCCTTGAGATTGAGCGTCCTGGGTTGGCCGTCCACGAGGGCCACCATGTTGATACCGAACACGGACTGCAGGCCGGTCTGGGCGTACAGGTTGTTCAGCACCACGTCGCCGATCTCGCCACGGCGCAATTCGATGACCACCCGCAGGCCGTCCTTGTCGGACTCGTCACGCAGCTCGGTAATACCCTCGAGCTTCTTCTCCTTGACCAGTTCCGCAATGCGCTCGATCAGGCGCGCCTTGTTCAGCTGGTAGGGCAGCTCGTGGACGATAATGATGTCCTTGCCGCGCTTCTCGTCATGGATGACTTCGGCCCGGGCCCGCACGTAGATACGGCCGCGACCGGTACGATACGCCTGGATGATACCGGCCCGGCCGTTGATGATGGCGGCGGTCGGGAAGTCCGGTCCGGGAATGTATTCCATCAGCTCATCGACGGTCAGCTCCGGGTCTTTCATCAGGGCCAGGCAGCCGTTGACCACTTCGGTCAGGTTGTGGGGCGGGATGTTGGTGGCCATACCCACGGCAATTCCGGCGGAACCGTTGATCAGCAGGTTCGGTACCCTGGTGGGCAACACGTGGGGGATTTTTTCCGTGCCGTCGTAGTTATCGACGAAATCAACCGTTTCCTTGTCCAGGTCCGCCAGCAAGGCATGCGAAATCTTGCGCATGCGTATCTCGGTGTACCGCATGGCCGCCGCGGAGTCACCGTCGATGGAGCCGAAGTTGCCCTGGCCATCCACCAGCATGTAGCGCATGGAAAAAGGCTGCGCCATGCGCACGATGGTGTCGTATACCGCCGAATCCCCGTGCGGGTGGTATTTACCGATGACGTCGCCCACCACGCGGGCAGACTTTTTGTAGCCCTTGTTCCAGTCGTTGCTGAGCTCGTTCATGGCGTGCAGGACGCGCCGGTGAACGGGCTTGAGGCCGTCCCGCACGTCCGGCAGGGCGCGGCCCACGATGACGCTCATGGCATAGTCCAGGTACGATTGCTTGAGCTCGTCCTCGATATTGACGGGAAGAATTTCTTTGGCTATTTCACCCATGTAAAACGGTTTCCTTCACTGCCTGCGGGGGGCTTGATTATGATTGCGACCGGGCGCTGGACGGGGGGTGGAAAAAGCCCCGCCGATAGGCCGGATTAACAGTTTTGCTCGCCCCGAACACAAACCGCCGATTATACGGAATATGGCGCTATATCACCATAATTTTGCAGTATTTCGACGCCACTGCGGTGGTATCCGCGTATTTCCGGTTATACTGCGCCGCACACCCGCCAGAGCCACGCCGCGCAGGCTGTTTTGGCGAATTATTGACCAGTTTTCCGCCGTTGACCGGCACCACGGTATGACAGGACACGCCGTCCCATGAGTTCGCAAGCACAGACCGCCGATACCCTGATCCACCCGGGCTGGATTGTACCGGTCATTCCCCATGGCGACGTGCTGGAAAACCACAGTATCGCCATCACCGGGGAGCGCATCACCGCGATCCTGCCACGGCAGGAAGCACAAGCCATAACGGCCGGACGGGTGATCGAGCTGCCGGGGCACGCGCTGCTGCCCGGGCTGGTGAACAGTCACGGCCACGCGGCCATGAGTTTGCTGCGGGGCTACGCCGACGACCAGCCGCTGATGCCCTGGCTGCAGCAGCATATCTGGCCGGCGGAAGCGGCCCACGTCAGTGCCGATTTCGTGCGCGACGGCGTGGAACTCGCGATAGCCGAGATGATTCGCTCGGGCACCACCACTTTCAGCGATATGTATTTTTTCCCGGACGCCTGCGCCGAGACCGCCCAGCGCCTGGGCATGCGCTGCCAGATCACCTTCCCGATACTGGACTTCCCCACGGTCTGGGCGCGCGATGCCGACGAATACATCAGCAAGGGTCTCGCCCTGCGGGATGACGTCAAGCACAGCAAGCTGGTGACGGTTGGCTTCGGCCCCCACGCCACCTACACCGTATCCGAGCCGAACCTGGCGAAGGTGGCCGTGCTCGCGGCGGAGCTGGATGTTGCGGTGCAGATTCACCTGCACGAAACCCGGGGCGAGGTCCTGCTGGCAGTGGAACAGAACGGCGAGCGCCCCCTGGACACCTTGCACCGGCTGGGCCTGCTGGGCCCGCGCACCCAGTGCGTGCATATGACCGATCTCGCGCAGCAGGATATCGAGCTGCTGGCCGCCACCGGCGCCCACGTGGTGCACTGCCCCCAGTCCAACATGAAACTGGCCTCGGGGAGCTGCCCGGTAGGGCGCCTGCAGGCCCGGGGGGTGAACGTCGCCCTGGGCAGCGACAGTGCTGCCAGCAACAATGACCTGAACCTGTTCGGCGAAATGCAGTCCGCCGCGCTGCTGGCCAAGCTGCACAGCGAAGACGCGACCGCCCTGCCCGCCGCCGACGCCCTGGCCATGGCCACCATCAACGGCGCAAGGGCCCTGGGGCTGGACGAGCGCATCGGCAGCCTCGAACGCGACAAACTGGCGGACATGATCGCCGTTGACCTGAGCCAGCCTGAAACCCAGCCCCTGCACAACGTCCTGTCACAGCTGGTTTACGCCTGCAACGGCAGCCAGGTGACCCACAGCTGGATTGGTGGCGTACAGGTAATGGACGGACGCCAACTCAGGCACATCGACCTCGACGCGTTGGGCTCCCGCACCCGGGAGTGGCGCAGTCGCATCCAAGCAAGGCGCAGCAATGACTGAAACCCGCAATGTCGATCCACAGGAAATCGCCAAGTTCGAGGCGCTGGCCTCCCGCTGGTGGGACCGCAACGGCGAATTCCGACCGCTGCATGAGATAAACCCCCTGCGCGCCAACTACATCGACGAGCACTCACCCGTGGCGGGCAAGCGCCTGGTCGATGTGGGCTGCGGCGGCGGCATACTGGCCGAAGCGATGGCCCAGCGCGGCGCCACGGTCACCGGAATCGACATGGGCGAGGCCCCACTGTCGGTGGCAAAACTGCACCAGCTCGAATCCGGCGTGGAGGTGAGCTACCTGCACTCCACCGCGGAGGAGCTGGCCGCGGCGGAAGCCGGCAACTTCGATATCGTGTGCTGCCTGGAAATGCTGGAACACGTGCCCGACCCGGGGTCCGTCATCAGCGCCTGCGCCGCCCTGGCGAGGAAGGGTGGCAGCCTGTATTTTTCCACGATCAACCGCAACCCCAAGGCTTTCGTCTTCGCAATCGTCGGGGCCGAGCACATTCTCAAGCTGCTGCCCGCCGGCACCCACGATTACGGCAAATTTATCAAGCCCTCGGAACTGGCGGGCTGGATTCGCGACGCGGGGCTGGTCGTCGAGGGCATGACGGGGCTGACCTACAATCCCCTCACCCAACACTACCGTCTCAACGACCGGGACGTCAGCGTGAACTACATGGTACGCGCGGTAAAGCCAGCGTGAAGCCGCCGCACAGAGCACTACCGGACACACTCAAGGCGGTCATTTTCGACCTGGACGGCACGCTGGTGGATACCGCCGACGAATTCGTGGTGGTGGTACAGGCACTGCGCGCGGAGCACGGCCGGGCGGCAATGGACCCCGTGCGCATCAGGGCATCGGTGTCCAACGGTGCCCGCGCGCTGGTCAGCCTGGGGCTGGATATGCCGGAGGACGCCGAGGGCTTCGAAACCCAGCGCCTGCGGCTGCTGGAACTCTACAGCGAGGTACTGGGCAGCGTGGCCCGGCCCTATCCGGGTATCCCGGCGCTGCTGGCACAACTCGCACAGCGTGGGGTAGGCTGGGGCATCGCCACCAACAAGCCCCGGGCCTATACCGAGCCGCTGCTCGCCCGGCTGGCTATGCAGCCACAGCCCGGCAGCGTGGTTTGCCCGGACGACGTCACCGAGCGCAAACCCCACCCGGAGTCCCTGCTGCGCAACTGCCAGGAACTGGGCTGCACCCCCGGGCAGGCAATTTACGTGGGAGACCACCTGCGGGATATCGAGGCCGGGCGGCGTGCCGGCATGTATACCATTGCCGCGGCCTATGGCTATATAGAGCCCGGCGATGACCCGGGCAGCTGGGGGGCGGACGCCCATGCTGCCGACAGCAAGGATTTACTCGCAATGATCCTGGGGCAGCGCTGATTCAGCCGGCGACGCCCCGCTCAGGCAATCCACACAAAGGAACCGGATATGGCATTTCCAAGCGCGCCCGCAGGCTACCAGGCCGCGCCAGACCTGCTGCGGGGGAAGACGATTCTCGTCACCGGCGCGGGCGATGGCATCGGCCGCAGCGCAGCTCTCAGCTACGCGGCCCATGGGGCAACCGTTATCCTGCTGGGCAGGACCGAGAGCAAACTGGAACAGGTTTACGACCAGATAGAAGCCGCCGGGGGACCCAAGCCAGCCCTGGTCGCGCTGGACCTGGCCACGGCGACCGAGGACAACATCCTGCACCTCGCCACCGGCCTGGCCGGGGAGTTTTCCCACCTGGACGGGCTACTGCACAACGCCAGCATTCTCGGCGAGCGACGTCCCATAGAGAACGCCGGCTATGCGAGCTGGCAGCAGGTGATGCAGGTCAACGTCAACGCCCAGTTCCTGCTCACCCGCCACCTGTTGCCGCTGCTGCAGGCGGCGCCCGCCGCTTCCATTATTTTCACGTCCTCCGGTGTCGGCCGCACCGGCAAGGCCTACTGGGGCGCTTACGCGGTGTCGAAGTTTGCCACCGAGGGCTTTATGCAGGTACTGGCGAGCGAGCTGGAAAATACCTCGCGGGTGCGGGTGAACAGCCTCAACCCGGGGCCGACCAACACGGGGATGCGGCGCGCGGCCTATCCCGCGGAAACACCGACGGACAACCCGGCAGCGGAAGACATCATGTCGACCTACCTGTATTTGATGGGGGATGACAGCGTGGGGATTACCGGGCGGGCGTTTAACGCCCAGTGAGCGTGGTCGAATAAATTCGACCCCACGACTGCTGGGCCAAATTTACCCGACCAACTCCCTCGTGGGGCCGAATTCATTCGGCCAATTCCCTCGTGGGCCCCAATTTACCCAACCAATTCCCTCGTGGGGCCGAATTCATTCGGCCAATTCCCTCGTGGGCCTCAATTTACCCAACCAATTCCCTCGTGGGGCCGAATTCATTCGGCCAATTCCCTCGTGGGCCTCAATTTACCCAACCAATTCCCTCGTGGGGCCGAATTCATTCGGCCGGTTCCTTCATGGGGCCCAATTTACCCGGCCACTTCCCTCGTGGGGCCGAATTCATTCGGCCAATTCCTTCCCCGGCCTGCACGGACCTACTTTTTCTTGCGGGCGCCGCCACCAGGATTCCCGGTGCTCTTTTTCGCCACACCGCGACCCTGGCGCTTGCCGAACTGGCGCTCCATGACCTCGCGTTCCTTGACGGTGCTTCGCCGCAGCTCCTTCATGGGCAGGTTGGCCATGCGGTACAGGCCCTTGATCTCCGCGGGATCCATTTCCGCCCATTGGCCCTGCTTGACCCGTGACGGGATGAATACCTCGCCGTAGCGCACCCGCTTCAGGCGCGACACGGTCAGCCCCTGGGATTCCCACAGGCGCCGCACCTCGCGATTGCGACCCTCCATGATCACCACATAAAACCAGTGGTTGATCCCCTCGCCGCCGGCATCGGTGATATCGGTAAAGCGGGCCACGCCGTCCTCGAGCATCACGCCCTCGACCATGCGGTGCAGCATGTCCATGTCCACCTTGCCCATCACCCGCACCATGTACTCGCGCTCGATATTGGACGAGGGGTGCATGAGGGCATTCGCCAGCTCGCCGTCGGTGGTAAAGAGCAGCAGGCCTGAGGTGTTGAAGTCGAGGCGACCAATGGATATCCAGCGCCCGGACTTCAGTTTCGGCAGCCGCTCGAACACCGTGCGGCGACCCTCCGGATCCTTGCGGGAACAGACCTCGCCGGTGGGCTTGTGATACAGGATGCAGCGGGTTTCCACCGCGGGGGCGGGATCCAGCAGGCGCCCGTCCACGGTGATACGCGCCCGCGCATCCACCCGGTCGCCCAGGGTGGCGGCCTTGCCGTCGACGGCGATGCGCCCCTCCTCGATCCAGCGCTCCATTTCGCGGCGCGAGCCGATCCCGGCCCTGGCCAGCACTTTCTGCAACTTTTCGCCGGCCTTGGTGACCGGGGCAACAACGGTGTCGCCTGCCTTCGATTTGTCTTTCACGGGGGTTTTCAGGCGCGGCCATCAGGCCCGGCAAGCGCCGGGTCGGTATCGCCTGCAAGTTCCCCGTCGGTGTCATCGGCGGCATCACCCGGCTGTGGCGCGGCAGCACCCCCGTCATCGACCAGCTCCGCAGCGGTTACTGCTAGATCCATCGCCGTGGTTTCCCGCTCCAGGCTGGGCTCATCCTCCGCGGCTTCATCACCGGCCCCCTCAGCGCCTTCGTCCACCGGGAGCCTGTGTGCGGTGCCCCCGACCACTGCCAGTCCCGGGGCTGCTTCAGGTACTGCCTCATTCCCTTGCGCGGCGGGTTCGGGGTCGCTGAAACCCAGCTCCGCGTTGAGGGTTTCCAGGTCGCGGATATCCGCCAGGGCGGGGAGCTGGTCGAGGGTTTTGAGATTGAAATAGTCCAGGAACTGCCGCGTGGTGGCATACATGGCCGGCCGGCCGGGCACATCCCGGTGCCCCACCACGCGCACCCACTCGCGCTCGTGCAGGGTCTTGATGATATTGGAGCTCACCGCGACGCCGCGAATTTCCTCGATTTCGCCCCGGGTGATGGGCTGGCGGTAGGCGATCAGGGCCAGGGTTTCCAGCAGCGCACGGGAGTATTTCTGGGGGCGTTCCTGCCACAGGCGCGCCACCCACGGGCTGAGACTCTGGCAGACCTGGAAGCGAAAACCGCTGGCGACTTCCTGCAGCTCGAAGCCACGCCCCGCGCAGCGCCCGGCCACCTCTTCCAGGGCCGTGCGGATCGCCGCGTTGTCCGGCCGCTCATTGTCCTCGAACAGCTCACCCAGTTGCGCCACGGTGAGGGGTTTTCCCGCCGCCAGCAGTGCGCCCTCGATAATCTGTATCAAACCAATTTCTGACATGGGTGTCCTGCTACTCCGCTCTTGCTTTTACGTGGATGGGGCCGAAATCCTCGGTCTGCACAATCTCCACCAACGCTTCCTTGATGAGTTCCATGATCGCCAGGAAGGTGACGACCACGCCCAGACGGCCTTCCCGGGCCGAAAACAGTGCGACAAAAGGCACGAACTGCTGGCCCGCCAGGCGCTCCAGCACCTGCGACATCCGCTCCCGGGTCGACAGTGCCTCGCGCTGGATGTGGTGGCTCTCGAACATATCAGCCCGGCGCAGCACTTCACCCAGCGCCAGCAGCAATTCACGCATATCCACATCCGGATCGGGGCGTGCGCGATTGAGATCGGGCGGATTGGCGCTGCCCACCCAGGTGTCCCGCTCCATGCGGGGTATTTCCTCGATCTCCTCCGCCACCTTCTTGAAGCGCTCGTACTCCTGCAGGCGCCGGATCAACTGGGCCCGCGGGTCCTCCTCGTCTTCCTCCAGCTCGCTGGAACGCGGCAGCAACATGCGCGACTTGATCTCCGCCAGCATGGCCGCCATCAGCAGGTACTCCGCAGCCAGTTCGAACTGCATCGCATCCATGAGCTCGACATAGTGCATGTACTGCTCGGTGATCGCGGAAACATCGATCTCGAGGATATCCAGGTTCTGTCGCTTGATAAGGTACAGCAGCAGGTCCAGCGGGCCCTCGAAGGCCTCGAGGAACACTTCCAGGGCCTGGGGCGGTATGTAGAGATCCTTGGGAAGCTCTGTCATGGCCTTCCCCATCACCACGGCGAAGGGCATCTCCCCCTGCTCCGGTCGCAGCAGGTTGACCGCGGGCGTGTTCCCGGGCCCGGCGGGCTGCGCTGGCTCGTCAGCCGCTGGTGTTACCGGGGTTTCGGATGTGGGTTCGTTGACTGACACGGGCCTACCTGTGCTTATCGGAAGCCGGCGCTCGTAAAGGCCAGCGGGCTTTCGGGCAGTATACCCATTTAATCCTCAAAAGGCGCGATATCTCCCTTGCCGACCCGCAATACCATGGGCACACCGTCGGCCAGGTCCACCACGGTGGTCGGCTCCAGGCCGCAGTAACCACCGTCGATAACCAGGTCGACCTCGTGCTGCAGGGTGTCGCGGATATCGTAGGGATCGATCAGCGGGAACTCCTCCCCCGGCATGATCAGGGTGACGCTCATCAGGGGCTCGCCAAGGTCGGCCAGCAGGGCCGCGGCAATACGGTTATCGGGCACCCGCAGCCCCACGGTCTTGCGCTTCGGGTGCATCAGCCTGCGCGGCACCTCGCTGGTCGCCTTCAGCACGAAGGTATAGGGTCCCGGGGTGCAGTGGCGCAACAGGCGGTAGGCGGCGTTGTCCACCTTGGCGTAGGTGGCGATTTCGGACAGGTCACTGCACACCAGGGTGAAATTATGCCGGTCGTCCAGTTTGCGGATGCGGCGGATACGGTCCAGCGCGTTTTTGTCGCCGATATGGCAGCCAAGGGCGTAGGCCGAGTCAGTGGGGTAGACCACCACCCCACCGCCGCGAATGATATCTGCCGCGCTGCGAATCAGGCGGACCTGGGGATTGTCCGGGTGGATCTGGTAAAACTGGCTCACCTTGGCGCTCTCCTGACAGGGTTCCCGGCCGGCTCGCACCAGCGTTCCCATACGCCCGACAAGCCCTCCAAAACAGGTGCCTGGACACCCGGCTGGGGGCTGTAGGGGCCGTCGCGGTGGTAGTCCGAGCCCACCGACACTTCCAGGGAGAACTCGGTGGCCAGGCGCCGGAGCTGCTCACTCTGGTCCGCCGTCTGGTACCCGCTGGCGATTTCGATAGCGCTACCGCCGGCCGCCATGAAATCCACCACCAGGCGCCGCAATTTCATCCGGGTAAACTTGTATTTCAGCGGGTGCGCGATGACTGCCACGCCGCCGCCGGCGACGATCCAGCCCACGACCTGGGCCATTTCCGGCCAGAACGCCTTGACGTCCCCGGTCTTGCCCTGCCCCAGGTACTTGTCAAACGCCTGGTTGTGATCCGCCACATGCCCCCGGGCCACCATCCAGGCAGAAAAATGCGGTCGCCCCAGCTGGCTCTGCCCCGCCTCGGCCAGGGCACCCTCCAGGGCGCCGGCAAACCCCAGGGCCTCCAGGCGCGCCGCGATTTTCCTGCCGCGCTCAATGCGCGCGGTATGGAGCCAATCAAGCCCCTCGCGCATGGCGGGGTGATCGCAGTCCATACCCAGGCCCAGGATGTGGATGGTCGTCCCGGACCAGCGACAGGAAAACTCCACCCCCGCTATCAACTGTGGGCCTTGCGCCTGCCCGCCGGGGTCGTCGGATGCCACCGCCTGGTAACCTGCCACCGTGTCGTGGTCGGTGATGGCCAGCATGCCCACCTGCCGCTCACGGGCCAGTGCCACGAGGTCGCGGGGGCTGAGGGCGCCGTCCGATGCAGCGGTATGGGTGTGGAAGTCGATCAACACAATCTTTACACTTGATGCCCGGCCGCCGCAGGGGCGCCGACCTAACCTGGAGACAAAAACGCATGGTAACAGCCGGAGCACAGGGGAATCCATGAAGCAATTAGCAGAATTCCTCCCCATTGCACTGTTCTTCATTGTCTACCAGCTCAAGGGTACCTCCTTTGAACTGGCGGGCTGGGAATACACTTTCGATGGCATTTTCTCGGCAACCGCGGTCCTGATGGCGGCCACCGTTGCGCAGGTCGCGCTCACCTATGCCTTCACCCGCACCCTGGAGAAACGCCTGCTATGGCTATTACTGGCCGTGATCGTTTTTGGTGGCGCCACCCTGGTATTTCGCAACCAGTTGTTTATCCAGTGGAAGCCCACTATTTTCAACTGGGCGCTGGGGCTGGCCTTCGGGGTATCCCAGTTTGTCGGCGACAAGAACCTCATGGAGCGCACCCTGGGCAGCCAGATCCACCTGCCCAAGCCCGTGTGGACCAGGCTGAACCTGCTGTGGGTAAGCAATTTCATTATCGTGGGCGGCCTCAACCTCGTGGTGGCCTACCTGTACAGCGAGGACACCTGGGTCAGTTACAAGCTGTACTCCGCGATCGGTTTCACCCTGGCGCTGACCATTCTCACCGCGCTGCTGATCAGCCCCCACCTGAAGGAAGAGGAGCTGGCGGAGAAGTAACCGGGCCGCAACGCGGTCGGATGGATGTGACTGACGCGGCCCGTTAGAACGTCGCGGACGCTGTCATTACCAGCGCACCACTGCCATCCAGTGCCCACAACCGCGCAGTGTCTCCGTCCGCCCGCCCCTGCAGCTCGAATGCCTGGCCATCGAGCAGCGGCCGCACACCGCGAAAGGTGAAGGACTGCAGTTGCTGCCCCGGCATCTCCCGCTGCAGCAGGTCCGCCAGCAACGTTGCCGTCAGCGGGCCCTGTACCACCAGTCCCGCGTAGCCTTCCTGCCGCGTGGC
>JAHEBM010000046.1 GCA_024642245.1 Haliea sp.
CAACCGCCGGAAAAGTCGGCGCTGATGAACCTCGGGCACGAGTTCGCGCAATTTGAGCAGGTGCGCTTTGCGCACTTACAGCGTTTCCCGCGCACCAGCACCGGCACCAGCAAGATCGACCGGATCGCACTGAGGAAGCTGATCTTCGCTGTGCCAAACTAGCAAAAGCAGCTGTGTCGTGGTTTATTGTTCAAGTAACGCGAATTGGGCACACCCGCGATCCGGACGAAAGGACCTAACGCCATGAAGCTACGTCACAAGGTACTTGCCGGTATCGCCCTTTTCACTGTTGCAGGCCTGGGCTCTTTGGCCATCACCCTCAGCCACAACACCATCTGCGAGAAGGCACCGACAGTCAGTGAAGACCAGCCGCTCATGCAGGCCATTGTGTATCGCTGCTACGGTCCCCCCGACGTTCTGCAACTGGAAAAAATCGAAAAACCGACCCCGGCTGAAACACAGGTGCTGGTAAAAATCCGTGCCGCCTCAGTCAATCCGCTGGACTGGCATTATATGCGTGGCTCGCCTTACTTCATGCGCCTGGGCTCGGGTATTGGCGCCCCCGTCAAGTCCCGGTTCGGTGTCGACTTCGCGGGCACGGTGGAGTCAGTTGGCGGCAAGGTCACAAGGTTCAAGCCCGGAGACGCTGTATTTGGCGGCGGCGCGGGGGCATTCGCCGAGTATATCGTGATTGACGAGGGCCGGGCTCTGGCCCGCAAACCGGACACGGTATCGTTTGAGCAGGCAGCCTCGGTACCCATAGCAGGCGTCTCCGCCCTGCAGGCACTGCGCGATACCGGCAGGATACGGCCGGGCATGCGTGTACTCGTCAATGGCGCCTCCGGTGGCGTGGGAACATTCGCAGTACAAATTGCAAAGTCTTTCGGGGCCGAGGTGACAGGGGTGTGCAGCACCAGGAACATTGAGCTGGTGCGTTCTCTGGGCGCGGACCACGTCGTCGACTACACCCGGCAGGACTATACCCGCAGTGCGCAGCAATACGACCTGATCATAGACAATGTCGGCAATCATTCGCCCCTGGCAAACCGGCGGGCACTCACCCCCAACGGCGTCCTGGTGATGGTTGGCGGGCCCGGCGGCAACTGGATCGGACCACTGGAGCGGCCACTGCAGGCGCTGCTGCTATCGCCTTTTGTCGACCAGGAGTTCGCCCTTTTTCTCGCGGAACTGAAGCCGCAAGACCTCGCTTTGCTGGGAGACCTGATGCAATCGGGCAAGCTCACCCCCGTGATTGACAGCCGCTACAGCCTTGACCAGGTAGCTGCTGCAATACGCTACTCGGAGCAGGGACGAGCCAGGGGAAAAATCGTTATCACAGTGGACTAGGAGACCCGTTCAGGGCCGGGAACCACCAATCCTTGCGGGGATTATTCATCCCGGGACGAAAAGCCGCGCGCGGGAAACGCAATTGCACCCGGCCTTCCCGGGGACTCAGCTCCCCAGGTATTCCGCGAGCCGTGCCTCTGCCTCGTCCCCGAACAGGATATCACAGGCTTCCCTGAGACCGCTGGCATGCCGGTACTCCTCACGCCGCACGACCAATTCGATTTTCGAGCGACGACGCATAAAATCCTCCAGGGTGACAATCATCTCCCGGTGTGCCGCCAGCTCTATTTCACAACGAGTGTACTCGGCGTTCTCGATAAGCAACTCGGCACGGCGCTCGTCCTCGCGGATCCGCTCCAGCAGACCGAAGGCACTCTCACCGTAGCGACGCCAGAATCGCTCCGACAGTGGCTCGGAAGAGCTGGCGTCAGTGAGGCTGTCAAGATCCATGAGCCTGGCCTGCAGCATGAACTCGGCGCGCAGGTCGGGGCCGGGTTCCCCATACCAGCGGTTATTGGGTGACGGCACGTCGATGCCCAGCTTCCTGACCTCGTCCCTCACCTCTTCACCTACATTCAGGCAGTCCGTGAGTTTGCCGCCGAAGATACTCAGGTGGGCGCTCGCCTTATCGATCTCGATAACATGCTTGCGCGACAGGGCCACCCAGTCTGCGTCACCACCCTCGCCCCGTATAGCCAGGGGCCGAACGCCCACTCGCTCGGCGATGATACTGTCGCGGGTCAACGGCGGATCGAGATCAAGCAGGGCATTGGCATTGGCCAGGACAAAATCCCTGTCTTCATCCGTTACCGTCACCTCGGGCCTGTCTACCTGGTTGTCAGTCGTGCCTATGCAGGTCTTCGGGCCCATTGGAATCAGGAAAAACAGGCGACCATCGCTGGCAAAAAAAGTCAGCACCCGCTTGTTGTCGGTGATCCGGTCGACGATAAGGTGAATACCCTTGGAAAACAGGTGCCGGTATTCGGTGCTTTCCCCGCTACGGGCATTTTGTGCGTCCACGTACGGCCCGCAGGCGTTGACCAGCACCTTTGACCGGATATCGAAACTCCTCCCGCTGACTGCATCACGGGCGCTGGTCACCCATAGCTCACCGTCCCGACGAGCGCCCAGCGATTCGACATAGTTGGCGGCGATGCAGCCGTAATTGAGACTCTTGCGTATAAAGTTGAAAACAAAACGCGCATCGTTGTCGTACAGGTAGCAGTCTGAATACTCCAGTCCGCCGGCGGCGTGACTGGTATTCACCACCGGTTCGGCCCGCTCGATCGCCCTCGCACTGACATAGCGGGGCGCGCGCGTGACAAAACGGCCCATGATCCAATACACGACACTGCCGAGATACACAAAAAAAGGTGGGAAGCGAAATCCCCGCTGTATGGTGGTGAAGAAGCGGATTTCCTTCACTGTTGACGGGTAGGCACGCATCAGTCGATTGCGCGATTTACACAGTTTATTGACCAGCAGGTACTCGTGACTTTCGAGGTACTTGATGCCGCCCCAGGCGAGGTTGGAAGAGTTGGAGCTGACGCCGCTGGCAAAATCAGCCCGGTCGACCAGGGCCACTCTCACGCCGCTGCCGGCCAGCGCCGCCGCCGCCACGGCGCCATTGATGCCGCCGCCAACGATGAGTACATCAAAGGTATGCTCAACCAGTTTTTCAACGTTGCTGTCACGCAGGCTTGTCGCCATATCATCGCCTCCTGTTGACTGTTCGCCATCGACATCGCGTGGCCCCGGGCCTGCCACCGATATCGGGACCTGGCTGACGGGTCACCTTACAAGCCCCAGAACTGCTTGCACAGCGCTATAAAATTTCGCGCGCTGACACTCAGGTGCCGGCCCGCACGGTAATACAGCCCCACCTCCTTGGCGATGCTGCCGAAAGAGACATCGTCCATGATGTGCAGGTCGGCGCAGGCGGGATGCTCCTCCAGCAACTTGTGGTCGATAAAGGTCACCCCCATGCCCTCTGCCACCATGTGGATGCGAAGAGACAGGCTGTTGACCTCCCACACGGTGCTGAACTGGTCCCGCAGGCGCAGGATGGACGGGCGCATATCCGGGTTATCCAGCGCGGAGGTGATCAAGGGCGTAAGGTTCAGCGCTTTTTCATCACCGCGCACCATCTCCGGGTAATGCGGGTGCCGGGGGCTCACCACCAGGTGGCGGGAGTCGCTGTAGAGGGGAATGGTGGTAAACGCGGACATCTGCTTCTGGAACGGCCCAAGACCCAGCTCGACATTGCCGGCGAGCACCTCGGAGATAATACTCCGCCCGGGCAGCTCGGCAATCTTCATCCGGGTCTGTGGATTATCCCGATAGTACGCGCTTATTAATCGCGGGGCGTAAAAGCGGTTGATGGAGGCGCTCAGCCCCAGGCTCAGTGTCTCGGCATTACCCTGCTTTAGGTGGGCAATATCCTCGAGGGCCTGCTGCTCCTCGCGCAGCACGTCCACCGCGTGCTCAAACAGGCGCTTGCCGACATCGCTCAGGCGCAACTCCTTGCCGCGCTGGATCAGCGGAGCCTCCAGCTTGGATTCCAGCCCGGCTACCGCCTGGCTCACAGCGGATTGGCTGATATGCAAGGATTCGGCCGCGCGCTTGAATCCCCCTTCCTCGACCACCGCACGAAACGCCCGTAACTCACTGTTTTCCAAGCGCATATTAGCCACTCTAATACATAGATAAGTATAATTAATTCTACTAATCATCTTACGCTTCGTATACTGTGGAAAATTACCAATCTGGAGTCGCTGTTATGAGCTCGGAAGTCACACTGCAATCAAACGACCTGGCGGGGGTCGTCGTCGGCGATACCGCGATTTCCGACGTGCAGGGGGAGCAGGGGCTCCTCAGTTACCGTGGATACGACATCAATGACCTGGTGAGCGTACCGTTCCTGCACGTGGTATGGATGGTGCTGTTCGGGGACTGGCCTGAAGAACAGGAAAAGAGCCGCCTGAAGACCTTTATGTGCCGGCATTCGCGCCTGTCCCACGCCGAGATAGAACTGCTGCGCCACATACCCCGCGACCTGCACCCCATGCTCATGCTGCAGGGAATGGTGCCGCTGCTGACACTGCCCCGGGAACAAACCATGGAGATGGAACCGAATGCCGAACACGGCCTGTTCCTGGCGGCCAAGATTACCGCGCTGATCGCGGCCCACCACCGGCTGGGCCAGAGCAAGGTGGTACTGGCCCCCACTCCCGGCCGACTGTTCCACGAGAATTTCCTCACCATGTTCCACGGCAGTGCGCCCACCCCCGAACAAGTGCGCATGCTCAACGCCGCCCAGATTCTGCAGATGGAGCACAGCTTCAATTGCGGCACCTTTGCCGGCCGGGTTTGCGCCAGTACCCTGGCACCCATCCAGTCCTGCATCTCGGCATCCATCGGCACCCTGTTTGGCAAGCTCCACGGCGGCGCCGACCAGGCGGCACTGGAGATGGCAATGGCGGTCGGCAGCCCGGAACAGGCTGAGGCTTATGTGCGGGACTGCCTTGCCCGCAAGGAAAAGATCATGGGCATGGGCCACCGGGAATACCGCACCGTGGATCCCCGCGCCAAGATCCTGAAACCCATGGCAATGGAACTGTGCCAGGAGGGCGAGAGTAAAAACCTGTTACTGACCCTGGTCGCCATAGAAGAGGCCTGCCAGCAGGCCTTTGCCGAACAGGACAAGGAAATCTGGGCCAACGTGGAGTTCTACAAGGGCGCCGTATTCCACAGCCTGGGTATCCCGACCCACTTCTTTACCGCAATGTTCGCCATGTCGCGGGTCTACGGCTATGTTGCACACTTCCTCGAGTTCAGCAA
Organism: Haliea sp.; assembly: GCA_024642245.1. GTDB lineage: Bacteria > Pseudomonadota > Gammaproteobacteria > Pseudomonadales > Halieaceae > JARRPM01. The sequence goes on from JAHEBM010000046.1 coordinate 5,188, forward strand.
AAACAGCCGCCTGATTCGACCGCGCGCCAACTATGTTGGCCCGCCTGCGGGCCAGCGGGACAAGACCGCTGCCTGAGTCGGTATAAGCGCACACCCGGGCGACTGCAGGTCGCCCGGATGCTTGCGTTTGTGACAAAGCACGGTCGTTGCATTACAGTTAACCCCCCGGTAACCCGCTACAGGCGCCTCACCGAATGCAGCCAAGAATTTTGCGCTTCCTGCTGCTTGTCACTGCAGTCAGCCTGCTAGCCGCCTGCGGCAGTGGCGAATCAAATGTCACCAGCGGCAATCGCGAGGGCATCCTGCACTTCGGTAACGGATCTGAGCCCCAGGGCCTTGATCCGCACGTGGTGACCGGTGTTCCCGAACATTTCATCGTCGGTGCCCTGTTCGAGGGCCTTGCGACCAAGAACCCCTACACACTGGAACCTGAGCCCGGGGTTGCCCAGAGCTGGGATATCAGCGAGGACGGGCGCACCATCACCTTCCATCTTAACCCCGCGGCAAAATGGTCCAACGGCGAGTCAATGAGCGCCACCGACTACGTCTGGTCCTGGCAGCGACTGCTGAGCCCCGCCCTGGGCAGTGAATACGCCTATATGCTGTTCCCGGTGAAAAATGCCGAGGCATTCTCCAAGGGCCGTATCACCGACTTCAGCCTGGTGGGCGTAAAAGCACTGGACGACCTGACCCTGCAGGTTACGCTGGACGAGCGCACTCCCTACTTCATCCAGCTGATGGATCACTACAGCACGTTTGCCGTGCACCGGGCCACCATAGAGAAATTCGGCAAGGCCACTGATCGCTTCACACCCTGGACCCGGGTGGAAAATATGGTCAGCAATGGCGCCTTCCGCCTCAAGACCTGGCAGCTTTATCGCCGCATCGAGGTAGAAAAAAGCGATACCTATTGGGACCGCGACAACGTAAAACTCAACGGCATCGTTTTTTACCCGACGGAAAACGTCGTGAGCGAGGAGCGCATGTTCCGGGTGGGACAGCTGCACTACACCGCCAGCGTGCCCCTGGGCAAGATTCCCGTTTACCAGGAAATGGCCGACACACCCTACCGGCAGGCACCCTACCTGGGCACCTATTATTACCTGCTCAATACAACGCGGCCGCCGACGGATAAGCTGAAGGTACGCCAGGCCTTGTCGATGGCGGTGGATCGCGACAAACTGAACAAGACCGTGTTGCAAGGCACCAATATTTCGGCCTACAGCATCACGCCGCCAGACACCCTGGGCTACTATCCGCCCAAACTGTTCGACTATGACGTGGAAAAGGCGCGGCAGTTGCTGGCCGAAGCCGGCTACCCCAATGGGGAGGGCTGGCCCGGGCTGGAGCTGACCTATAACACCAGCGAGGACCATCGCAAGGTCGCGGTGGCCCTGCAGCAGATGTGGCAGGACGCCCTCAACATCCAGGTCACCCTGACCAACCAGGAGTGGAAGGTCTACCTCGACTCAATCACCGAGATGAACTTCCAGATCGCCCGGCGCGGCTGGATCGGGGACTATGTGGACCCCAACAACTTTCTCGACCTGTTCCTCGCCGGTGGCGGCAATAACAATACCGGGTTCGCCAGTCCCGATTACGATGCGATGATCCAGCTAGAGGCGCCCCAGGCAGCGACCCGGGAGGAGCGCTACGCGGTGTTTTACCAGGCGGAAACGCTGCTGATGGAACAGATGCCCATCATTCCGCTATACACCTATACCAGTAAGCACCTGCTCCACCCCAGTGCCAAGGGCATGCCCCCGAACCTCATGGACTGGACCAATTTCAAGTACGTATGGCTGGACAAGGACTGGCAACAGGCCAGCAAGGGGGACTGACCATGTGGCGATTTATCAGCTTGCGACTGCTCCAGGCAATACCGGTGATACTGGTCGTCATCACCGTGACCTTCTTCCTGGTGCGCATCGCCCCCGGCGGCCCCTTCGACAGCGAAAAAGCAGTCACCCGGGAAGTAAAAGCCGCCCTCGAAACCCAGTACAAACTGAACCTGCCCCTGTTCCAGCAATACACCGCCTACCTGGGTGACCTGGCCCACGGCGACCTGGGTCCCTCTTTCAAGTACCCGGGGCGCAGCGTAAACGAATTGATTGCCGCGGGCTTCCCGGTCACGGCGGAGCTCGGCTTTTACGCCCTGCTGGTGGCGCTGTGCATCGGGGGCCTGGCCGGAATCATCGCCGCACTCAGGCCCAATACAGCACAGGACTATGTCCCCATGTCGCTGGCCATGATCGGTATCTGTATGCCCTCGTTCCTGCTGGGGCCACTGCTGGTACTGATCTTCGGCATTCACCTGGACTGGCTGCCGGTCTCCGGATGGGGAGACATTCCCGGCGACAAGATCCTGCCGGCGATTACCCTGGGCGCCGGCTATGCCGCGTATATTGCACGCCTGGGTCGGGCCGGCATGCTGGAGGTATTGTCACAGGATTACATTCGCACCGCCCGTGCCAAGGGCCTGCCGGAATGGCAGGTAGTGCTCAAGCACAGCCTGCGGGGCGGGCTGATACCGGTCGTGGCCTTTCTGGGTCCCGCTTTTGCAGGATTACTGGCAGGTTCCTTCGTGGTGGAGACAATTTTCCAGATACCGGGACTCGGTCGCTTCTATGTGCAGGCAGCCTTCAACCGGGACTACACCATGATCCTGGGTACCACTGTTTTCCTGTCAGTGCTGATCGTGCTGTTCAACCTGCTGTCGGATATTCTCGCCGCCTGGATGAACCCGCGCTTGCGGGCCCAGTTCGGGAACAACTAGTGTCCTGCACAAACAGCCATTCAGAGGCCACCTGAGATGACCACGCAAACCATCAGCGACATCGCCCAGGCAGAACAGGGCACTTCCCTGTGGAAAGACGCCTGGCTGCGACTGCGCAAGAACCACCTCGCGGTGTTCGGCCTTGTACTGCTTGTTCTGTTCGTCATCATTGCCGTGCTTACCCCCTGGATCGCGCCCTACAGCTACCAGGCACAGAACCTGGAACTGGGCGCCAGCCCACCCTCTGCAGCGCACTGGCTGGGCACCGATATATTCGGCCGCGACCTGATGACCCAGATCATGTATGGAGGGCGCATCTCTCTCGCGGTGGGATTTGTCGCCACGGCTGTTGCCCTGCTGATTGGCGTGACCTGGGGCGCCGTCGCCGGCTATGTTGGCGGCCGGGCCGACGCTGTCATGATGCGCCTGGTGGACATTCTCTATGCCCTGCCCTTCATGATTTTTATCGTGTTGCTGACCGTGGTATTCGGCCGCAATATGCTCCTGTTGTTCCTGGCAATTGGCGCTGTGGAATGGCTGACCATGGCCCGGATCATGCGGGGCCAGGTGCAGTCACTGCGCCAACAGGAGTTCGTCGAGGCGGCGATATCACTGGGGCTGTCGCCGGCGACCCTGATTCGCCGTCACCTGGTACCCAATGCCCTGGGTCCCATCATCGTCTACACCACCCTGACCATACCCAACGTCATGCTGCTGGAGGCTTTCCTCAGTTTCCTGGGCCTGGGTATCCAGCCGCCGCAAACCTCCTGGGGCCTGCTGATCTCCTATGGTGCGGAGACCATGGAGGAGTTCCCCTGGCTACTGATTTTTCCCGGAGTCGCGCTTACCCTGACCCTGTTTTCCCTCAACTTCCTGGGCGACGGCCTGCGCGATGCGCTGGACGTACGCGGTGCGAAGGACTGATATGTCGTTACTAGAAGTACAGGATCTCGCAGTCAGCTTTGTCACCCGCAACGGCACCAACACCGCAGTGGACGGTATCAGTTTCGGTGTTGAGCTGGGCAAGATTACCGCCATCATCGGCGAGTCCGGCTCGGGCAAGTCAGTAGCCTGCTACAGCCTGTTGGGCCTGGTGCCCATGCCACCCGGGCGCATCGATGGCGGACGCGCCCTGTTCGAGGGTCGCGACCTCCTGCAACTCGGGGAATCCGAGCTGCGCAAGATTCGCGGGCGCGATATCGCCATGATCTTCCAGGACCCGATGACCTGTCTCAACCCCTATATGACCATCGGCAAGCAGCTGATGGAGCCGCTGCTGTACCACCACAAGGTGACCGGGGAAGTGGCCCGCGCACGCGCCCTGGAGCTGCTGGAGGAAGTCGGTATACGCGACCCCGAATCGACCATCGACAACTTCCCCCACCAGTTTTCCGGCGGTATGCGGCAGCGGGTGATGATCGCCATGGCGCTGATCAACGAACCCAAGCTGCTGATCGCGGACGAACCCACCACCGCGCTGGATGTGACCATCCAGGCCCAGATTCTCAAGTTGATCGCCGAACTGCAGCATAAGCGGGATATCGGGGTGATATTCATCAGCCACGACCTCGCCGTGGTGGCCGATATCGCCGACCAGATCGTGGTGATGAAGCAGGGAAAAATCGTGGAAACCGGTAACCGCGAGGGCATATTCCACAATGCCCAGCACCCCTACACAAAAAAATTGCTGGCGGCGATCCCCACGGACTCGAAGCAGGCCCGGCCCGGGACAGTCGAGCCCCTGATCCGGGTGCAGAACCTGTGCACCTGGTTTGAACAGGGCAAGGGCAAGGAACCGGTGAAGGCGGTCAACAATGTCAGCTTCGATATCAACCGCGGTGAGGTGCTGGGGCTGGTTGGCGAATCCGGCAGCGGCAAATCGACCATAGGGCGCTCTATCCTGCGCCTGGTGCACGTCACCTCGGGCCAGGTGATGTTTGACGGCACCGACGTCACTGCATTGCACGGCGGCGAGCTCAAGCATATGCGCCGGCGCATGCAGATGATCTTCCAGGATCCTTTCGCCTCGCTGAACCCGCGTATGACGGTCTACGATACGCTGGCGGAACCCCTGTTACTGCACGGTATCGAGGATCGCAAGAGCGTGGCCCAGGGCGTATTGAAACTGATGGACGACGTGGGTCTGGCCCGCGCCTTCGTGCGCAAGTACCCGCACGAGTTTTCCGGCGGCCAGCGCCAGCGCATCGCTATCGGCCGCGCACTGGCTACCCGGCCCGAATTTATCGTGGCGGACGAACCGGTCTCGGCGCTGGACGTTACCATCCAGGCCCAGATTCTCGATTTAATGCAGCAACTGGGCAGGGAGTATGGCCTGACCATGTTGTTCGTATCTCACGACCTGGCAGTAGTACGCCACCTCGCCGACCGCATCCTGGTACTCTACAAGGGTGAGGTGGTAGAGCAAGGTACCGGTACCGAGCTGTTCGAGAGCCCCCAACAGGCCTATACCCAACGACTGCTGCAATCCATTCCCGGACGCTCGCTGCATGCCTGATAGACGATGCCCAATGCTGACGCACAAATCCATAGCAGTTGTGTTGTTGCTCACTTTCCCGGCCGTATGCATCGCCGGGGAGAGAGCGCCAAAAATGATACTGGGCTGGCTGGAAACAACCCAGCTGATCGAATCCGGAATGCGGATAAAGACCAAGCTTGATGTCGGCGCCAACACCTCCTCCATGCAGGCGACCAATATCAGGCAATTTGAAAAAGATGGGGCGCCGTGGGTGCGCTTCGATTTTACCGATGAGGACGTGGACACTGGAAAAGAGCGGACCCTGCGGCTCGAGGGGCCCCTCGTGCGGGAAGTCCTTATCAAGCGCCATGGTGCTTCCAGCGTCATTCGTCCCGTCGTCACCCAGGAATTTTGCCTGTTCACCCAGGTTTATCGCACCGAATTCAGCCTGACTGACCGTGGCAAGTTCAACTACAGCATACTGCTGGGGAGATCGTTCCTGTCCCAGGTCGCACTGGTAGATTCCTCGGAGACATTCCTGAGCCGACCCAACTGCGAAGGCGACACCTCCGTACAGTTCATCATGGAGCAGTGAGGCACCCACAGCACGGCAACCGGTGTGGGGAACTCACCACGCGCTGACGGTGCCATCCTTGCGCATCTCCGTGGCACCTGAATAGACACCGCTGACCGGGTCAACGGCAATGGCCTGGTAGCCACCGAAAGGAACCCCGGTGGCATCGACCTCCACCCGGTGTCCCATGGCCCGCAAACGCTCAACGGTTGCCGGACTGACGCCAGGCTCCACGTAAACAATGCCCAGCGCGTCCTCGTCCACCCCGGTGGGCTGGCGCCCACCCACGTGCATGAAGCGGGCGGCATCCCCGGCCTGCTGGATATTCATGCCATAGTCGATAATGTTCACCAGCACCTGCACGTGTCCCTGGGGCTGCATGGAGCCGCCCATCAGCCCGAAGCTCATCACCGGGGCACCGTCCTTCATCAGGAAGGCCGGGATGATCGTGTGGAAAGGGCGCTTACCCGGGGCATAGGCATTCGGATGGGCCGGATCCAGGGAAAAAAGCTCGCCCCGATCCTGCAACATAAACCCCAGCCCATCGGGCACCAGCCCCGATCCCATGCCGCGGTAGTTGGACTGGATCAGGGATACCATCATGCCATCCTTGTCAGCGACCGTCAGGTAAGTCGTGTCCCCCTCACCCTCCACCTTTGGGTCTCCCGGGGCAAAATCCGCCGAGGCCCGCTCGGGATCGATCAGCGCAAAACGCGCCCGGCCATAGGCCTGTGACAGCAGGCCTGCCAGGGGAATATCCGAGAAATCGGGGTCGGCGTAGTAACGGGCGACATCCTCGAAGGCCAGGCGCTTGGCTTCGATCATGTAGTGAAAAACCTCCGCCGATCCCCGGGGCCATTGTTTCAGGTCGACCTGGCCCAGTATGTTCAGCATTTGCAGGGCGGCAACGCCCTGGCCATTGGGTGGCAACTCGTACAGGTCATAGCCACGGTAATTGACACTGACCGGCTCGACCCACTCGCCACTGTGCGCAGCCAGGTCTGCGTAGGTGAGATCTGCCCCCAGGCGCTGGAAATAGGCGTCCATGGTCCTGGCAATTTCGCCCTCGTAAAACGCCTCGCGACCACTGCGGCCAATTATCTCCAGGGTATTGCCCAGGTCCGGGTTGCGAAAGATTTCTCCCGCGACAGGGGCAGCGCCACCGGGGTACCAGGTACTATAAATGTTGTGGAGCAGCTCGCTGCCCGCAAGACGTCGCTCAAAGGCCTCGCGGTTCCTCTCCAGAGACTGGGCAATCACCGGGGACACCGGAAACCCGTCCCTTGCATACGCAACAGCCGGCGCCAGCACTTCCGACATGGAAAGCCTGCCAAAACGCTGGTGAATCGCAAACCAGCCATCCACGGTTCCCGGCACGGTGACCGGCAACTGGCCCATTGCAGGAATACCCGCGTAATCTGCCGGCAGTTCACCGCGCAGTTTCATCCCGGCTATCTGCGCCTTTAGCTGCTCCAGGTTGCGGCCTTCGGGGGAACGCCCCGAGCCATTGTAACCATAGAGCTTGCGGCTCTCGGGGTCCCAGATGATGACAAATATGTCTCCGCCAATACCGCAACCGGTAGGCTCCATCAGCCCGAGTGCAGCATTGGCCGCGATAGCCGCATCGACTGCGCTGCCCCCCGCGCGCAGGATATCCAGCGCCGCCTGGGATGCCAGTGGTTGCGCAGTGGCCGCCATGCCATTGCGGCCATACACCACGCTGCGCGAGTAGGGCGCGCCCAGCGGGCGCCCCCCACCCCCAAGTTCAACTGTGCCCGAATCAGATGTGGCTTGCATGGCAGGCTGTGTGGAACATGCCTGCAGGCAGGCGGAGAGTAAAATGGCTGGGATGCATCGGCATTTGTTTCTCATCGGCTCGCATTTATCGGGATGGAAGTGACGCAAATGGTAACCCATCTGCCCCCGGGAAAACGAATTGCCCCGCTGCGGATACAGGTGCGACAGCATGCAGTATTTTAAACCGGCAGGGGTCAGCCCATCTCAACCGCACCAACAGCGAACAATACAGTGTAAAGTAAACCACCTCGTGCCTGCAGGCACGGGTCCGATTGGCTCCAAGGAGGTAACCACCATGGCTTATGCCTACGACCCGGAGTTGACTCCGCTGCTGGATTTGCTGCCCCCCCTCACCATTGACGACCCGGTGGCATCGAGAATGGGCTTTGAGGATATGGCCGCCCAGCTCAATACAGAGCTGGACGAGAGCGGCATCGATATAGAGAACCGCCGTATTCCCGGCCCTGCCGGCGCACCGGATGTCGCTGTGCGCATCTACTCGCCGGCGGGGCTTGCGGGCACGACAGCGGGCCTGCTCTATATACACGGGGGCGGCTTCGTCATTGGCAGCCTGGAAAGCGAACACGGCAACTGCCTCGCATTGTGCCGCAATCTCGGCATCGTCCTGGTTTCCGTCGGCTACCGGCTGGCGCCCGAGACACCCTACCCCGGCGGCCTGGATGATTGCTACGCCGCGCTGCAATGGGTGCACGACAACAGCCTGGCGCTCAGGGTGGATCGCGAACGGCTGGGCGTGTTCGGCATCAGCGCCGGCGGCGGACTGGCCGCTGCCACGGCCCTGCTGGCCAGAGACCGGGCCGGACCCCGAATCTGTTTCCAGTTCCTGGGCATTCCCGAACTGGACGACCACCTGACCACTCCCAGCATGCGGCAGTTTACCGATACCCCCATGTGGAACCGTCCGAACGCGGAGCTCAGCTGGGACTATTACCTGGGCGACCAGTACCAGCGCGGCGCCGACAACGTGCCCTATTACGCCGCACCGGCCAGGGCCCAGGAGCTCGCCGGGTTGCCACCCACCTATATCGATACCATGGAGTTCGACCCGCTGCGGGACGAGGGTGTGTTGTACGCACTGAAGTTGATGCAGGCCGGCGTACCCACCGAGTTGCACACTTACCCGGGAACCTTTCACGGTTCCAGCCTGTTCCAGGCGGCCGCGGTCAGCCAGCGACAGGCCAGTGATATGTTTGGCGCGCTGCAGCGGGGACTGGCCCTCAAAAACAAAGTCTGAACATGACCGGAGAAGCCATGAATACCGATAATCTGCACCAGCCACCACTGATGCCACACCTGCTGGTGGAGGGGCTCAATCGCTACGATGACGAACCCTGCCTGTTCCTGGGGGACAAGGTGGCAAGCTACCGCGAGGTCCGTGAAAGTACCAGCCAGATGGTACAGGCCCTGCAGGCAAAAGGGCTGGGCAAGGGCAGCAGGATTGCCGTGATCTCCGCCAACCGACCGGAGGTCTTGTCCAACATCGCCGCGATGCAGCTGGCCGGCTGTATCGGCACACCGCTGCACCCGCTGGGATCCCTGGACGATCACGCCTACGTGCTGGAAGCGGCGGAAATTGATGCGCTCGTGTACGATGCCAGCGTGTTCGACGCTTATGCAGCAAAACTGCAGGAACGGGTACCGGGGATTAAACACTTGCTGGCCCTGGGCCCTACCGAGACTGGCGAAGACTACCTCGCGCTGGCAGCCAGCTTCGAGCCGCGGCCGCTGGTCGCCCCCGACGTGCAAGCTGATGAAGTGTCTTCCATCAATTTCACCGGCGGTACAACAGGCAAGCCGAAGGGCGTAATGAGCACCCACCGGGTGACCGCCTACATGACCCAGATCCAGATGGCCGAGTGGGAATTTCCCGATGAAGTGCGCATGCTGATGGCCACCCCCCTGTCCCATGCCGCTGCGGCTTTTTTCATCCCCGTACTGCAAAAAGGCGGTGCCTTTTATGTGATGCAGGGCTTCACCCCCGACGCCTATTTCGACATGGTGGAAAAGCACCGTATCACCTGCACGATGCTCGTCCCGGTGATGATTTACTACCTGCTGGACTCGCCCCGGGCCGCCACCGCTGATATGTCGAGCATGGAGACGATTTTTTACGGTGCCTCGGCTATGAGTCCCGCGCGCCTCAAGCAGGGTATCGAGACATGGGGCCAGGTTTTTTACCAGTTTTTCGGCCAGTCCGAGGCGCCCATGGTAGTGGCCAACCTGCGCAAGGCCGATCACGACCTGGCCAAACCCCAGCGCCTGTCCTCCTGCGGCCGCCCCACGCCCTGGGTACACCTGGCACTACTCGATGCCGAAGGGAAGCCGGTGCCACAGGGCGAGCCTGGAGAGATATGCGTGCGCGGCCCCCTGGTGATGAAGGGTTACAAGGATATGCCGCAGGAGACCGCAGAGGCCTTCGCGGGGGGCTGGTTGCATACCGGTGATGTCGGGAAGCTCGATGACGAGGGCTTCCTCTACGTGGTTGATCGCACCAAGGACATGATTGTCACCGGTGGCTTCAATGTATTCCCGCGGGAGGTGGAAGATGTACTGGCAACCCACGCGGCGGTCGGCCAGGTAGCCGTGGTCGGTGTGCCCGATGAACAGTGGGGCGAGGCCGTGAAAGCGGTAATCGTACTGCGACCGGGGCTTGAGAGTACGCCGGAACTGGTAGCGGAACTGCAGGCCCTGGTAAAACAGGCCAAGGGCTCGGTGCAGGCGCCCAAGTCCTTCGACTTTGTGGACACCATCCCCGTCACCCCGGTGGGCAAGCCGGACAAGAAAGCCCTGCGAGCGCGCTACTGGCAGGGCAGCGCACGCGGGGTGGCCTGAAGCGAGACAAGCCTGGGCGTGCCGCCCCCCCTAGGGCGTCATGCCCACGCCGTAACCTACCAGGAACCCCCTGACACCGCGCCGCAGGTTCTGCAGGTGATAGCCACCCTCCTGGATAATCACCGAGGGCAGGCGCAGGGAACCGATCTCACGGCCGATATTGCGCATACCTTCCGCGGTCACGTAAAACGCCCCGGTGGGGTCGCCGCGCATGATATCCACGCCCAGTGATATCACCAGGTAGTCCGGGGCAAACTTCCGGATCACCTTAAGCGCTTTTGCCAGCGCGGTGAGATAGGCCGCATCATCAACGCCCGGGCGGAGGGGAAAGTTGACGTTAAAACCCGCGCCCTCGCCCTCCCCCTTCTCGTCTTCAAAACCCGCATAGAACGGATAGGAAAATTCCGGATGTCCGTGGATCGATACGGTCAGCACATCCTTGCGGCTGTAAAAGATATCCTGGGTACCGTTGCCGTGGTGATGGTCAACATCGAGCACGGCCACCCGCCCCTTGCGGGATAATGCGTTGGCCGCCAGCGCCGCGTTGTTGAAATAACAGAAGCCCCCAAACACCTTGCGCTCGGCGTGGTGCCCGGGTGGCCTGCCCGCAACATAGGCCATTTCCGACTTACCGTCACCGACCAGTTTTGCTGCGGTCAGCGCCGCGTTGGCGGAGCGGGTGGCAGCGGCAAACACGTTACTGGTGATCGGGGTCGACGTGTCGATGCAAAAATAGCCCGCACGCATCGGCCAGTTATGTGGCAGGCGGTCCGCATAGCGAATGGGAAAAATTTCCGGGTAGACAATCTGCCCGGGAGGGACATTCTCCTGGCTTTCCTTGAGGAAGTTGACCATCCGCTTGTCGTGGATTTCGAGAATCGGCTTGAGACCGAACTCCTTGATGTCATGACGAATAATAGGCAGGTGATCCAACGCCTTGGCGATCGCCGCAACCCGGGCGGGCCGCTCGTAGTAGCCCTTGAAGGGGGAGTGGCTGATATCGTTGGCGGTACCGGTCTCGATCAGGTCTATCGCATGCTTGAGCCTGGGCAGAGGCCCGGGAGAGGGTGCCGGGTAGCGCGGCGGACGGATGCTTACCGGATCGTCTTTCACCGATGCCAGCAGGGTCTTCAGCGGTTCATCCTCCGGCCCCAGACTACATTTTGCCAGCAGTATGCGCGCCACCACTGCTTTCAGCTTGGCTCGCGAGAGCTCGGCCGTCTGGCCCATCCCGTCGTGCAGCAGGCAATTGGGGTCGCCGAGGTTCGCCGGGGTGACCAGGTGCTCGTATTGCGTGCCCTGGATCGGCCTCGCGCCCAGGCGCTCATAGAACGCCATCCTTTTCTTGTTGTCAGGCAATAGTGACGGCTGGACATTGGGGCCGGGTTCGTCCGGAAGAGAATCAAAGAACAACCTGCGGGCGCCGCGTTTTTTCAAGTCATCCCGCATTGCCTCGTACAGCGCAGCACCTATTCCCCGTGAGGATTTCTGCGGATCACTGGCAATGTAATCGAGATAGGCCGCCTTGAGATCAGCGAAGTAGAACGAGACAGTGAAGCCCAACACCTCTTCCCGCGCTCCCGTTGCCGCCAGGATGATGCACTCGGAGCCGGGGGGGTGCTCACCCCGCGCAAAGGACTCTATTTTTTCAATATAGGGCGCGTTGAACGCGAACGCCTTGTTGAATACAACCTTCAAACCCTCGAGGTGGCGCTCGTACTGGGCATCCATGCCCGCCATAACCCGCACCATTTTCAACATCGAATGACATTCCCCCGCCAAAAGTTACAATGGATACTTGCGCGATTTCTGCAGTGATCTGATATATTCGCGCCCTTCAATGCCGGCCCTTATATCATGAAGCGAAACGTGGAAAAACAAACTTTTAAAACCTCCGGAATTACCGTGCCGGATGGCACCACTCACCAGCTGTTCCCGACGCCGGTAACGCTGTTCGAGCTAAACGAACAGGAGATGAACGCGGAACTGGCAGCGTTCTTTACCAGTGACCCCCGTTTCAGCAGCAGTGACCAGGCCCAGATGTCGGACGTCACCACCCTGATGGAACATGCAGCCGAAGTCCCTGCCCTGCACCGCCTGGAGGGACTGTTCCTGGCCTGCCTGGAAAATTACTGTCGCGAAATCGGCTGGCAGGGGGAGTTCGACCTGGCCATGCAGATGTTCCCCAATGTATCCCCCAGGGGCCACTACGTTCCTTCACATAACCACGTGTCCCATATCTCGGCCGTCTACTACGTGCACACCCAGCCCTCGGACCGACCGCTGATCGTGAGCGATGAAAGCGTACGCGACTACTGGCGACCCGACGAGGGTGCCCTCATCCTGCATGACCCCCGTTTCAACGCCTCCCTGCAGGGGGGCTGGCAGTACCACGCGAAAGTCTTTCCGCGGCCGGGCGTGATGATTTTCTTCCCCTCTTTCCTGTGGCACGAGGTGACCCCACATCAGTGTGGGGAGCCGCGCCTGTCAGTGGCGGCAAACTTTTCACTGGCCTACCGCAACATTCCCACCTACGAGCACCACCGGGTTTTCTCCTGCTGAGGGCAGAAGCCTCTCGCGGGATGGATTTTCAGCCCGGCATAATCGCAGTCCCCGGCCTTATCCTGTAGCATGTTTTGCTCATTCGAAACTGACCTTTACAGTCTTGGAGGGATAGATGACCAGACTGGCCGTACTGCGGGCACTGCTCCTTGCAACAATCTGGATAGGCGCCTGCGGCGCACAGGCAGATACAGCCAAACCGAATATCCTGGTGATCTGGGGTGACGATATCGGCTGGTCCAATATCAGCGCCTACCACCGGGGTATGCTCGGGGGCAGCACACCCAATATCGACCGCATTGCCAGGGAGGGCGCCCTGTTCACCGACTACTACGGCGAACAGAGCTGTACCGCCGGACGTTCGGCATTTATCACCGGGCAGCACCCGCTGCGCACGGGGCTGCTGAAAGTCGGCATGCCGGGAGCCGATACCGGCCTGCAGGCCGAGGACCCCACTATCGCCGAACTACTTAAGCCGCTGGGTTACGCCACCGGTCAATTCGGCAAGAATCACCTGGGAGACAAAGACGAGTTCCTGCCCAGCAACCATGGCTTTGACGAGTTCTTCGGCAACCTCTACCACCTCAATGCGGAAGAAGAACCGGAAACCTACTTCTACCCGAAGGACCCCGAATTCCATAAGCGCTTTGCACCGCGTGGGGTCATCCACTCCTACGCCGACGGCAAGATCGAGGACACCGGCCCCCTGTCCCGCAAGCGGATGGAGGTAATAGACCAGGAATTCGCTGACGCCGCCATCAAGTTCATGCAGCGGGCACACGAGGCCGACAAACCCTTCTTTGTCTGGTTCAATGCCACGCGGATGCACGTGTGGACACGGCTCGCAGAGAAATGGCAGGGCAAGTCAGGCTATGGCCTGTACGCCGACGGCATGATGGAACACGATTACCACGTGGGCCTGCTGCTGGACGAGCTGGACAGGCTCGGCATCGCCGACAACACCATCGTCATCTACAGCACTGACAACGGCTCCCAGACCAATTCTTACCCCGACGGTGGATCCGAACCGTTCCGGGGGGAAAAAGGTTCAACCTGGGAAGGCGGCTTCCGCGTTCCAGCCCTGATCCGCTGGCCCGGCACGGTAAAGCCAGGCACTGTCATCAATGACATATTCTCCCACCAGGACTGGCTGCCCACCCTGCTCAGCGCCGCGGGGGAACCCGGCATTGGGGCCAAATTGAAAACCGGCTACCGGGTCGCAGACAAGACCTTCAAGGTCTACCTGGACGGTTACGACCAGACACCGGTGCTGGCGGGCAAGGGCCCCGGCGCGCGCCACAACATCTATTACTTTGATGACAACGCCAATTTCAATGCCATTCGCTGGAACGACTGGAAGATCCATTTCGCCTTCCAGCCGGAGGGCTGGTCAGGCCCGCGAGAGCCCCTCAACTTTCCCCGTATCATCAATTTGCGCAGCGACCCCTATGAAACCTCGATAGACTCCGGGCTCTATACCCGTTTCTTCGCGGACCAGTTGTGGCTGTTTGTGCCAACCCAGCAGGAAGTCGGCAAATGGCTGATGACTTTCCGCGAGTTTCCGCCGCGCCAGGCCACCGCCAGTTTCACCATCGACCGCATGATGCAGCAGATGCAACAGATGCTGCAGATGCAGTCCATGGGAGCGGCGATGCAGGCCAAACCGCCCGGGCAGTAAGGTCAGCCCGGATGGCGGGGGGAATGCGGCTGGACTTACAGTCCCTGAACGCCGACCATTGTCGGCCCTGACCAGCCTGCGCGAAAGAGTCCGAGATGCTACAAGACAAGCCTGAACTGTATAAAGGCCTCACCTACCCCTGGGGTCGGGAGAACTATCCCGCTCCGGACCAGCCTGAGCAGATAGCCGAGGGCGTGTACTGGGTCCGCTTCCCCATGCCCATGTCGCTGGACCACATCAATCTGTGGCTGCTGGAGGATGGGGATGGCTGGACCGTGGTGGACACCTGCCTGAGCCTGGACAGCGCCCGGCAAACCTGGGAGCAGCTGTTCGGTTCTGTCATGCGCGACAAGCCGGTCACCCGCGTCATCTGCACCCACATGCACCCCGACCACGTGGGCCTGGCCGGCTGGCTGACGGGGCGCTTCGGGGCGGAGCTGTGGATGTCCCGGGAGGAATTTCTGATGTGCCGGGCCATGGCGGCCGACACGGGCAGAAGTGCGCCCGAGGTGGCACTGCGCTTTTACCGGGCGGCAGGCTACGATGAGGAGCAAATTGGGCTCTACAAGGGCAAGTTCGGTAATTTTGGCAAGGCCATATCACCCCTGCCCGAGAGTTTCCGCCGGCTGGTAGACCTGGAAACCATCACCATCGGCGATCGCTACTGGCAGGTCGTGGTGGGCAGTGGTCACTCGCCCGAACATGTCTCGCTGTATTGCCCGGCACTGAAATTGCTGATCTCCGGCGACCAGGTGCTGCCCAGGATAACGCCCAATGTCAGCGTTTTTCCCACCGAGCCCAAGGGCGACCCACTGCACGAGTGGCTGAGTTCCAGCGCCCGCATTCGCGAAATACTGCCCGACGACGTGCTGGTGCTGCCCGCCCACGAAGCCCCTTTTTACGGCTTGCACGTAAGGCTGAGCCAGTTGATCGAGGCCCACAACCGGGACCTGAGAAGCCTGTTTGACCATCTCCACCAGCCCCGCCGGGTCGTGGATTGTTTCCCCCCCTTATTCAGCCGGGAAATTGACGCCGACTCAATCGGATTGGCCACCGGTGAAACAATGGCTCACCTCAATTGCCTGCTGGGCCGGCGACGTATTACCCGCAGGCGCGATGAAAGCGGTGTTGACTGGTACCTGCAGAAACCCGAAACGGCGGGGTTCGATGACGAACCCCACCCGGCTTCCAGGGCGCCCCGCGTCAGCTAGGGCCTCAGGCCGCTTTCTCCGCCGGTTGCGGCGGAACGCGTTCGGCCGGCGCGATGCGGGCCGGAAGGCCCCGGTGGAAATCGCCCAGGTCGGGCTCTTCCATCTCCTGGGCCCACTGCTCCCAGGAATAGGGCCACATGGCAGGATCGCCGTCAGGGTCCAGGTACCAGCTCTGGCAGCCACCTACCCATACGGTCTTCCCCATGCCCGCCTTGAGATAGGCGTTGAAGCGGGCCTTGGCCTCTTCAGTGGCCTCCACCGTCTCCAAGCTGTCGCGGCGCCACTGGTCGATCAGCTTCAGCACATAATTTGACTGCACCTCACTCATCGCAATAACCGAGTAGTTCCCGATGGGCGTATTCGGTCCCAGCATCAGGAAGAAATTGGGAAACCCGGGAAGGCACACGGAACGGTAAGCCTGCACTTTCTTTGCCCAGGCACTGTCGATGGACAGGCCGTCACGACCGGTCAGGTTCATGGGCCGCATGAAATTGAAGGGGTGAAAGCCGGTCGCAAGGATCAACACATCCAGTGCATGCTCGGTACCGTCGGAGGTCACCACACCGCGCTCGGAAATCCGCTGTATCGCTGTCGTTTCCAGGCAAACATTGTCACGCTGCATCGCAGCATAGAACGTCGAGCTGAAAATCAGTCGCTTACAGCCAACCTTGTAATTGGGGGTGAGCTTCGCGCGCAATTCGGGGTCGCGCACACTTTTGCGCAGGTTGCGCCTCGTAGTCCAGTTGACGAATGCGTGCGCCAGCTTGTTGCCGGTAACTGCCGCGGTAAAAATATTGCGAAAGGCAAAAGCATAGCGCTCTGACAGCCTTGTCATCAGCTTCTGGTTGCCCCTCAGCCTGGCCTTGTCGGTCTCGGAGTAATTCTTGTCAGGCACGCTGCAAACCCACTGTGGGGTGCGTTGAAACACCGTCAGGTGACCGGCGGTTTTGGAAATCTCGGAAATCACCTGGGTGGCGGTGGAGCCGGTGCCGATGATACCCACACGCTTCCCTTCGAGGCTGACATCGTGATTCCAGTGCGCCGTATGAAATTTATCGCCCTTGAAGGAATCCAGGCCATCGATCTCGGGGTAGGCCGCGTGGTGCAGGATACCTGTCGCTGCCACCACGAAATCCGCAGTCAGCCTGTTGCCCAGGCTTGTAGTCAGGTACCACTTCCCGTCCCGGTAGTGGCATTCGTCGACGGCCTCATTGAAACGCACGCTATCGCTAATCCCGTACTCCTTTGCAACCGTTTCAAAGTAGCTCTGGATTTCATCGCCATGGGCAAACCGGTGCGCCCACTCCGGGTTGCCCCGAAAGGAGTAGGTGTACATGTGGGCCGGTACATCGCAGGCGACACCGGGGTAGGTATTCTCCCTCCAGGTACCGCCTACCTTGTGCGCCTTTTCGAGGATAGTGACGTCGGTAATACCGGCCTCCCGCAGTTTGATGCCCATCAGGATGCCGGTCATGCCGGCACCGATGACAACGACTGACGGGTTCTTCGCGAAATTATTTTTCATTATGCTCTCCAGCCTCCACTTTAGATCGCTACGATAAGTGCACTTTATGTGAACGACCTGAATTGGTGAATATTTGAGCAGGACAAAAACTTATGAATTTCGGACAGCCGCGGTTACTATGCGTCCATGGCCACCACTTTACAGTTTTCTCACCATATCAAGGCCCTGGCACCGGCACTGAAAACCATGCAGGCCATGGGCCACAGCGCCATAGACTGCCTCGCCGGCACCGGCATCGAACCGCGGGACCTGCTGGACCCACAACAACAGCCGGACTTCAGCCTGGCCCAGGAATTTCGCTTTCACCGCAATCTCCTGAGGCTCACCGACGACCCCCTGCTGGGGCTGAAACTGGGCCAGGCGTACCCGCTGCAAGCCTATGGCCTGTTCGGCTATGCCTTCCTCAGCGCGCCCACTCTGCGGCAGGCGCTGACTGTCGTCAGTAACTATGGCCCCCTCACATTCACCCTGTTCCGCATAGCGTTCAGGGAAACTGCCACGGAGGGAATCGTACAGTTTTCCCGCCTCATCGAGATTCCCGAAGACCTTTTCACCTTTTATGTGGATCGCGACCTGGCGGCAGCCCTGTCCGGGGTGGACCCCAGCCAGGCAAGCCTTATAAAGCCGATCGGGGTGGCAATGATGCACGGCAATCTCGAACACAGGGCCCAGTACGAGGTGTTTTTCGGATGCCCGGTCAGCTTCAACGCGCCACACTCCCAGGTACGGGTGGATGCCCGGGTACTCGACACCGCCATGCCACTGCAGGACGCGGAAACCTCGGCCATTTGCCAGCAGCAATGCCAACTACTGCTGGCACGGATGAGCAAGAGCAGCGGTTTTATCGATCGGGTCAGGCAACTCATCGTTGCCCGGCCTGGTGTTTTTCCCGATATAGACCAGGTCGCTGGCAAGCTCCATATGACCAGCCGCACACTGCGGCGCAGGCTGGCCGGCGAGTCCAGCAGCTACCAGCAAATCCTGGCGGATGTCCGCTATGAGCTGGCCAGGGAGTACCTCGCGACCAGCCAGCTGCCGGTGGAGGAAATAGCCGCCATGCTGGGTTACAGTAGCCCCGGAAATTTTACCCACGCATTCAAGCGCTGGTACGGCAGCTCGCCCCGCCAGTACCGCCAGGAGCATCGTTAATATGCTGGAGGCAATCGTCGCCTGGTTTGGCGCACTGCTGCAGACTATAAAAGTCTGGACCCTTCGCCACTACTATCGTTTTACCAGCGCCTGGAGCTGGCGGGGGCAACACCGGGAAATACCTCATTGCGAATGGCAGATACCGACTGTGGACAGGGTCATCCCGGCGCGCCTGTACAGCAACGAACAAGGTGCAGGCAAGCCGCTGATTATCTACATCCATGGCGGCGGCTGGGTGATTGGCGACCTGGAATCACACCACCCGTTCTGCCTGGCCCTCAGCGAGGTCACCGGCTGCAGTGTTATTGCACTGGATTACCGGCTGGCACCGGAGCACCCTTTCCCGGCGGGCCAGGACGACTGCCTGGCGGCAACCCGGTGGCTCTGTGATAACGCCGCCCGGAGCACACCCTGCAATGGCCGGCTGCTCGTGGCAGGCGACAGCGCCGGTGGTAATCTCGCCGCCGCCACCTGCCTGGAACTCACGCCGTCCCAGCGCGAGAATATTATTGGCCAGGTGCTCATCTACCCCGTCACCGACCACCATAGCGCCGGTTTTGGCTCGTATGCAGAAAAGGCAGAAGGGCAGATGCTCACTGCCAGCCTGATGGCCTGGTTCTGGGACACCTACCTGGGAGCGCATGCGGAATCTGAACCGGCAGCACAGCGGGCCTTCCCCCGGCGCTCGCCCGGGCTCGCTTCACTGCCGCCAACATTGCTGATAACGGCCGAAAACGATCCCTTGCGCGATGAAGGCCGATTCTTTGCCGAACAACTGCAGCAGGCGGGTGTGCCGGTGACCTATCACCACTTCCTCGGCGCAGACCACGGCTTCGCCTGTTCCAATGGACCAAGCGAAGACTTCAAGCTGTTTACAGGCCAGCTTGCCGACTGGCTGGCTCGGCTGGATTAACCGCAAACGGGGAGGGACGTCTATGAAACCCCAGGTAGACCTGGTTATTTTTGGTGGCACCGGGGACCTTTCGACCCGCAAACTGCTGCCGGCCCTATTCCAGTTGCACCGGCACAAACTGGCCGACAAGCTGCACCGGATAATAGCGACCGGGCGGGCAACGGTAGACACCGAGGAGTTCCGCACTACCGTGCGCGAGAACCTGCAGACCTACCTGCCCGATAGTGGCTGGAGCGAAGAGGTCTGGAACACCTTCCACGACCGGCTGTTCTACACCACGATTCACGCCGATAAAGTCTCTGACTACGAATGCCTCGGACAGTTACTGGAAAAAAGCCAGGCGCCTGGCCGGCTTTACTACCTGGCGACACTGCCCTCGCTTTACGGCGAGATATGCCAACGGCTGCAGGCGGCGGGAATAGTGAATGCGCACAGCGCCGTGGTGCTGGAAAAGCCGCTGGGACACGACCTCCAGTCCTGCCAGGACATCAATGAACAGGTCGCACAGGTCTTCCCGGAGCAGGACACCTTCCGCATCGACCACTACCTGGGCAAGGAAACAGTACAAAACCTGTTGGCGGTGCGTTTCGGCAACCCACTGTTTAGCCCGATGTGGCGCAACACCTTTGTGGACAACGTGCAAATCACGGTGGCCGAGGACATCGGTGTCGAAGGCCGCGCGGATTACTACGCGAAAACAGGCGCCCTGCGCGATATGCTGCAGAATCACCTGCTGCAGGTCCTGTCCATCGTGGCAATGGAGCCACCACTCACACTGAACGCGGGCGATATCCGCGATGAGAAAATGAAGGTCCTGCGCGCGCTTGTGCCCATAAACGCGGAGAATGCCAGGGAGTGCACGGTGCGCGGTCGCTACGCCTCCGGAGCGGTCAATGGCCAGGCGGTAAAGGGATTTTTGGAAGAAGCCGATTTCCAGAGCGCGGATGCCACCGAGACCTTTGTCGCCATCAAGGCCCGGATCAATAACTGGCGCTGGGCCGGTGTCCCATTTTACCTGCGCACCGGTAAGCGGCTCAGCCGCCGCTACTCGGAAATTGTGATCGAGTACAAGCGCCAGCCCTTTTCACTTTTTTCCAATGATCCCAACGAACTCACCAACAAGCTGGTCATCCGCCTGCAACCGGAAGAAACCATCAGCTTGCATACACTGAACAAAAAACCCGGCCTGACAAACAGGTTAAGCCTGCAACCCGTTGAGTTGCACCTGACCGACGAATCCCGCAGCAAGGGCGACAGCTACGACGCCTACGAGCGCCTTCTGCTGGATGCCATCAACGGTGACCAGACCCTGTTCATGCGGCGCGATGAAGTGGAGCTCGCCTGGCGCTGGGTGGACACCATCATTGCGGCCTGGGAAGAAAACGGCACCGTCATCAAGGACTATAACGCGGGCACCATGGGACCGAGCTCTGCAACCGCGCTCACTGCCGTCGATGGCCGCAGCTGGTATGAGTGAGTGGCGTTGTTTTGACAGCAGGCCTGCACTCGACGAGGCACTGGCCGGGCACCTCGCCAGGGGCCTGGCAGAAGACATCGCCCGGCACGGCGGGGCGAGCCTGGCGGTTTCCGGGGGCAGCACTCCCACCGGCATGTTCCGCAAGCTGTCCCGGCAGGATCTGGATTGGGAACGGGTCTGGCTGACCCTGGTGGATGAGCGCTGCGTGCCTACTGACAGTGCCGATTCCAATGAACGATTGCTGCGGGAAAACCTGCTGCGCGACAAGGCCATCGGGGCACGTTTCCTGGGCCTGGCCGGTGCCTGTAGCGGCGGCATTGCTGCAATTACCGCACAGATTGCCGCCCTGCCGGGACCATTTACTTCGGTCGTGCTGGGCATGGGAACGGACGGGCATACCGCGTCATGGTTCCCACAGACCGCTAACCTGGCAAGCCTGCTCGATCCGCATAACCCGGCCCGGGTGGCACAGACCGATCCGGTGACTGCGCGGCACCACCGGATCACCCTGACCCTGTCAGCAGTCCTTCACAGTCGTGAAATCATTGTCCACATCACCGGCCAGGACAAAAAGGACCTGCTTGAAAATACAGGGGTGACTGCTTATCCGGTTTACGCCGCACTCTCACAGCAGACCACTCCCGTCAGCATCTGGTGGGCGCCCTGACAGGGGCTGGCCACCTGGACAGAATACGACCCATCAGCGTCGCTGGCTGATAGCAATACCACTGCAAATGGCCAAAAGACCCAAAAACTGGGAGCCGCTGGCGGGCTCGCCCAGCAGGAACACGCCCGCTGCAAAGGAAAGCCCGGGGAT
>JAHEBM010000047.1 GCA_024642245.1 Haliea sp.
GCCCCGCCTCTGGTGAGTTCTCAAGGATATATGGAAGGCATTCATCTATGAACCTCGAAAGCCCTTTGCGCTGGGTAATACGTCCGACAAAAACTATGATTTTCTCAAATGGAATTTGCAGTTTTGAGCGAAACTGACGCACTAGTTCCGCGGATGGCGGTTCTGGTATGTTGGTGCCGGGGTTAACAACAGCTATACGCTCTTCGAGCACCCCCTTGTCTATTGCGATTTGTCGGGTGCTTCGGCTATTAACTATGGTCAGGTCTATATTCCGCAGGCTAGGTACGAACATTCGTTGGTACAATACGTTTTCGACAACCAAATCGAGACCGTGGAGGTAGATTGCAGTTTTACAACGAAATATGCGCGTCAGTAGCCGGAGAGTGGGTGCAACTAACCCGCTGCCGCCGATTACAATTTCAAAATTATTTGTATTACAGGTGCGGATCGCAAGCCAGCTTGAGAGCAGCAGAAATGGTGCCAATCGTTCGGAAGTAACCTTAACTTCTACCTGTCGAGGTAGGTATTTCGCGCAACCCTTCGGCCCAATAACGGTAAGTTCCGCGTACTCCGCCATTCCGGAAGCCAGGTGTAGCATCAGCCGTTCCATGCCGCCGATTAATGGCGGGAGATTACGTGTAATCAGCAAAATACGCGGCCTATTCTGGATGGTTGGCATTGGCGTTAATGTGTGTTGATTCTGGCTTTTGTAGTATCCAAATATGAGGTGTGGCCCACTTTATGTGTCGTGCGAAAAATTTGGCAGCTCTCCACTTGAGCGTACCTTTCTCTAACAGGTAGCTGATTCCGAATTTGTCAGGATCGGTGATCACTCTTGCAGAGTAGTCGAAAATATCGAAAGCCTCACAGAGTTTTTGTAACGCCCAGTAAGTGACATGTTTTTCGTGGTAATAATTCCCCCTTCCCGCAAGGCGAATGTACAGGTGGGCCAAGGGGCGGGGTAGCAACGATAGAAAAGGTAGTCGATAGTGCGGCTCGATAATCATCATTCGATTATTCCCGGAGAAATAGCAAAATCCTCCCGGTTTCAGTACGCGGAAAATTTCATCGAACATTTTTTTGGCGTCTGGTACGTGTTCATAAACATGAGAGCACACTACGACGTCCACGCTACAGTCGGCTGCATCAAGTTGCATGGCATCGCCTCGGGCGAAGTGGAGATTCTCCTTATTGAAGGCGGCACGGGCATGAGCCATTGCCGCTTCATCGATATCAATCCCTGATACGCCTCCGAAGTAATCGGCGAGGTAGTTGTCTATTATGCCGCTTGAGCTGCCTACATCGAGTAGTTTGAGCCGGGACAAGTCTGTAGATTTGAAAAAATCTTTACAAACGAGCACGATCGTGCGCCCCTTTTTCTCTCGTTGCTCGCGGTCAAATACGGAGGGCCTTATACTGGAGTAGTTGTACTGGTAGTTCCTTGTCATCGGTTGGTCTAACTCCCTAGGCTGCATGTGACGGGAGGCTTCATAACTATTTATGATTTAATTCCAATACATCATGGATATTAAAAGCAGTAGCTCTAGCTGTCGGCCTTTCTTCTAGTGTCGCATGAACGCGCCTCACTATCCCATTGCTGTCCAGTGCCGACCATTCGAGTTGTTCCTCATGGTTACCATGTTCTACAAACTGGTCTGAAAGTCCGATGTTCAGCAAGCCTTTTACGAATTCCTCGCGCGCCAAGCATTCGTTGACTGCAGAGCCAGCTCCGCCCGCAACAGTATTCTCCTCCACCGTAACCACCAACTCGTGCTCACGCGCGATCTCCAGAATCTTCTCTTCATCCAACGGCTTAACCCAGCGCATATCCACCACCGTGGCATTTAGCTCTTGCGCTGCGATCATGGCCTCACTCAGCAGCGTGCCGAAACACAGTATCGCCACACGTTCACCACGTCGCACTTCTACGGCCTTGCCTATCTCCATCGCCGTCATTTCGTTTGCAATAATTGCTCCGGGCCCGGTGCCGCGCGGATAGCGTATTGCCGCCGGGCCCGGGTGCTGGTAGGCGGTGTAGAGCATCTGCCGGCACTCGTTTTCATCCGAGGGCGCGCCGATGACCATATTGGGAATGCAGCGCAGGTAGCTCAGGTCGAAGGCGCCGTGATGGGTGGGTCCGTCCTGTCCTACCAGGCCTGCGCGGTCGATGGCGAAGGTGACATCAAGATTCTGCAGCGCCACGTCGTGGATCAGCTGGTCATAACCGCGTTGCAGGAAGGTAGAGTAGATTGCTACGACGGGCTTGAGGCCATCGCAGGCCATACCCGCCGCCATGGTAATCGCGTGTTGCTCGGCAATGGCGACATCGTAATAGCGGTCTTTGAAGCGCCTGGCGAATTCCACCATGCCGGAACCCTCGCACATGGCGGGGGTGATGCCGATGAGACGCTCATCCTGTTGCGCCATATCGCACAGCCAGCGCCCGAATACGTCCTGGTACTTCAGGCGCTTCGGTGCGGTCGGCGGTGCGGTGAGCTGTGGTCCCTTGGGTTTTGCCTCGATCTTGTTGATTGCGTGGTAACCAACCGGGTCCGCTTCCGCGGGTGCGAAGCCCTTGCCTTTCATGGTGCGAATATGAAGAAACTGGGGCCCTTCAAGTTCCTTCATGTTCTCCAGGGTCTGGATGAGTCCAGGCAGGTCATGACCGTCGAGGGGGCCGATATAGTGGAAGCCCAATTCCTCGAACATGGTCCCCGGTGCCACCATGCCTTTCATGTGCTCCTCGGTACGCTTTGCCAGCTCCCAGGCTGGGCGGATCTTCTCCAGCACCTTTTTCGAGCCCTCGCGCATCGCGATATAGGTTTTGCTGGCCCAGATCTTGGCAAAGTAGGTTGCCAGGCCACCCCGGTTGTGGCCGATGGACATCTGGTTGTCGTTGAGTATCACCAGCATGTTGGGTCGCTCGTGGCCGGCGTGGGCCAGTGCCTCGAACGCCATGCCGCCGGTGATGGCGCCGTCACCGATCACGGCGATCACTTTGCGGTCGATACCCTGGTGCTTGGCGGCCAGGGCCATGCCCATGGCGGCGGAGATGCTGGTAGAGGAGTGGCCTACACCGAAAGTGTCATATTCACTTTCACTGCGTTTTGGGAATCCAGCCAGCCCGCCCGCCTTGCGCATACTGTGCATCTGCCGCATGCGACCGGTCAGTATTTTGTGGGGATAGGTCTGGTGCCCGACATCCCAGACAATCCGGTCCTGGGGGGTGTTGTAGATATAATGCAGGGCCACGGTGAGCTCGACCACGCCCAGGCCGGCCCCAAAGTGCCCACCGGACTGGCCAACGCTGTAGAGCAAATAGCTGCGCAATTCCGCTGTTAGCTGCCGCAGCTGAACTGGCGTAAGGTCGCGCAGGACGGCGCCCTGGTCAATGGCGTCCAGCAGCGGGGTGGCAGGTGGTAACACGGGAAGATCCGAAAGCATGGGCGCGATTCTAGCGCATAATGAGCGAAAAGTAGCCCATTTGAATGCGCTGCCCGGCGGCTATAAAGTCGCTTCCTGCTGTTCCATTCGCTCCATCAGCAGCAGGGACAGGCGCAGGTAGCCGGACTCGTTGAGGTTGACCCCGTCCAGGCGGAAAAAGTCGGGGCTGGGCGTGCCGCCTGCCAGGCTCAGCAGTGCATTGGCGTCCAGGATACTGACACGGGGCGTTTCCCGGGCCCAGCGCTCCAGCAATCGGGATGCCTCATCTATCCTGGCGTAGTCTTCGGGGTAAAGGGGGGTCTTGAGGGGAGTGAATATATAATAGTCCCGCTCGGCCCCGAATGATTCATCCAGTTCAATCAGTTTGCGAATAGCCGTCGCCAATTCCTGGGCCGATTTATTGTCGCGAATATGGAATTCGCTGTTGCCGGGTAGCAGGACCAGCGCGCTTGGCTGGTAGTAGCCAACGAGCTCCCCGTGATAGTGGGTAATATCGCTAACGGTGGCTTCACTCAGGCCGCGCATGAGCACGGGACGGGGGCTCAGCAGGTCATCGAGTCCCTGCCAGAGGGTAGCGGGGCGTCCGCCGACGACCAGGACGGGGTGCACCGGCAGTTGAGTTGCCCGGTCTTCCTCGGCATAGGCCGCGACCTCGTTTGCCCAGGTCTCCGGTGCAACGCGCATGGTCTTGAGCATGTCCTGCGATACCAGGTAGGCCAGGTGAACGATTGGAAGCAGCAGCAAAACCGCGCAGGCTGTGCGAATGGTTTTCCAGGAGTACATACCCCGGACCCCGTTTATTGTATTGCTGCAAGTGTGTAGTAAAAGCACTTCGGTGGCAACGAGCTGCCGTGTGACACGGTTCGCAGCTTTCACCCCGAACTTTATGTTTCTGCCCCGTTGGGTGTAGGATTCGACCATGATCTACCAGCGCCACATACCCAGGGAAGAACTGTTTATTGCCCAGCTTGAAGCGCTGATGCAAAACGGTCGTGTCGCCACGTTGAGTGCACACCTGGTCGGCGTCGTCGCCACCGTCCTTTTATTCTGGCAATACCTGCCGCTGTCAGTCACCCTGTTGTGGGCGGCAGGTTTCATGATCCTGTTGCTGTTGCGCTCGCTGCAGATGAGCAATGCCCTGGTGGAGCGCCGCTTCCAGAGCAATCCCCGCCGGGTCTACTGGCAGTTGTTGATCGGGGCCGCTGTGACAGGTGCCATCTGGTCTGCCATCTACATATACGCGGCCACTCGTGTGCCGAATACCATGCAGTACATGTTTTTGCTCGTTATCGTAATGGTCACAGCTTTCTCGGTGGGGTATTCGGTCATTATCCGCGAGTACTTTATCGTTTATGTTTTCGCTTCCCTTTGGCCCATTGCGTGGTGGAGCCTGGTGCACTACTGGGATCAATCCTACAACCTGCTCATCGGGCTCATGCTGCTGGCTTTTTGTGCATTGCTGGTTTCGGTCAGTGATCGTGTCTACAAGTCGTTTCGTAATATGATCTCGCTCAACTGGGAACGCGAGACCATGGCCCAGGAGCTGGGCGAGCTCACAAACTCGCTGCGTGATCGCAATCGCCAGCTGCGCGATGCGCGACGCCAGCTGACAGACCTGGCTAACGTGGATGAACTCACCGGCCTCGGTAACCGTCGCCTGATCAACAAGGCCTTGCAGGACGAGATAAACCGGGCTCGTCGCACCAGCACGAGCTTGTCGGTAATCCTGCTGGATGTGGATTATTTCAAGGACTATAACGACAATTATGGCCACCCGGCCGGGGACGTGGTGCTTAAACGTCTCGCGGACCTGATGCAGCGCGCCACCAGTCGAGCCGGTGAAATGGTGGGGCGCTACGGGGGAGAGGAATTCATCCTGGTGCTGCCGGGCGCTGATATACGGGCAGCGCTGCGCACCGCTGAGCGCCTGAAAGAAATCGTGACCGCCGAGGCAATACCCCACGAAAAATCACAAATTGGCGAAATTATCACCGTCAGCCAGGGCGTGGTCAGCGTGATGGTCGAAGGGGACCTCACCCCGCATGAAATTATAAAGCGCGCCGATAATGCGCTCTATAAAGCGAAACACGAGGGCCGCAACAGGATTTGCATCGACTGAGTGCTCAGGCAGACGAATCCTTGAAACGGTGAATCTGGCGCCGCTGTTTTTTGTTGGGGCGCTGGGCCGGGCGGTCAATCATTCCACCAGCGGCTTTGCGGGCAGCTGACTCGGCCTCGCGCCGGGCGATGCTGGCAGCGGTTTCCTCGTACAGCAGTTGTGCCTCGGCGGCGCCGCGCCGCTGGTCGCTGAGGGCAAGCACCTGTACCACCCGCTCATCCCAGCCCTGGCGTACCTGCAGGGTATCGCCGGCGCAAACCTCTTTTGACACTTTTACCCTCTGCCCGGCGAGCTGTACCTTGCCGCCCTCGATTGCCGCCTTGGCCAGGCTGCGCGTCTTGAAGAAGCGTGCCGCCCACAGCCACTTGTCCAGTCGCAGCCGGTCTTTTTTTTCGGCCTGGTCAGTCATGGGTTACCAGCTCCGGCATGATTTCGTCAAAGTGGTGAATGCCTGGAAATCGGGTATCGAGGCGTTTCTGCCGCTGGCTGTCGGGCTGCAGCAGGGTGAGCAGGTGGGCAATGCCGTACTCCCTGGCCGAGTCGAGAACGCGTTCGGTGTCGTCAATCAGCAGGGTACGCGCGGGGTCAAACGGGTGCAGGGCCTGCAGCTTGTGCCAGAAGGCCTGGTCTTCCTTTGGCGCCTCCAGGTCGTGTGATACCACCACCCGGTCGAACCAGCCGGTAATATCCACGTTCGCCATTTTGATTTCCAGGGTTTTACGGTGGGCGTTGGTGACCATTACCACGTCGCGGTGACTTGCGTGCAGCCGGCTGAGGAATTCGATGGCGAAAGGACGCAGGCGGATCATATGCTGTATTTCGCGTTTGAGCGCGGGGATATCCATGTCCAGCTGTTTCGACCAGTGGTCCAGGCAGTACCAGTTCAGGGTGCCCTCGCCGCTGTGGAACGTGGCCTGCAGGTGGGCCGAGGACTCCGCCTCGCTGATCCGGTGCTTGGCGGCATAGAGCCGTGGCAGGTGATCCATCCAGAAATAATTGTCAAAGTGCAGGTCCAGCAGGGTGCCGTCCATGTCCAGCAGCACGGTATCAATTGAGTTCCAGTCGATCATCCGCGATTGTCACCAGCGCTTTTCATGGCGTGATTATGCCCGTATTTCGCGGAAGCTGTCGCCGTGCCGGCACCCCGCCCCGCGGTGGTATCATGTGCAAAATATCCATCGGGAAGCAATGTGCAGGAATTAGCCGATTTTGTCACGCCCCTGCTTGGGCTCTGCCGGGAGGCCGGGGAGCTTATCTGCAGCCATTATTACTCACCGGGCACCACTGAGTTCACGGCCAAGCATGACAGGTCACCGCTGACCCTGGCAGATACGCAGTCCCATGCGCTGTTGCAGGCGGGCCTGTTGGCGCTGGACGCCTCGATTCCGGTCCTGTCGGAGGAGTCGACGGCTGACGCGCTGGCCGGGCGTCGTGGCTGGCACCGTTACTGGCTGGTGGATCCCCTGGACGGCACCAAGGAGTTCCTGGCCCAGACCGGGGAATTCACTATCAATATCGCGCTTATCGAGGACTATCGGCCGGTACTGGGTGTGCTGTACCTGCCCCTGGAGCGGACGGCTTACGTGGGTATTCCCGGTGCGAATGCGTATTGTTATCGCGGCGACCCGCGAGGGCAGTGGGTTCGAGCGCCGCTGGCAGTCCGACCGCTGGTGCCGGGGCGCGAACTGGCGGTGCTCGCCAGTCGCCGTCATCGCAACGCCAAGCTGGAGGAATGCCTGGGCTGGCTGCGTGAGCACTGGGGGCCGATAGCAAGGCTGGACAGTGGCAGCGCCCTCAAATTCTGCCAGTTGGCCCGGGGGGAAGGCGATTTTTACCCCCGTTTTTCCCCCTGTAGCGAGTGGGATACGGCCGCGGGGCAGGCGGTGCTGGAGGCGGCGGGGGGCGCCCTGCTGGGAATGGATGGCCTGCCGCTGCGTTATAATTGCCGCGAGTCCCTGCTCAGTCCCCACTTTTTCGCTATCGGCGACGCCGGGCATCCGCTGTGGCGTGCGCTGCTGGAGGAAGGGCGCTTCTAATCACAGCGTTTCGTGGGCCGACAGTGCTTGTACATCGCTTCCCTGTGGGTATAGAGTTGCACTCTTGTTGCATAACGGCGGTGGTACCCCTGGTCACGGCATGAGCGAATTCACCCACAACGGCGCCGGTTCAGGCGAGGACGCAGCCAATGAACCGCTCACCCCGGCCATGCGCCTGCTCCAGTTGCAGACCCGTCACCGGGTGCTGGATTCCAGGATCGCCGAGCTTTACAGCTTCCCCTACCAGAACCAGATATTGTTACAGCGCCTCAAGAAAGAGAAGTTGCGCCTGAAAGATGCTATCGAGCGTTTGAAGGACGACATGATTCCCGATCTCAACGCCTAGCCGCCCCGCAGGGTGGAGCTGCCTTGATTATTTGCCCCCTGTTCTAAAAGCCCAGGCCCGCCTGGCGGTCTTCCAGCGAACCTTCCAGCGCCAGTAACTGTTGCTTGATTTCAAGTCCCCCGGCGAACCCGGTCAGGGAGCCATTACTGCCAATTACCCTGTGGCAGGGCACCACGATGGGCAGTGGATTACGGCCATTGGCAGCCCCTACCGCCCGCACTGCGCTGGGTCTGCCGATGGCCCGGGCGATATCGGCGTAGCTGCGCAGTGCTCCCCAGGGGATTGCCGACAGCGCATTCCAGACCGCGTGCTGGAAAGCGGTTCCCGCTGGTGCCAGCGGCAGGTCGAATACCCTGAGCTGGCCCGCAAAGTATTGCCGTAATTGCTCGGCAGTCTGGGCCAGGACCTTGTCGCCGGCGCAGGTGGCGGCACAGTTTTCATCGTGACGCCCCGGGAATTCAATGGCCACCAGGTGGGTGCCGTTCGATAGCAGGCGCAGCCTGCCTATGGGCGTATCGAGGAACTGGTAGTTCATGGGCTGAGGCTTATTCACTGGCTGAGGCTCCTCCAGAGCAGGTTGGCGGCGTAGGAACGCCAGGGGCGCCAGTGGGCGGACTGGTCCTGTAATGTGGTACGCCCGCCGGATATTTCTTGCCATGCCTTTTCGAGCCCGAGGTCCCGGGCCGGGAAGACATCTGGTTCGCCGGCGCCTCGCATGGCGACCATGGCCAAGGTCCAGGGCCCTACCCCGCGAATGGCGGCGAGGCTCGCCAGTTGCAGTTGCTCTTCGGTTCCAGCGTATGCCCGGCAGAGGCTGCCGAGAGTCTCGCGTCGCCGTCCGGGCATGGGAAAATGACTGTCATCCAGGGCAGCCAGCGCGCCGGCCGACGGGAATACGAGGTGGTCGGGATTGTCGGCGGTAGCCGCCGCGAGGCGAGCGCAAATGCTGCGGGCGGCCAGGGTGCTCACCTGCTGGCCGACGATGGCGCGCACAGCGGATTCGTACAATGACCAGGTGCCGGGGGCGCGAACTCCCGGGAACGCCTGTAACAGCCGCGCGAGAGACGGGTCATGCCCCAGGGAGTCCCGGATCGCCGCCGGATTCGCATCCAGGTCAAACATGCGCCGAACCCGGGCGACCACAGGCATCAGCTGGCTGTGATCTGCCGCGTGCAGTTCCAGTTGCATGGCATGACGACCCGGGACCGGCTGCACCCTGATCGTGGCGGGCGCGCCAGAAAGCAGCAGTTTGCGGCGATAACTGCCGTCTTCCACGCTCTCCACCCCGGCCACCGCGTGGCGGGAGAAGAAATTGAATACGCCCTCCAGGTCGTAGGGCGGCCGGTACTGCAACTGCAAGCGGATACCGCTCGCTTCCCCGCCCCGGCGCGGCCTGCGGCGCAGGTCCCCTGGCGTCTGCCTGAACTGGGCCTGGATCGCACTGTTAAAGCGCCGCACGCTGCCAAACCCGGCAGCAAAGGCAATATCGGTAATCGGCATACTGGTTTCCACCAGCAATTTACGAGCGAACAGCAGGCGCTGGTTGAGCGCTATCGCCAGTGGTGATACACCCAGTTCGCGTTCAAACAGCTTGCGCAGGTAACGTTCCCCGATCCCCAGGCGCGCTGCAAGCTGCGCCAATGTGCCGTGATTCAGCGCGCCTTGCTGGATGAGTCGCAGGGCGCGCTGTACGGTGGTGGCCGTGCCCAGCCAGGCCGGACTGCTGGGGGCGGATTCCGGCCGGCAGCGCAAGCAGGGCCTGTAGCCATCCCTGGCGGCCTGGGCTGAGCTGCGATAGTAGCTGACATTTTTTTCCGCTGGTGCCCGGGCCGGGCAGATCGGCCGGCAGTAGATGCCGGTGGTGCGTACCGCAAGGAAAAACTCCCCGTCGAAACGCGGATCCCTGGACAGCCTGGCCTGGCGGCACACCGCCGGGTCGGGCAGGTCCGTGACTGCAGGACTCGACTCGAGGCCGGTTTCGGTGCTGACGTGTGCTGCGCGCTTGCTCGTATTCATGTGCGCAATATAGACCTCAACCGGATTTGCTACTAGCCATAATCGGCCCTGTAAACAGCGTGCAAGCCAGGCTGATTTTGGCGCCGAGGGCAGGTAGACTGTCGCCCCATGAACCTGATTGTTTACGCCGTCCCGTTTTTTATTCTCGCGATTATCATCGAGTGGGCCTACGGGCTTGCCCGCCACCGCAACACCTTTCGCCTCAATGATAGTTTCAGCAGCCTGACCCTGGGCGTGCTGAGCCAGGCACGCCGCTTTGTCACGCTCGGTATCGGCGGCTACGTCTACTACCTCTTTACGGCGTACTTTTCCCTGCCGCTGATGGACGCGGACCACTGGTTTACCTGGGTGCTGGCCACGGTGCTGTACGATTTCTGCTATTACTGGCAGCACCGCATGGGACACGAGCGCACCCTGCTATGGGCAGCGCACGTCGCCCATCACCAGAGCGAGGATTACAACCTCGGCACTGCCCTGCGCCAGACCAGTACCGGCTTCCTGTTGGACTGGATTTTCTATATTCCCATGTACCTGCTGGGCATCCCCGCGGAAGTGGTCGTCACGGTGGCTGCCCTCAACCTGATATACCAGTTCTGGGTACACACCCAGCACATTCCCAAGCTGGGGTGGTACGAGTGGGTGTTTGTCACCCCGTCGAATCACCGGGTGCATCACGCCCAGAACGACCGCTACCTGGACCGCAATTACGGCGGTATTTTCATCCTCTGGGACCGCATGTTCGGCACTTTCCAGGAAGAACTTGAAAGTGATCCCCCGGTCTACGGCATTCGAGGAGCCCTGAAAAGCTGGAATCCCGTTGCGGCACTCACACACATCTACCTCGACATGGCCCGGGACAGCTGGCATGCGACCGACTGGCGAGACAAGCTGCGGGTCTGGGTATCGCGCACCGGCTGGCGACCGGCGGACGTGGCCGAGCGCTATCCACGCGACAAGAACGACCTGGCCGGGTTTCGCAAGTATGACCCGCAGGTGCCGCGCAGGGTGAGCGTATACGCGTTCGCGCAACTTCTGGCGGCGGTGCTGCTGCTCAATTTCATGGAAAAGACCGAGCTGTCCTACTGGGGTGGTTTTGCCCTGTGGGCGCTGCTCCTGGCAACAGCGGTAACCACGGCGCTGCGCCTGGAGGGGGTGGGGGCCGAGCGCCTGTTGCGCTGGGACCTGCTGCGGCTGGCCGGACTCGCAGTGCTGCTGCTGGCGGCCCGGTCGGACGATGCCGGCCTGCTATTGGCTGGAGCCGGCTACGGCGCGCTGAACCTGGTGTATCTTTTTTTCCTGCCGGGCTCGCTGAAAGCGACGGGCAAGGTGCTCACAAGCTGATTGCCCTACTCGCTGGCGTGCAACAGGCGAGGTTCGACGCTGGCTGATCCGTTGCCGTTGTCCACGTAG
The DNA here is from genome assembly GCA_024642245.1 of Haliea sp. Lineage (GTDB taxonomy): Bacteria > Pseudomonadota > Gammaproteobacteria > Pseudomonadales > Halieaceae > JARRPM01. The sequence goes on from JAHEBM010000047.1 coordinate 11,372, forward strand.
ACGATGCCGCCGACGATGCTGACAGCCAGTTGCATGGTACGGTCCAGCAAGGCGGCCACGGCGACGATCTCGGGCCAGGTGAACTGCCATGCGTGCAGATGGGGCAGGGCGCTGATGGCCTCGCCATTGAGCTTCCACCAGGTGTCGCTGCTCTTGCCGAAGGTATACAGGCTCACTTTCCGGGCCCGCCCGCAGGCCTTGCGCAGGCGCTGGTGTTCGGGTTGCCCCACCTCGATCCAGTGCTGGATCTCGCCGCTATCGCTGTGCAGCCAGATATCCGGTTCATCGGCGGTGGACAGCCCCCGGGTGAACTCCAGGCCCCGGCTGGTGTTCAGGCAGTACGCCAGCAGGCGTGCGGCCATGCGCTCGAGCGTCTCCGAGGGGTGCCTGGCCAGGGTCAGGGCCAGGCTTTCGTAGCGGTTGTTATCGCTGTCGGCCAGTTCAATCTGGGCCTTGTAGATCGTGGGCTTGAGTGCCATGTAGTGCAGGTTTCCTGTGGTAATGGCCCGTCGTGAGCGGCGGCCATTATAGCCAGTGGGCCGCGGGGTAGACAGTGCTGGTCCAAGCAATTGAGCCGCCGCCGCATTCATGCCCCACCGGTGTGCCTCACTGCGCCGGCATTGGTATGCTGGCAGCCTCGACAACCCCCGGGAGTCCCGACTTGAGCAACGAACCCTATATCCTGATAACCGCGGATACCCACGCCGGTGGCAGCCACGCCCAGTACCGTGAGTATCTCGAGCCAAAGTGGCGGGATGCTTTCGATGAGTGGCGCGGCGGCTATCGCAATCCCTCCCAGCAGCACTATGGCAGCAAGAAGTTGCGCAATTGGGATTTAGAGATTCGCACCCGTGACCAGAACAGCCAGGGCGTGGTCGGGGAGGTGGTCTACCCCAACACGGTACCCCCCTTCTTTGCCAAGAGCATCGTCACCAGCCAGCCACCGCGACCGGAAAATTACGAGCGGGCGCTGGCCGGCATTCGCGCCCACAACCGCTGGCTCAAGGATTTTTGCGATGAGGACCCGGTGCGGCGCGCCGGGGTGGGGCTGATCCTGCCCAATAATATCGAGGAGGCGATCAAGGACGTGCACTGGATCGCCGAGGCCGGCTTACGTGGCGGCGTGCTGCTGCCGCTTGTTCCCGAGGACTGTACCTGGCTGAAACCCCTGTACCATCCCGATTGGGAGCCGCTGTATGCGGCCATCCAGGATTGTAACCTGGTGATGAACCAGCATTCCGGACAGGGGCTGCCGGATTACGGCAGCGGCCCGATCGCCGAGGCGCTGTGGATATCCGAGGTACCGTTTTACTGCAAGCGCGGCTACAGCCACCTGTTGCTCAGCGGTGTGTTTGAGCGCTATCCCAGGCTTAAATATATCCTCACTGAATCGGGCTGCTCCTGGGCGCCGGCCATGTTGCGCAGCCTGGACCGTATTCACGAGGGCTTTTCGGCAGGCGCTATCGGCGAGATGGATTACTCGGATATGCAGTGGGTGCTGCGTGAACCCCCCAGTTTTTACGCCCGGCGCAACTGTTACTACGGTGCCAGCTTTCCCAGCCTGGCGGAACTCGACGGTCGGGACGAGGTGGGCATAGAGCAGATTTGCTGGGGTAACGACTACCCCCATTATGAAGGCACCTTCCCCTATAACCTGGAGTCGCTGCAGCTGACCTTCCCCGGGGTACCGGACGCGGAGCGGCGGATGATTCTCGGGGAAAACGCGGCGCGGCTGTACAACTTCGATCTGGAGAAGCTGCGACCGCTTGCCGCGCGCTTCGGGCCGACTCCCGGGCAGGTGGATACGCCGCTTGCGGAGCTGCCCCAGGACACGGGATGTTATTTATTCCTTGACGAGCGCAGGGCCCGGGCGGCAGCGGCTGGCTGACTCTGCAAACAATCATGCGCCAATAATTTGGCAACACGACGCCGGTCTGTCCGCGGGGGCGCTACCCCGTCAAATTGATACCAGCGCTACAGCGGTTTACTTGCGGGTGTTGGCCAGCACCAGGGCGGAGCAAAGCACCACGGTGAGGTCGACGCTCAGCCTGGCAATCTGCAGGTTCCCCAGCGCGCCCTCCGGCGTGTAATTGATCAAGAGAGCGGCCGCAGCCACGGGCACGCCGATGGCCATAAAAAGCGTGAAACGTGACTGACCCTGCAGGCCAATGCCGATGATGATGTAGACCACGCCCATAAAGGCGCCAGTGACCGCCGCGCCGGTCAGTTCGTTGAACCAGAGCATGGCCACCTGGCCTATGCCCGACAGGGTGATCAGCACGGCGGCCAGCACGCGCATGCGGTAGTAATTTATGCCGATCGACATGTGATAATTGTCTCCTTCACAACCGCATGCAGCTCGTGCCGGCAGCTCGACTCAGGCAGATTTCAGGTCCAGTGCGGTGGCCGCACGGGAGCCGGTGCGACGACCCAGCGCACCACAGATGCGATTGCCCGCGCGGATCAGGGCCGGCAGGTCCAGGCCGGTCTCTATCCCCAGCCCGTTGAGCATGTACACCACGTCTTCCGTCGCAACATTGCCCGAGGCGCCCCGGGCGTAGGGGCATCCCCCCAACCCTGCCACCGAGGAATCCACTGTTGCGATGCCGTTTTGCAGCGCGACCAGGATGTTGCTCAGGGCCTGGCCGTAGGTGTCGTGGCAGTGCACCGCCAGCTGCGCGGGTTTGAAGCGGGCCAGCAAGACATCCAGCAGGCCCTGCATACTGCCGGCGGTACCGCTGCCAATGGTGTCACCCAGCGACACCTCGTAACAGCCCATGTCGAGCAGTTCCCCGGTCACCGCGGCCACCGCTGCGGGGGGAATGTCACCCTCGTAGGGGCAGCCCAGTACGCAGGACACGTAGCCGCGCACCGGGATATTGTGCGCTTTGGCCGCGCTCATCACCTCGGTAAAGCGCTGCAGGCTCTCGGCGATGCTGCAGTTGATATTCTTTTGTGAAAAAGCCTCCGAGGCCGCGGCGAAAATGGCAACCTCGTCAGCGCCCGCGGCCACGGCCCGCTCGAAGCCGCGCAGGTTGGGTGTGAGTGCCGTGTAGCGCACCCCGGCACGGCGCGTGATCCCGGCAAACACTGCCTCACTGTCGGCCATCTGGGGAATCCATTTCGGGTTGACGAAACTGCCGGCCTCGATGACCGTGTGCCCGGCGCTGGCGAGGTCGTCGATCAGTTGCAGCTTTGCCGCCAGCGGGATGGTTTGCGGTTCGTTCTGCAGTCCGTCCCTGGGTCCCACCTCCACCAGGGTGACGCGTTCGGGCAGTTTCATTGTTTGTCTCCCTCCGAAGTATCGGCGGTAAAGTCGAGCAATTCGGCGCCGCCGTCGACGAGGTCGCCGGGCTGGTAGTAGAACGCATTAACAGTACCGGCAACCGGCGCCCGGATGGTGTGCTCCATTTTCATTGCCTCCATGACCAGCAGGGGGGTGTTGGCCTCCACCGCGCTTCCCGCCTGGGCCAGCAGGGCTACAATCGTGCCGTTCATTGGCGCCGCCAGTCCCGCATTCGCCCCGCTGGTATCGGCCTCGCCGAGGTCCGGCAGGACCTCCCTGAAATGGCAGGCCCCCTTGGCCAGGTAGAGCGTAAAGCCATCCTGGGTACGGGCCAGTGTGGCGCGCTGGCGATGCCCTTCGACTTCCAGGTGCAGGCTGTCCCCGAGCAGTTCGCCGCGCAGCTGCGTTTCCCGGTCGCCGCAGCGGACGATATACAGTTGTTCGCGTTGTTCCACCTCAACCGCGTGGTCCTGCTGGTGGCAGTGCACTATAAAACGGTGGGCATGGGGTTCGTTCAGGCGCCAGGCGTTGCCCGCTCGCCAGGGGGAATAGGGATCTTCGGGCGAGCTCGCGCTGCCCGCCTGTTGTTTATCCAGCAACAGGGCCAGGGCCGCCAGGGGGAGTTCCCGGGCCAGGTCCTGGGGACGCTGGTGAAAGACCAGGTCGGCGTGTTTCTCGATGAACCCGGTATCCAGTTCCGCTTCGCGAAAAGGCCTGCAGGTAGCCAGGTTGTAGAGAAAGTCCAGGTTGGTCACGGTGCCGCCAATGCGGTAGGCCGCCAGCGCCGTGGCGAGTCGCTGCAGGGCCCTTTCCCGGGACTCGTCCCACACGATCAGCTTGGCGATCATGGGGTCGTAGTACACGCTGACCTCGTCGCCCTGGCGCACACCCGTATCCACCCGCACATGCCGGTTTTCCTCCGGCGGCTGCAGGTAGCCCAGTGTGCCGGTAACCGGCAGGAAGTCGTTGTCGGGGTCCTCGGCGTAGACTCGGGCCTCGAACGCGTGGCCGCGAATTTTTACCTGCTCCTGTGCCAGGGGCAGGGGCTGCCCGGCGGCCACCAGTAGCTGCCATTGCACCAGGTCCTGGCCGGTGATCATTTCCGTCACCGGGTGCTCAACCTGCAGGCGCGTATTCATTTCCATAAAGTAGAAGCTGCCGTCCTCGTCCAGCAGGAACTCGACAGTGCCGGCGCCCCTGTAATCGATGGCCTTGGCAGCCGCCACGGCAGTCTCACCCATTTCCCGGCGCAGCGCCTCGGTCATTCCTGGCGCGGGTGCTTCCTCGATGACTTTCTGGTGCCGGCGCTGCACCGAGCAGTCCCGCTCGGCCAGGTAAACGCCGTTGCCGCTGTTGTCGCAGAACACCTGCAATTCAACATGGCGGGGTTTGGTCAGGTATTTCTCTACCAGCATGGTGTCGTCGCCGAAGCTGGCCAGCGATTCCCGTTTGGCTGCGGCAAGTGCCTCGTCAAAATCCTTGCCTGACCAGACCTGGCGCATTCCCTTGCCGCCGCCGCCGGCCGTGGCCTTCAGCAGCACCGGGTAACCCATCTCCTCTGCCGCGGCCCGCAAAATGGCGGGGTCCTGGTCGTCACCGTGGTAACCCGGTACCAGTGGCACGCCGGCGGCCTCCATGATGCGCTTGGCTGCCGACTTTGAGCCCATGGCCTCGATGGCTGCGGTGGGCGGCCCGATGAATACCACATCCCGCTCGGCGCAGGCGCGGGCAAAACCGGCGTTCTCCGACAGGAAACCATAGCCCGGGTGAATGGCCTGGGCGCCGGCTTTGAGCGCCGCCTCGAGAATGCGGTCTCCCAGCAGGTAGGACTCCCTGGCCGGCGCGGCGCCGATGTGGATGGCCTCGTCGGCCATGCGCACGTGCAGGGCGTCCCGGTCCGCGTCGGAATACACCGCCACCGTGGCGATGCCCATGCGTCGGGCGGTCTTGATAACGCGGCAGGCTATCTCGCCGCGGTTGGCAATCAGGATTTTATCGAACATGATCTTCTCTCAATTTCCATACCGGTAAGAGGCAGGGACCCCTCCAGGGGCTGTGCCGGGAACGGCGTCATAAATGTAGTGGCAGGCGAGCGGGTCACGATCACATCCTGAACACGCCGAACTTCGTTTCCTCGACCGGCGCATTCAGGGTGGCTGAAATGGACAGGCCCAGCACCATGCGGGTATCCGCCGGGTCTATGACCCCGTCATCCCACAGTCTTGCCGAGGCGTAATAGGGGTGACCCTGTTTTTCATACAAATCGAGAATGGGCTGCTTGAAGGCCTTCTCCTCTTCCGGCGTCATGGCCTTGCCATCCCGAGACAGTACATCCTGCCTGACCGTGGCCAGCACGCCTGCCGCCTGCTCCCCGCCCATGACCGAAATTCGTGCATTTGGCCACATGAACATCAGTCGCGGCTCGTAGGCCCGCCCACACATGGCGTAGTTACCTGCGCCGAACGAGCCGCCGATGATCACGGTGAATTTGGGCACATTGGCACAGGCGACCGCGTGTACCATCTTGGCGCCGTGCCGGGCGATCCCGCCAGCCTCGTACTGCTTGCCGACCATGAATCCGGTGATGTTCTGCAGGAAAACCAGGGGCGTTTTGCGCTGGGCGCAGAGCTCAACGAAGTGGGCGCCCTTTACGGCGGACTCACCGAACAGGATACCGTTGTTGGCCACGATACCTACAGGGTAACCGTGGATGCGGGCGAAGCCGCAAACCAGCGTCTCGCCGTACAGGGCCTTGAACTCATCGAAATCCGAGCCGTCCACGATGCGTGCGATCACCTCGCGCACATCATAAGGCTGCTTCTTGTCCGCGGGGATCACGCCGTAGATATCCTCCACCGGGTACAGCGGCTCCACCGGATCACGCAGGTCCATGGCGACCGGCTTCACCCGGTTCAGGCGCCCCACGGCCCGGCGCACCAGTTGCAGGGCGTGGTGGTCGTTGTTGGCGTAGTGATCCGTGACACCGGAGGTGCGGCAGTGTACGTCTGCGCCGCCCAGCTCCTCGGCGCTGACGATCTCGCCGGTTGCGGCCTTCACCAGCGGCGGACCGCCCAGGAAGATGGTGCCCTGGTTCTTGACGATGATGGACTCGTCCGCCATGGCTGGCAGGTAGGCCCCGCCGGCGGTGCAGGAGCCCAGCACCGCGGCGATCTGGGCGATGCCCATCGAGGACATGCGCGCCTGGTTGTAAAAAGCATGGCCGAAGTGCTCGCGGTCAGGGAACACGTCGTCCTGCAGCGGCAGGAAGGCGCCACCGGAGTCCACCAGGTACACACAGGGCAGCCGGTTTTCCTGGGCAATCGTCTGGGCGCGCCCCTGCTTCTTGACGGTCAAGGGGTAATAGGTGCCGCCTTTCACCGTGGCGTCGTTGACGAAAATCATGCATTCCTGGCCGGCGATACGGCCTATGCCGGTGATGATGCCGGCGCCTGGCACATCGTCCTCATAGACCTTGTAGGCCGCCAGCTGGGACAGCTCGAGGAAGGGAGAACCCGGGTCCAAAACCGCGTTGAGGCGCTCCCTGGGCAACAGCTTGCCACGGGACGTGTGCCGCTCCTGGGCCTTGGGGCCGCCGCCCTGGCGAATCTGGTCGACCAACTGGCGCAGGTCGTCGACCTGGGCCTGCATATCCTCGCGGTTGGCGATGAAGCTTGCGTCCCGGGTATTGATACGTGACTGGATGACGCTCATAAAAAGTCCTATGCGGTTGCGTTGAACAGTTCGCGGCCGATCAGCATGCGGCGAATTTCCGAGGTGCCTGCGCCAATCTCGTAGAGCTTGGCGTCCCTCAGCAGGCGGCCGGCATTGGACTCATTGGTATAGCCGAAGCCACCGAGGGCCTGGATTGCCTGGAGGGCCATCTGGGTTGCCTTTTCGGCAGTGTAGAGTATCACCGCGGCGCAGTCCTGCCGCGTTTCCTCGCCCCGGTCACAGGCGCCGGCCACGGCGTACAGATAGGCGCGGCAGGCATTGAGGTCGGCGTACATGTCTGCCAGCTTGCCCTGCATCAGCTGGAATTCACCGATACTCTGGCCGAACTGCTTGCGGGTATGCAGGTAGGGCAGGACCTCGTCAACGCAAGCCTGCATGATGCCCACCGGGCCGCCGGACAGCACGGTGCGCTCGTAATCCAGCCCGGACATGAGGATGCGAACGCCGTCGCCTTCATTGCGCATGACATTTTCGGCCGGGACCTCCACGTTGTCGAACACCAGCTCGCAGGTATTGGAGCCGCGCATGCCCAGTTTGTCGAGCTTGGGGGAGCGTGAGAAGCCGGGGAAATCGCGTTCCACCAGGAAGGCTGTAACGCCTTTTGATCCGGCGGCAGGGTCGGTCTTGGCGTAGATCACGTAAACGTTGGCGTCCGGTCCGTTGGTGATCCACATCTTGGTGCCGTTGAGGACGTACTTTTCGCCCTGCTTGCGGGCATTGAGCTGCATGCTGACCACGTCGGAGCCCGCGTTGGCCTCGGACATCGCCAGTGCGCCGACATGCTCGCCGCTGCACAATTTGGGCAGGTATCGCTGCTTTTGTTCCTCGCTGCCGTTCTTGCGTATCTGGTTGAGGCACAGGTTGGACATCGCACCGTAGGAAAGTCCCACCGAGGCGGAGGCCCGACTGATTTCCTCCATCACGATGGCGTGGGCGAGATAGCCCATATTACTGCCGCCGTATTCCTCTTCGACGGTGATTCCCAGCAGGCCCATATCGCCAAATTTGCGCCACAGGTCTGCCGGGAACTGGTTGTCCCGGTCGATTTGCGCGGCTCGCGGCGCGATTTCTTTCTGGCACATCTGGTAGACCGCGTTGCGCAGCATATCCAGCTCTTCGCCCAGGCCGAAGTTGAGAGTGGGGTATCCGGTGTTCATAACGGCTTCCTGTCAGTCTTTATCGGGATTCTGGTGGGTTTTTTTGTCGGGTGACGTACTTGCCAGCGAGGCCTCGCACAGGTCCTGCACTTCATCCAGGCCCGCCAGCATGGCGTCAATATCGTTTTTTTGTTGCAGCAGGTGCTCGCGCCGGCTTTTCACATTGTCGATCAGTGAGTGTAGCTGCTCTGTGTTGTTGTGCTCGGGGTCGTACATGTCGATGAAGTCGACACATTCCCGCAGCGTCATGCCGATGCGCTTGCCCCTCAGGATCAGCTTGATACGCACCCTGTCCGCGTTGGAGTAGAGCCGTTTCTGGCCCTCTCTCACGGGGCTGACCAGCCCTTTTTCCTCGTAAAAGCGTATCGTCCGGGTGGTGACCCCGAACTCTTTCGCCAGTTCCGAGATGCTGTGGGTTTTTCCGGACACCACGTCGGGGCTCCTGGTTTTTGTGTGCGCGGAGGACTATAGCTTAAGTTTACGTTAACGTAAACGTTAATTGTTTTTGCGTGGTAAAAACTGGCGGGTTGCTCGGTCGCTGCCGGGACGGTAAGGCCCGGGATATTGGCGCCGCGCCGTGATTATTTCTGGCCCGTGCACAGCACACGGCCCGGGGGCTTCGGGTATAATGCCGGTTTTTGCCGATTGCAGAGTCCGCTATCAATGGAAGTCGATCAGTACATGGCCGAGCTGGGCCGCGCAGCCCGCGCTGCCTCGCGCCGGGTTGCCGCATCGAGCACGGCCGCGCGCAACCGCGCCCTGCTCGCGACACGTGACGCGCTGGATGGCGCCCGTGTCCGGCTGGCGCAGGCCAATGAGGAGGACCTCGCCCGGGGCGGGTCCAACGGCCTCTCGGCAGCCCTGATGGACCGGCTCGAACTCACCCCGGCACGCATCGACGCGATGCTCGAGGGCCTGGGGCAGGTGGCTGCCCTGCCGGACCCGGTAGGCGCTATCACCGATATGAACACCATGCCCAGCGGCATCCAGGTGGGCCGCATGCGGGTGCCGCTGGGCGTCATCGGGATAATTTACGAATCCCGTCCCAATGTGACGGTCGAGGCTGCCAGCCTGTGCCTCAAGGCGGGCAATGCCACCATTTTGCGTGGTGGCTCCGAGGCGCTTTCCTCCAACTGTGCCATCGCCGCGTGCCTGGCCGAGGGTTTGCGTGCGGCCGCTTTGCCGGAGACGGCAGTGCAGGTCGTCAATACCGCGGACCGCGCCGCTGTGGGCCGCCTGATCACCATGCCTGAATACGTGGATGTCATTGTGCCTCGCGGCGGCAAGGGCCTTATCGAGCGCATCAGCGCGGAATCCCGGGTGCCGGTCATCAAGCACCTGGACGGTGTGTGCCATGTCTATATCGATGAGGGCGCCGATGCCGAGATGGCGATCGCTATTGCGATCAACGCCAAAACCCAGCGCTACGGTACCTGCAACACCATGGAAACCCTGCTAGTGGCGGAGTCCGAGGCGACGGCGTTACTGCCGCGCCTGGCGCAGGCCTACGCCGGCAAAGGCGTGGAACTGCGTGGTTGTGACCTGACCCGGGCGATCCTGCCCGACGCGAAAGTGGCGACCGAGCAGGACTGGCGCGAGGAGTACCTGGCGCCGATCCTCGCCGTGCGGGTGGTGCCTGGCCTGGATGCAGCCATCGACCACATCAATACCTACAGTTCCCTGCACACCGACAGCATCGTTACCCGGGACCACGGACGCGCCATGCGTTTCCTGCGGGAGGTGGATTCCAGCTCCGTCATGGTCAACGCCTCCACCCGCTTTGCCGATGGCTTCGAGTATGGGTTGGGCGCCGAGATCGGTATTTCCACTGACAAACTCCATGCCCGTGGCCCGGTGGGGCTGGAGGGCCTGACCTCCCAGAAATATGTGGTCTTTGGCGAGGGGCAGGTCCGCACTTGAGCCAGGGCGGCGCGCCACTGGTCCCGGTAGGGGTGTTCGGTGGAACTTTTGACCCGGTACATTACGGCCACCTGCGCTCTGCCCTGGAACTGGTAGAGCAGCTGCAACTGCAGCAGCTTCGCCTTATGCCCTGTGCAGTTCCGCCTCACCGGGACAGCCCGGCCTGCAGCGCCGCCCACCGGGCGGCCATGGTGGAGCTGGCGGTGGCGGGGGAACCCCGCCTGGCCTGCGACGCCAGGGAGCTGCGGCGCGAGGGTGCCTCCTACACCATCGACAGCCTGGTGGAAATTCGGCGCGAGTTGGGGGAGGGGCACAGCCTGTGCCTCGTGATGGGCTGTGACGCGGTATTGGCAATCGACAGCTGGCACCGCTGGCAGGAACTGCTGGGGTGGGCTCACGTGGTGGTCATTGCCCGCCCGGGCTGGCAATTACCGGGCACCGGGCCGGTGGCGGATTGGCTGCGGGGGCACCGGCTTGCGGGTCCGGCAGAACTGGGCAGGCGTGCCAGTGGCGGCGTGCTCGTCGAGGAATTGCGCCCGCTGCCGATCTCGTCCACCGAAATTCGCGCCATGTTGGCCGCCGGCCGCTCACCGCGCTACCTGTTACCGCAGGCAGTACTCGATTATATTCAAACCCACGATCTCTACCGTTGAAGAGGTAATACATGAACCGACACCACCTGGCATGAGCAAATTGAATGGAAGCTGAAACACAGAAAAAAATTGTCATTGACGCGCTGGAAGATCTCAAAGCCGTCAATATCGTAACCCTGGACGTTACCGGCCTCACCGACGTGATGGACTTCCTGATCATTGCCAGCGGCACATCAAGCCGGCACGTGAAGTCGCTGGCGGATAACGTCTGCATGCAGGCCAAGAAACAGGACCTGCGACCCCTGGGGGTTGAGGGTGAGGACGTGGGTGAGTGGGTGCTGGTGGATTTCGGTGATGTTGTTGTTCATGTCATGCTTCCGGCCACCCGCGACTTCTACGATCTGGAGCGCCTCTGGGTTAACCCCGACTCACCGGCCTGATGCGCATAAGCATTGTCGCCGTTGGCACCAAAATGCCCGCGTGGGTAAACCAGGCAGTGGAGGATTACTGCCGGCGCCTGCCGCGCGAGTTGAAGCTGCAATGGCGCGAAATACCGCTGGCTCGCCGCGCGCGTGACAGCAAACCGGAACAGTTGCGCGAGCGGGAGGGCGAACAATTGCTCAAGGCTGTGCCCTCCGGCGACAGGGTCATTGTCCTCGATGTGCTCGGCGAGAGAATGTCCACGCCGCAACTGGCGCAACAACTGGAGTCCTGGCAGATGTCCGGGGCCAACTACAGCCTGCTGGTGGGTGGTCCCGACGGGCTGTCCCCGCAGTGCCTGGCGCGGGCCACTGCGCGCTGGTCCCTCAGTGACCTCACCCTGCCGCACCCCCTGGTGCGGGTTTTATTGGCAGAACAGCTCTATCGGGCTTGGACAATCACCGTCAACCACCCGTATCATCGCGAGTAGTTTTTTGACCGTTCGCAGGGCCAGACAGGCTGAGAGTGCACCCCATCACCCGTATTGTCACATTCAGAGCCTCCCGTTGCATGGGTGGCAAGGCGTGCTTCGCAGGGAATGCAGGCCCGCGACGCCCCGCTGACCGTGTCAATGTGCGCGGTGGGCTGCATTAGATGCCAAAGCATATTCAGCTGAAGGATCCGAACCGCGAAACGCGGATCAGCAGCGCCCGCACCGTCATCGCCGTCCTCCTGGTCCTGGCGTCGCTGGGAATCGTCGTGGCCCGCTACTATTCTCTGCAGATCACCCAGTATGAGGTGTACCGCACCCAGTCAGAGCGCAATCGTGTGCAGTTGCAGCCACTGCCGCCAAAGCGGGGGCTGATCTATGACCGCAATGGTGTGCTGCTTGCGGACAATCGCCCCAGCTATATGCTGTCCATCGTCCGCGAGCAGGTGCAGGATCTCGATTCGACCCTGGCGGAACTGGGACGCTTGCTGCCCGTGACTGAAAGCGACCTGGCAAATTTCCAGAAGAAACTCAAACGCCGTCGACCCTACGAGGCTGTGCCATTACGTTTTCGCCTGACGGAGCAGGAACGGGCGGTGCTGGCCGTCAATCGATACAGACTACCCGGGGTGGTGGTCGACGCCCAGCTCTTGCGCTATTACCCCCATGGCAAGCTGTTCTCCCATGCCATTGGCTATGTGGGACGCATCAACGAACAGGAAGTGCTGGACCTGGACGAGTCGGATTACCGCGGCACTTTTCACGTGGGCAAGGTGGGCGTGGAAAAGTTCTACGAGGACATTCTGCACGGTGATGTCGGCTACCAGAACGTGGAAACGAACGCCCACGGCAGGGTGCTGAGGGTGCTCGAGCGATTTGCGCCGAAGCCGGGCGCCGACCTGGTCCTGAACCTGGATATCCGTGTGCAGAAGGCGGCCTACGAGGCCCTCGGAGATCGCCGTGGCGCCGTCGTGGCAATCGACCCGCTGACCGGGGGGGTGCTGGCGCTGGTTTCGACGCCCGGCTTCGATACCAACCTGTTCGTCAACGGCATCAGTTCCGCCGATTACAGCGCGCTGCGGGACTCCCTGGATGTGCCCCTGTTCAACCGGGCTATCCAGGGCCAGTATCCACCGGGTTCCACAATCAAGCCTTTTATGTCCATGGCCGGACTCGAGTCCGGCCTGGTGACCCCACAGAGCACGGTAGCTGATCCCGGCTGGTTCAGCCTGCCGGGTGACTCGCGCAAGTACCGGGACTGGATCCTGCGTATCAGGGGTACCGGCCATGCCTCCCGGGTCGATATGAAAATGGCGATAGCGGAGTCCTGCGATGTGTATTTTTATGACCTCGCCCGACGGCTTACTATCGACCGCATGTACGAGTACCTCGCACCCTTTGGCTTCGGGGAACGCACGGGAGTCGACACGACCAACGAGCGTCGCGGTGTGCTGCCGTCAACCCGCTGGAAACGCGACGCCATGGGCCAGCCCTGGTATCCCGGGGAAACCATCAGCGCGGGCATCGGCCAGGGTTATATGCTGGCCTCGCCCATGCAACTGGCCTTCGCCACCAGCGTGATCGCCAGCAAGGGCGTGCGGCGGACGCCGCGCCTGCTGCAGTCCATTGATGGCGTACCGGTGGAGGCGCCACTGCTCGATCCGATCCTGGTTCCCCCGGAATACTGGTCAGCGGTGTATGAGGGTATGATCGAGGTGGTGCATGGCCAGCGCGGTACAGCCAAGGCCCTGGCAGTGGGCATTGAGTACCAGATGGCGGGCAAGACCGGGACCGCGCAGGTCATTGGTATAGCCCAGGGCTCCGTCTACAAGGAGGAAGAAGTAGCGGAACGCCACCGCCACCACGGCCTGTTCATCGCCTTCGCCCCGGCTGAGGCACCTACCATAGCCGTGGCCATCATCGTGGAAAACGGCGGCGGCAGCTCGGCTGCCACGCCCATAGCCCGCGCGGTGATCGACACCTGGCTATTCGGGGAGGCTGGCTGATGGCAGACTACCTGCGGCAGATGCCGCATCAGGGTTCGGCCGACCTGGCCCGGCGCCCCAGCACGATCAGCCGCCTCCATATCGACATTCCCCTGCTGCTGTTGCTGTTGGTGCTGACCGTATACGGCCTGGTCGTGCTGTACAGTGGCTCCGGCAAGGACATGTCCGCGGTTATCCGGCAGGGGCGATATTTCCTGCTGGCCTACGGCATTATGTTCACTGTCGCCCAGGTCAACCTTGGCCGGATCATGCGCTGGGCGCCCTGGCTGTATCTGGTGGGCGTGGGCACCCTGGTGGCGGTGATGCTGGTAGGCGTGGGCGCCAAGGGCGCCCAGCGCTGGCTGTCCATTGGCGGCTTTCGCTTCCAGCCCTCGGAAATCATGAAGCTGGTACTGCCTCTGACTGTCGCCTGGTACCTGGCGGACCGGACACTGCCTCCCCGGTTCTTCCATGTGATGGTTGCCCTGGCCCTGCTGGGAATCCCTGCAGCCCTGATCCTGCAGCAACCTGACCTGGGGACGGCACTGCTGATTGCCGCCAGCGGCCTGTTTGTGCTGTTTATGGCTGGAATGGGCTGGCGCTATATCTTCGGGGCTGTGCTGGCGGCGGGGGCATCCGCCTGGCCGGCGTGGATGTTCGTGCTCAAGGACTACCAGAAGCAGCGAATCCTGACCATGCTGGACCCGGAGAGCGACAAGCTCGGCGCCGGCTGGAACATCATCCAGTCGAAGACCGCCATCGGCTCCGGAGGCTGGGAGGGCAAGGGCTGGATGAACGGTACCCAGTCCCATCTGGACTTCCTGCCCGAGAGCCACACGGATTTTATTATCGCTGTACTGTCCGAGGAGTTCGGCCTGCGCGGGGTGCTCGTATTGCTGAGCATTTACCTGCTGATCCTGTTGCGCGGTTTCTGGATAGGTATTCGCGCACAGTCCAGTTTCGGCAGGATGATGGCGGGTAGCCTTACCCTGACGTTTTTTGTCTACATCTTTGTTAATATGGGCATGGTTGCCGGGTTGCTGCCGGTGGTGGGGGTGCCCCTGCCGCTGGTAAGTGCCGGCGGGACATCGGTAGTCACATTGATGGCGGGCTTTGGCATCCTGATGGCAATCAGTACCGAAAAATCCACGGGGCCCCGGTGACAGCCCGCAAGCTGTCGCCAGCAGCTGCATTTTTTCTCAACCTTTTGACGAGTGGTAAAGTATGTTGTTACGCCTGAAAATCGCCCTGGTGGTGACCTGCCTGTGGAGTGCCTGCTCCTGTGCGGCAGATAACTATTCCACCAACCCGGCGACCTTGCAGCTTGTGGACCAGCTTGTAGAACAGGAGGGCTTCGATCGCGAGAAGCTGCTGCTGGTTTTTGCCAGCGCCCAACGCCAGGACAGCATTCTCACAGCAATTGCCAGGCCAGCTGAGAAGAGCAAGCCCTGGTACGAATACCGTGAAATTTTTCTCAATGAAAAGCGCCTGGAGCAGGGCGTGGAATTCTACAGGGAGCATCGGGCCACCCTGGAGCGGGCAGTGCGTGAAACCGGTGTGCCAGCCGAAATTATTGTCTCCATTATCGGTGTTGAGACCTATTATGGCCGCGTCGCCGGCAGCTACCGGGTGATCGATGCCCTGTCGACCCTGGCTTTCGACTATCCGCCACGCTCTGAGTTTTTTACCGCCGAGTTGAAAAGTTACCTGATGCTTACCCGAGACCAGGGGTTTGATCCCCTTGCGCTGAAGGGCTCCTATGCGGGCGCCATGGGATACGGCCAGTTCATGCCCAGCAGTTTCCTGGCCTACGCGGTGGACTTTGACGGCGATGGGGTGGCCGATATCTGGAA
>JAHEBM010000048.1 GCA_024642245.1 Haliea sp.
CCAGAGGCGGATTGCAATCCGCCCGACAGGCTTGGTTCAGGGGGCAGCTCGTCGTGGGTCCGAATTTATTCGGACAAGCGAACCGGCTGCAATAGCCCGAAGGCGGATTGCAATCCGCCCGACAGGCTTGGTTCAGGGGGCAGCTCGTCGTGGGTCCGAATTTATTCGGACAATCGCACCGGCTGTAATAGCCCAGAGGCGGATTGAAATCCGCCCGACAGGGTTGGTTCAGGGGGCAGCTCGTCGTGGGTCCGAATTTATTCGGACAATCGCACCGGCTGTAATAGCCCAGAGGCGGATTGAAATCCGC
Source organism: Haliea sp. (assembly GCA_024642245.1). Classification (GTDB taxonomy): domain Bacteria; phylum Pseudomonadota; class Gammaproteobacteria; order Pseudomonadales; family Halieaceae; genus JARRPM01. Next base: position 311 of record JAHEBM010000048.1, read on the forward strand.
CCTGCATGTTTTATAGGACGATTGAAGTAATGCGCGTTTTACGGGTGCTTTCACTGGTGATGGTTATTGTAGCCAGTCTTCCGGCAATCGTGTTCGCCGCCAGTTCAAAATTTACCAACCTCAGCGGCAATCCCGGCCTCAAATCGGCCTCCGCCATCGTGCTGGATCACGACGGCAACGTCATCTACGAAAAAGATATCAACACGGTGCGCTCCATCGCTTCCATCACCAAGCTGATGACAGCCATGGTCATACTGGACGCAGGGCTCGATCTCGATGAAAAACTGGCAATAGCCAAAGCTGACCGCGATCTCATTCGCATGACCGGCTCCCGCCTGGACGTGGGCGCCACCCTGAGCCGGCGCGAGCTGCTGCTGCTGGCCCTGATGTCGTCAGAAAACCGCGCCGCCACCGCACTGGGACGTACTTACCCCGGGGGTATGGACAAGTTCGTCGCACAGATGAACCAGAAAGCAAAAAACCTGGGAATGAACGACAGCCATTTCGCCGACCCCGCGGGCCTGCGCACGGAAAACCTCTCCACCGCCGCGGATCTTGCCAGGATGCTGGCCGCTGCCGGAAACTATCCCCTCATCACCCAGGCCACCACCACCGTGCAAAAGGAAGTGCATCCCTATGCACGGCGCGGCGCGCTCAATTACAACAACACCAACCGCCTGCTGAAAAACGCCAACTGGGATATCGAGCTGAGCAAGACAGGCTATATCCAGGAAGCTGGCCGCTGCCTGGTAATGCGGGCGAATATCGAGGGCGAGGAAGTGTCCATCATCCTGCTTAACTCCTTCGGCAAGCTGACCCCGTTTGGCGACTCCAATCGCCTGCGCAAGTGGATGCTGGCTAACGGCTGAGAATTATCGCGGCAGGTCAGCACACATTTGTTCGACCCCGCACGCTGGCTTGCCTCCAGCGACTTGGCGTAGCCGCTGAAGCGCGTTGATCTTGACCACACAGGGCGGGCCTGAAACACTGGCCGCTCACCCGATAAATGGACCTTGCCATGATCAAGCGCCGCGAGCTTCTGCAACTGAGCACCGCACTGCTGGCCGGCCAATCCCTGCAGCTGCGCGCAGATGTGCCGGCAACCCTGCCCCTCATCCAGCGCCCCATCCCCAGTACCGGCGAGCTGCTGCCGGTGATGGGCATGGGCACCTCCCGCACCTTTGACACGGCCGGGGATCCGGCATCCCTGGCTCCCCTGCTGGAGGTCATGCAGGCTTTTTTTGCCGGCGGCGGCACGGCTATCGACTCCTCCCCCATGTACGGTAATGCGGAATCCAGGGTCGGGGATGTACTGCGCGCCATGCCCGAACCGCCCACATTATTTTCTGCCACCAAGGTCTGGACCACAGGGCGCCAGCAGGGCGTGGCGCAGATGGAGGAGTCGGCCCGGCGCATGAACGTGGAGCGATTTGACCTGATCGCGGTGCACAACCTGCAGGACTGGCAAACCCACCTCGAAACGCTCAAGCAGTGGAAAGAACAGGGAAAAGTACGTTACATCGGCATCACCACATCACACGGCCGCGATCATGCGGCCCTCCTCGAAATCATGCGCAGGCAGCCGCTGGATTTCGTACAGTTCAGCTACAACATCGAGGATCGCACTGCAGAGCAGGAATTGTTGCCGGTGGCGGCGGAACGCGGTATCGCCACCATGATCAACCGCCCCTACCAGCGCGGGGCCCTGTTCAGCAAGTCCCGGGGCAAGGAGCTTCCGTCCCTGGCCGCTGACCTCGATGTGACGAGCTGGGGACAGTTTTACCTCAAGTATATCCTCGGGCATCCGGCGGTGACCTGTATCATTCCCGCCACCGCCAGTGTCGCCCATATGGCCGATAATATGCGCGCCAATTACGGTCGCCTCCCCGACCCGCAGCAGCGAGCCGAAATGCTGCGCCTGTTCGAACAGTTGTAACGACGCCGTGACACACTCCCTGCAACGCATTCTCGGCCGGGCCTGCGATATCGAGCTGAACGAGGTCCGTGCCACCCTCGCCTCCTTCGGTCTCGTGCTGATCCTGATGGGCTCTTACTACATACTACGCCCGGTACGCGACGCCATGGCCAGCGACTGGACCGATGCCGAGGTCAGCTGGCTGTGGACCTTTACCTTCCTGTGCAGCACGGTGGCGGTATCGCTCTACGGCGCAGCGGTGGCACGCATCAGCATTCGCAAGCTGGTACCGTCGGTTTACGGCCTGTTCGCCGTCAGCTTTCTGCTTTTCTACCTCGGCACCCAGACACTGGAAGACCGGGTGCTGGTGGACAAATCCTTCTACGTCTGGACGAGCCTGTTCAGCCTGTTCCACATCTCGGTGTTCTGGAGCTTTATGGCTGATACCTTTACCCGAACCCAGGCCACGCGGCTGTTCGGGTTTATCGGCGCCGGCGCCAGTATCGGCGCCATTGCCGGGCCTGCCATGGCAACCCTGCTGGTAGGGGATATCGGCACCGATCCCCTGTTGCTGGTGGCAGCCGGTATGATTGCACTGGCCCCGCCCCTGGTGATCTGGCTGCAACGACTCAAGGGCAGTGAACTGGGCAATTTGGATCTGCGCGCAGGGGTCGCCGCCTTCGACAATATCGGCGGTGGTGCGCTGGCGGGCTTCAGTGAATTCCTGCGCAGCCGCTACCTGCTGGTGATCGGGCTGTTCATCTTTTTCTACACCTTCATCGGTTCGTTCGTCTACTTCGAACTGAAAAACCTGCTGGAGGCTTACGATATCGAGGCGCGATCGCAGATCTGGGCGAGCATGGACCTGGTGGTCAACATTCTCACGGTGATAGTGGGCGCCTTCGCTACAGGGCGTATAGCGAAATACCTGGGCCTGCCGTTCACCCTGGCAAGCGTGCCCGTACTGATGGTAGCGGGCATGCTCATGCTGGCCGCGACCCCCGTGGTAACAGTAGCGGTGGCGGTACAGGTAGTCCGGCGCATCGGGACTTACGCTATCTCCCGACCCGCGCGAGAAATACTCTTCACCGCCGTCAGCCGGGAAACCCGTTTCAAGGCCAAGCCCGTCATCGATATCGTCATCTACCGCGGCGGCGATATGCTCAATGCATGGGCGTTTACTGCCCTCACCCAGGGCCTGGGCCTGGGCCTGGCGGCCGTCGCCGTGGTCGGCGCGGGGGTAGCGGTACTGTGGGCCGCCACCGGCGTGTATCTGGGACGGCAGTTCAACGCAATGAAAGCTGATGAAAGTGCAGCAAATCCGCTGCCGGATCTAAATAGTTAAGCCGCAGGGCATTCCTTGGCCTGCACGGCCCCGCCTGGGAATACCCACAGCCCGTAGGGGACTATACTGGCGCTCCGGTCTATCACGGAGGTAATCACCATGGCCAAGGCTGCAGAATACGGGCTCGGGCCCAACACATTCCCACGGGGCTGGTTTATCGTTGCCGAGAGCAGCGAGCTGGACAAGGGTCCCATGGCGGTCCGGTTCTTCGGCCAGGACCTGGCGCTCTACCGCGGTGAGAGTGGCAGGCCGGTGTTACTGGATGCCTACTGTGCGCACATGGGTACCCACCTGACGGCGAGCACCAGCGCCATGATCGTGAAAAACGGCTTGCAGATCGAAGGCGATTCCATTCGCTGCCCCTATCACGGCTGGCGTTACAATGCCGCCGGCGATGTGGATGACATACCCTATTTCGACGGGCCCTGTCCCAAGTCCGCCTCTATCCGCTCCTACCCGGTGACCGACAACATGGGCTGCGTCATGGCCTGGTTCGACCCCGATGGCCGCGAGCCTGAATACGACGCACCCTTCCTACCCGAATGGAACGACCCCCAGTGGGTCAACTGGGAGCTGGACCACCTGGGGGAGCTGACCATCCACCCCCAGGAAATTCTCGACAATATGGCCGACGTGCGCCACCTCGGGCCCACCCACGGGGCGCCCAGCGAGTATTTTGAGAACGAGCTGAAGGACCACCTTATCATCCAGCGCCAGGGTGGGCCGATGCAGCTGTATAACACCTACCTGTATACCACCACCTGGTATACCGGACCGGGCATCCTGCTATCCAAGCAGGTGTTTGGCGGCAACGAGATCTTCGAACTGATTGCCAACACGCCGGTGGATGACGGCGTGGTCAAGTGCTGGCATGGAATCCTGTTCAAGGGCAGCGCCAGCCAGGCAACAGATGCAGACCGCGCCGCTGCGAAGGAGGCCCAGGCGGGTGCCCTGGTAGCCTTCGGTGCCGATTTCAACGTCTGGAAATACAAGCGGCCCGCGCTCAAGATCATGCAACTGAAAACGGACGGGCCGTTCCGCACCGGTCGCAAGTGGTACTCGCAGTTCTACGCCACGCCGGAGGGCGCAGATGCGATCCGGGCAGAAATCAACGGCATTCACCACACGCAGGAAATGGCGACCCCGGCCCAGGCCAATCACAATATCGACGAGGGCCTGCCGTTTTAGCGCGGGCGCCATAACGCTGGTACCGGGTGTTCACAAACCCCGGTAAAGCGTGCATTTGCCAATCACTGCGGGTATTGCAGGGTTCTGGCTTGTCCGAAAATCATAAATTTATGGCCTTCCCGCCCATTTGATTCTGCCCCGGCAGGGTGCAAACTGCGTTCATGAAAATCACCAAGCCCAAAACAACGCGATCAACCGCCAGCTGGAGACCTGATTCATGCAAAGCATATTGATTACCGGCGCAGCCCAGGGTATCGGCCTGGCCATCGCAAGACACTTCGCGGCGAAGGGGTGGTTCGTCGGCCTCTACGACATCAATGGCGCAGCGCTTGATGACCTGATGGCATCCGGCGCTTTCGCCCATGCCTGTGCAGGCTCCTGTGACGTGACAAAACGCGATTCGATCAAGGCCGCCCTGGACCATTTCGCCAGTCACACGGATGGGCGGCTGGACGTACTCGTGAACAACGCAGGGGTCCTGAGTTCGGGCAGTTTTCAGGAAATTGCGCCCGAGGCCCACGACCTGATGATCGAGGTGAATATCAAGGGATTGACCCATGTCGCCCAGGCGGCGTTCCCGCTGCTAAAGCAGACACCGGGCGCGACTATGGTAAACCTGTGTTCCGCTTCCAGCATTCACGGCCTGCCGCTGCTTGCCGTTTACAGCGCCTCAAAATTTTATGTCAACGGTCTCACCGAAGCGCTGAACATCGAGTGGGCACCCCACGATATTCGGGTGACATCGGTCAAACCCCCCGTGGTGGACACGGCCCTGGGACGTGCACTGCGGCCCGAACTGACTCAAAAGATGTCGGCGAATATGCAACCGGAGGATGTCGCCCGGGCGGTTGAGCTGGCTATCACCGGGAAGCGTACGGGCTACGTGCTGGGCTTTTCCACCCGGCTATGGGCGGTAGTCGATAAATTCCTGCCCGAGTCGGGTCGCCGCGGGCTGGTTCGTTATCTGACAGGCCAATAAGCCCCGACACCTGTATACCCTGGCCTGCCCGCCACATTTGAGCAAAAACGCCAACCGAGGAACGCGCCCGGTGAGGCCACTCACTCAGGGTAGGCGATGCGATGCAATTTTCTTTAGAATAGCGGGTCAAACAACATAAGCTCGAGCCCTGTTCGAATAGTGACCCCTACCATGAGAAAAATTATCCTGCTGGCCCTGTGCCTGCTTACCGCCTGTGCCACCAGCCCCACCGGACGTCGCCAGCTCATGCTTATTTCCCCGGATGCAGCCATCGTCCAGTCCAAGCAGGCCTACCTGAGCACCGTCAGCGACCTGGATAAGGAAAATAAGCTGCTGGACGACCCCAAAATGTCAAACCGGGTTGCCAACATCACCGGGCGCCTGGTAACTGAGGCTATCGCGCTGTATCCCCAGAGCGCCAACTGGGAGTGGAGCGTCGCCATTATCGACGACCCGGAAACCGTCAACGCCTGGTGTATGGCCGGGGGTCGCATGGCGGTGTATACGGGTTTGTTCGTCAAGTTGAAACTGACCGATTCAGAATTCGCCCAGATCATGGGCCACGAAATCTCCCACGCCCTGGCCAATCACACGGCGGAACGCATGTCGCGGGCCATGGCGACGTCCATAGGGATTGTCGCCCTGGGCGTGGCCTCGGATCGCCCGGCGGCGACCATGGCCGGCGGCGCCCTGGCGGCAAAGCTCGCGCTCGAGCTGCCCAACAGCCGCACCGCGGAATCGGAGGCGGACAGGATCGGCATGGAACTGGCGGTGCGCGCCGGTTACGATCCCGACGCGGCGGTGAGCCTGTGGCAGAAGATGGGCAGCCTGGGTGGCTCCAAGCCACCACAATTCCTCAGCACGCACCCCGCACCCGGGAACCGGGAAACGGCGCTGGCTGAGATGATCCCCGCCATGCGCAAGCTCAACCCCACCGGCAAACTGGCGCCGGTGACGCCCATCGTGATTATCCGGGACGCGCCCAACTAACTCGTGTCATGCGTTGGGGATAGTCTGTCCCTGGCAGGCCGTCAAACCTCGCCTGGCAAACAGGTGTGGCAATTGCCTTACCGGTAAAGGTCTTCTCCCCGGGCCCAGGTGGCATGGAAGCCGAAGGGCACCCGATGAGGCATTCGCACCCGGGCCACCGGCCCCGACTCGATATCGGTAGCATCAAACACCAGGCAATGGGACTGCCAGTCATTACTGTCAGTCACAAGCGTGAGCACGTAACCGTCGTCTTCGACGGAATTCCGGTCCGCTGCTGGCTTGGGCGCAAATACCGCCTCGCTGCCAAACACCCCCGGGCCGTAATCCCATTGCGTGCGCTGGCCGGTATCGTTGTTGTACTTGACCAGGCCGGTAAAGCGCAGGGTGTGGCCGCCCTCGTCCAGCAGGGGAATACGCTGGTGATAGGAGTACTTGCTCTTCACCCCGTGAAAGATCGGGTTGGACTTGTTGAATTCAGTGTTGAGAACGTCAATGTCACTCTCGCGCACCTCCCCTGTCTTCAGGTTAAAGCGCCAACGATAGGCGTTCGCCTCCAGCCGCATATAGGCCAGCATGGACCCCAGGTCGCCCTCCCCAGGCTGGGCCTGGGGCATGGGGTTGAGGGAGCGACAGCCATCCATCACCACCCAGTCGCCCTCCTCCCAGCAGTTGGTCACATGCAGGATGTAACAGGGCTGGCACTCAAACCAGCGTACGTCCGAGCCACTGCCCCGGCGCGGCATGATGCCGAAGCGGGTGGGTATATCCCGGTGGAAAGTAAGCACCCGGTATTTGTGCCGACGCAACACGTCCATATCATGAAAGAAAGGAAGGTCATGCAATATTGCGTAATGCGTGGTGAAACCAATGTCGTGTGGGAGACGAGGCCCCGGTAGATCGATGGCCACCTCGTGCAGTAATTTTCCCCGGGAGTCCGCTACGCCATACGTCATGAAGGGCGGTTCATCACCGTAGTCAAAGAACAGCAGCTCGCCGGTGCTCCAATCCACCTTGGAGTGGGCCGACATACGTCGTTGCTGCCGGCCCTGGAGTTCATAATATCCCCTGGTCTCAAGTGTCTGGCCGTCGAGGCGGTAGGGATGGCCGGCGTTGTACCACAGGGTCATGAGGTCGCCGTTGTACCAGAACACATCGGTGTTGGAGGTGTCCTTGATGCCAAACCGGGAGACGCTGTAGTCGAAAGGCCCCATTACCCCCGGTGAAACCGATTTTCCATCCGCCCGCTCTTGCGCCATGGAGGCCGTCTGCACATAACGGTTGCGATAACTGACCTTGCCATCGCGAAAATACACCCCGTGGAGCATGCCGTCGCCATCGAAGGGGTGGTAGCGATTTTTCGGCTGGAACACCGGGTTGGGGCCGTTGCGAAAATAGGCCCCCTCGAGGTCGGCGGGCAGGTCGCCACTGACCTGCAGGTCGGCAGCGTGCATTTCGTCCAGGGTGGGCGCACAGACCCCATGAAGGTAGGGGTTATCGAAGTCGTAAATCCACTGCGGCGCATCTTCGAAGTGAGTGACGCCGCCCATGCAGCGCTCTGTCGAGGGATATTCCCGAACTTTTTTTGCCAGTGCCATATGATGCCCCGAATCGAAGTACGGCTGTTGCAATGCCTACGGATTGTAGAATTGCGAGTCTTTTATGCAAGTTTATTCCCGCCTCTTGCGAGGCCTAGCGGTTGATCTTCGGGCAGGACTGTCTATAATTTTGGAGTCGACGTAGTTTGACATGAACGTCTGCGCACGTCACAACCGTGACGAACTGGTCCGCCTGCAGCGTTCGCGCGTATAAATGCCTACCAGTCATTATAACAACCGAGGAAATTACCTGATGCCAACCAAACTACTGAGCTATGCGCTAACGCGCTGCGGCCAGGCTCTGCTACTGGGAGTGGCGGCGCTGCTGTCGGCCCTGGCAAGCGCTGCCGACAAACCGAACATCCTGGTGGTCTGGGGAGACGATGTGGGCCAGTCCAACATCAGTGCCTACACCATGGGCCTGATGGGCTACCGCACGCCCAATATTGACCGAATTGCCAACGAGGGCATGATCTTCACGGATTATTACGGGGAGCAGAGTTGCACCGCCGGCCGCGCGTCGTTCATCATGGGCCAGTCGGTATTCCGCACCGGCCTGAGTAAGGTTGGCCTGCCCGGCGCCGATCTGGGCATGCGTAAAGAAGACCCCACCATTGCCGGCCTGCTCAAGAACGAGGGCTATGTCACTGGCCAGTTCGGCAAGAATCACCTGGGCGACAAGGACGACATGCTGCCCACCAACCACGGTTTCGATGAATTCTTTGGCAACCTCTATCACCTGAACGCCGAGGAAGAGCCGGAAAATTCTGACTACCCGAAAGATCCGGAATTCCGCAAAAAGTATGGCCCACGAGGCGTCATTCACTCCTATGCCGACGGCAAGATCGAGGACACCGGCCCGCTGACCAAGAAGCGCATGGAAGTCATCGATGACGAAAGCTCGGCCGCTGCCATGAAGTTTATCGCCAAGGCGGTGAAAGACGACAAGCCCTTCTTCGTCTGGTGGAGCGGTACGCGGATGCATTTCCGCACCCACGTCAGCCCCGAGAAGATGGCGCCCTGCACGCAGCAGTACCCGCGGGCAGACGAATACACCTGTGGCATGCTGGAGCACGACGGCCATATCGGCCAGTTCCTCAAGCAACTGGATGACCTGGGCATCGCGGACAACACCATCGTGTTCTATTCCACCGATAACGGCCCGCACATGAACACCTGGCCGGATGCGGCCATGACCCCCTTCCGCGGCGAGAAAAACACCAATTGGGAAGGCGGCTGGCGCGTGCCCTCCATGGTGCGCTGGCCCGGCAAAATCCAGGCCGGCGCTGTCTCCAACGAGATCATGCACCACATGGACTGGCTGCCCACGTTCCTGGCGGCGGCGGGTGAGCCCAACGTCAAGGAAGAGCTGCTCAAGGGCAAGCGCGCCATCGGGCGCAACTACAAGGTCCACCTGGATGGTTACAACTTCCTGCCTTTCCTGACAGGCCAGGCGAAGGAAGGCCCGCGTCATGAGATTTTCTACTTCTCGGATGATGGCGACCTGACTGCCATGCGCTACAACGACTGGAAGTTGATCTTCATGGAGCAGCGTGTGGCCGGCACATTACAGGTCTGGGCCGAGCCCTTCATTCCGCTGCGCTTGCCGCTGATGTTCAACCTGCGCCGCGATCCCTACGAGCGCTCGCAGATCACGTCCAATACCTACTACGACTGGTTGATCGATCGCGCCTACCTGCTGGTGCCGGCCCAGGACTACGTGGGCCAGTTCCTGGCAACTTTCAAGGAGTATCCGCCGCGGCAGAAAGCGGCCAGCTTCTCGCTGGATCAGGTAATGGAAAAGCTCAGCCAACCGAGCGGCCCCCAGTAGACAGACAACCCTCACCCTCCCGAAAGGCCTCTTACGAGGCCTTTTTTATGCCCGTACGCCCCTGCCGGCAGGGCTCGAATGTGGGAAGGCAGTGCCCTACTGTCAGATCGAGGCATATTCAGGCTATCATGGGCGACCAACGCGACAGCACATTACGAAAACACCGCCCGATGCAGGACATAGCCCTTTTCAGTGAACATCTCGCCAGGTTGATTCCGGCGGTAGGGACCGGAAAATTCGCCGACCTGCTGGTGGTCATGCTCAAGCAAATGGTGCACTGCGACGATGCCACCATCATCGTCTATCCCGGCACAGACCTGCCCGTCATCGAATACTTCGAAGTGCCGGAGGGCTCCTCAAACTCCACCCTCGGCGTCTACGTAAAAGGGGCTTTCCTGCTCGACCCATTCTACCTGGCCGCCAGCCGGGACAGGGCATTCGGTGTTTTCCGCCTCAGCGAGCTGGCCCCCAAGGACTTTCGCAGCAGCGATTACTACAGGAACTGGTATCGCAATTGCGGCTACCAGGATGAGTGCGGTTACCTGATTCCGATCGGCAGCGAGGGCTTTCTCAACATTGCCCTGGGCAAGAACCAGCCCCGGGCCATTTTCACCAGGCGGGAGCTGACAATCCTGCGGGATATCCGGCCAACAGTCGAATTGCTGTGCCAACAGCACTGGGCGGACGCCGTGACCAAATCACCCGGGGTAAACCTGCGCGGACAACTTCACGCGGCGCTGAACTCCTTTGGCAGCAGCCTGCTCACCGAGCGTGAAACCCAGGTGATCAAACTGGTGCTGCACGGGCACAGCACCAAGACCCTGGCCGAAAAACTGTCGATCTCAATGGAGACCGTCAAGCTGCATCGCAAACACGCCTATTCCAAACTGGAGGTGAGTTCCCAGGCCGAGCTGTTCTATCTATTCCTGGACTCGCTGATGAGCGCGGGTAACTACGATGGCGGCGACACGCTGGTGGCCTATATGCAGTCACCGGCCACTCACAGCAGGAACGATTGATGAGCGACCGCGCCGATGCTGGTAACGAAAAAGCACTACAGCAATTACTACAGCAAGGACTCAACGAGTTGGCCAGGGGTAACACGGACGCCGCCGGGCAGTGTTGCCAGCAGGTACTGGCAATGCAGCCAGACCATGTCCCGGGACACTTCCTTGTAGGCCTTGTCGCCCTGGAGGCAAAAAACCGCAAGGTCGCTTTCAGTGCTTTCCAGTCAGTCGTCAGGCTTGACCCCGATCACGGTGCCGCCTGGGCACATCTGGCCAAGCTCTATATGAGTGAGGGCCAGGTCAACCTGGCGGATGCCGCGCTGCGCGAAACCCTCAGGATAAAACCGGATGAACCGATGGTGCTGGACCTTATCGGCACAACCCTGTCATTGATGGGAGAGCATGGCGCTGCCCAGAGTTTCTACGGACGGGCCAATACCTTGCGCCCGAACCACCCGCCGTTCCTGCAAAACCTGGCCAACAACCTGGTCTACCACGGGGAAACGGACGCCGCGGATGCCATATTCAGTAAAATCATCGAACTGCAGCCGGATAGCCCCCAGGCGCACTGGGCACTGTCGAGTTCGACCCGCGCGACCGACACTGCCCATATCGAGCAGATGCAGGCGCTCGAGCGGCGCCATGCCCAGCATCCCCGGGAACGGGCATTTTATCTGTACGCCATCGGCAAGGAGCGCGAGGACCTGCAACAATGGGATGAGGCCTTCGCCGCCTTCAGCCAGGGTGCAGCAGCCCGGCGCGCCACCGTGGAGTTTGATGAACACGCCGAAATCGCCATGTTCGAGCTGCTCGAGGAGCGCTATACGCGCGAATGGCTGGACTCGCCCGCCAGGGGCAACCCCGACTCTTCCCCCATTTTTGTGCTGGGGCAGCCGCGCACCGGCACTACCCTGGTGGAACGAATCATCACCAGCCATTCCCAGGTTCATTCGGCCGGGGAGCTGCAGCAGCTGGGCCTGGCCCTGCGACGCCTGGCCAATTACCGCAACCCCCGGCGCTTTTCGGCAGAACTGTTTGCCGCCGCGCAGCAGCTGGAGCCGGCAAAAATAGCCGGCATGTACCTGCAGACCACCAGCAAGATGCGTGGCAGTACCCCGCGTTTCGTCGACAAGCTGCCGCAGAACTACCTGATGATCCCATTGATCCTGAAAGCGCTGCCCAACGCAAAAATCGTACACCTGGTGCGGGAACCCATGGATGCCTGCTTCGCCGGCTTCAAGCAACTCTTTGCAGATGCCTACCTGCACAGCTATGACCAGCGCGAGATGGCGCGCCACCACGCCCGTTACCACCGCCTGATGCAGGTCTGGCGTGAACGCTTCCCCGGGCGCTTCTTTGACATCAGCTACGAAGAGACAGCCCGCAACCTGGAGCCCAACGCCCGCGCACTGGTGGACTACCTGGGACTGCCCTGGGAGTCCGCATGCCTGGACTTCCACCAGCAGGAAGGCGCGGTCTCCACCGCGAGTGCCGTACAGGTACGCGAACCCGCCCACACTCGCTCCATCGGCCGCTGGCGTCACTACCAATCACACCTGCAGCCCATGGTAGAGGAGCTGGAAGCCGCCGGAATCCCGGTCCACCAGCAGCCCTGACAGGGGCAAGGTCTACCCCATAGGGGTATACCAATGGCGGGCCCAATTGGCTAGTTTACCCCCTTAGTCCCTTCCCACCGCCGGGGAAGTGGTTCGCCTTGCCATAAACAGGCAAGCCAGAATATCCTAAAAAAACGCTCACTCTCGGGGAATAAAGATGACGAACAGCAAAAACTTAGAGCCCACACCTCGCGCGGGTGCCAGGGGGAGAAAGCCGATAGCAGCCGCTGTGTCCGCAGCCGTCATGGCTTCCGCACTGGCAATACCCGCGACCTCCCAGACACTGGAGGAGGTTTTTGTCACCGCCACCAAGCGCAGCGAGTCGGTTCAGGACGTGCCTTTGGCAATAACTGCGCTGTCCGGAGACTTCGTCAATGAAGCCAACCTGACCTCAGTCAAGGACCTGGTGGCCTTTGCCCCCGGTGTCAGCGGCAACAGCCAGGACAGTTTTATCGATGCGATCAGCGTACGGGGAATCCGTACCCAGGATTTCGGTATCGGCCTTGATCCATCAGCGGCATTTTTCAAGAACGACCTGTACGAGGGCCGCAACGGTTCAGCGGTCACCACGCTGTATGACCTGGACCGGGCCGAGGTACTGCGAGGCCCCCAGGGCTTCCTGTTTGGTCGCAACTCCATTGGCGGCGCCTTCAGCGTGCATACCCGCAGGGCGGAAATCGGCAGCGATGACGGTTACATCCAGGCCCAGGCAGGCGAGCGGGATATTGCCCGGGCAGAGGGCGGCATCAATATCCCCGTCAGCGATTCTTTCGCCATGCGCCTGGCCGGCTACTACGACCACGAGGACGGCTTCGTAAAGAACAACTATCCCTCCGACGATCTCATCAGCAAGAACAACTGGGGCATGCGCTGGTCGGGCACCTTTGAAACCGACAAGCTCGGGGTATACACCACAGCGGAATATGAAAACCGCAACCAGTCCGGTTCCGTTTACCGCGCCGTGACCAAGGGCGACGTATGGGACACACTCGAGGCTGCGCTGGGCCCCATCGACGTCAAGGGTTCAAACGAGGAAGTTGACGTGGATCGCGCCGGGGGAGATGACGACAACGCCAAGATCGCCACCCTGGGCATGCGCATCGACTACGATCTCGGCTTCGCCACCCTGGAGTCCAACACCGGCTACAAGGATCACGATTACTACTATAACGAAGACTACGACGGCACGGCGCTCAACCTGGAAACCTACCGCCAGGACCAGAGTGGTGATTACTTCCAGCAGGAGCTGCGGCTGACTTCCGATACTGCCGATGCGTTCTCCTGGTATACCGGGGTCTCCTACTACAAGGAAAGCATCACCACGGATTACCGCTTTGCCGGGGAAGAAGATTTTTTCTGCCAGTACTACGGCTATTACTACAACTCCGGCATGACCTTTTCCGGCTGCCAGGATTTGTATAACTACTACGGCTCCTCCTTTACTCCCAGCGCCAATGGCCTGCTGGAAGAAACCGCACGCATCAAGGGAGAATACGAGGGCTGGGGCGCGTACCTGAACCTGGCATACCAGCTCACCGAAACGCTCCAGGTCGAAGCAGGTGTTCGTTATACGGACGATGAGAAGCAATTCAGCACGGATGTACCCACCCCCGAGAGTGAGCTGGGACCGTACTGGGCCTTCGGCTACTCCACTGATGGTCCGCTGGAGGACACCCAGTCCTGGAATGACTGGACCCCGCGCGTTATCGCCAAGTGGACCCCCACCGATGACGCACTGCTTTTCGCCAGCTACACCGCCGGTTTCAAATCCGGTGGCTTCGGTACCTTCTCGCTTACCGATGATCCCCAGGGAAACTCGCCGATTGGTGAAGTAGACATTGTCCCCAGCCAGGGCTTCAAGCCGGATTCCGTCGAGCCGGAAAAAGTCGACTCCTACGAAATTGGCTGGAAAGATACGCTGTTCGATGGTGATGCCAAGTACGACCTCACGGCCTATTACTACGACTACACCGACTTCCAGATCACGGTCACCACCGACAGCGGCGCCTCCCAGATCGCCAACGTCGGCCAGATCGAGGCCTGGGGCCTGGAAGGATCCATGACCGCTGCCCTGGGTCAGTACGTTACCGGCTTCGTGTCCATGGGTTACCTCAACAGCGATGCCACGGATATCCAGGATGCCTGTGGCCTGCCCGATCCCGACGGTTGTGAAGGCAGCCACATCTTCTGGGCTCCCGAATTCTCGGGCTCCTTCGTACTCAGCGCCCGCTACCCGGTTGACGGCGGCGATATCACCGGCAACTTCGAGATGATCTGGGAATCCGAGCGCGGTGGCGGCTGGGAAGATCTGGATGAAACGAAAATTGACGCCTACCAGGAAATGGCATTACGCGTGGGCTATGCCTCAAGCGATAACTGGTATGCCGAAGCCTACGTGGAGAACCTGACGGACGAGTTTACCTGGGATGGCCAGAACAACCTGGGTGGCAAGGAACCCAACGCCTTCTTCGGACCGCGTCGGCCGCGCACATTCGGCGTTCGTATGGGGTATGACTGGTAAGGAATAGCGCTGTATTTGCCAAGGCGCCCTCGTGGCGCCTTTTTTATTGCCTGCTGGCGCGCATGTAGAGAAACTGCAGGGCGAGGGTGGCACCCGCCAACGCTGTGACCTGGGCATGGTCGTAAGCCGGGGCCACTTCCACCACATCGAAGCCCACGATATTGAGGTCGGCTATACCCTGCAGAATACGCAGGGCGCGGGAGGTACTCATGCCCCCGATCACCGGCGTTCCGGTACCGGGTGCAAAAGCGGGATCGAGGCAGTCGATATCAAAGGTCAGGTAGGCCGGGCTGTCGCCCACCCGCGCACGAATGGCGGCGACGATGTCATCTACGGGCAACTCGTTGGCCCGGTGCGCATCCACTACCTGGAACGGGTGAGAGGATTGATCGTATTGTGTTCTTATCCCGACCTGTATTGATCGCGCCGGATCGATCAGGCCTTCCTGCGGGGCACGGTAAAACATGGTGCCGTGGCTGTATTTTTCCTCGTCACCATAGGTATCCGTGTGTGCGTCAAAATGGATGAGGGCCAGCTTGCCGTGTGTCCGCGCATGGCCGCGCAGCAGGGGCAGGGTTACGAAGTGATCACCCCCGAAACTGACCAGGGTTTTGCCTGCCCCTGTGATCTGCGCCGCCTGCTCCTCGACCCTGGACGCCATGTCATCGCTATCGCCGTACATGTAGTTCAGGTCACCGAAATCGATGACATTGAGGCGTTCGGCCAGGCAAAAATCCCAGGGCCAGCGCCGCTCTTCCCACCGCAGGTTGGCACTGGCCTGACGTATCGCATTGGGACCGCCCCGGGCACCGGCCCGGCCACTGGTACCCAGGTCATACGGAACGCCCATCACCACCGCATCGATATGCCCGGCGGCAAAGTCGCGACTCAGCGGCAGGCCAAGATAGCTGTATACGTCAAAGAAAATGGAAGCCTGTTCAAACGAAAATGTGCTGTCGGTCATGACCGTCTTCCCTACAGGCAGGCGTCGTATTCCAGCGGCGTAACCTGGCAGTCAAAGTCTGCCATTTCCTGGCGTTTCAATACGGAATACACACGCTGGAACGCCTTGCCAAAGTTGTCGCGAACAAAGCCCGAGCTTTCGAAACGAGCCAGGGCATCCGGCCAATAACGCGGCAGGCTGGGTGCCAGCAACTCATAGGCATTGCCCTCCAGCGGTGGCGGCGCCTGCAACTTGTTCTCGATGCCGTGCAACATGCCACTCAGAATAGCCGCGATAACAAGATAGGGATTGGCATCCGCCCCGGCTACCCTGTGCTCGATCCGGGTTGCGTGCGGCGCATCCGCGGGAATGCGGATGGAGACCGTGCGGTTCTCGTATCCCCAACAGGGCGCCAGGGGCGCATAGGTACCGTGCTGAAAACGTCGGTAGGAATTCAGGTTGGGAGCAAACAGCAGCATGCTGTCGGCCATTCCCTCCAGGCAGCCTGCCACCGCGTGTTGCAGCAGCGCATTTCCCTTCCCCGTGCCGTCGTCGAAGGCATTGTTGCCCTGCCCATCCAGCAGGCTGCAATGCACGTGCATGCCGTTGCCAGCCAGGTGACCAAAGGGCTTGGCCATGAATGTGGCCCGCAAGCCATGCTTGCGAGTCACCGCCTTGATTGCACGCTGCAACATCATCGCCTGGTCCGCCGCGACCAGGGCGTCAGGGCTGTGGTAAAGGTTAATTTCATACTGGGATGGGCCCGATTCCTTGATCAGGGTGTCTATAGGCAGGCCCTGCGCCACGCAGGCGTCGCGAATGTCGTGCATCAGGCCCGACATACCCTCCATCATCTCCAGGCCGTAGGTCTGCCCCCCCGCCAGCCGCCCACCCACGCAGTCGGTCTGTGTATGTACCGGTTGGCCCAGGTCGTCCAGTTTGTCGTGAAACAGGTGGAACTCCATTTCGCTGGCCACCACCGGGGTCAAGCCGAGGGCGCTGAAGCGGTCCATCAGCGACTGCAGGATATGGCGCGTATCGTAGGCGCAGGGTTCACCGCTGACCTCCATCATGGAGATCACGACCTGGGCCGTCGGGCGCTGCGCCCAGGGTACGATTGCCAGGGTCCTGATATCAGGCTTGCAGAAGCCGTCATTATCACCGGTTTCGAACACCAGGATTTCCGCGTCCCTTCCCCACACATCGAATGCCAGGGAGCTCATGGGGAGTTTCAACTCGCCAGCCATCGCCTTGTGGATCTTGTCACGAGTCAGCCACTTGCCGCGCAGGCCACCGCAAACGTCCGGCAACACTATTTCGAATATCTCGATATCCGGGTGTTGGTCCAAAAAAGCCTGTAAGCGAAGTTCGTTGTCGGCCATTGCCTGGTTTCCCGCCTTGCGTTTTCAAAACACCACTTTAGGGGTAATTCCCTGCCGTGGCGACTATGCCACACTATTAAACGATGCTGGACATGAATCGGCTATAACACTTGAGGGTAGCCCGATCCCCCACCCGCATAATTCAAATATCAAGAGATGCCATCCATGAGCAATAAAGCTGAAACCCAGCGCTTGCAACAACTCGACCAGGCCCACCACCTGCACCCCTTTACCGACCTGCAGGACTACAGCAAGAAGGGCGGTCGCATCGTTTCCCGCGCGGAGCACATCTACATCTATGACAGCGATGGTCACAAAATGCTCGATGGTATGTCGGGCCTGTGGTGCTGCAACCTGGGTTACAGCCAGCAGAGCATAAAGGACGCGATCTCCACTCAGCTGGATAACCTGCCCTTTTATAACAACTTTTTCAAATGCTCCAACGAGCCTGCGGTAGAACTGGCCAGCGCGCTGGTAAAGGTCACCCCGCCCCAGTTCAACCACGTGTTTTTTACCAATTCCGGTTCCGAGGCCAACGATACCAACCTGCGGCTGGTGCAGCGCTACTATGGCCTGCTGGGCAAGCCTGGAAAGAAACACATTATCAGTCGTCGCAATGCCTACCATGGTTCCACTATTGCCGCGGCGTCACTGGGCGGTATGAGCGCCATGCACGCCCAGATCAACGGCCTGGACTACGTGCACCATATCAACCAGCCCCACTGGTTTGTCGAGGGGGGTGACGATAGCCCGGATGAATTCGGGCTTCGCGTTGCCCGGGAACTGGAGGCCAAGATCGATGAACTCGGCCAGGACAACGTCGCCGCCTTTATCGCCGAGCCGGTTCAGGGCTCCGGCGGAGTGATCATCCCACCTGACACCTACTGGCCGGAGATAAAGCGCATCTGCAAGGAGCGCGATATCCTGCTGATTATGGACGAGGTGATCTGTGGGTTCGGTCGCACGGGCAAATGGTTCGGCTGCGAGACCTACGACCTGGAACCCGACTTGCTGACCTTCGCCAAGGGCGTTACCAACGGTTATATCCCCCTGGGAGGCGTGATGGTGGGGGACAGGATCGCCAATGTACTGCTCAGCAACGGGGGTGAGTTCGCTCATGGCCTGACTTACTCCGGCCACCCGGTTGCCTGCGCCGCCGGGCTGGAAACCCTGCGTATCCTGCGCGACAGCGATATTATCAAGACCTCCGCCGAGGTGATTGCACCCTACTTCCAGGAGCGCCTGCGAACCCTGCAGGACCACCGTATTGTCGGCGAAGTACGCGGCCGCGGCATGTTTGCGGCGGTGGAACTGGTGCGCGACAAACACTCCCGGGAGCGCCTGGCCCCGTCCTCCGAAAGTGCCGTGTTCTGCCGTGATACCGCAAACAATGGCGGGCTGATGGTGCGGCAGACCGGCGATGCCATGATCATGGCCCCGCCACTGATCTCCACCAGGGCAGAAATTGACAGCCTGGTGGATATGCTCGGGATCGCCCTGGACAAGACCGCCGATCACTACGGGGTGGCCTGAACAGCCACCCGACATCAATCAGCCCGGCCATTGGCCGGGCTTTTTGTCTGCCAAAGTCGGGGTTGGCCGGTGCCATCACGGCAATGATAGGCGTAAGCTCGAAAGAATAAGAAATCCTCCTGGAGCACAAGCCAATGGCAGAAACCATACACCACAAAAAAACCCTGCGGCAGCGGGACATGGTGCTGTTCACCGTATCGGCAATCCTGCTGCTGGACACCCTGACGGCAGCCGCTTCGGTCGGCGCGCCCAGCGTGTTCTGGTGGATATTCCTGGGCCTGGTATTTTTCGTTCCCTTCGCGCTTATCTGCGCGGAAATGGGCTGCGCCTACCCGGAGCAGGGCGGTATCTACGCCTGGATCAGGGATGGCTTCGGCGGCCGCTGGGCCTCGCGGGCCACCTGGTGTTACTGGGTGAATACCGCGGTGTGGATCCCGGCGATCTTTATCCTCTTCGCCGGGGTTTTCAAGCAGATGTTTTTCCCGGAGCTGTCATTGGGCTGGCAGATAGCCATTGGCGTGGCGCTAACCTGGCTGGCAGTAGTGGTAAACGTGGTCACGCTGGATATCGGCAAGTGGGTGCCCAACCTGGGGGCGATTTTCAAAGTCATTATTTTCCTGGCGATTATTCTCGGCGCGTACCTGTACGTCGGTGAAAACGGCATGGCCAACCCGCTCACCCTGGAGACACTCAAACCCAACTGGAGCGACAGCCTGCAGTACATACCCGCCATCATCTACGGCATGCTGGGCTTCGAACTGGTCAGCGCCGGCAGCGACGAGATGAAAGACCCTGCCCGGGATGTTCCACGCGCCATCCTGATCTCGGGCGTGATTATCATCGTGCTGTACCTGCTGGGCACCATGGCGGTACTGGCGGCGATCCCCGCGGGCGATATCAACCTGGTCGAAGGCCTGGTTGACACCCTGCACCTGTTTTTTGGCGGCAGCCCTGCCGGTGAGGCGCTGGTAGTGGCGCTGGGAGTCGGCGCCCTGTATACCTTTTTCTCCAATGGCGTGACCTGGGCCCTGGGCTGCAACCGGGCGGCGGCCGAGGCCGCCATGGAAGGGGAGCTACCGCGCATTTTCGCGCTGGAAAACCCCAAACTGGGCACCCCGATAGGCGCCGCCGTACTGATGGGCATCGTGAGTACCGTCGTGCTGGTTCTGTATGGCTTCCTGGCCGGCTCCAATGAAGACCTGTTCTGGTCCCTGTTCGCGTTCAGTGCAGTTATTTTCCTGCTGCCCTACCAGGGCGTGCTGCTGACCTTCATCAAAATGCGCCGCGTCGACCCGGATCATCCGCGCCCCTACCGGGTACCGGGTGGCATGGTCACCGCCCGGGCGCTAAGCTGGGTCTGCTTCGCGGTGCTCGCCATCTCGATTGTACTGTTCATGTATACCCCGGGTGATGGCCTGCAGTGGCCCGTGCTGGCCGGCGTGGTCATCACCCTGGCAGCCGGCGAAGTGGTTATCCGGTTCGCGGAAAACCACAAGAAGCGCTAGGCGTTCCCATTGCCACCAGCCCGTGTAGATTATCGCGCGGGCGGCGGCGACCAAAGTCGGGCTTTCATAATTGCCCCATAACGCCTATCTTCTCTAATTTTCAGCGCCACACGGCAGGCCAGTTCGATTGTCGAGCCACCGGCCGCCGAATCCGGGAGATGGAATGAAAGGCAAAATTCAGGTTGAGAAGCCACTGGTCATCCTGCACGGCGATGAAATGGCGCAAATTGCCTTTGAGCGCATCCTGGAACAGTTTGTATCGGCACGCCTGGATATCGCATTGGTAGAAATCGACCTGACTGCCGAAAACCGCTTTATCACCAACGGCCAGGCGGTGCGCGACGCCATCGCCGCGTTGAAAACCCACGGGGTGGGAGTCAAGAATGCCGGCATGACGGTAAACCGCAAGCAGCTCGATGAGTTGCTGGCCAAGCACCCATCCGTTGTCGAGGCCAGCCTGGACAAACTCGCCACCAAATCGCCCAACGGCGCCATCCGCAAGGGCATTGGCGGTAACATCACCCGCGAGGACATCCAGTTCCGCAACCTGCAGAATAACCCGCCTGACTGGGTTGGCCGGGATATTGAAGTGATGACCATGGAAGGCGGCGGCATCAAGCACAGCCATAATGAGCTGTCCAAGGCCACCGGTGTGGTGAAGTTGGTATTCGTCGGCTCCAGTGGCGACCCGGTAGAACTGCACCGGCGCACCATCAACAAGGGCGACCCCTGGCTGCTGGCCACCAATGATATCGACAGCGTGAAAGACTGGGCCCACGCCTTTTTCAGGCGGGCACTCCAGGAGAAACGCGATGCCTACCTGGGCCTCAAGGACACCGTCATTCCCGGCTATGACGGGGTTATGCGCACGACAATTGAGACGGTCTTCACCAGCGAATACAAGGACCCGTTCGCGCGCGCAGGAATCAATTATTTCTATGAGCTGATCGACGCCCAGGCGGCGCGCATCGTGGCCAATCCACCCCAGCGGGCCCTGTGGGGCGTGCCGGACAACAACACCGGCAGGAAGCTTTACAAGCTGGTGGAAGAATTAAAGCGCTTTGGCATCCCCAAGCGCAAACACCACGTATCCTTGTCGCGCATGAGCGCCGGGGGCGGCGACCAGTACGGCAGCTTTAATATGCCCATGGAAGAGGATGGAATCCTCAAGGTCATCGTCGATGGTGAAGAAAAACATGCGCGCCCGGTGAAAAAGAGCGACCCCGTGCTGCTGATGTCCAACGACCTCCAGGCTATTACCGACTGGGTAAACCAGGTATTCCGGGATGCCTCCCGCAAGAACAAGGAAGTGTATTTTGGCCTGAAACGGGAGTACATGGAATACGATGAGGTCTTCAGCACGGCAATCACCGACGTGCGCCATGCGCTGGCGAAAACCGGCACGCAGCCACCGTCTTTCATGATCATGCGCCCATCCAGCCAGCTCAAGAAAATGATCACCGACCCACCCAGGAATGCCCTGTACCCGGCACAGAACCTGGATGGGGATATTTTTTCCGATATTTCAGCGGCCCTGGGGGGCAGCCTGGCCACCGCCAGCTCCATTATCGAAAGCAAAGACGGCACCATGTTGTACGAGGCGCCCCACGGCACTGCGCATGACCTGTACATGAAATACCTTGATAGCGATGGCAAGGAAGCGCACTTCAATTCCTCGGCCCTGATCTACGCCCTGGCAAATGCCCTCGAGACCCTGGCGCAGCGCGAGGATAACCAGGCCCTGGCCAACTATTCCGCTGAGCTCAAGCGGGCGCTTATCGATACGGTATCCCAGGGCATCATCACCGGCGATCTGAAAGGCAAGACCCTGGACCCTGCCTCGGAAAAGCTGGTGGATATGTACGGCTTCCTGGACGCGGTCGAACAGAACCTCGACAGTCAGGCCGGGTAAAGCGAAGTCCGTCGGGTAGAATAACGCCTGATTATTGGCAGCACGACACTAGCCCAGTACGTCATCCGCCACGAAATACCTGGGATCCTCGATCACGTTGACCTCCACCAGATTGCCGGCACGCCGCAACAGGCGCCGGCATTCGTCGCTCAGATGCACCAGGTGCAGGGTCTTGCCGGCACTCAGGTAGCGATCCGCCAGGGTGTCTATGGCCTCCAGGCCAGAGTGATCCGCAACCCTGGAACGGGCGAAGTCGATGACCACGTCGTCATTGTCCTGCTGCGGATCGAAACGCTCGAGAAACGAGGACACGGAACCAAAAAACAAGGGGCCGGTGACGGCATACACGGTGGAACCCTTGTGGTCCTCGCGCGCCTCGATACGGATGTACTTGGCATGCTCCCAGGCAAAAACCAGTGCCGAAACAATCACGCCCACCACCACCGCCATCGCCAGGTCAGTGGCCACGGTAACCGCTGAAACCAGCACAAGAACCAAGGCATCACTGCGCGGTACCTTGCGGATTACGCGAAAGCTACTCCATTCGAAGGTGCCGATCACCACGATAAACATGACCCCGATCAGGGCCGCCAGGGGAATCTGCTCGATCAGCGGTGACGCCACCAGGATGAAAAGCAACAGGCACAGTGCCGCGGTGATGCCGGACAGGCGCCCGCGGCCACCCGAGTTCACGTTGATCATACTCTGGCCGATCATCGCGCAGCCGCCCATACCACCAAAGAGGCCGGTAGCGGCGTTGGCCACGCCCTGCGCGACACACTCCCGGTTACCGTGGCCCCGACTCTCCGTGATTTCATCCACCAGACGCAGGGTAAGCAGGGATTCGATCAGGCCTATGGCCGCCAGCACTACCGCATAGGGAAAAATAATGGACAACGTTTCGAAATTCAGCGGCACAGAGGGGATATGGAACGACGGCAAACCGCCCTTTATAGAGGCGATATCGCCGACCACCCGGGTGTCCAGGTCAAGACCGAAAACCAACAGGCTCACAGTCACGATGGCCACCAGGGAGGAAGGCAGCGCCGTGGTGAAACGCGGCAGGAAGTGGATGATAAGCATGGTGACGGCCACCAGGCCCAACAGCATATAGAGCTGCCTGCCGCCCAGCCAGGCCACATCGATGATAGAGCCCTGCATGAACGTTCCGCTGAGCCAGCCAGCCTCGCCCTCGATGCCAAACTGGTTGAGCTGGGCCAGGAAAATCACGATGGCAAGCCCGTTTACGAAGCCCAGCATGACCGGGTGAGGCACCATGCGGATAAACTTGCCGAGCTTGCTTAGGCCCGCCGCGACCTGCAAAAAACCCATCAGCACAACCGTGGCAAACAGGTATTGCACGCCGTGGTCCGCCACCAGGGTAACCATCACCACAGCCAGGGCACCTGTCGCACCCGAAATCATGCCCGGGCGGCCGCCGATACAGGCGGTGATAAGGCCGACCATGAAGGCCGCGTAAAGGCCAACCAGCGGCTCCACCCCGGCCACAAAGGCAAAGGCCACCGCCTCTGGCACCAGCGCCAGTGCTACGGTAAGGCCCGACAGCACATCATTTTTTACCGTGGCTACTTTACTGGGGTGAAACTCGAACATAGCGCATTCTCAACGGGCAAGGGCCGTGAATCCGCACTTTGGGGAAATGCAGCGGCTCAAATAAATGGACCAATCGGCGAGGAGCTTGTTGTTATGCGACGAGAGGAAAGGCCGCGCATTCTAGTGGATGGGGGGAGGCGGTACAATCCGCTAACCGCCAACTGTGAGGATGTCACAGGGAAATACCCGCGGGAAACACCACGCCCCGTAAACGCAACAACCCAGAGAGCGACCGGCATGAACAAAGAACGTCAGGCACTGAACAAGCAAAACCTGGGCATCACACCAGGACTGCCCCTGGAAGCTTCCAGTGGCGGCATCGAGGAACTGCGCAAGGACATCCAGCGCCTGATGGACATGGAAGCGATAAGGCAACTCAAGTATGCCTATTTCCGCTGTGTGGACACCGCCAACCTGGAGGAGCTGGCCACCCTGTTCCATGAGGATGTCACCGTGCACTTCGTCGGCGGTACCTACGAATGGAAAGTACAGGGCAGGCAGGACTACGTGAACAATATCGGCGCCTCCTTCAGCAGCGAGGCCGTCGGGCAGCACAACGCCCATCATCCCGAAATCCAGATGCTGAGTGAAACCGAGGCCACGGCCATCTGGTACCTGGAAGACAATATGTGGATTCTCAACCACAACGCCCGCACAAGGGGCACGGCCCTGTACTGGGACCGCTACCTCAAGGTGGATGGCAAGTGGCTGATCAAGGACACCAACTACGAGCGCATCTACGAGATCAACGATCAACTGGCGACAAGGCCCAACCTGAGTTCACACTACCTGGGAGCGCACGGGGGTGCGCCGCAGTTCTAGCGCACCTAAATGGACTCCCTATGCTAATATTGATGGCGTGATGATGCGCAAGCGTCGACCGCTCGGGTAGCAGGTGACTCGCCATGCCCCGGGACCGCACATCACGCGATACCGGGCATTCCTCCGGGCCTCCTGTCACGTCGGCTCAGGTTGACCCGGTGTAATATGAGTCACTTGTTATCCGGACCAAGCCATTGAGTGCAGAAAGTATAGTCAGCTGGGCTCGCAAACAGCCCGAAGCAAACGCCGTGATACATAATGGCGTCGCAGTAAGCTACGCCGAATTTTCCGGCGCGATTGAAACCACCCGTCGCTATCTCGAGACGCAAGCGCTGCCCGAGGCACAGACCGCAATCGTGATCGTCGAAAACCTGCTCGATAGCTGGACAGTCGTTTTTGCACTGCAGGCACTTGGCCTGACCACCGTCTGCGCCAAGTCCATAGAGTTCGCGCAAACACTTGGGATAAAAGGTGCACCCATTGTTGTAAGCACCGTGCGCGATTTGTCGCAACAAGCAGCCGGGGTCAAATCGCACCCGCAGACCAGGATCATCCAGGTCCCGAACCCTTCCTATACCCCCAGCAACCCGGGCGGGACTCCCGCTTTCAAGCAGGGCGGTCATATCCTCTACACTTCCGGAACGACGGGTAACTATAAAAAGCTGTTTTTATCCGGGCACCTCCAGTCGCTAAGGGATAAGGAGATAGCCAAGAGGAATCTTTATTCACCGGGGAAAATGTATCACGGCATCAATTTTGGCTTGTGGACGGCGGCCGGTTACAAAGTGCCGCAATCCGTATGGGACGCGGGAGCCTGCGTCATCCTGGATCAACGCTCCGATTGGCCCAGGTTCTTTAAGGGGGCCGGGAATACCCGTTCGGTCATGATCCCCGATATGGTGGAGCAGTTTCTGTCCTCATTGGATGAATCACCAGCCCCGTCTCCATTGATGGAGTTTGGACTGGTGGTCGGTGCCGGATTTATTTCGCACAAATCTGCAGAGCGCATTTTAACCCGGTTGACAAAAAACCTGGAAAACCAGTACGGCTCGACCGAAATCAACCTGGGCATGCTGAATTCGAAAGTTACCAACCTGGAGGACCTGCACTGGCTCGCTCCAACCGGGGACCGGATCGTGGAAATCGTCGATGAATCCGGCGTCATATGCCCCACTGGAAAAGAAGGCATGCTACGGATACGCCTGACAGAGCTCGATTGTTCTTGCTACATGGATGATCCTGAAGCAACACGGAAAGCGTTCCGGGACGGCTGTTTCTATCCCGGGGATATGGCGGTGGAGCGAGATGATGGCAGGATACGCATACTTGGGCGCAGCACGGACGTGATGAACCTCAAGGGCCAGAAAATCGCGGTGGCACCCATGGAGCACAAGATCCAGGCGATCCTGGGAGTGAGCGCCGTCTGCCTGTTTTCCGGGCTCAACGACGCCGGGGAGGAAGAAGTGATTATCGCGCTGGAGTCCCAGCAACCGCCGGAAAAGTCGGCGCTGATGAACCTCGGGCACGAGTTCGCGCAATTTGAGCAGGTGCGCTTTGCGCACTTACAGCGTTTCCCGCGCACCAGCACCGGCACCAGCAAGATCGACC
>JAHEBM010000094.1 GCA_024642245.1 Haliea sp.
ATGCCCATGGCGTGTTGTGGATTCCGGCTTTTGACGACAGCGGCCTGATGCGTTACGACCCTGCTGCCAACGAGTTCAAAACCTACAAGCTGCCGCTGCTGGCGCCGGATGAGTACGAGGTTCCCTATGCGCTCAACGTGCATCCCGATACCGGTGATGTGTGGATCACTTCCAACATGTCGGACCGCTGGTTCCGCTTCGTGCCGGCAACAGAAACCTTCATCACCTATGCCAGTCCGACCCGGGTGACCTGGTTGCGCGACTGGGAGTTCACCTCCGACGGCCAGGCCTGCTCCAGCCAGTCCAACCTGCCGTCATACGCTATCGAGGACGGGGTGCCCTCGTTTATCTGCGTCGACCCTGAGGGCGGGGCCAGCGATCGCGAGGTGATCACGCGGATGCTGTCCGACCAGGATCGCGAACTGGTTACCGGGGTGGCGATCGATGAGTAAGTCGGTTGTCATTACCGGCGTGTCCAGCGGTTTCGGCCTGGCCACCGCGCAGCACCTGCTCTCGCACGGCTACCGGGTATACGGCAGCGTGCGCAGGCGCGAGGATGCCGAACATGTCAGCGCGATCCTCCAATCGGACCACTTCGTGCCCCTGCTGTTCGATGTGACCGATCACGACGCGGTCGGCGCTGCTGCGCAGTTGGTCACTCAGGAGCTGGGCGGCGCCGTGCTGGGCGGCCTGGTGAATAACGCCGGGGTGGCGCCTATGGGTCCGTTGGAACATACCCCTATCCAGGAAATGCGAGAGGCGTTTGAGATCAACGTGTTCGGTGCGATGGCTGTTACCCAGGCCTTTCTACCGTTGCTAAAGGGTGGTAGCGCAGACAAGGGTAAGTCCGGCAGGGTCATCAATATCAGTTCCACCAGCGGTAATATGACCTTCCCGATGCTGGGGGTGTACGCTGCATCGAAGTATGCCCTGGAGGCACTCAACGACGCCCTGCGCCGCGAGCTGCAGCGCTACGGAATCCACGTGATTGCAATAGAACCCGGGTCGATCCGCACTTCCATCTGGGACAAGACACCGAGTGGGGCAGACCTCGAGCGCTTTGCCGATACAGACTACGCAAAGCTGCTCGAACAGATGCCGGCGTTGTTCGAGCGGCAACTCAAGGGTGGCAAGCCGATCGAGGTGGTACCACAGGCGATTACCAGGGCCCTGGAATCGCCCAGGCCGCGCACCCGCTATCCGTTGGACATGACCTGGTATGCCGGCAAGCACTTGAGCGACCGCCTGCTGGATGCGGTCATCCGCTGGCAGTACCCCAGGGGGTAGCACCA
Source organism: Haliea sp. (assembly GCA_024642245.1). GTDB lineage: Bacteria > Pseudomonadota > Gammaproteobacteria > Pseudomonadales > Halieaceae > JARRPM01. Next base: position 1,293 of record JAHEBM010000094.1, read on the forward strand.
GCGCAGGATCGCTCGTCCGGGCCGATGCTCAAAGCCGACAGAAAGTGCCACCGGTTTGGCAGCAAATGTCAGCACCCACGCGGTCCCCCGATCTTAAAATACGTCACGGACACAAATTTGAATTGCGGCATTGATCCACCCATCCAGTATCGCAACGAGGCGAATCATGACCTTCTCTACCACAGCAAGCCATACGCTCTGGGGCACACCGCACTCCCTGTACACCGGGAAAATCCGCGCCTACCTGATCAAGAAGGGCATACCGTTCAGGGAAATGTGTCCCCCCAACCCGCGCTTTCGCGATGAGGTCAAACCCCATATACGGCTCATGGTCGCACCGGTCATCGAGACAGTGGACGGCCGCACCCTGCAGGATACGACCGACATGATCGACTACTTCGAGTCGCTGTCGACGTTTCCCCTCATGATCCCCGAAACGCCCGTGCAACGCGCCATCGCCTGGTTGATCGAGGCCTTCGGCTCGGAGAGCCTGCTGCCGGCGGCGATGTCCTATCGCTGGACCTACCGGGACCAGCAGGAGCACTTCCTGCGCGCCGAGTTCGGCCGCGGCGTACACGCTGGGCCGGACCGTGAGGCCCGCCTGGCCGCCGGACTCAAGCTGATGAACTACTTCAACGGCTTCCTGCCGGTGCTCGGGGTAACTCCCGACACGCTGGCGACAGTGGAGAGCGGCTATCTCGAGCTGCTCGATGCGCTGGATATTCACTTCCAGCACTATCCCTATATTCTCGGCGGTCGCCCGAGTATTGCCGACTGCGGCCTGATGGCGCCGCTGTACGCGCACCTGGCACGCGACCCGGTGCCGGCCACGCTGATGAAGAACAAGGCGCCCAATGTCTATCGCTGGACCGAACGGATGAATCTGGCCGCGATTGCCGACGGCGAGTTCCCTGAGCAGGCCGAAGCGTACTTCCCCGGCGACAGCATAGCGCCCACTCTGGAAGCGGTGCTGAAAATCATGTTCCGGGACTGGCGGCCCGAGATTCTCGCCAACACCGTGTGCTACAACACCTGGGTCACCGCGCAGCCAGACAGGCTGGCGGGCGACCTGGTGGCGCATGACGGCCAGCGCACGGTGCACCCGACCCTGGGGCCCATCGAATACGAGCTGCGCGGTTGCCTTATCCGGCGGGCCAGCGCGCCGCACACGGTTTGGCATTTTGACAAGGCGGCCTCTCATGCGATGGGCCTGGTGGGCAAATCGGCTGAGGCGCTGGCCGCATTGCTCAAGCGGACGGGCGGGGAGTGGGTCATGGCGGTCGCCCTGGCGCGCCCGCTGCAACGTCGTGACTACGTGCTGGTGCTGGCATAGCCGGCGGGATAATTGAGAGGAGCATCCATGGACTACCCGGCGCGCAAGATTCAGGTCAACGGCATCAATATGAACGTGGTGATAACCGGGGAAGGACCCGACGTCCTGCTGGTGCACGGCTACCCCGACACCCACCGGGTCTGGCGTCGCCAGATCCCGGCGCTGGTTGCCGCGGGCTACCGGGTGATTGCACCGGATACCCGTGGCTGTGGCGAAACGGACCTGTCGCCCAGCCGCAGGGACTACCGTATCGACAACCTGGTGGCTGACCTGGTCGCGCTGCTGGATGCGCTGGAGATCGACAACGTTCGTTTGGTGGCCCACGACTGGGGCGCTGCCATCAGCTGGCAGCTGGCCATCGATCACCCCGAACGGGTGAATCGCTTTGTCGCCCTGTCTACCGGTCATCCCAATGCCTATCGTCGCGGCGGCCTGGTGCAGAAGCTCAAGGGGTATTACACCCTGTTGTTCCAGCTGCCCTGGCTGCCTGAGCTGATATTGCGCAGCTTCAACTGGCTGGGGTTTCGGCTGATGACGGGATACCCCGAGGAGCAGCGGGAGTGGCAGTCACAGCAATCCCGACCCGGGCGCCTGCAGGCCGGCCTGAACTACTACCGCGCCAACACCGCCCTGTTCCTTTCCGGCCGTGCACCCGATGCCCGGGTGCCGGTACTCGGCGTGTGGAGCAGCGGTGACTGGTTCCTGGCCGAGGGGCAGATGCGCGAGTCCGCCCGCTTTGTCGACGGCACCTTCCGCTACGTGCGTATCGAGGGTGCCAACCACTGGCTGCAATTGAGCGGCGCCGACCAATTCAATCCCATCCTGTTGGAGTATCTGCAATGATTCTGGGTATCAACCACATCGCCCTGTCGGTGCCCTCGCTGGACCAGGCGCTGGCGTTCTACCGCGACCTGCTGGGTTTCAGGCAGGTTGCAGCCATGTCCTGGAAGGCGGACAGCGATACCGCGCGCACCGCCGGCCGGGTGACCGGCCTGGACCCCATTGCCGCCGACGCCGTGCACCTGCGCTGCGCCAACCTGGTGCTGGAGATATTTGAATTCAAGGGGGATGACCCGCGCAAGCAGGATCCGGAACGCCCGGTCATCGATCACGGTTACACCCACATCTGCCTGGCGGTGACCGATATCGACGTGGAATATGAGCGCCTGCGCAAGGCCGGCATGGCTTTCATCGGCGAGCCGGTCAAGCTGGGTCCCGGCCTGCGGACGGTGTACGGCCGCGATCCCTTTGGCAACGTGATTGAACTGGAAGAGGCCCCGGGCCGCCAGGTGGCGAGCCAGTCGGCCCTGGAGGCGGTTAAGGATCGGTTTGCCAACCTTGCCCTGGGTGCTGTTCTGTTGGCTATATTCCTTGTCTTTTTTCTCTGGCAGACACCGTCACTGTGGCAGGGGCCACTGACAGCGCAGGAAATCGACGCCTACGCGGCCCAGCTGGAACAGCACACCGTGATGAGCCGGTCCGAAAAAACGGCCTTTATCGAGCGGGTGCGGGACTGGGCTGCCGCCGACGACGGCCGGCCGGTACTGCTGGTCAACCTGATGCGCTACCGTGAGAGCCTGGGTGAATTGCCGCCACAGATCGAGTTCGACGGTAGTCCGGCCGAGGCCAATGCTTACTACGAGAGCCTGGTCGCCCCACTGGCGCTGAAGCGCGGCGAATATCCGCTGCTCGGTGGCGATGCCCAGGCCACCAGCCTCACCGCCTCGGATGCCGTGGACAGCAACGAGTGGGAGCGGGTGGTGGTGATGCGCGCACCCAACCGGCGCGCCTTTATCGAGTTTATGGCCGACCCGGCCTACGGCCCCACCATTCCCTACAAGATGGCAGCGATGGAGTTGGTGCTGATCCCGGTGGATGCCGAGATCGTGGTACCGGACCTGCGCTGGCTGGTCGGGGGGCTGCTGCTGGTACTGTATCTGTTTTTCTGCTGGCGCCGGGTGGCTCGCAAGCTGCGCCATGCAAGCCTTGAGCAGGCTTTTGGCGGCAAGTCGTGACCGCGGCACCGTTTTGCCCCGGGCTCAACCAGATTGCCTTTTCGGTGATCGACCTGCGGCGCGCCGAGGAATTTTTCGTCGACGGCCTGGGCTTTCTGCCCGCCGGCGGCAGCGCTTTACTGATGAGCGGACCGATCGCCGGCCGGGTAATGGGTATTCCCGGCGCCGCGTCCTACGCCTGGTGGGCCGTGGGTCGCAACAGCTGGTTCCAGCTCGAGCTGTTCCAGTTCAAGCGGCCTATTGCAAAGCTGATGCCCGCGGACTATCGGCCCTGTGACACCGGCTATACCCGTATCGGGGTGCATGTCCATGACTTTGACGCCACCCTGGCCAGACTCGTTGGTCTCGGCAGGGAGCCGCTCACTGCTCCCGGCGGTCCCGCCGGGCAGCGCAGGGTTTGCGTGCGCAGCCCTGACGGTGTGTACGTGGAGATCATGGAGGAGGATCCGCTGCCGCAGCCAGAGGGCAGCGAACGTGCGGGTTGCCAGGTGGCGGTGCGTTCGGTCACCCTGTCGACGCCGAACTTCGAGGCATCGGTGGCCTATCTCACGGCGATAAACGGCAAGGGCCCGCAACAGATCGACCTGCATACCCCGGAGCACGAATCGCTGTGGGGCCTGGCGGGCGCCAGCTGCAAGCGCGCGGTGTTCCGCTGCGGCGACATCCTGATGGAAGTGGTGCAGTACCTGGACCCGGTGGGCAAGCCGTGGCCAAAGGGCTACCGCATCTGCGACCAGGGTATCCTCAATATCGCCTATGGCCAGCGCAGCAGGGAGCAGCACAACAGCGTGTACCAGCGGGCCATCGACTTCGGCGCCAGGCCCAACCGGAAACCGTTTCACTTCGATAAGGGCGGTGTCGTTTACATGAACGACCAGATCGGGTTCTCGGTGGAAATCATGTGGGTTACTCCGGGCTCGCGGGATACAAAATACGGTTTCGAACCGATCTCGCCGCGCAACAAACGCCCGCAGCCCGACAACCGGCGCGTTGACGGCGCCGTCACGATAGCCGCACCCGTGGAACAGGTCTGGGCCATCCTCAGTGACCAGAATTCGATGTCCCGGTGGTGCGGATTCGATGCCGTGCATCGGATCCACGACGGATTCACCGAACCCGACGGGGTCGGCTCCCAGCGCTTGATGGAGGGCAAGCCTGGCAGAATCATCGAGCAGATAACCGGGATCGAACCGGGCCGCTGCATTCGCTACCGGGTGATCGAGGGCGGACCGGTAATCTATCACCAGGGCGAGATCAGGTTGGAGCGCGTCAACGGCGGCTGCGAGGTGCGCTGGTCGATTTGTTTTCGCAGCCGCTACCCCCTGCTGGGCGCCGTGCTGCGCCCGGTGATGCAGAAGATGCTCGACGGAATGCTCAAAGACGGGCTTAAATCCTACGCGGAGCGCAGTGCCGGTGAGACGGCCCGCGCCGCATGAACTGAACGGGAAAAGATCATGGCAATCAGAGATTTCAAGGGCAAGGTCGTCGTGGTGACCGGCGCCGCGTCCGGTATAGGCCGGGCCACAGCGCTGGCATTTGCCCGCGAGGGCGCCAACATCGTGGCCGCCGACCTGCAGGCAGCGGCGCTGGAACCGGTCAGCAGGGAGATCGAGGCGCTGGGTGTGGCCTGCATGCCCTACGCGGTGGACGTCTCCGACGAGGCGGCGATGAAAGCCTTCGCCGAGGCGGTGGGAGAGCGCTTTGGCGCCCCCCACGTGGTGATCAATAACGCGGGTATCGGCTACCTTGGGCTGTTCCTGCACAGCGACCTGGATCACTGGCAGCGCATCCTGAAAGTCAACGTCATGGGCGTGGTGCACGGCTGCTACTTTTTCCTGCCGATGATGATAGCGGCGGGGGGGCCGAGGAACCTGCTTAATGTGTCCTCGTCCGCGGGCAACTTTCCCTCGCCCTCCATGGGCGCCTACGCCGCCTCCAAGGGTGCGGTCAGTATCTGGACCGAGGGCCTGAAGATGGAACTGGCGGACAGCAACGTGCATATCAGCACGGTGTGTCCCGGCGTGATCAATACGAATATCGTGCGCAGTGCGCTGGGTGTGGCGCCAAGCGTGCCCGACAGCACCCTGGAGACGATGCGCGAGTACTACCAGAAAGAGGGCTGTAAGCCCGACGTGGTGGCCGCCGATATGGTGCAGGCAGTC
>JAHEBM010000049.1 GCA_024642245.1 Haliea sp.
TGAATTAATGAGTCACTTGTTGTGTCTGAATAGTCGTGACAACTATCCCAACAAGTGCCCACACATCTGTCTTCATTTGACTGTTAAATAACACCTGACCGCCAGGGGCAGGATACGATCCAGGGGGTTGCCCCCGACCGAGGAGCGCATTATACGGATCGAACCTCGCCCTGCAAGAGCTTTTAAATAAATATTTCAGGGTTTTTCGGAGGGGCGCCAGGGCTGTACAAATATCAACCAGAACGCTTGCGAAAAGGGCGGGCCGGCCACCACCCGGAAACACCCTGGGCGACACCAGCTGACAGGGGGAGTGACGCGATGAGAGTCACGAAAGCCGCTGCCTGCGCCACTTGAGGAACTGCGTTACGGGCCCGGACGCCGCGTAGGCGATAAAGGCAAGCAGCAGGATTCGGGGTGGGTCCACGGTGACGAGACCAAACACCAGTACCATGGCAATCATAACGACAAAAGGCACCCGGCTGCGGAAATCGATACCCTTGAAGCTGTAATAGGGAAAATTGGCAATCATCAGGAAGCCGACAACGGCGGTGAGGATCCCAACGAGAATGGCCAGCTCAAGCGGCAGGCCGTCACCCACCCAGCCCGCGTCATGGCAAACCCAGACGGCACTGGCGATGATGCTGGCGGCGGCGGGGCTCGCCAGGCCGGTAAAATACTGTTTGTCCGCGGTATCAATCTGGGTATTGAAGCGCGCCAGTCGCAGTGCAGCGCACGCGACATAGATAAAAGCCACGCTCCAGCCAAACTTGCCAAGCTCTCCAAGCGCCCAGCTGAATACCACCAGCGCCGGCGCTACGCCGAAAGACACCATGTCCGACAGGCTGTCATATTCAGCGCCGAACTTGCTGGAGGTATTGGTGAGGCGGGCCACACGGCCGTCGAGCCCATCGAAAACCATGGCCACGAAAATGGCCATGGGGGCCGCTTCATAATTACCACGCATGGCCGCGATGATGGCGTAAAACCCGGCAAAGAGCGCGCCGGTGGTAAACAGGTTGGGCAACAGGTAGATACCCCGTTGCCGCACCGTCCGCCCATTGACCGACTCTTCTTCCTCGTGCTCATCCACCAGCAGGTCCAGGGTCGGCGCGCGGGCACCCTGTTCCACCCCATCCTTGCCTGTTTCCCCAGGGGTTTCCTGCGTAGCATCACCCAGATCCGGCTTACCCATATGTCCCACCCAAATAAAAATGCCCGCCTATACTATCAAACCACCGCGGCATAGGTCTGCCCCGCCACATCCCACAGGGATTTCACCAGTGGGCTCGACAACCGTCGCTTGAGGCTGCATAGCCCGATCCCCAGGGGAGGCAGGCCGTCGGGTACCGGTATGGGGCTGACACTACCGGCCATTCCACTGGCCTGCACCACCAGTTGGGGCGCGACCCCGATACCCAGGCCCAGGCTCACCATGGCGACAATCGCCTCGTGCCCGGCCACCTGGGCGTAGACCCGCGGGCGAATTCCCCGCTTGCGCAGCCAGGCATCGAGTATCTCCTTGGTTATGCCCCGCTCCGGGACAATAAAGGGTATGCCACCCCAGTCCAGCCCCCCGGGTGAGGCCTCGCCCGCGACCACCATCTGGCGCACCGCGCAGTCGGCCGTCGGCGCAAGGAACTGCAGGGGAGACTCCAGCAAGGGAAGGAATTCCAGCCTTTGCGGAAGCTGCACAGGGCGCCCGCTGACCGCCACATCGTCCTGGCCTTCCAGCACGCGATTGATGCCGTCGGCCTGGTCGCCCGTATGCATCATGATCTCCACGGCAGGATGCGCGGACCGGAATGCCTCCAGTATGGGGGCCAATACGCTGTAGGTCGCAGTGACGGAGCAGTACAGGCTGACCTCCCCCGCCAGCTGTTCCTCGCTGCCGAGCTTGCGGCGCAATTGCTGCCACTCGGTCACCGAGCGCCTGGCATACTCACGAAACTCCCGACCCGCTCCGGTCAGGCGCACACTGCGGTTGTCTCTCTCCAGCAGCGACTGCCCCAGCTCATCCTCAAGCCGCTGTATGGTCCTGCTCACCGCCGACACACTCATATGCAACAATTCGCCGCTGCGACTGAAATTCAGGGTGTCAGCCACAGACAGGAAAACAGATAGCGACCGGGTATCCATAACACATCTCTAATTGCGTATAACGCAATACAGTATTACCAATATAGCGTTTTACGCAAGACCTGCATTCACGTATGGTGGCGCCCTCAATTCGCACACCCCCTACCTGAGGACAAACACCATGGGACAAAACTACTTCAATACCCTGCCATTGCGCCTGCAACTACAACAGCTGGGCAAATGCCGTTTTATGGACAGCTCGGAGTTTGCCGATGGCGTCGACAAGATTCGTGGCAAAAAAATGGTTATCGTCGGCTGCGGTGCACAGGGCCTCAACCAGGGCCTCAACCTGCGTGACAGCGGCCTCGACGTCTCCTACACCCTGCGCGACAGCGCCATCGCCGAAAAGCGCCAGTCATGGAAAAACGCCACAGAGAACGGCTTTACCGTGGGCACCTACGAGGAATTGATCCCGGGCGCGGACATGGTACTGAACCTGACACCTGACAAGCAGCACACCAGCGTGGTCAACCAGATTATGCCGCTGATGAAAAAGGGCGCCTGCCTGGCCTACTCCCACGGTTTCAATATCGTGGAGGAAGGCATGAAGATCCGCGATGACCTCACGGTTATCATGGTCGCGCCCAAGTGCCCCGGTACCGAGGTACGCGAGGAGTACAAGCGTGGATTCGGCGTACCGACCCTGATCGCGGTGCACACCGAAAACGACCCGAAAGGCGAGGGCCTGGAGCTGGCCAAGGCCTATGCCGCCGGCACCGGCGGTCACCGCGCCGGGGTACTTCAATCTTCCTTTATCGCCGAGGTCAAATCCGACCTCATGGGTGAGCAGACCATTCTGTGCGGCATGCTGCAGACCGGGGCCATACTGTGCTTCGACAAAATGGTCGAGAAGGGCATCGAGCCCGGCTACGCGTCGAAGCTGATCCAGTATGGCTGGGAAACCGTTACCGAGGGCCTGAAGTACGGCGGCATCACCAATATGATGGACCGCCTGTCCAACCCCGCCAAGATCCGCGCCTTCCACCTGGCCGAGGAACTCAAGGGCATCATGCGTCCGCTGTACGAAAAGCACCAGGATGACATCATGACCGGGCACTTCTCCAAAACAATGATGGAAGACTGGGCCAACGACGATGCCAACCTGCTGAAATGGCGCGCGGCGACTGCCGAGACCGCCTTTGAGAAAGCCGGTAATACATCCACCCAGATCACCGAGCAGGAATATTACGACCACGGCATCCTGCTGGTCGCCATGATCAAGGCAGGCGTGGAGCTGGCTTTCGAAACCATGGTTTCCGCGGGCATCATCGACGAGTCCGCCTACTACGAGTCACTTCACGAAACACCGCTTATCGCCAACACCATCGCACGTAAAAAACTTTACGAAATGAATGTTGTGATTTCAGACACCGCAGAGTACGGTTGCTACCTGTTCGACCATGCCTGCCGCCCCCTGTTGGCCGATTTTATGAGCAAGGTTGACACCGATGTCATCGGGCGCGGGATCGAGGGCGACAACGGTGTCGATAACGCCGAGCTGATCGCGGTCAACGAGGCTATTCGCGCCCACCCTGTGGAAATTGTCGGCAAAACCCTGCGCGGGTACATGACCGCCATGAAACGCATTGTCTGAGTGCTGCGATAGCCGCACAGCAAAGCGGCGAGACCTGTAACTTGACTCAGGCCCGGCTGCAAACTCCCGATACCCGCCACCGCTGTGGCAGGTGTCGGTCTGGCTATTAAGGATACCCTATGACCCCTCCCCCGACAGACTACCCGCTACAGGACACGGCCAGCCAGGACTGGGACAGTTCGCTCAGTGCCCAGCTCTATGGCATCAACGCCTGGGGCGCCGGTTACTTCGGCGTATCCGGCGACGGTCAGGTGCAGGTAAATGTTGAGTTCGATGGCAAGCCGGTAAAGGTGTCCATCATGGATATCGTCAGTGGCATGCACGAGCGGGGGCTTCACATGCCCGCGATACTGCGCATCCGCAATCTGCTCGACCACCGTGTGGAGGTACTGAACCAGTCTTTCGCCAGGGCCATAGCCGATGGCGGTTATAAAAACTGTTACCGCGGCGTCTATCCTATAAAGGTAAACCAGCAGTGTCACGTGGTGGAGGAAATTGCCGATTACGGGCGCCGCTTCAACCACGGTTTTGAAGCCGGCAGCAAGGCGGAGCTTATTATCGCGATGTCCCAGTTGCGCGATTCCGACGGCCTGATTATTTGCAACGGCTATAAAGATGCGGAATTTATCGAGCTTGGCCTGTACGCCGTGCAAATGGGCATTCCGTGCTTTTTCGTGGTGGAATCACTGTCGGAGCTGCCTATTATTGTCGAGCGCAGCAAGGCGCTGGGCATCGAGCCCCTGATTGGCGTGCGTATCAAGACAACGGTTGCAGTTGATGGCTACTGGAGCCAGGACAGTGGTGACCGCTCTATCTTTGGCCTTTCCACCGCGGCGCTGATGCGCCTGGTAGACGGTTTACGCGATGCGGGCATGTTGCACTGCCTGCGGTTGCTGCACTGTCACCTGGGCTCGCAGATCCCCAATATCCGCAATGTGCGCAGCGGTGTACTGGAAGCTTGCAGGTTCTATGCCGGTCTCGTGCAGGAAGGCGCGCCGATGGGTCACATCGACCTGGGCGGCGGCCTGGCGGTGGATTATGAAGGTGCCCGCACCAACAGTACGCACAGCATGAACTATCGCCTGGACGAATACTGCGCCAACATCGTGGAGAGTATCTGCGAGACACTCGACCCGCTGGATATCGGTCACCCGGTCATCATCTCCGAGTCCGGCCGTGCGACCGTGGCCTACTCCTCCATGCTGCTGTTCAACATCCTGAATGTCAGCAATACCCAGCCGACCAGTGCCGAGGAAGAGCCGCCGGAAGACTGTGTCGAGACGCTTAAAAACCTGTACGACATACAGGCCCGGCTTTCGACAGAGAATTTCCAGGAATGCTATAACGACGCACTGTTCTATCGCGATGAGCTCAGGGAGCTGTTTCACCACGGTACGGCCAGCCTGCGCGAGCGGGCCATGGCGGAAAATGTTTTTCTCCAGGTAGTGCATCGCATCGCCGCGATGCTGCCGCAACTGAAGCGGGTACCGCCAGAGCTGCAGGATCTGCAGGAACAACTTTCGGACATCTATTACGGCAATTTCAGCCTGTTCCAGTCGCTCCCGGACATCTGGGCGATTGACCAGTTGTTCCCCATCATGCCAATTCATCGCCTGGACGAAAAACCGGAGCGCTCAGCGATACTGGCCGACCTCACCTGCGACTGCGACGGCAAGATCGATCGCTTCTCCACCCCGGAAGGTGAGCGCAATGTCCTCCCACTGCACAAGTTTACACCGGGGCAGGAGTACTACCTCGGCGTATTCCTGGTTGGCGCTTACCAGGAAACCCTCGGCGACCTGCACAACCTGTTTGGCGATACCAACGTGGTCAATGTTTCCGTAAATCCCGACGGCAGTTTTGAATTCGCACGGGAATTCCAGGGCGACAGTATCGCGGACGTATTGAGCTATGTTGAGTACGAACCCAAGCAACTGCAGGAGAATTTCCGCCTGGTTGCTGAAAAGGCCGTCCGCGATGGCAAGATCAGCGTTGCCCAGCGCAGCCAGATAGTGCAAGCTTTCCGGGAGAGCCTGCACGGTTATACCTACTTTGAAAATCACTGATCGCTGACACGATAGGGAGTCTAGTCATGTCCAAGGTAATGATTATTGGGGCCGGCGGTGTCGGTGGCGTGGTGACGCACAAGTGCGCCCAGCTGCCCGATGTTTTCCCGGATATCGTACTGGCAAGCCGCAACGAGGAAAAATGCAAGGCTATCGCGAGTCAGCTACAGCGCCCGATACGAACAGCCCAGGTAGACGCGGACAATGTCGCCGAACTGGCCGCCCTGCTGAAGAAAGAGCAGCCACTACTGGTGATCAACGTGGCACTGCCTTACCAGGACCTGACAATAATGGATGCCTGCCTCGAGGCCGGCGTGCACTACCTCGATACCGCCAACTACGAACCCAAGGACACCGCCAAGTTTGAATACAAATGGCAATGGGCCTACCAGGACAGGTTCAGGGACGCCGGACTGACCGCCCTGCTTGGCAGCGGCTTTGACCCCGGCGCCACCAATATGTTCACGGCCTATCTCGCCAAGCACTACTTCGACGAAATCCACGAACTCGACATAATCGACGTCAATGGTGGAGATCACGGTTACCCCTTTGCAACCAATTTCAACCCCGAGATCAATATTCGGGAAGTCACTGCGGAATGCCGGCACTGGGAAAACGGCCAGTTTGTAAGCACCCCGCCCATGACCAAGATGGCCCGGTTCGAATGCCCCGAGGGGGTAGGCGCGTTCAATATATACCGCATGTACCACGAGGAGCTCGAGTCGCTGAGCAAGAATTTCCCCGGCCTGCGGCGGGCACAGTTCTGGATGAGTTTTTCCGACAACTACCTGAAACACCTCGAGGTGCTGGGCAATGTCGGCATGACCGGCATCGAGCCCGTCGAGTACCAGGGCCAGCAGATTGTGCCAATCCAGTTCCTCGCGCGGCTACTGCCCGATCCGTCCAGCCTGGGTCCGCGCACCAAGGGCAAGACCTGTATAGGCTGTGTCGTGCGTGGTCTCAAGGATGGCAAGGAGAAAGTGATGTACCTCTACAACATCTGCGACCACCAGGCGTGTTACCAGGAAGTGCAGTCACAGGCGATCTCCTACACCACCGGCGTCCCCGCGATGATAGGTGCGAAGATGATCATGGAAGGCAAGTGGCGTGAGCCGGGGGTATGGAATATCGAGCAGTGCGATCCCGATCCTTTCATGGAAGACATGAATCGCTATGGCCTGCCATGGAAAGCGGTGGAGCTCGATCCCGCGTTCAGCCTTGAGCTGGTAAAGGGCAAGGACCTGTAGCCCCGGTGCAGTTTACCGATTTCAGCAAGCTGGACCTGGCGCGGCTGCCCTCACCGTGCTTCGTGGTTGATGAGGTTGCCATCGAACGCAACCTGCGCATCCTGCGACAGGTGGCCGATGCCAGTGGCGCGAAGGTACTGGCAGCGCTGAAAGCGTTCTCGATGTGGCGCCTGGCGCCCCTGGTGTCGCGCTACCTCGATGGGACCTGTTCCAGTGGCCTGCACGAAGCGCGCCTGGGCAGTGAGCACTATGGCGGCGAGGTCCACGTCTTCAGCGCCGCTTACAGCGAGGCCAGCCTCCGGGAGATACTGCTGCTGGCGGATCATGTGGTATTCAACAGTTGCAGCCAGTGGACCCGCTTCCAGCCAATGGTACAGGCCGCCCGGGCACAGCGGCCCCACATGCAGTTTGGCCTGCGGGTCAATCCTGAGCACTCCGAGGGCGCGGTCCCCATTTACGATCCCTGCGCCCCGGGCTCCCGCCTGGGCATTCCCCTGTCGCAGCTCGACGAGACTGCCATGGAAGGAATCAGTGGCCTGCACTTCCATACGCTGTGCGAACAGGATTTCCCACCGTTGCAGCGAACCCTGGATGCGCTGGAGGAAAAATTCGGCCACTTGCTTGAGCGGATGGAGTGGGTCAACTTCGGCGGCGGGCACCACATCACACGGCCCGGCTACCAGCTGGAGGAGTTGATTGCGCGCATCCGCCAGTTCAGCCAGAAATACGGCGTGCAGGTATACCTGGAGCCGGGCGAGGCGGTGGCGATCGGCAGCGGGGTGCTGGTAGCCGAGGTGCTGGACCTGGCCTGGAATGAACTGGACCAGGCCATTCTCGATACATCGGCGACCTGCCATATGCCGGATACGCTGGAGATGCCCTACCGCCCGGATATTTTCGACGCGGGGGAAGCCAACGAGCTGGCCCACACCTATCGCCTTGGTGGCCTTACCTGCCTGGCCGGGGACGTTATTGGCGATTACAGCTTCAACGAACCCCTGCAGGTGGGACAGCGGCTGGTGTTTGGCGACATGGCCCACTACACCATGGTCAAGACGTCCACCTTCAATGGCACCCTGCTTCCGAGTATCGCGCTGTGGAATTCACTCACGGATGAGCTGGAGATCGTGCGGGAGTTTGGTTACACGGATTTCCGGGATCGCCTGTCATAAGCCCCTCCCGGCGCCACGGGTGTTCCCGCCAACGGCGCCGGACCAGGCTAAACGCTATAGCAGCGCGTTGTAATCCGCTTCCAGCTGGTCGAAACTCAGACTGGAGATAAACCGCGAAAAGCTCATCCAGGTAGCGAGACCCTTCAGGTCGGCAAAATGCGGCGGGAGAAACTTGGGCGCTACCACGACACCCTCATCCATCAGCATGCGGTAGGTCTTGATATCCTCCAGGGTAACCTTGCCACAGAACAGTACCGGCAGGCTGTCCAGTTTGCCCTCACTCATGGCCAGGCGCATGAAATTATAGGTCTGGACGAAACCGCGCATATAGGCAAGGTCCTTGGTAAAGGGCCGCCCGGTCGGGGTGCTGCCACGGAATATCCGCACGGCTATGGCATAGCTGTCATCGTCGGACATCTCATTGGCACGCAGGTAATTGAAGACCTCGACGAAATCGGCGCCCTCCTCGGCCAGGGTGACCGCCCGCACGCGATTGATCAGGCGATACAGCCGGCTCGGGCTGGACCGCATCGTCAGGATCTCGGTGAGTACCGCCAGCCCTTCCTGTGTGGTCGTGGAGGATGGCGGGCCCTTACCGAGAAAGGTACACCAGGGTTGAGCCATGCCATTGAGCGTGGTGCCCAGGTGGACCCAGCCCTCATGCACTTCCAGGACATCGATATCCAGGGAATTGAACCTGGCGTCACTGCGAATCTTGAGGTAGTCCGATCCCGCCGCGGCGTCAGCGGTCATCTGGTCGTTCAGCAATACCCGGATACCCACGTCAGGAAATGCGTCCAGCAAACGCTTGTTGAGTATTTTCACCGCGCGTTCAGCTGATATCGTTTTCTCCGGCTCCACCATCGACTGGTTTTTCAGCAAGTTGATCAGGGTACCTTCCATCATCGTGCCAAGATCTGCCAGGGTAGGGTCCCCCGCATGAAAGACATCGGACGCCGAGCCGTAGAGCTCTTCCGAGTAGACGCCGAAGTCAGGCGTTCCCCTGGCTTCCAGCATCCGCACAACGGTCTGGTACTCGCGACAGATACGCCGCATGATCGTGGCCAGGGGACTCAACTGGCCCAACTTGCGGGCGATATCCCGATCTATCTGGTGAAAGGCGTTGCGCGCATCCGCCGGAACGAATTCAAGCGGATTCTTGCGCTGGTAATAGCTGGCATCGACATCGGGCAGGTTCTTGCAGCCACTGTCAAAAAAGCCACTGCGCACCTCGCTGGACCACTTGATGGAGTCCAGGATCCGTATCGGCCGCTGCGCCTCCACGATCCGGTCGGACAGCTCCCGCACCAGCTCCAGGTACCTGACATTACTTTCGGGCATAAAACTCCGCCATTACGCTGTGTCCATATCCATGCAGGGCCGGGGCATCAGGGTTTGCGCACGATAACTGCCGTGCGCAGCCGGCTGCTGCCGAACAGGCTCATGGAGGAAAAATCATCCCTGGCGATGGGTATATGCTGGCATTCGATTGATTCCCGGTTTTCCTCGGCGATGCTCAGGTGGGGACCCATTTCCAGGTCGGGATCGTGAAAGTACAGGCAGTCGTCATCATAGCCACTGAGGATGAGCCAGTGGGGCGCCTTGCGGTTGTCCAGGCGGTAACTGGAAATCAGGATCAACACGTTATCGCCGCGGGCATAACTCTCGACCAGCTGCCGCTGGTCGATATCCGCGTAGTGCACCGGCAGCTTCTGCTGCCTTGCCTGTTCGACAAAGGATTCGTGGACAAGCGTCATGACCCGCTTCTTGTTGGGATCCCGCACGCCTTCCACAAACAGCGGCCCCCGCTGGTTGACCCAGACCTCGGTGGCAAAGCCGCGGGTGGCAGCCGCCAACGCCAGGCCCACCGGATGACAACCGCCGTGACCGGATGTCATGAAAATGGTGGTCGCCTCGCGCCAGATCTCGATTTCCTCCAGCGGACTCGGGCTATACTTCGTGTCCAGCCCGTTCATTGCCATCATCAGGGCAGCGGGCCCGCAGGTGAACGGGGTGGTCTGTGAAATCCAGGGAATAACCCGGTTGTCATTGGCCGCCTCCAGCCGATGGATACATTTCTCCATCCGCAGGGCGTCACTGTGGTCCTCGTAGTAGTCCTGGTACGAGCCGAACTGGGTATAACCCAATTTCCGGTAAAGCTTGATGGCGCCGTCATTATTGCCCGCCACTTCCAGCCTCATGTACAGCGCACCGGCATCCCGGGCGGACTGTTCGGCCAGTTCAATCAGGGATGAGGCAAGACCCCGCCCCTGGTATGCCGGGTCGACGGCCAGGGAGTAAAGACGGGCAAGCCGGGTGCCGCGGCGCAGGATGACGAGAATATAGCCACTGAGTGTGCCGACCTCGTCACTTACCAGGAAAACGCAACCCTTGTGCCGCAACCAGCGCTTGAAACTGCGGCGACTCAGCCTGTCGCCCTGGAACGCCAGCGCCTCCAGGCGCAGCAGTTCATCGATATCCGTCTTGACGGCCTTGCGAACGGCGCTCACGAGCGGTAGCGGCCCGCTAACCGCTGCGGGCTCCAGGACAAAATCCGGGAACAATAGACAAGGTAATGGTTTATGGGCAGGGCGATCATTGTTACTCTATCCTCACGCGTTGGAATATATCCCGACCTGCAATTGACTACCAGCCAATGCTGGAAAATACTTGGGTTGACCTTCAACCCCTCTCCGCTTTTTCGCTGTACCCCGGGACTCACTACATGTCACAAACCCTCATTGTTATCCACAGCCTGAAGGACTGGACGCCCTACTACCCCAGCGAGCAGGTGATTACCTTCTCCGACTATATGAACGGTAACCAGCTGCGCACCGCTCCAAGGACACGCATCATCAACCTGTGCCGCAATTTCGATTACCTGGAGGAAGGCTACTACTGCTCCCTGCTGGCCGAGGCTCGCGGCCACAAGGTCATACCCTCGGTGCGCACCCTGAACGATCTCAGCAAACGCGCGCTCTACCGGATCCATATCGACGATTTCGGCGAGGCGGTTTACAAATCGCTGGAAGAATCAGACCCGACCCAGCCCGTGATCCTTTACAGCTATTTTGGCAAGACCGAGGACAGCCGCTACCACGACCTCTCGGAGAAGTTGTTTGAGACCTTTGCCTGTCCCATTCTGCAGATCACCCTGCGCTGTCGAAAACGCTGGGAAATCGCCAAGCTCAAGCCCAAATCCCCGAAGCAGTTGAAGGGCGAGCAGGTGGATCATTTCGCCACGGCGCTGGATGAATTCAGCCGGAAAGTCTGGCGCAAGCAGCGAGCCCAGAAAACCGCCCGCTACGACCTTGCCATCCTGTGTGACCCCGAGGAAAAAATGCCGCCGTCGGACAAGGGTGCGCTCAAGTGCTTTATTCGCGCGGGAAAGGAGATGGGAATCGACTGCGAAGTCATCCGCCAGCGGGATTACCTGCGCCTGCCTGAATACGACGGCCTTTTCATCCGCACCACCACCAACATCGACCACTACACCTACCGCTTTGCCAAGAAGGCAGAAAACGAGGGCCTGGTGACCATCGATGACAGCAACTCCATCCTGCGTTGCACCAACAAGATCTACCTTGCGGACCTGTTCCGGATTAACAAGGTCCCCTCTCCCAAAACGGTCGTACTTTACAAGGACCAGCCCGCACAGCTGGCAGAGCTGCCGGAGACGCTGGGGTTTCCAATCGTGGTAAAAATCCCGGACGGGGCATTCTCCAAGGGGGTTGAGAAAGCCAAGGACGCGGCGGAACTGGCGGACATCTGCAAAAAACTGTTCAGGCACTCAACCTTGCTGCTGGCCCAGGAGTTCCTGTACACCGACTTCGACTGGCGCATCGGTGTCCTGGACAACCAACCGCTGTTCGCCTGCAGGTACTTCATGGTGAAAGACCACTGGCAGATATACCGTCACGGCAGCCGCACCGATTCCGGAGGCTTCCAGACCCTGCCCATCGCCGATGTACCGCTGTCGGTAGTTGAAACGGCGCTCAAGGCCACCAAGCCCATTGGCGACGGGCTCTACGGCGTGGATCTCAAGGAACGGGACGGCAAGGGCTGCGTGATTGAAGTCAATGATAACCCCAACGTGGACAAGGGTGTCGAGGACAAGTACCTGGGCATGGAGCTGTACCGCCGCTTCATGGCCACCATGCTAAAGCGCATGGAAGCACGCCGGGGCCACTAACGGCCTGCCGGCGAGCCTTCGCCGGCGTTGCGTTAGAGGCTCAGGACCTTCTCGCCACGGGAAATCCCGGCGACACCCGAGCGCACCACCTCCAGTATGTCGACATCAGCCATCGCCGCGACAAAGGAGTCCAGCTTGTCGCTGGTACCCGCCAGCTGGATGGTATAGACATTGGGGCCCACATCGACGATCTGGCCCCGGAATATATCCGTTGTTCGCTTGACCTCGTCCCGCAGCGCACCCTGGGCGCGCACCTTGATCAGCATCAGGTCCCTCTCGATGTGAGCGCCCTCAGTGAGATCCACCAGCTTCACCACATCCACCAGTTTATTCAGGTGCTTGGTGATCTGCTCTATCTGCTTGTCATCACCGGCAGTGGTAAGGGTCAGCCGCGACAGGGTCGGGTCGTCCGTGGGGGCCACATTGAGCGTCTCGATATTGTAGCCGCGCTGGGAAAACAGTCCCACGACGCGGGACAGCGCGCCGGGCTCATTCTCCATCAACATAGATATTATCCGGCGCATATCAGGTCCTCTCGTTCTTGCTGAGCCACATATCTTTCATCGATCCGTTGGGCGCGATATGCATGGGGTATACGTGCTCCATGGGATCGATGATGACATCGAGGAATACCAGCTTGTCCTTCATGGCGAAAGCTTCCTCCATCTTCGCGTCGAGGTCCGCCAGCTTCGTCACCTGCATCCCGACATGGCCGTAGGCTTCCACCAGCTTGACGAAATCCGGCAGGGAATCCTCGTAGGTACTCATGGCATAGCGACCTTCATACTGCATGTCCTGCCACTGCTTCACCATGCCCAGGTAGTTGTTGCGCAGGTTGATGATTTTTACGGGGGTGCTGTACTGGGTGCAGGTCGACAGCTCCTGGATATTCATCTGGATGCTGCCCTCGCCAGTGACACAGGCCACATCACTGTCCGGGAATGCCAGCTTTACCCCCATGGCGGCCGGGAGGCCGAAGCCCATCGTTCCCAGTCCACCGGAGTTGATCCAGCGACGGGGTTGGTCGAACCGGTAGTACTGGGCCGCGAACATCTGGTGCTGGCCCACATCCGAGGTCACATAGGCGTTGCCGTCGGTGACCCGGTACAGGCTCTCGATCACCTGCTGTGGCATGATCTTCTTGCTTTCGCTGTAGCGACGCCCGGTCCAGAGTCCGTGCGTGGCGCGCCACTCGTCGATCTGCTTCCACCAGCGCTCCAGCGCCCCCCGATCGGGCAGGTCTGGCTCCTTCTCCCGCAGGGCGGCGAGCTGGACCCCCATCTCCTCCAATACCGACTGCACAGGACCGACAATGGGAATATCGGCCGGCACGGTCTTTGATATCGAAGTGGGGTCCACGTCGATGTGAATGATCTTGGCCCCGGGGCAGAACTTGCCCACGGTATTGGTCACGCGATCATCAAAACGGGCGCCGACGGCCAGGATGACGTCGCTGTGGTGCATGGCCATATTGGCCTCGTAAAAGCCGTGCATCCCCAGCATGCCGAGGAACTGCCGATCTGTTGCCGGGTAGCAGCCCAGGCCCATCAGCGTATTGGTCACCGGGTAATTCAGCTCCCTGGCAAGGCTGGTAAGCAGCTCGCTGCCCTCCCCCTGCACCACGCCGCCACCGGCATAGATGACCGGCCGCTTGGCGGACAGCAGCAATTTCGCCGCCTTCTTGACCTGGCCGGTATGCCCGCGCTGGGCCGGCGCATACGAGCGCATTTTTACCGTACGCGGGTAACGGTACTCGAATTTTTCATCGGGGCGCGTGACATCCTTGGGAATATCGATCACCACAGGGCCCGGACGCCCCGACGCGGCGATATAAAATGCCTTTTTCATCATCACCGGGATATCCTCCGCGCGCTTCACCATAAAGCTGTGCTTCACGATGGGGCGGGATATACCGATCATATCGGTTTCCTGGAACGCGTCTTCGCCAATCAGGTGGCTCTGCACCTGGCCGGAAAGAACGACCATGGGAATCGAATCCATGTAGGCGGTGGCTATGCCGGTAATGGCATTGGTCGCACCCGGGCCGGAAGTTACCAGCACCACGCCGGGCTTGCCGGTAGCCCTGGCGTAGCCATCGGCGGCGTGGGTAGCCGCCTGCTCATGCCGCACCAGCACATGCGGTACCTTGCAGTCCTTGAACAGGGCATCGTATATATGTAATACCGCGCCGCCGGGGTAACCGAAAATATACTCGACGCCCTCGTCTTCCAAAACGCGGGCGATCATCTCGCCGCCGGATAACAACTCCACAATAAATCTCCCATAATAAAACGCCCGGCGCGTAACCCTCGCCGGTACATTCCAATGTGGACGTTGCTGCTGAGACGCTTTGAAAAAGCCCTCGGTAGGCGACGCCACCCCATTCAAGCTCGACACACTGCCCGGGAACACACCCCCAGCAACGCTCCTTGGGGGGAAATACGATCACGAACACCCGTGTATCGGTCGCCCTGCGGGATAGCGCAGTGTCTGGCCCTCAGCCTGGCCTGTGCGGCGCAAGCTGAATACGGGACTTACAAACAGCCGAGCCCGAATAATCGGATCGGGTCAGTGGGCCAGCGGCCGAGGGTACTCGACGTTAGCCGTTGCCATCTGCAAGACATCCCTATTGTTCGCAGGAAGCCTCCCAAAGTCAACCTCCACGGCAGCAGATCCGGCGGGGCGCGGCCCAGGGCCAAAGTTTGCCTCCGGGGGGCCAGTGGGGTACTTTAGGGACAGGGGAATCTCAAGCAGGAGAACGGGGCGTGAAACACATAATACACACCTGTATTTCGCTCGCGCTGCTGGCAGTTTTAGCGCTCGTGAGCCTGTCCAGCCAGGCCGGCAGCAGCTACTACCGGTGGCAGGACGCCAGGGGCAATCCCGTTCACAGTGACCGGCCACCGCCTGTGGGGACTCCCTACGAGGTCATCACCACCGGCTCCAGCCTGGTGCGACAGGTGGATGCTGACGAAGGCGCCGTGCCGGCGACGACAGAACCCACCGTGGGCAACGATTTCGAGCAGGTGCAGGCAAAACCTGCCCCGGTGAAGAAAAACCCGGAACAATGCCAGCGCGCCAGGGAAAATCTCCAGACGCTCAACACCAAGGTCAGGATCCAGATCCGCAACGACCAGGGGGAATTACGGCCGCTGAGCGAGGAGGACAAGGAAATCCAGCGCAAGCAGGCCATGGAGACCATCGCGATCCACTGCGATTAGCAGCGCCCGCGAGTCACCGGGTACAGCACACCGCTCGACACCCACCCCGACCGGTTTGTGTCGAAAAAAAGCCCCGTAAGGGGCTTTTTTGTCAGCTGTGACTGAAGGTGGTGGTATCGCCCTGGAGATCGACCACGATGGTCTGCCCCGGCTCGAAGTCACCCGACAGGATACGCTGGGCCAGCGGGTTTTCCAGCTGCTGCTGTATCGCCCGCTTCAATGGCCGCGCCCCGTACACCGGGTCATAGCCTGCGGCTACCAGGTGATCCAGAAAGGCCGGGCTGAGCTCCAGCGCCAGGTCACGCTCTGCCAGGCGCTGCTGCAGCGAACGCAACTGGATCGCGGCGATACCGCGAATCTGGTCCCGGGCCAGCGGATGGAACACCACGGTCTCATCGATACGATTAATGAATTCCGGGCGGAAGTGGCTGCCGACCACGTTCATTACCGCCGCCTTCATGGCATCGTAATTCTCCTCTCCCGCCATCTCCTGGATCAGGTCCGACCCGAGGTTCGATGTCATTACCACCACGGTATTGCGGAAATCCACCGTGCGTCCCTGGCCATCGGTGAGACGACCATCCTCCAGCACCTGCAGCAGGATATTGAAGACATCCGGATGGGCCTTCTCCACCTCGTCCAGCAGCAGCAGGGAATAGGGCCGGCGTCGCACCGCCTCGGTAAGGTAGCCACCTTCCTCGTAACCCACGTAGCCCGGAGGGGCGCCTATCATCCGGGCCACGGAGTGCTTCTCCATGAACTCCGACATATCGATGCGCACCATGGCCTCCTCGCTATCGAACAGGAAGTCGGCCAGGGCCTTGCACAGCTCGGTTTTACCCACCCCGGTTGGACCCAGGAACAGGAAGGAACCATTCGGGCGCCTTGGGTCAGACAAGCCCGCCCGTGATCGCCGCACCGCGTTGGAGACAGCTACTACCGCCTCCTCCTGGCCGACGACCCGGTTGTGCAGGGCAGACTCCATGCGCAACAGTTTCTCCCGGTCGCCCTCCATCATTTTTGACACGGGAATCCCGGTCCAGCGGGAAACCACCTCCGCGATTTCCTCTTCGGTCACCCTGTTGCGCAACAGCACGGGCTCCTTGCTCTCCGTCTCCTGCGCCAGTTCCAGCTTTTTTTCCAGTTCCGGCATACGGCCGTACTGCAGCTCGGACATCCTGGTAAGATCGCCCGCGCGCCTGGCCGCCTCCAGATCCAGCCTGGCCTGTTCCAGCTCGCTCTTGATCTGGGCGGCACCCTGCACGGAGGCTTTCTCGGCCTTCCAGATTTCCTCCAGGTCGGAAAACTCCCTCTCAACCTTGGCAATTTCAGTATTGAGCAGTTCCACCTGCTTCAGCGCTGCGGAATCCGTATCTTTCTTCACCGCCTCTCGTTCGATCTTGAGCTGTATCAGGCGCCGCTCAAGCTTGTCCATCACCTCCGGCTTGGAGTCGATTTCCATACGAATGCGGCTGGCAGCCTCATCGACCAGGTCGATGGCCTTGTCCGGCAACTGGCGGTCGGTGATATAACGCTGGGAAAGTTTCGCCGCGGCGATGATCGCACTGTCGGTGATATTCACACCGTGGTGCACCTCGTAGCGCTCCTTGAGGCCCCGCAGGATGGCAATGGTATCTTCCTCGTTGGGCTCGTCCACCAGTACCTTCTGGAAACGACGCTCCAGTGCCGCGTCTTTCTCCACGTACTGGCGATATTCATTCAGGGTGGTGGCGCCCACACAGTGCAGTTCACCCCGCGCCAGGGCGGGCTTGAGCATATTCCCCGCATCCATCGAGCCCTCGGCCTTGCCGGCGCCCACCATGGTATGCAGTTCGTCGATAAACAGGATGATACGACCCTCCTGCTTGGTGAGCTCATTCAGAACGGCCTTGAGACGCTCCTCGAAGTCACCCCGGAACTTGGCGCCGGCGAGCAGGGCGCCCAGGTCCAGGGACAAAATCCGCTTGTCTTTAAGCCCCTCGGGCACCTCGCCGTTGACCACGCGCTGCGCCAGGCCCTCGATGATGGCGGTTTTACCTACTCCGGGCTCGCCTATGAGCACAGGGTTATTCTTGGTGCGGCGCTGCAGCACCTGGATGGTGCGGCGGATCTCGTCGTCACGGCCGATGACCGGGTCCAGCTTGCCCTGCTCGGCCCGCTCGGTGAGGTCGATGGTGTACTTGTCCAGCGCCTGGCGGGACTCTTCCGCTTCGGGGTTGTTGACGGCATCGCCCCCGCGCACCTGTTCGATCGCGCCCTGCAGGGCGATGGCGGTCACACCACTGGCCTTGAGCATCTCGCCCACGGGCGTCTTGCTCTCGAGCATCGCCAGCAGCACCAGCTCGCTGGAGATATAGGTATCCCCTGCCTGCTGGGCCAGCTTGTCAGTGACGTTAAGAATACGCCCCAGGTCATTGGACATGTGGACGTCACCACCGGTGCCGGTAACCTTCGGCAAGGCGTCAATCGCAGACTGCACCTTCCCTGACAGGCCCCTGATATCTGCCCCCGCTTTCTGCAGCAGTGGCCGGCATGCACCGCCCTTCTGGTCCAGCAGCGCGCCCAACAGGTGTACCGGCTCGATAAAATTGTGGTCTTTTCCCAGGGCCAGCGACTGCGCATCCGACAGGGCAAGCTGTAACTGGTTAGTCAATTTGTCCATTCTCATTCGCGTTCATCTCCTCGTGCGAACCCGCCGCTGGAGGGGCCGGGCTCATTATCCATGGGGTTCTAGATGGGGGCGAAATAGCCCCATTTCAAGTGAGGCTTTACTGCGGATTGAGCAGGATAAGACTGGCCATCCGGCCGGTTCGGCCGTCACGCCGGTAGGAGTAATAGCGGTCGCTTTCGGTGAACGTACAAAAGCCTCCGCCGAAGACCTGCACGGGTCCCACGTCGGCCAGGCGCAGCCGGGCAAGGCTGTACAAATCGGCAAAATAATGCGCGGGTTTCACGCTATTGGGTACAAAACAGGCATCCGTCTGCGCACCCTGACCACGCCGGGCAGCGCCCAAAAAGGCAGCCCTCACCTCGGCGCCGACTTCGAAGGCCCCGGGGCCGATGGCCGGCCCCAGCCAGGCCAGCAGCTCCCGCGGCGGCACACCCATTGCCGCCACGGTATTTTCAAGCACGCCTCCCAACAGGCCCCGCCAGCCTGCATGGGCAGCCGCCACCACGTCACCGCCACGGGAACAAAACAGCGCCGGCAGGCAATCCGCCGTCATCACGGCGCAGGCAAACCCCGCATCGCGGCTCCAGCTTGCATCCGCTTCAGGATGGCCTGCCTCACCGGCCCGGACCACCCGGGTGCCGTGCACCTGGGTCAGCCATTGAATGCGCGTGGCGGGGGGCAGCAGGCGGGACAATACCGCCCGGTTGGCGACCACAGCGTCCGGGTCGTCGCCGACATGATCGGCAAGATTCAGGCTGGTATAGGGTCCCACGCTGTACCCCCCGCCGCGCAGGGTGGACAGTGCCAACACACTGGCTGGCGCGGGCCAGTCCGGACTAATACTGCTGCTGTTCATGGCCGGTGACAGGATCTTCCCGTTCCAGTACCTCCAGCAGCGCCAGGAGATCGTCGGGCAGGGGACACTCAAAGCGCATCTCCTGGCCTGACTCCGGGTGAATCAGGCCCAGCGCCTGGGCGTGCAGGGCCTGCCGTGGGAAACCGCGCAGCGCCTCGATGAGCTCGCCGGAGGCCCCCTTGGGTATGCGCGGCCGGCCGCCGTAGAGCGGATCGCCGACCAGGGGATAGTGGCGGTGGGCCATATGGACCCGGATCTGGTGTGTGCGACCGGTTTCCAGGTTCACGGCGATGCGGGTGTGATGGGCGAAGCGACGGGTGACCCGGTAGTGGGTTATGGCTGTCTTGCCACCGGCGGCCAACACCGCCATTTTCTTGCGGTGGCGCGGGTGACGCCCCATGGGAGCGTCCACGGTGCCGCCACCGGTCATGGCCCCGATACAGACCGCACAGTACTCCCGCTTCACCGTGCGGGCCTGCAGCTGGGCCACCAGGTGATGATGGGCACTCAGGCTGCGGGCTACCACCATGATCCCGGAGGTTTCCATGTCGAGCCTGTGGACGATGCCAGCCCTGGGCAACTGTGCCAGCTCCGGCGCGTGAGCCAGCAGGGCATTTACAAGCGTCCCGTCCGCATGGCCGGCGGCCGGGTGCACCACGAGGCCGGCCGGCTTGTTCAGCACCAGGATGCTGCTGT
Organism: Haliea sp.; assembly: GCA_024642245.1. GTDB lineage: Bacteria > Pseudomonadota > Gammaproteobacteria > Pseudomonadales > Halieaceae > JARRPM01. The sequence goes on from JAHEBM010000049.1 coordinate 19,852, forward strand.
CCTCATAGATAATATCCAGGTCGATCGGCTGCGCCTGCCAGCCCACCTCCTGTACCAGTTCGGCCGCGACGACCAGCGCATCGCCCCCGGCCACCTTGTCCCTGGGCCTGCGTTGCTGGTCGCCCACCCGCAACTCCCCGCTCTTGATCCAGGCCTGCAGCCGGGAGCGGGAATAATCCGGAAAAAGCCGGGCGGCCACCTGGTCCAGGCGTTCACCGTGGAGCTCGGGCGGCACCTGGGCTGCTAGTCGTATGGTTTCGCTCATCATATTTCCTGTTTATGCACCCGGCCGCCTGTGGTTAAATACCGGCGCTGGTGTACCTTGCGTATCTTAACACGCCAGCCCCACTCCAAATTGGTGAGATCCTTGAAATACATCCTGATCCTATTAGCCAGCCTTGCCCTCTGGGGCTGTTCCAGCAATGACGAGCTACCGGATATGGCGGACACCGGCGAGCAGCAGATGTACGAGCAGATCCAGGAGTACCTGGCAAACGGCAGTTACAGCCAGGGGGTGCGCGCCCTGCAACTGCTGGAGTCGCGCTACCCCTTCGGCAAATACGCCGAGCAGGCGCAGCTCGAGCTGATCTATGCCCACTACCAGGCCTACGAGCACGAGGCCGCGGTGGAGGCCGCAGACCGTTTCATCCGACTGCACCCCCAGAATCCCAGCGTCGATTACGCTTACTACATGAAGGGGCTCTCGGCCTACACCGGCGACACGGACATTTTTGACCGGTTCGTGCCGACCGACCCCTCCCAGCGCGACACCAGCCATGCCAAGGAGGCCTTCGCCGAGTTTGCCCAGCTGGTCTCCCGCTTCCCGGCCAGTCCCTACGCGGCCGATGCCCGGGCCCGGATGGTTTCCCTGCGCAACCTGCTGGCCCGTCATGAAATCGCAGTGGCCAACTACTATTTCCGCCGCGGCGCCTACCTGGCAGCAACCAACCGCGGGGCCTACGTGGTGGAGAACTTCCAGCATACGCCGGCGGTGGCAGACGGGCTGGCTGTGATGGCGCAGGGCTATATACTGCTCGGTTACAAGGACCTGGCCCGGGACACCATCGACGTGCTGGCCCTGAACTACCCCGACCATTACTCCCTGGACAAGAACGGTAAATTCCAGAGCGTCTACACCCTCGACGGGCTGCAGCGGTCCTGGATCAACAAGGCCAGTTTTGGCCTGTTCGACCCCCCGGAGCCGCCCCAGTTCGACAATCGCCCGGAGACCTGATCACCGGCCAGCCGCCGCCGGCTCAGTCGCCGATAACCCAGCCCGAGGTGATCGGGTAGCGCCTGTCCCGGCCGAAACCGCGCCGGGTAATACGCACCCCGATCGGGGCCTGGCGGCGCTTGTACTCGTTGATATCCACCAGTCGCAGCACCCGCCGCACCTGCTCGGCGTCCATCCCCCTGGCGATGATGTCATCGGCGCTGAGATCCTGCTCCACGTAAAGCTCCAGGATCCGGTCCAGTACGTCGTAGGGCGGCAGGCTGTCCTCATCCTTCTGGTCCGGGGCAAGCTCGGCGGAGGGCGGGCGTTCTATCACCCGCTGTGGAATGCAGTCGCCGACAGTGTTGCGGTAGCGGCACAGCTCGAATACCAGTGTCTTGGGCACGTCCTTGAGCACATCGAACCCCCCGGCCATGTCCCCGTACAAGGTGGAGTAGCCCACCGCCATCTCGCTCTTGTTGCCGGTGGTGAGCACCAGTAAGCCCTTCTTGTTGGAAATCGACATCAGCAGCACACCGCGACAGCGCGCCTGCAGGTTCTCCTCCGTGGTGTCCACCCGGGTACCGGCAAATTCCTCCTGCAGGCTGGCCATAAAGGCCTCGTAGATTGGCTCTATGGAAATGACGCGGTGATTGACGCCCATCAGGCGCGACTGCAGCGCGGCGTCCTCCACGCTCATCTGTGAGGTGTAACGAAAGGGCATCATTATCGCCTCGACCCGTTCCGGACCCAGGGCATCGACGGCCACCGCGAGCGTCATCGCGGAATCTATACCGCCGGAAAGACCCAGTACCACGCCGCGAAAGCCGTTTTTATTGACGTAGTCGCGCACACCCAGCACCAGGGTCTGCCAGGTGGCTGCCAGCTCGTCCAGCGGCGGGGCCACCGACAGGCCGCCAATAAGCGCTCCCGCCGGACCAAATTCGGCCCGCAGCGGATACTCGCCCTCCTCAAAATTGGGCGCGGCGGCCACAAGCTCGCCACTGGCCGAAACCGCGAAGGAGCCGCCGTCAAACACCAGCTCGTCCTGCCCACCCACCTGGTTGACGTACACGATGGGCATACCCGTCTCCCGGGCGCGTCGCGACACCAGCTCCCAGCGCTGGGCACGCTTGCCCCGGTGATAAGGTGAGGAATTGATATTGAGCAGCAGCTGCGCGCCGGCGGCTGCGGCCTGCCGGGTGGGCTTGTCCTCCCAGATATCCTCACAGATGCTCAGGCCCACCTTGACGCCCGCGATGTCCACCACGCAGGGTTGGTCGCCGGCGGCAAAATAGCGCTTCTCATCGAAGACCTGGTAATTGGGCAACTCCTGCTTGCGGTACTCCGCGATGACGCGACCCCGGTGGAGCACGCCCGCGACATTGTAAAGAACTCCCTTATCCATCCGCGGGTAACCAATCACGGCGTAAACCTCGCTGGTCATCGCAGCCTGAATTCGCTCCAGTGACTGCCGAACCCGTCGCTCGATGCTGGGGCGCAGCAACAGGTCCTCCGGCGGATAGCCACTGAGGGTGAGTTCGGGAAACACAAGGACAGTCGAATCTCCCTCGCCCTGCACCCTTGCGATCGCCTCTATGACCCTGGTGGTATTCCCGGCGAAATCCCCGACCAGCGTATTCATCTGTGCCATAAGGATATTGAGGGTCGTCATGGGGAATCCCGAGTAAAGAAGCAGGGCGCTATTGTCCGAAAAAGTGCCCGACAAGGCCAGTCCATTCTGGCACGCCCATTACGCTCACTTCGGAACAATGCCTGTTACACTAGCGTTTACAACAGTCACCAGGCGCAGGAACAGGCAAGCCCCAAATTGAACCATCCAGCCATACTTACACGACCAACGCCCCACTCCCCGGGACAACAGAACCTTGCGCTGTTCAGGATCTATGTCGCCTACCGCTCCCTGTTATCTGTGGTCCTGCTCATCATGCTGGTCAGCCCCAATACCCGACAGTTGGTAGGCTCACTGAATCCGGCACTGTACCTGGGGGTTGCGCTGGCCTACCTGGCAACCAGCGTACCCCTGGTGGGCTCGCTGTCGACCCGCCTGAACCAGAATCAGAAACTACTGTTCCTCATTTTCCTGGTGGATATCGCCGCGATCATCCTGCTGGCCGCCAGCAGCGGCGGCATGAGCAGCGGCCTGCCTATCCTGCTGGTCATCACCGCCGCGGCCAGTGCGGTCCTGCTGACGAATCGCACTGTGGCGACACTCATCGCCGCGATCGCCGTCATCTCCCTGCTGGTGGACACTGTTCGCCTGATTCTGTACGGGGTGCTGGATTCCAACGCGCTGTTTCCGGCCGGCCTGCTCGGCGCGCTCATCTTCGGTGTATCGATTATGGTGCAGGCCATCGCCGGACGCCTCGGCCGGGCCGAGGAGCTCGCGCGCAATCGGGCCAGTGACCTGTACAACCTGCAGCGACTCAATGAGCAGATCGTGCAGCATATGGAAACAGGCATCCTGCTGGTAAACCACGACGGCCTGGTGCGTGTCATGAACAAGAGTGCCACCAGCCTGCTGGCCCCCGAGCGCCCGGTCGCGGTGGAGCAGGGGCGTCAGCTGGCGGACTATAGCAGTGAGCTGGCCTACCAGTTCGAGCACTGGAAGGACTCCGGGCAGCACCGGGCGAAACCTTTCAGCGTGATGGATGGCGCACCACCAGTCATCGCCCATTTTCGCGAGTTGCAACCCAATGCGCGCGGCGAAGCGCTGGTATTTGTCGAGGATTACACACCGGTCACACAGTACGCCCAGTCACTGAAACTCACCTCGCTGGGACGGCTCACCGCCAGCATTGCCCATGAAATCCGCAATCCCCTCGGGGCAATAAGTCACGCCGCGCAGTTACTGCAGGAATCGCCGGACCTGTCCGCCACCGACCAGCGGATGGCCGACATCATCCAGCATCACTGCGTCCGGGTTAACCAGATCGTGGAAAGTGTCATGCAGATTTCCCGGCGCGAGCCACCCAAACCGGAATACATCATGCTGTCCAGCTGGCTGAACGACTTCGTGGAGAGCTATCTCAAGGCGCTGAACCGGCCCACCGATATCGCCATCGAATGCGATTACCGGGAATTGCTCGTGGAATTCGACCCCGAAAACCTGCAGCGGGTACTGGCGAACCTGCTGGACAATGCCCTGCGTCACAGCAACATGGCGACGGGCAGGGAAACGGCCAGGATCGTGGTGAGCCTGGATTTCACCGCCCACCAATGTTTCATCGACGTGATCGACACGGGACAGGGGGTGCCGCCTGCGGACCAATCCAAACTGTTCGAGCCGTTTTTTACCACGGTGGAGGCCGGCAGCGGCATGGGACTGTACCTGTGCCGGGAGCTGTGTGAAATTAACAATGCCGACCTGCTTTACCGGCCGACCAGCCGGGGCGAGAGCTGCTTTCGTATTTCCCTGAACCAGCGTGCCTTGTAAGAGAGCCGACATGAGCAAACAAAGTGTATTGATTGTTGACGATGAGCCGGATATTCGCGAGCTGCTCGACATCACCCTGAGCAGGATGGGCCTGCACACTTATACCGCGGCTACCCTGGGCGAGGCCCAGGCCAAGGTCGCGCAGCATCAGCCCAGCCTGTGCCTGACGGACATGCGTCTGCCCGACGGCAATGGCATCAGCCTGGTGGAATATATCCAGAGTGACTTCCCGCACATTCCGGTCGCCATGATTACCGCCCACGGCAGCGTCGAGGCGGCGATATCGGCGCTTAAGGCAGGCGCCTTCGATTTCATCAGCAAGCCTATAGAATTGGACACCTTGCGCAAACTGGTGACCAGCGCGCTGCAACTGGAAGGTGACACCCGCAAGGCCGATGACGCGGTAGACCAGGACCTGATCGGCTCCGGCGAAACCATCCAGTATTTGCGCAGGCAGATCACCAAACTGGCTCGCAGCCAGGCACCGGTGCATATCCACGGCGAATCCGGCAGCGGCAAGGAAGTGGTGGCCAGGCTTATCCACAATAATGGCCCCAGGGCCTCGGGCGCGTTTGTGGCGGTGAACTGCGGCGCCATCCCACCCGAGTTGATGGAAAGTGAACTGTTCGGCCACACCAAGGGCAGCTTTACCGGCGCCAGCCAGGACAAGATCGGCCTGTTCCAGGCCGCCGCGGGGGGCACGCTTTTCCTGGACGAAGTGGCTGACCTGCCCCTGGCCATGCAGGTCAAATTATTGCGCGCCATCCAGGAAAAGGCCATACGCCCGGTGGGCGCGAACGAGGAACAGGCCACCGACGTGCGGCTGTTGAGCGCGACCCATAAAAACCTGGCGCAGGAGGTGGAGGCGGGTCGGTTTCGCAACGACCTGTACTATCGTATCAACGTAATCGACCTGTCGGTGCCCAGCCTGCGCGAGCGCAAGGAAGACGTGCCCGAGCTGGCCGAGGCGCTGCTGAAACGGATCGCCAGGGACGAGGGAAATGCGAAACCCACGCTGGAGAAATCCGCGATCACGGCCCTGTGCCACTACGATTTTCCCGGCAACGTCAGGGAGCTGGAAAACATGCTGGAACGGGCACTGGCCCTGTCCGATGGCGCCAGTATCACGGCGGACGACCTGCAGTTCTCCGGCAAGGCACCCCGCAGCGCCACCGCCAGGGTGCAGGCCAACGAACCCGCGGCGGACTCCGGCGCATCGACCGCAGCTGACCAACTGGATCATGAGGCGGCCTATGGCAACCTGGAGGGCTACCTCGAGTCCATAGAGAAACACATTATCAGCAAGGCACTGGAAGAGAGTCGCTGGAACCGGACGGCGACGGCGAAATTACTGGGAATCAGCTTTCGAAGCCTGCGTTACCGGCTGAAAAAACTGGGACTGGAAGACTAGCGTCCGGCCTCAGTGCCGGAGGCCTACCGGCGCTGCAGCGAGAGCGGCGCTACGGCGAGAGCGGGCCTACAGCGGTATGCTTTCGAAAAACTGCTGGAACTGGTAATCCGCAAACCGCTCTTTACCGCGATCAATACACTCCACCACTGAGGTCGCGGTACCCCGACCGTTATCGAAGGTGAAAGCTTCAGCGCGCAGCGCCGCGCTTGCCGCCTGCTCCCGGGTGTCGGCCTGGACCAGTACCACCCCCAGCTGCCCGCCAATAGTCACGACCTTGCAGGCGTATTCACCGGCCGGCATACCGGCCGACACCGCCAGGCTGAACAGGCCGGCCATAAGCGCCACACCGAACCGACTCGCCTGCAGCCTTGTAAAAGATTCCATTTCCACCACCTCTATAACGTGTGTTACCAGCACTGGGACGGCGCTGAACCCGTTGCCGTCCTTGCCCCGTTGGATTTGATTGTAAAACTGGTGCAGTAGGCGTCGTCCGCCTGCGCACCGCCGGCGACCGGCATCGCGGTAAGGGTGTAGCAGGTCGCTATCGGGCAATTCGGGTCCGGCGCCTCCACGTCGATGCTGTAATGCCCTTC
>JAHEBM010000095.1 GCA_024642245.1 Haliea sp.
TTTTTTGAGAGCGACGCTATCCTGATCGCATCCAGCTTTTTCATGCTGGTATCGGGCATGAACTTCGGCCTGCATTACATGCTGTGGCACCGACGATCCCTGTCGGTGTATGTCACGGATTCAGAGACCCGCTTTTACGTGGCTGCGGTAAGCGTCTGTATCGGCACCACTATCGCCTTCCTGGTTTACGAGAACGTTCACGGTCACAAGGAAAGCGTGATCCACGGCGTGTTCCAGGTTATTTCCATCATCACTACCACCGGCTTCTCCACGGAAAACCTCGCCCTGTGGCCGCCACTACTGCCAATCATGGCGATATTTTTCTCCTGTATGGGCGGCTGTGTCGGGTCCACTACCGGCGGCATCAAGGCCATGCGTTTGATGTTGATCTACAAACAGGGCGTGCGGGAACTGAAACAGCTGGTTCATCCCAACGCCGTGATCCCCCTGAAGGTGGGCAGGCGCCGGGTAGAGGCGAGCATCGTCAGTGCGGTGTGGAGCTTTTTTGCCGTCTACACGTCTACCTACATCATCCTGCTGCTGATGCTGATGGCGACAGGGCTCGATTTCCTCACCTCATTCTCTGCAGTTGCGGCGGCACTCAACAACCTGGGTATGGGTATTGCCGGTGTCACCGGGGATTTCGGGGGAATCAGCGAGACGGCCAAGGCTATCCTGTCTTTTGCGATGCTGTTGGGGCGGCTGGAAATTTTTACCCTGCTGGTGCTGTTCACTCCCGCATTCTGGCGAAGATAGTGCTCAGCGCATCCCCGGCCGGGTTTTCTTGATCATATCGTAGGCGGCCTGGATTTCCTGGGAGCGCTCGGTGGCCAGCTTTATCATGTCTTCGGGCACGCCCTTGGCTATCAGCTTATCCGGATGGTGTTCACTGATCCGCCGGCGATAGGCCTGCTTCAGCTCCCGGTCGGACACGCTTTTTTCCACCCCCAGCGCCGCATAGGCATCTTCCAGGCTGGTACCGGGCTGGGCCACGAAGCCGTCATTGCCATGGAAATGCTCCTGGGCCTGGGCCATGCGCAACAGCTGCGCCAGGCGGGCTGCGCCAAATCCCATCAGTACGCAGATACGCTCCAGCGCCGACTGCTCTGCCGGCTCTATGCGCTGGTCCGCCATGGCAAGGGAAACCAGGAACATGAGCAGGGTCTGCTGCAATTGCTGCTGGGGCCCACAGACCTGGAGAAAAGTGGAAATCACCGGCTCGACCTCGAACCCGGTTGCTGCACCCTGGCGGAACAGCTCGATAGCCCGCGCGCGCTGTTCCGCGGTGAGGTTCATCTGCTGGAAAATCAGCTCGGTATGCTTGATCTCCTCCTCGGATACCCGACCATCGGCCTTGGCGACAAAACCCGACAAAAGAAACGTGGTCTCGAAAAAACTGCGCTTGACGCGCTCGATATTTTCGGGGGAACCGAATTTCAGGGACGCGACCAGACCCCGGTCAAAGGCGTGGCCCACTGCCAGGCCCAGCACGAGACCAATGACTCCCGCTACCATCAGGCCGATCAGGCCGCCTATCACCTTGCCGTAAAACATGGGGCTCCTTTTGCTATCCCACCCCTGTGCAGGCGGGGCGCCGATTGCGACAGGACCGGTATCCGGCCATTGCCACCAGGCCCTCTGCGATGGGAGAAATTCACTTTCAGGGAAAGCGCGTATTATGCCGCCTAAAGAGACTGTATAATAGCCGGCTTTTTGCGGCCATCCAGCGGGCGATCCGGTGTTACCAGACAAACAAAAAATTATTACATTTCAAGAGCTTATATTAAAGCTCCAACAGTTTTGGGCCGACCAGGGCTGTGTTGTCCTGCAGCCGCTTGATATGGAAGTCGGAGCCGGCACATTTCACCCCGCGACCTTCCTGCGGGCGCTGGGACCGGAAAACTGGAACGCCGCCTACGTACAGCCCAGCCGCCGGCCCACCGACGGACGCTATGGGGAAAACCCCAACCGGCTACAGCACTACTACCAGTTCCAGGTAGTGATGAAGCCCTCGCCGGCGAGTTTCCAGGACCTGTACCTGCAGTCGCTCGCGGCCCTGGGGGTCGACCCGGCGATTCACGATATCCGCTTTGTGGAAGACAACTGGGAATCGCCTACCCTGGGCGCCTGGGGCCTGGGCTGGGAAGTCTGGCTCAACGGCATGGAGGTCACCCAGTTCACTTACTTCCAGCAGGCGGGTGGATTGGAATGCTATCCCGTGACCGGGGAAATCACCTACGGCATAGAGCGCATAGCCATGTACCTGCAGGGCGTCGACAGCATCTACGACCTGGTCTGGGCCGATGGTCCCGCAGGCAGGGTCACCTATGGCGATGTATTCCACCAGAATGAGGTGGAAATGTCGCGCTACAACTTTGAAGAGGCCGACGTGGAACACCTGTTCGGCTTGTTTGACCACTGCGAAGCCGAGGCGATTCGCCTCGTTGGCAAAGACCTCCCCCTGCCGGCCTATGAGATGGTGATGAAAGCCTCCCACACCTTTAACCTGCTGGACGCGCGCCATGCGATTTCCGTTACCGAGCGCCAGCGTTTCATCCTGCGGGTGCGCACCCTCGCCAGGGCCGTGGCCCAGGCCTATTTCGATACCCGGGCGAAACTCGGGTTTCCGCTGGCGGCGGAGGACCTGCGCCGGGAAGTACTGGGCAATCTCCAGGCAGAGGCGGGTTAGGCTATGACGACCGATACACTACTGGTAGAGCTGGGCACGGAAGAACTGCCACCGAAAGCGCTGAAATCCCTGGGGCTGGCCTTCCGCGATGGCATCGTCCGGGGACTGCAGGAGCGGCAGCTCGGTTTTGGTAATGTCCGCTGGTTTGCCACGCCGAGGCGCCTTGCCGTGCTGATCAGCAATGTTCAGCTGCAGGCCACGGACCAGCTTGTGGAGGCACTGGGGCCACCACTGGAAGCGGCCCGGGACGCCTCCGGTAACTGGTCTCCCGCCGCCATCGGCTTCGCAAAAAAACAGGGGGTCGAGCCTGACCAGCTGCAGGAGTTTGAAACCCCCAAGGGCACCCGGGTCGGGTTGCGCAACACGGTAGCCGGCGCAAACACCAGCGCCAGCCTCAATGACATCATCCAGGGCAGCATCCAGCAGCTGCCCATCCCCAGGCGCATGCGCTGGGGTGCGAGCCGGGTCGAGTTTGTGCGGCCAGTGCACTGGGTGGTCGCCATGCTGGGTAAGGACTGCGAGCACGGCGAGATCCTGGGGCTGGCCACGGGCAACAGCACCCGGGGTCACCGCTTTCACAGCAGCGGCAACATTGCCCTGGCGCGGCCCGAGGAGTACCCCGAGGCCCTGGCAAAAGCGCGGGTGGTAGCCGATTTTGAACAGCGACGGGATATGATCCGCGATCAGGTCGAGGTTGAGGCCAGCGCCCTGGGTGCCACGGCTGTCATTGACGAAGACCTGCTGGACGAGGTCACCGGCCTCGTCGAGTGGCCGGTAGCGCTCACCGGTTCTTTCGAGGAGCGTTTCCTCGAGGTCCCGGCAGAAGCACTGGTGTCCTCGATGAAAGAGCACCAGAAGTACTTCCACCTGGTGGATGCGCAAGGACGACTCAAGCCCAACTTCGTCACCATTGCAAATATCGAGAGCGTGGACCCGGTCCAGGTCATCGCCGGCAATGAGCGGGTGATTCGCCCGCGCCTGAGCGATGCGGCATTTTTCTTCGAGACCGACAAGAAAACAAGCCTGGAACAGCGCGTACCGAAACTGGAAAGCGTGGTATTCCAGCAAAAGCTGGGTACCCTGCGCGACAAGACCGACCGCGTGGCAAAGGTCGCCGCGGGCCTGGCCGAGCGCATGGGTAGCGCGCCGGAACTCGCGGAACGGGCCGCGCTGCTGAGCAAGACCGACCTGCTCACCGAGATGGTACTGGAGTTTGCCGATATGCAGGGCATAGCGGGCTATTATTACGCCCTGCACGACGGCGAGGAACAGGACGTTGCCGCCGCCATCAGCCAGCAGTACTGGCCGAAGTTCGCAGGCGATCGCCTGCCGGATAATGCCACCGCCTGCGCACTCGGGTTGGCTGATCGCCTGGACACGCTGGTAGGCATTTTCGGTATCGGCCAGCCTCCCACCGGCTCCAAGGACCCGTTCGCCCTGCGCCGGGCATCCCTGGCGGTGTTGCGCATCATGGTGGAAAGACAGCTGGACCTCGACCTGCACGACTGCCTGGCACTGGCCGCCGCCGGGTACCCCGACGGGATTATCGCGGCCGGCAGCACCCAGAGTGTGTTCGATTACATGATCGAGCGCTTCAGGGCCTGGTACGAGGAGGAGGCCATTCCCGCGGAGGTTTTCAAGGCGGTCAGTGCACGCAATATCAGCCGTCCGCTGGATATCCAGCGCCGGGTACACGCCGTGCACGCCTTTACGGCCCTGCCCGAGGCCGCCGCCCTGGCGGCCGCCAACAAGCGGGTTTCCAATATCCTGGAAAAGTTGGACGCTTCACATAATTTTGGCGAAGTGAATACCAACTTACTGCACGAGCCGCAGGAAAAGGAACTCGCCTCACAGCTGAAATCCCTCGCCGCGGTGGCGAACGCCCACCTTGAAGAAGACGAGTACACCGCAGCCCTGGCCTGCCTGGCCGGGCTGCGGGAACCCGTTGACGCGTTCTTCGACGGGGTCATGGTCAATGCAGAGGACGCGGCACTGCGCAACAACCGTCTTAACCTGTTAAAGGCATTACGCGACCTTTTCCTGCAAGTTGCCGATATATCCCAACTCGTTGTCGGCAAATAACCATGCCTCTGCTGGTCCTTGACCGCGATGGCGTGATCAACGAGGACTCGCCGGATTACATACGGTCGGTGGCGGACTGGCGACCCATTCCTGGCAGCCTGCAGGCCATCGCCGACCTGTCCCGGGCCGGCTTCAGCATTGCTGTGGCGACCAACCAGTCCGGCCTCAGCCGGGGCTACTTCGGCCTCGATGACCTGGAGGCCATCCACGCCACCCTGTGCCAGCAGGTGGAAGACAGCGGCGGCCACATCGCCGGTATTTTCTATTGCCCGCACCTGCCGGGGGAGGGCTGCCACTGCCGCAAACCGGCTACCGGTTTGCTCGAAGCCATGCAAGCCGAACTGGGAATGTCCCCGCGGGGGGCGATCTTCATAGGCGACAGTCTCAGGGACCTGCAGGCTGCCAGGGCATTTGGCTGCCGGCCGGTGCTGGTGCAGACCGGCAAGGGCAGGGCAACCCTGGACTCGCTGCAAGATGGCACAGCCAAGCTGGCCGATCCTGACACGATCGCCGTGTACAAAGACCTGGCGAGCGCCGCCGCGGACATTCTTGCCCGGCTACCAGTGCCAAAACACGACACGTAGTGCCGCCGTCTTCGTAATCAGCCCCCGTTTCGCCGTCACTTTACTTTAAACTGGCAGCAAGCAATCCGGGTGCAATTATGGAAACAGATGTAAACCTGCTCATAGCCGCGGCTATTGCCGCCGTCGGTTGTATAGCGATCGGCCTGATCATCGGCGTTTTACGTGGCCATTTCGTCAGCGAACGCCTGCGCCGGGAACTCACTACAGCGAACGACACCTTAAAAGGGGAGTTAGCGGATGCCAGGGGCCATATCCGGGCATTGTTGGTAGAGCTTGACCAGGGTCGCTCACAGTTGCGCGACACACTCGGCCGGCTCGATGGCGCAAGCCAGGAAATGACAGAAATAACCCGGAAATACAACGCGCTGCAAAACCAGCACACCCGCCTTGAAACTGAACACCGCGAACGCCAGGACCGCCATACGGAGCAGGTGCAACTGCTGAACGATGCCCGGGACAATCTGAAACGGGAATTCGAAAACCTGGCCAATCGGATATTCGAGGACAAGGGCAAAAGCTTCACCTCCACCAGTCGCGAATCGCTGGAAGCCCTGCTAAAGCCGTTCCGCGAGCAAATTACCGGTTTCCAGACCCGCATCAATGAGGTTCATTCCGAGTCACTGCGGGGCAACACGGCCCTGGAAAAGGAAATCCAGAAAGTGCTGGAGGTAGGCCTGGAAATGAACAACCAGGCTACCAACCTGAGCAGCGCGCTCAAGGGGGACAAGAAAACCACGGGTAACTGGGGTGAGGCCCAGTTGCAACGCACGCTGGAGCTGGCCGGCTTGCAGGCGGGTGAACACTATGACGCCCAGGCGAGCTTCAAGGACGAACAGGGCAGGCGCAAGCTTCCGGACTTCGTCATCCGCTTGCCGGACGGCAAGAACCTCATCATCGACAGCAAGGTGTCACTGGTAGACTACGACCGCGCCGTCTCCGCGGACTCCGAGGAGGAGCGAGCGCTGGCACTGAATGCCCACGCCCAGGCGGTGCGCAATCACATCGAGGACCTGGCATCCAAGGATTACGTTAACCTGCCCGGCATCGCCAGCCCCGATTTTGTCCTGATGTTCATGCCCATCGAGCCGGCCTACATAGAAGCCATGAAACACAACAAGGACCTGTTCAACTACGGCTACACCAGGGGCGTGATCATGGTCTCCCATACCACCCTGATGCCCATTCTGAGGACTGTGGCCAATTTATGGATGATAGAACAAAGCAATAGCGAGGCGCGGGAGATCAGCAGCCGGGCGGGAGATATCTACAACCAGGTTTGCCTGGTCGCCGAGCGCCTGCACAAACTCGGCAACACCCTGAAAGCCGCCAACAACCACTACAACGACACTGTTCGGGGACTCGCCGGGCAACAGGGACTTTACGGTAAGATTGAGCGCT
>JAHEBM010000050.1 GCA_024642245.1 Haliea sp.
CCCATCTTGGCAGCGCCATAATTGCACTGCCCGAAGTTACCGTAAAGGCCGCTGGAAGAGGTGGTCACCACCACCCTGCCATAGTTCTGCTCACGCATGATATCCCAGCAGGCCTTGGTGCAATTCACCGTACCCATGAGGTGCACATCAACCACCAGTTTGAAGTCGCTCAACTCGCCTTTGGCAAAGCTCTTGTCCCGCAGGATCCCGGCATTGTTGACGAGGATGTCGACGCGTCCCCACTTGTCCATGACCTGTTTGACCATGGCCTCCACCTCGTCGTACCTGGCCACGTTGGCACCGTTGGCAATGGCCTCGGCGCCCAGCGCTTCAATTTCCGCGACCACGGCGCGGGCAGCGTCACTGGACCCACCGGTACCGTCCTTCGCGCCGCCAAGGTCGTTGACGACCACTTTCGCGCCGCGCCTGGCGAGCTCGATCGCATGGCTGCGACCCAGGCCCTGGCCGGCACCGGTAACAATGGCAACCTTGCCGTCATAACGAATAGTCATAGCTTTACATCCTCGTGAAATATTGGGTTATACGCAGCAGCAACGCCTCAACCGGTCACAATCATGGTCAGCCAGTCAGCGATCAGTGCCGGGGTATCCTCCCCCTCGATTTCCACCGAGATCGACTGCTTGACCAGGAACCGGTTGTCGTCCTTGCGATCCACCGAGCTTATCGTGACGTTGGCCCGCACCCGCTTGCCCGCCCGCACGGGCATCAGGAAGCGCACCTTGTCAAAGCCGTAATTGATTCCCATAACAACATTTTCGGGGAATATGCCGGTGTTCTCGACCATCTTCGACAGCAGGGAGAGCGTCAGGAAGCCGTGGGCAATGGTGCCCCCGAAAGGCGTCTGGGCCGCCTTTTCCTGGTCTATGTGGATGAACTGGTGATCTTCGGTACAGTCGGCAAACGTATTGATGCGCTCCTGGGGGATCTCGATCCACTCACTGGGCTCGAACCGGGTACCGACCGCATTAACCAGCTCATCCTTGGGTACAATTTTCACTGCCATGGTGCCGTCCTCGAGTTGGGGTAGCAAAGAATCGATCAAGTGTAGTTCAGCGGGAACGGTTCGCGCGCCAAGAGCATGGCCGGGGCGGCCAGGGACTTGGCGAGCAGCCATCACCCGCCATAAAAAGGGATTTGAACATACAGTATGTATTTAGTCCTTTCAAGTATTTTTCGCCGGCCCCAGCCCTGCTATGCTGGGGTCCGCCCCCTGATAAAACGGTCTCCAGCCGAGGTGCCCAATTGACCACACAAGCGAATGCACCACCTGTCAGCCTCGTGCAGCAGCTGGCGGCACGCTATGCCGGGCGCGAGCCGGGCCAGCGTCCCTGCCAGATACGCATACCGGTGGAGCACTATACCGACCAGGCCCGCTTCGAGGCGGAGCGCAAGCAGTTGTTCCTGCGCCGCCCGCTGATCATCTGCCATGAGTCCCAGATTCCCGACCCGGGGGACAGCATCGTCCATGACTGGCTGGGATTGCCGCTGATCACCCTGCGCGACAGGACCGGGGCCATAGGGACGTTTATGAACGTCTGCCGCCACCGGGGCATGCGACTGGTCCAGGCCCAGGGATCGGCCTGCCTGCGCTCCCTGGTGTGCCCCTATCACCACTGGACCTACGGCCTGGACGGAGCGCTGCGGAACATCCCCCGCAGTGAAAGCTTCGGCGACATCGACATGAATACCCTGGGGCTCAAGGCCCTGCCCACCGAGCTGCGCAACGGCCTGGTCTGGGTCAGTGCCGAAACCGGTCGGCCGATGGAGCTGGACAAGCACCTGGCGGGCCTTGGCCGCGACCTGGACCAGTTTGCCCTGGCCGATTACCATTTTTTCCAACAGAACGTGAGGACCGTGAACTGTAACTGGAAATTGATACAGGACGCCTTCCTGGACGGCTACCACGTGGTCCGCCTGCACAAGAACACGGTGGGGGCCTTTTTCCCGGACGCTGTGTCCACCTCCGACTGCCTGGGAGACCACATCCGCTCGGCTGTGGCGCGCAACGAAATCAGCGAGGCCGTTGGCACTCCCGCAGCCGCACTGGACCTGCGCCGCCACGCCACGTTCGCCTATACGGTCTTTCCCAACGCAATCCTGATATTCCACCCGGACTACACCAGCGTGATCAGCCTGTTTCCGCTAGGCCCGGACCAGACGGTCTTTGCCCACAGCATGCTCACCCCGCAGCCGGTATCGTCGCAAAAGGAACGGGACCACTATGAGCGATCTTTCCACCTGATAGACCAGGGGGTCTTCCAGGCGGAAGATATCTTCGTAGCGGAGGGTGCCCAGCGCGGCATGCGCTCGGGCGCCAACAAAGAGTTGTTGTTCGGCGGCCTGGAGGAACCGGCTGCGCAGTTCCACCAGGTTATCGCACGGGAGCTGGCCTGACTCAGCCGTCGCGGAAGGTGGCGTTCACGTCCTTCTGCTCGGCGTACTTGCGCAGTTCGTTGCGGCCCACCACCATGCGATGCACCTCGTCCGGGCCGTCAGCCAGGCGCAGGGTGCGCTGAGCCATATACATACCGGCCAGGGGCGTGTCCTGGGAAATACCGGTAGCGCCAAACATCTGGATCGCCTGGTCCACGACACGTATGGACATATTGGGCACCACGGTCTTGATCATGGAGATCCAGACGCGTGCCTCCTTGGGGTCCACGTTATCCATCATCCAGGCGGTCTTGAGCGTCAGCAGGCGGGCCTGCTCGATGTCCATCCTGGCCTGGGCGATGATATCGACATTGCCGCCCAGGCGCGCCAGCGGCTTGCCGAATGCCACCCGGGATACCGCGCGCTCGCACATCAGTTTCAGGGCTTTTTCCGCTGCGCCGATCGCCCGCATGCAGTGATGAATCCGGCCGGGGCCCAGGCGCCCCTGGGAAATTTCGAAGCCGCGACCCGCGCCGAGGATAATATTGTCCCTGGGCACCCGCACGTTGGTGTACCTCTGGTGCATGTGCCCGTGAGGCGCATCATCCATCGAGAACACGTTCATCGCGCGCAGGTTTTCGAAGCCCGGTGTGTTGGTAGGCACCAGGATCTGTGATTGTTGCAGGTGCTTGGGGGCGTCGGGGTCGGTCTTCACCATGACGATCATGATCTTGCAGCGTGGGTCGCCGGCACCGGAAATATAGTGCTTCTCGCCATTGATTACCCACTCGTCTCCGTCCAGCACCGCGCTGGTACAGATATTGGTTGCATCGGAGGATGCGACTCCCGGCTCGGTCATGGCATAGGCGGAGCGGATCTCGCCATTCATCAGCGGCTCCAGCCACTGCTTTTTCTGCGCCTCGCTGCCGTACTTGTGCAGCACTTCCATATTGCCGGTATCAGGTGCGGCGCAGTTGAAGACCTCGGCGGCAATATGGGACTTGCCCATCTCCTCTGCCAGGTAAGCGTATTCGACGGTATTGAGGCCCGAGCCCGCTTCGCCGTCTGTCAGGAAAAAATTCCACAGCCCCGCCGCACGCGCCTTTGCCTTGAGCCCTTCCATGATCTCGACCTGGCGGGCAGTATGCTGCCAGCGGTCGCCAACATTTATTTGCTCGAGGTATTCATGCTCCACCGGCTCGATTTCCTGTGCCATAAAATTCCTGACATCGGCCAGGATGGGGGCGATTTTTGCGCTGATTCCAAGATCCATGCTTTTCTCCTTTTAAATAATCCGTAACCGACCGGCAGGGACGTTCCGCTACCGGTTTGCCAGCTCCGCCGCGTAATCGGCCTTGAGCTGGCGCTTGAAAATCTTGCCCGAGGCAATCCGCGGCAATGGTTCAGTACGGAAAAAGACCTCGGCGGGTATCTTGAAACCGGCCAGGTGCGGGGTGACATACTCTCGCAATGCCTGGGCGTCGAGCACGGCGCCCTCACGCAGCACAACGGCGGCGCCCACTATCTCGCCCAGGCGCTCGTCTGGCAAACCGAACACCGCCACCTCGGACACATCGGGGTGAAGGTAGATGGCGGCTTCCACTTCCAGGCAGCTGATATTCTCACCGCCGCGGATAATGATCTCCTTGATGCGGTCGACAATGTAGAGAAAACCGTCCTCGTCCATGTAGCCGACATCGCCGGTGTGAAACCAGCCGTCGATAAAGGCTTCCGCTGTTGCCTCCGGCTTGTTCCAGTAACCCACTACATTGGCAGGCGACTTCATGCAGACCTCGCCGCGCTCGCCGGCGGGCAGGGAAACACCGGCCTCGCCAAGAATCCTGAACTGGGTCACTGCCGGTACGGCGCGGCCTGTGCTGCCGGGGTTGGCCACGTAAAACGCGCCCGCGTTCACAGCGCCCAGGGCGTTTGTTTCGGTCAGGCCGTAACCAATCCCGGGGCTGGCGCGCTTGAAAGTCCCGCTGATTTTGCCCACCTGGTCAGGCGGCCTCGCGGCGCCGCCGGCCATGATCTCGGCCAGCGAGGAAATATCGCGATCCGATGTGGCTGCGGCCGCCTGCAGTTCCGCGGACATGGTGGGCACACCGTTGAACCAGGTAATTCGCTCCTGCTCTATCAGGCGCAGGGCTTCCTGGGGATCCCATTTGTACATAATCACCAGCTTGCGCCCGATCACCACCGACAGCATGAATGCCGAGTGGCTGGCTGTGCAGTGAAACAGGGGTATCGTCAGCAGGCCCGCGGCGGGAAAACCGTGCACCGGCGCAGATTCGCCGGCTACCAGCTTGGTGGCCACCCCCATCAGGATCCAGCTGTACAACGCGGACAGGATTCCCCGGTGCGATGACAGGGCGCCCTTGGGGTGACCGGTAGAACCGGAGGTATACATGATGGTGGCGTAGTCTTCGGGCACCACCTCCACAGCGGGCATTGTCGCACCGTGAAACGCTGCCAGCAGCTCCGCGAACGGTGTGTGCCGTGTTGCAATGCCGGCGCAATTATCCACCGAAACAAGCTGCAGTTCATACTTGTCCACAATGGGGGCCAGGCGCTCTATCCTGGCACGGTCCGCCACCACCACCCTGGCGCCACTGTCCCCAAAACCGTAGTCGAGTTCCTCCGTGGTCCACCAGGCATTCATGGGCACCGCCACCGCGCCGATAGAGGTAATGGCGATGAACGCCATCATCCACTGGGGGTTGTTGCGACTGAGGATAGCCACCCGGTCCCCCTTGCGAACGCCGAAGCGCTCTACCAGGGCGGTGGCGAACTCGGCGCTGTGCGCGTAGGCCTGCGCGAAGGTGTAACGCTCTTCCAGGTAGACGATGAAGTCTTTATCCGCATGGCGCTGCATCTGGAGAAAATACTGGCCCAGGTTGGCGGGTATCGCGCTGTAATGACGGTATTCGATACCGCCTATCACACGGTCCTCCAGGGCGAACTGCTGCCCGGGTGCCGTCAGGCCGGCAACCACCTCATCAAACTTCTGGAGTTCCGGATTCATTACTTTCAACGCCCGTGCATATACAAACCTAGAAGCCGCTTAAGCGCGCGAACCGGTCCAGGTGGTAGTTGTAGTCACCGAAGGTGTGCTGGGCCACCCTCGCACGCTTGAGGAAAAAACCTATTTCGTGCTCGTCCGTCATGCCGATGCCGCCATGCATCTGGATTGCCTCGTTACTGGCGCGCTGCGCAACCTCGCACAGCTTCGCCTTTGCCGCACTGGCCAACAGCGCCAGGTCCGCCTGGCCCTCGTCGATCGCATGCAGGGCCTGCAACACGATGGACCGCGCGAGCTCCAGCTCCGCGAACAGTTCCGCGGCCCGGTGCTGCAACCCCTGGAAAGACCCGATGACGCGGCCGAACTGCTTGCGCTCCTTGAGGTAGGCGACGGTACGCTCAAAGGCTTCTGCCGACAAGCCCAGCAATTCTGCCGCGAGGCCTATATTGGCAATGTCCAGCGCCCGGGCAAGACCGGCCCAGGCATGCCCTTGCGCACCCAGCAGGCCGGACGCCGGTACCCGCACATTCTCCAGGAAAATGGCGCCGGCGTTGCGCGAATCGACCATGCTGCGCTTCTCCACCGACAAGCCTGCAGTGCCCGCATCGACCAGCAGGGCACTCAACCCCGCCTCTTCTCCTGCCGCGCCGCCGGTGCGGGCGATCACGATAAATGCATCTGCGGTGGATGCATCCAGCACCATCACCTTGCTGCCGTTGACAACGTAGGCGTCACCATCGAGAACCGCGCTCGTCACCGTCTGCAACGGCGCGTGGTGGCCACTCTCCTGCAGCGCCAGCGTCACCAGCTTTTCCCCGGCGGCGATGGCGGGCAGCAGCTGTTCCTTTTGCTCAGTGCTGCCAAGCTCGGCTATCACGGTCGCGGCAATCAGTACGGCAGATTGCAGCGGGCTGGGGCTGAGATTGCGCCCCGCCTGTTCCAGCACGAGCCCGAGGCCGGTGTAGCCGTAACCCAGTCCACCAAATTCTTCGGGGATAGCGATGCCCGCCCAGCCCATCTGCGCCATCTGCGCCCAGACATCGCCGGAAAACCCCTCCTCGCCGCCCGCATCGCGCAGCGCACGCAAATGCGCCACGCCAGCCTTTTCCGCCAGGAAACCGGCGGCCGCATCCTTGAGCATCACCTGCTCTTCATTCAATACCAGTGCCATGGTCAACTCTTCCTCGTCAATTCGTCGCTTATTCGTCGGGTAGCCCAAGCACTCGCTTGGCAATGATGTTCAATTGCACCTCGGAGGTGCCCCCCTCGATGGAGTTACCCTTGGAGCGCAGCCAGTCCCTGCTGGTGACCCCGCCGTGATACACCTCGCCGTCCCAACCCAGCGCCTGCTCACCGAGCGCTGCCAGGTTCAATTCGTTGCGCCGCTTGTTCAACTCGGTGCCGTAGTACTTGAATATGGAGGACGCGGCTCCGAGGCCCTGCCCCGCCTTCGCCTCGTCTCCCACGCGCGCCATGGTGGCGCCGAAAACCAGGGTATCCAGCTGATACTGCGCGATATTCTGCCGCAGTATGCCGTTGGCCAGGCGGCCTGAGGCATCCGTACCCAGCGTTTCAACCGCCATCTGGCCGACCGACTTTTTGGGTGCGGCGCCAAAGCCGGAGATCATCTCGCGCTCGTGAGTCAGCAGGTACTTGGCAATGGTCCAGCCCTTGCCCTCCTCGCCGATCAGGTTCTTTTTGTAGGCCTTCACGTTATCGAAGAAGGTCTCGCAAAACGGTGATGAGCCGCTGATCAGTTTGATTGGGCGAGTCGTGACACCCGGGTCAGCCATGTCGAACAGGACAAAGCTGATACCCTCGTGCTTGCTGCCGCTGTTATCGGTGCGCACCAGGCAGAAAATCCAGTCCGCCTTGTCGGCGTAGGAGGTCCATATTTTCTGGCCATTGACCAGGTAGTGATCACCCTTGTCCTCGGCTTTTGTCGCCAGGCTGGCAAGGTCGGAACCTGCATTGGGCTCCGAGTAACCCTGGCACCAGCGGATTTCGCCCCGGGCGATTTTTGGCAGATGTTCCAGTTTCTGCTCCTGGGTGCCGAAATGCAGCAGCGCCGGGCCGAGCATGGAAATACCGAAACTATCGAGCGGGGTACGAGCGCTAATCCGGGCCATCTCCTGTCGGAGGACTTTCACCTGCTCCTTGTCGAGACCACCACCGCCGTATTCCGTTGGCCACTGGGGCACGGTCCAGCCACGGGCAGCCATACGGTCACACCAGGTTTTCTGGTCGGGATGGGCAATTTCAGGATTGCGCCCCCCATTGTAAAGGTCGTCAAAACCCTTTGAGGGTACTCGCATGCTGGCTGGGCAATTCTCTTCCAGCCAGGCTCGGGTCTCCTGGCGGAACTGGTCAAGGTCGCTCACGGGGTTTGCCTCGTATTTACTGCGGGATTGTGGCCGCCGGGCACAGGGGTCGGGCGGGTTCATTCCCTGATTATAGACACCGGGAACCGCACCCCTGTGCGAGGCTCCCAAAAACCGGATTTGAACATACAGTATGTTTTGCTTTCACTCAAGTATCTTTTAACGCTAAAGCCACCCGATCAGCGGCTGTGACAGGGGCCGGAGACCTGCCCCGATCCGTCGCCGGCACCAAAATGAAAAAAGGGGCATGCCAAACGACATGCCCCTGCTCAGGCAGGCCGCCCGCGTTCGCGGGCGGCCTCATGTTCCCCGCATCAAAACTCCAGGATGAGCTCCGCGCCATAGGTGCGCGGCTGCAGGTAAGTGGATGCCGTCGCGCCGATAAGGTAGTTGGCATCGTCCCGGTTCGTCAGGTTCTTGCCCCAGGCGGCAAACTGCCAGTTGCCACCAAACAGGCTTACATCAGCCAGGCTGATGCGCCCGTTCAGCAGGCCAAAAGACCCCACCTCAACTCCGCCAAACTCCGTATTGGCCAGGGCATACCGGCTGTCCTGCCAGGAGTAATCCAGGTGGAACCGGAACTCGCCCACGCTGACCGGCAGGTGATAGTCGCTGCTGAACGCGAAGGCGTGCTCCGGTGCCCACACCAGCTCGGTGGTGTCACTGCGGTCAGAGCCGTCAGGGAATATGGCATCGTTGATCTCGTAATCCAGGTAGGTGTAGTTGAAGCCAAGCAGCAAATGGTCCGTCACGGCCGCCTGTAAATCGAGTTCCACGCCGTAGATATCGGCATTGCCCGAGTTGAACACCTCGACAAACTGTGGGTTGTTCACGGGGTCCGGCAGGTAGTCGAGGATGATGTCCTCGACTTCCATGTAGTACATCGCGGCGTTGAGGCGGACCCGGTTTTCCATCAGCTGGGACTTCCAGCCCAGTTCGTAGGAGGTCACGGTTTCCTGGTCAAAGGCCTGGTTGAAGTCCAGGCCATTGCGGCTGGAACCGCCGGAACGGAAACCCGTCGCTACCTTGGCATAGGTGGAAATGTTGTCGCTCCAGCTGTAGTCCGCTACCGCGGTGTAATCGACCTTGTCCTTGTCCGAGTTGGAGGTGCCGGGCCCGTAACTGTTCCACAACAGGCCGTCGTTGCTACGCGTGGCATCACGCTTGTCGTTGGTATAGCGCAGGCCCGCGGTCAGGTCCAGACGATCATCCAGCATATCGGGGGTCCAGGTCGCCTGGCCGAAGCCCGCCCAGGACTCAATATCCGTCTTCACCTTGTATTCGCCCAGGTAAATCGGGTAGAAGGCGTTAAAATCGGAGCAGAACGGGGCTGCATTGGAGCCGTCACTGCAGGGCGTCGGGGGGGAATTGGTCAGGTCCAGGGCAATGATACCGGTCTGGTCATACAGTGCCCGGTCGAGGTACTGCTGCTCCGCCTGCTCACCGTCCTCCTTGTAGTAATACAAACCACCAACATAGCTCAGGCGCTTGGCTGTACCGACCAGCTGCAATTCCTGGGAGAACTGGTCGTCATCGGTCAGGGTAGAAACCTCCAGCGATCCGGTGTTACCGAAAGACTGGGCAAAGTTCATCGAGGAATCGTCGTCCAGGTTGCGGTAGCCGGTGATCGACTTCAGCGACAGGTTGTCGTTGATCTCATAGCTGATGGTGAGGTTGTGACCCTCCACCTCGGTGTTGGTGTCCGGCAGGTAGTAGGCATACTTGCCACCACCCGTCGGGGTGCGGGTTTCCTTCAAGCGACTGGTAAAGCTGTCGGTAATGGGCTGATACGCCGGGCTCAACCCGCCCGCGGGGCCACTGTACTGGAAATAACCGGGGCCGGTGGTCATATCCGAATAATCGTAGCTGTAGTCCACCAGCAGGTTCTCGATACCGTCATAGCGCAGCGCGGCTCGATAGCCCTGGTTTTCCTTTTTGTAGAAGTCGGTGTATTCAAGGCCCGGTTGCGCATTGGGCCCGTTGTTGTCGACCCAGCCGTCACGATCGGAAAAAGCGCCGGTCAGCTTGGCGCTCAATCCGCCAACGCTGGGCAGGTTCAGGTGAGTGGTTGAGCGCCAGCTGCCGAAGTTACCGGCACCCAGGGTCTGCTTGAATCCCAGCTCACCGGTCGGTTTGGCGTTGATAAAATTGATCGCACCCGCGGTGCTGTTGCGCCCGTACAGGGTGCCCTGGGGGCCGCGCAGAATCTCCACCCGCTCCAGCTCCGACAGGTCCGAAAGCAGGCCGCTGGAGCGCGCCGCGTAGACGCCATCGTAATACAGGCCCACCGTGGGATCCTTGGTGATCACCACTGAATCCGCGTTGCCGATACCGCGAATGAACAGCGCCAGATTATTGCTGGAGGTGGGATAGGACGGCATCTGCAGGCTGGGGGAGACCATACCCAGGTCCTGCGCATCGATCAGGCGCATCGACTCGATCGTATCCGCATCGTAGGCGGTTATGGAGATGGGAATATCCTGCAGTGACTCGGCGCGCTTTTGCGCTGTGACTATCACTTCTTCAAGCTGCGCCGCAGCGTGACCGGCCGAGAGGCCGCAGGCCATCAATACGGCAAGGGGCAGGGTTTTGCGAGTGAGTATTCCAGGCATCATGGTGCTCCAGTTATTTTAAGGATCGTTGCGGTACCCCCGCGGCTCACCGCCCCGGTCACCCCAAATATACGAGTTTCGCCGCCCGGTTTATTGTGAAGTATTCACAAAAGCGGCGTTACAGGCACGAGCATTTTCCATTATTTTCAATGTGTTAAATACCTCACCGCGATAAAGAACCGCCAAACCCGCTGCCGGCAAATATAGTTGAACCGGGCAAGTAAGTACCTGCGACAACATGCCACAGGCCCACCAGCGCCCCGCTCTATATACTGCGTCGTTTTTTTCCAACGCTGATCCAGGGAGCAGCCCATGCCCAGTCCACGACGTTACCTTGCCATCACCGCTACCGTGGCCACCTGCGCTGCAGCTGGCGGCCGGCGTGGACAACCTGCTCGATCGCGAGTATCGCGACCACCTCGGTGGCTACAACCGCGCCGCCAATCCTGATATCGCGCTGCGCGAGCGCCTGCCCGGCTATGGTATCAACGCCTTTGCCCGCCTGGTGTACGAGTTCCAGGGGCAAGCTATTCGCTTCAATTGAGCGCTGACAAGCGCTAACATGAGCCGGCTTTGCGTTCCTTTACTATAATAATCCGGGACATATCCGGGGAGAGCGACAGATGATCAGGATGGGCGGCGCCGATGCGATGATGTTGTCCAGTGAGACGCCCAGCGCCTACATGCACACCTTCAAGGTGGCTATCCTGGACCCCTCGACCGATCCGGAGGGCTGGTCCTTCGAGCGATACTACGAGGATTTTGCCAGCCGCATACACCTGGTCCCCCTGTTCCGCTGGAAGTACGCCCCCTCGCCGCTGGGTATAAACCACCCCATGTGGGTCGACGACCCCAACTTCAACCTGGCCTACCACGTGCGCCGGGTAGCATGCCCGTCACCCGGCGACCACAAGGCCCTGTGCGAATTCATGTCGTCGGTTTATGCCTACCAGCTGGACCGCAGCCGCCCGCTGTGGATGTCCTGGGTGGTGGAGGGACTCGCGGGCGGCAAGGTGGCCATTGTCACCCTCCTGCACCACGCCTATGTGGATGGCGTCGGCGCGGCATTCAACCTGCAGAAACTGTATCGCTCGGAATATGGCTGGAAGCCGGAACCTGCCGAGCGCTGGCAACCAAGGCCCTGGCCCTCCTGGTTCAAACGGCTGTGGTGGGGTACACGCGACCTGCCAAAGGTACTGGGCAAGAACCTGCCCAGGGTGGTGACCGGCCTGCGCAAGAAAAAGGTGCTGGAACAGCGGCTGGCCGCCCAGGGCCGGTCGCCCCATCCCTCCGTTTCCATGATGCGCCGCACGCCCCTGAACGTGTCCCTGTCCTACGGGCGCAGCTTTGTCTGCGACAGTATGCCGCTGGATAAATTCAAGCGTGTCAGCAAGGGTTTCGGCATGACCATCAATGATGTCTTCCTGTGCTGTGCCGCCGGCGCACTACGGCGCATGCTGCAGGACAAGCACTACGACCCGGACCAGCACCCACTGATTGCCGGCACGCCCTTCGCCGGCGCGCGACCGGAGGGCTGGCAGGGTATGGGAAATTTTGCCACGGTCGATTACTGCTGGCTTCACTCCGATATCGAGGACCCGGTCAGGCGACTGCAGGCCAGCCATAAAGCCGCGGTTGAAATGAAAGAACACCTGAAGGCGACCGTGGAGGCAGGCACCGACCTGAACGCGCTGTTACAGGTTTGCCCGCCCTGGGTGATGGGCGCCGTGCGCTGGTATATCAACCGCCAGCAGGGAAACCTGGGCATGTTTGGCAACCTGGTGCTGTCTAATGTGCCGGGGCCGAGGGAGCCGATCTACTTCAACACCTACAAGATGGACAGCTGGTTTTCCACGGGGCAGGTATTCGATGGCTCCTGCATCAACATCACCATGTGGAGTTATTGCGATCAGGCGAACCTGTGCATCCTCGCAGACGAAAAGGTCATCCCCGATGGCTGGGTAGCGTTTGGCTATTTTGTCGAGGAACTGGACCGGCTGGTTGCGCTTCTGCCAGCCGCGGCCACCGATGAGACATCAATCGCATGAGTAAACTGTCACCTGTCGATTTAAGTTTCCTGTTGCTGGAAACACCTGCGCGGCCCATGCACATGACGGCCTACCAGATTTTCCGACTGCCCCCCAGGCAAAAAACCACTTTCATTCCGAAGTTGCTCGCAGCCTACCGCAATGACCCGGTCGCCAAACCCTTCAACCAGAAGCTCAAATGGCTGGACAAGGGTGTTGCGTCCTGGGAGACCGTGGAGCCGGACCTGCGCTATCACATCAGGCATATTGCCGTGCCCGCCCCGGGAACAATGCAGCAACTGTCGGACATTGTAGCCTTCCTCAACAGTCCGTTGCTGGACCGGGCCATGCCCCTGTGGGAGTGCTATATCATCGAGGGGCTGGAGGACGACCAGTTCGCCATCATGATCAAGGTGCATCATGCGGTGATCGATGGCATGGGCGCGATGAAGCTGTTTGACCAGTTCAGCAGTCGCTCGCCCACCAGCAAGTCCTTCCGCAGCTTCTGGATGCCCATGGAAAAACCCGCGAAGGCCCGCCCCCGGGCAGGCAAGCAGCAGGCCCAGAACCTGCTGTCACGCCTTGGGAAACTGCCGGTGGACCTGTTACAGATCGGTGCCGGCGTGGTGGAACTGGGGGCGCAAAACTTGCGGATCAAGCCAGCGGCGGGATCATTGCCCTTTGCGGCCACCAAAACCCTGTTCAATAACGGCCCCAGCTCCTCCGAGCGCCGGTTCGGCAGCTGTGAAATCCCACTGGTACGGGTAAAAGCCCTGGCCAAAAACACAGGCACTACCGTCAATGATATCGTCATGACACTCATCGACCATGCCCTGCACGCCTATCTGAAGGAAAACAAGGCCACCACAAACACACCACTGGTGGCACTGATGGCCATGTCGATCCGTGCCGAGGGCCAGGCCACCTCAGGCAACCAGACCAGCGCAGAGCTGGTACCCATGGGCGATCCCGGGGCTGGCGTGCTGGATCGCCTGCGCCACATACAGGCCACCACCAGCCATATCAAGGAACACAGTGGGAAACTTCCCAACGCGGTTCGCCAGTTATACGCGCTGGTGATATTTGGCAGCACCACCTTGCCCGACATTGCCACCGCACTCAAATCAATGCCCAGTATCAACCTGATCATCTCCAATATGCGCGGGCCCGAAGGCCAGCGCTACCTGGCGGGGGCGCCCATGGTCGCCTTCCACAGCTGCCCCATCGTCCCGCCCGGCGCCGGCCTCAACGTGAGTTTTGTCTCCGTCAACGAGATGATCTGCCTGGGCGTCGGCGCCGCACCCGATGCAGTGGCCAACCCACACCAACTCACCGGATTCATCATGGAAGCACTCCCCGCACTCGAGCGGGCGGTTGGCGGCCACAACACCGCCCCCAAACGGCGTCGCAAGACCACGCAGGGCTAAACCCCGAAACCGGCAGAGCAGCAAGGGTCAATAATATGAACATCAATCTAGGGCTACAGCTGGCACAACGAGCCGGTCTGTCACCGGACCTGGAGGCCTACGTCGAGCCCTCCACCAACACCCGCGTGAACTACGCCGATCTCAATGCCCTGGCCAACCGCTGCAGTGGCGTAATGAGGGAATCCGGCTTACAGCCGGGGGACCGGATTGCCCTGCTCATGCAAAACTGCGTGGAATTCATTGCCCTGTTTTACGGGGCGGCAAAGCTGGGAATCGTGGTGGTACCGCTGAACACGCGCCTTACCCCCAGTGAATTGTCGTTCATTCTCTCCGACAGCGGCTCCCGCGCGCTGTTTTACGGGACCGAGTGCAGCGAGCTGGCCAGTGGCATCAAGGTCAACAAGGACCACCCGCTGTGCATAGACACCTGGATACAGGTTCACGCCGGGGCGGGCGGGGACCAGAACCTGGACACGCTGCTGGGAAGCGCAGCGGATGGGGAGCCGGACGCCGTGCCCGGTGGCGAAGACAAGCTGTTCATCATGTATACCTCCGGCACCACGGGTTTACCCAAGGGCGTGGTCCACACCCATGAAACGATCAGCTGGGCTGCGATGAGCTGGGCAACCACCATGGATGTGCGCTACAGGGATCGCATGCTGCTACCGTTGCCGATGTTCCATGTGGCGGCGCTGACCTCGGTCATTACGAGCACCATAGGGGGTGGCACGCTGGTGTCCATGCCAAACTTCGACCCGATGACGGTATGGGCGCTGATCAGGGATGAGCGGGTCACCACCGGCGGCTCCGTCCCGGCTATCCTCAACTTCATGCGCCAGGTGCCGGATTTCGCCACTTTCGAATCCGAGCATTTCCGCTGCTTTATCACCGGCGCCGCGCCCATGCCCAGGTCGCTCATTGAAATCTACAACGAGAAAAATATGCAGGTAGTGCAGGGTTACGCCCTCACCGAAACCGGTGGCGGCGGCTCCTTCCTGCTGAACGAGTTTGCCCTGGACAAGATCGGCTCGGCTGGGGCCCCGGCCATGTTTGCGGATATGCGGGTGCGGGACAGCCAGGGCAATATCAGCAGCCGCGGCACCGGCGAGGTGGTGATCAAGGCCCCCTTCGTCATGAAAGAATACTGGAACCGCCCGGAAGCCACCGCCGAGGCCTTCGACAATGGCTGGTTCCGCACGGGGGATATTGCCGAGATAGACGATGACGGTTTTATTTTTATCAGGGACCGGATCAAGGACATGATTATTTCCGGCGGCGAGAACATCTATCCCGCCGAGGTGGAGAATGTGATCATCGCCCACCCGGCAGTCAACGAGGTGGCCGTGATCGGACTGCCCGATGAGAAATGGGGAGAAATCGCCTGCGCCGTCGTGGTGGCCGACGAGGCCCAGACCAACCAGGAGGACATCATCAGGCACTGCGCTGAAAAGCTGTCGCGCTACAAGCTTCCCAAGAAAGTAATTTTCATCGAGGTCATACCGCGTAACCCGGCGGGCAAGGTGCTAAAGCGGGTATTACGGGAGCAGTTTATTTAACAGTCCCTGCCCCGCTTCCTGCGTGTTCTCCTCCGGGTACTCCGGGGTCGGCTCGTCGGCTACGACCGAAATCGGGTCGATGTGGATAATCACCTCGGCCGCCGGATAGACTTCCTGCAGGCGGCCTTCCACCTCGTCGGATATCTCGTGCGCCTCCAGCAGGCTCAGCTCGTCATCAAGCTCCAGGTGGAGCTGGATGAAGGTGGCCATGCCGGATCTGCGGGAGCGCAAGTCGTGCATACCGCGCACCTTCCTGTGCGAGCGCGCTATGGACTTGATCTGCTCGCGCTCTTCTCGCGGTAATTCCCGGTCCATCAGGTGATCGAACGCCTGGCGCACGATTTCCCAAGCGCTGTACAGGATATACAGGCCTATGGCGCAGGCGAATAACGGATCAAAGCCATTCCAGCCTCGTACCGACAGCAACAAGGCGACAATCACACTGGCATTAACCAACAGGTCGGTGCGGTAGTGCAGGGCGTCGGCGCTGATGGCCACCGACCCCGTCCGGCGAATAACGTGGCGCTGGAAGGTCAGCAGGCCCAGGGTGGCGATAATGGAGAACACCATTACCGCAATGCCAATGCCATAGGATTCTATCTGTACCGGGTTGATAAAGCGGCGCACCGCCTCCAACAGCAGGAAACCGGCGGAGCCTGCGATAAAGGCCGCCTGCCCAAGTCCGGCCAGGGCCTCGGCCTTGCCGTGGCCGAAACGGTGCTCCCGGTCGGCGGGGGACAGTGCGTGGCGTACCGCCAGCAGGTTAATCAGCGACGCCAGGGCGTCCAGGGTGGAGTCGATCAGGGTGGCCAGCAGACTCAGGGAATCGGAGAAGGCCCAGGCAAAAAGCTTGGCCACGATCAGGGTCAGGGCCACGGATATCGAGGCGTAGGTAGCCTGTCGCATGAGCCGCGCCGTTTCCCGGGGCATAAGGGGTGGTGCGCTGGCGTTAGGGTCTGTCATAGCTGGGAATACGGGTATTCGAGGAACCGGCATTCTAGCAAATTTCGCTGACAGAAGGGTGGCATGGCCACGATAATTTGCCTGCCCAACGCTCTTGTAGGGTCACTCCAAATGGGGGAAAATGCACCCGTTCCTGCCCGCCGTGAATAAATCCAAGTCACTCGAAAAGCAGGTTTTCTCCGCAAATTCAACGTGAATGCTGATCTGCAGCCATGCATCAGCCAGGAGTATCTGTTGGCGAAGCAGGGTAAACCGGTCGCAATCGACGAATACCTCAAGCTGGAAGAAGTTCTTCCCGCAATCAAGGGCCAAACCGTGCGACTGGTGCGCTCCACCGGCGATTTCACCGTGGGCGTGGCAAAAATCTACCGTTCACTGCTGCCGCTGATCGAGCTGATAAACCGCCGGGGCGATATTACCGAGCAGGAACTGCACCTGGCGCTGGACGAGCTGTTCCTGGCCCTGCAGGCACACCCGGTGACCCTGCAGCTGCGCACCCTGACCACCCGTATGCGCAGCGGCAACCTGCTACCCAATGAGGAGAGCACGGAAAACCTCATCAGGTTCCTGGTGGACCAGGTGAGTGCCCGCAGTATCGTCCCCATTCCCCCCCAGCTGACGGACGAGTTCTGGAAGTTTTTCAACGAGTTAATGAGCGAGCCCGAGCTGCGCGGCCTGGGCGAGGTCAGCCTGGATGTACTGCGCATCGTCATCAGCGCCTATGAACCGCTGATTGCCCAGGCGATCAACCAGGTCAAGGACCTGCGTCAGGTCAACGACAAGCGGATGCGGGAAATACTTGGCAACACCCGGGTGATCCGCCAGGACCTGGTAATATTCCGACGCCAGATCGGCGCCCTGCGCTATATACGCGAGTTCTTCGCCACCGATCCCAACGATTTCAAGGCCCAGGCGGAAGTCGTGGCCCAGATGGTGCGGGAGTTTGGCCCCTTCTTTATCAAGATGGCCCAGGTGGCCGCCGCCAGCTCCGACTTCCTGCCGGAAGAGATCACCGAGGCTCTGGCGGTGTTCCAGGAAGACGTCGAGCCGATGACTGCCGACGAGGTTGAGCAAGCCTTCGTCGAATGCTATGGCGCATTGCCCACCGAACGTTATTTCGGCTTTGATGCCGCCAACCCCATCAAGTCCGGTTCCATTGCCTCGGTTTACCTGGCGCAAAAGCCCATGACGGACCGCAAGGGCAACCAGGTGCTGACGCCCGTGGTAGTAAAGGTGGGCAGGCACAACCTCGAACGGGAGTTCCTGATCGGCAAGACCGTGATAAAACTGGCTATCCTCAGCAGCCAGTACTGGGCGCCCCACTCCAAGCTTTCGCCCTTCCTGTCCTCCTGGCTGGGACAGGTGGATGTGTTTGTGGAGGGCTTCCGGGAGGAGCTGGATTTCGAGTCGGAGGCACGCAACCAGGCACGCTTCGCCACGCGGGCGGGGCACTCTGACCTCTGGCACGTGCCCTCGGTATACCATGGCACCCGCCGCATCATCGAGATGGAATTCGTGGACCAGGCGGCCAGCATCAATAATGCCTTTGTCGAACGCAGCGGGCGCAAGGCAACCCGGGCCCGGCGCAAAGTGGGCCGCGCCTTCCTGCACACGGTTATTTCCCACCTGTTCATCTACCAGGAATTTCACGGCGACCTGCACCCGGGCAACATCCTGGTCGCCAACAGGGATCGTCTATACCTGATCGACTGGGGCAACACGGTGGACATCAGCACCATCTGGAAACCCGCCCTGAACTACCTGCAGGCGGTATTGGCCGGTGATGGCGACGCGATCATCGAGGCGCTGGTGGAGTTGGGCACCGACAGGGCAAAGATGGACGCCTCCCGCGCGGAACTGGCGAAACATGTCTCACAACTATTGGCGGACGCCGATGTGGAGCCGCTGGGATACGATTTTTTACTGACGCTGTACAACGAGGGCCAGGAAGGGCTGGTAAAACGCCTGGAACTGGCGATCAACCTGGCCACCGCACTCAGCCGCCAGGGCATCGTGGTGCGCAGCGATTACATGCACCTGACCCGCTCCCTGACCGCCATGGTGGGTTCCTACCTCGGCATTTACCGCGGACTGTCGCGCGTGGTGCTGGTACAGGATATTGTGCAGGTGCTGGTGCGGTTCCCCGCACTGGAAGGCATGCGCCAGTTGTCGGGTTACCGACGCAAGGTAATGCAGCAGCTTACCGTGCACAGACCGCGCAGCTTGCTGACGGCGAGGGGCTAGGCGCAGCGTAGCGCAGCTCGAGCCGACAACCGGTTTTCATCTATTTACCCTATGGCCTGGACCCGGAGCCCATGACTACAGGACGAAATGAAGCGTGCCCCTGCGGTAGCGGCAAGAAATTCAAGAAGTGCTGCATGGGCAGCACCCGGCCCGAAGCGCATGCCACCACCCCACCGCTTACGCCCGAAGCACAGCTGGAAATGGCCAGGGCCGCATTTTACAAACGCCAGTTCAATGAAGCCCGAGAGCAGCTGCAACCGCTATTGGCAAAAAAACGGGTGAATGCCGCCACCTGGTCACTGGCCTGCGGTATCGAAATGCAGGACAAAAAATTCGACAGGGCCAGGACGTACATAGAGAAAGCGCTCGCCCTGGAGCCCGATAACGCCAATTACCTGTATAACTACGCCACCATTTGTGCCCAGACGGGAGACAAGGACAAGGCCCTGAAAACATTTCGCAGGGCTTTGGCGATAAGGCCCGACCTCTACCAGGCCGTGAACAATATGGGGCATGTACTGCGTGACCTCGGCAGGACGGAGGAAGCAACGGAGTATTACAGGGAAGTATTCCGGCACGATGTCCGGGACCTGGGTATCCTGAGCCAGGTACTGCTTTCCATGCAGCTTTTTTCCTTTGAAAATCACGACGAAATGTACGAAATGCACTGCGATCTGGGAAGGCGGATTACTGCCCGTATGCCCGAATCGTCCCCGCAGTGGAGACCAACACGGGCCAACACGGGGGAAAAAATCCGACTGGGCTATCTTTCCCCGAGATTTTCACGGGAAATCGTCAGTTACTTTTTCAAGCCGGTATTCGACAACCACGACCGCAGCCGCTTCGAGATTTATCTCTATAGCGCGACCCCCCGGCCGGATGACATGACGGATTACTTCGCCAGGCGCGCCGACAAGTGGACCGATATAACGCGACTGTCCGATTCCGCCCTCTGCCAGCAAATCGCGGATGACAAGATCGACATTCTCATCGACCTGGCGGGTCACGCGCCGGAAAACCGCATTACGGCAACCGCACGCAAACCGGCGCCGGTGCAGGTATCGATGCTGGACTATTTTGACACCACCGGTATACAGGCGATTGATTATTATGTCACCGATACTTTCTCCACCCCTGCGGGGGGAAGGCAAAAATTCACCGAAGAGCTGATATACCTCGAGCAGCCAAGACTGGTGTACGAGGCGCCGGACTACGCTCCGGACATACAGGTAAGGGATCCGGATGCCGGAGGGATTGTTTTCGGCTCTTTCAACCGGCACGAGAAGATCATTCCGGAAGTGGTAGCAACCTGGTCAGGCTTACTGCGCGAAACGCCCAACTCGAGGCTGTTGCTGAAAAATCCCGGCTTTGCCGATCCGGCTGTTCGGGACGCATTGCTACAGAAATTCAGTAAGCACGGCGTAGAAAGCCACAGGATATCCTTCAGGGGGCGCTCTCCACACGCGGAAATGCTGGCCGAGTACGGCGATATCGATATAGCCCTGGACACGTTCCCCTACAATGGCGGCCTGACGACCCTCGAAGCCCTGTGGATGGGCACGCCGGTCATCGCCATTGAGGGACAGCGAATTATCAGCCGCCAGAGTGCCGGGATACTGCACAGCCTGGGTTTGCCCGAATTCGTGGCGAAATCGGCTGAGGAGTTCTGCGACATAGGCAAGTACTGGGCGCAACATCGCCGCGAGTTGAATACCCTGCGAAAGTCGTTACGCGCGCTGATGGCCACCTCCCCGCTTACCGATGGCAATGCGTATACCCGCGACCTGGAGTGCCATTTTGAGCGCGCCTGGAACAAATACCTGGCACAGCAGGATTGACCGCACGCTGGCCCGGGGTACCGGCACCGCGCGCGGCCAATACCACCCCGGCGAATCTGGCGCCGTTTACGGTCGCCGGGTGGACGGCGAGCCAGCGGCAGCTGGCGCCTCCCGGAATCTCTCGCTACCATAGCCATGAGCTGCACAGGTGAGAAATCAATGAATCCTGCCCTATCAGTTGTCGTTCCCGTGCAAGAGCACGCGTGCCTTGCGTCAACACTGCAAGCACTTGCCACACAGCAGTGTGTCTCACACTCAGACTACGAAGTGATCGTGATCGACAGCCTGCATCTGTACGACTGGACCGAGTGTATCGCCGATATCCGGTCGCGCCACCCGACCCTGGAGTTGCGCTTCCTGTTGCTGACGAAGTGCGCAAGCCGGGCTCGCCAGCTTAACGCCGGCATAAGCGAAGCCCGGGCGGACCTGCTCCTGATGCTCGCCGATGACTTCATCCCCGAACCTGCGCTCGTTTCCCTGCACCTGCAAGCCCACCGGGGCGATCCTGACCCGCATCTGGCTGCCATTGGCCCGGGGCTTTTTCGCAAGGGCGGAAGCACCACCGACTTCATGCGGTGGCTGGAAAATAGCGGCTCGCTTTTTGGTGTTCCGTTCACGCGACCCGACCTGGTCAAGTTACCCGATTCTTTTTTCTACATGGCCAACACCTCTATAAAGCGCTCGCTGTTGACGCAGGCGGGCCCATTCGATGAAGATTTTCCCTATGATTCCATGGATGACTTCGAGATGGGTCTTCGGCTCCAGGGCCTGGGTATGCGCACCACCTACCTGCCCGCTGCCATCGCCATACACGAACACCACATCAGCTTCCAGGAACGTTGCAACTCGATGCAAAAAGCGGGAGAGTCTGCCGCTATCTATGATGCAAAACATGCCGATCCCGGCCCATGGAGCAGGCTTCTCAACACGCCACGCGTACCACACGCACGGCGCAGGAAAGAATCGCTTGAACAACGCTACTGGCGAGTCCTAAACGATCACTTTCGCTCGGGGTACAAGGCACGCGTCGCGCGCATTGCCCACAACTGACGCGACTCATTTACATTAATTTGGCTCAGGCCGCGAGCTGCCACACACTGGTCAACAGCGGCTCCAGCTCCGTTCGCGCCTGTTCGGAAATAATCACCCCTACGCCCTCGGGCACATCGAAGGAAGCCATTGCGTTGACCAGCTGATCAACCTGGTTGCGCATCAATAAGTGATCCCCTGCGTAGATTGCATCCAGCGGGTCCGCGGCTTCACCGTACCAGTTCTTTACAAGCACGCGGTCTGTCGAACCCGCAATGTTGATCACAAGGTGTTTGCGCCAGCGCGACAGCCACACCTGGTGAAAATCGACATCATCCAGCCGCAGGGCGTCCATGCTGTCATCCGCCGCGCCGGCATTGTATATCACGTCACGGCCATCGCCC
The DNA here is from genome assembly GCA_024642245.1 of Haliea sp. GTDB lineage: Bacteria > Pseudomonadota > Gammaproteobacteria > Pseudomonadales > Halieaceae > JARRPM01. Next base: position 21,898 of record JAHEBM010000050.1, read on the forward strand.
TGTCTGAACACATAGGTGTCGTTGCCAGCACCGCCACTCAGGAAATCGTTACCGCCTCCTCCAAAAATCGTATCACCGCCATCGGAACCTGTAATGGTGTCCCTGCCACCGCGCCCGTCGATCCAGGCAATATCAACCAGTTCTGTGGCGCTCAAATCCAGCGTATTGCCGCTACCGGTGCCGACGAGAATATCCATACCCAGGCCGCCATCGATACGCTCGACACTGTCCTGCGCCAGCAATTCGGTCAAGCGGATGCGATCGTTGGCCTCGCCACCCCTGATCGTGTCAAAGCCTTCCCCGCCAATAATCCTGTCTTTACCCTGGCGACGCCCTTCAATCACGAAGACGTCATCGCCCGCCAGACCGTCCATGACGTCATTGCCGGTACCACCAATCAGCACATCGTCACCCGGGGTACCTGTCAATACATCACTCCCGTCAGTCCCCAGGATGGTTTCGCCTTGAGCAGAGGCCAGGGTATGCAGATCACTTGTCGTTAGAACAGTCCCATCGGAAAAATGAATCTCGGCAACGGTAGAATCAGGCACTGACTCCCACTCGTCGAGCTCCGCAGAGTAGCGCAGGCAACTCAACACCATCGTATCGCCCGTGGCGGTAAGCGTTATTGTCGGTAACTGCCCCCAATCGGACTCGGCCAGCGAAACGGCAATGTCGGCTACCGCAAGGCCCTGGGCCATCTCCACCGCCAGCTCAGTGGAATCGACATTGAGTATCACGAAATCAGCACCGCTGCCCGGCCCGAAGTAAACCAGCTGCTTGCCCGCGACCAAATTCACCCAGTCCTGCCCGGGACCTGGATCGATCCGGTTATCGCCGGCGACAAACACCTGGTCGTTTCCCGGGCCAGCCAGAATGCGATTACTGCCACCGAGATCCTCGATATAGTCGTCACCGCCCAGCGCGTGAATAACGTCATCACCGTCGGTGCCGACCAGCGTGTCGTCGCCCTCGGTACCCAGGATAGTCGCGTCAGATACCTGCATAAGGCTTTCGAGTACCGGGACCATGGCATAGACCGATCCGTCGGCGAAACGCAGCTGTGCTACCGGTGTAGCCGGCAGCGCCGCCAGGAAGGCCGGGTGCAGTAATGAAGCGGGCATCAAACCACTGTCCCCGCTTAGCAGCTCACTGACGTCTCCCGTCCATGCCGGTAGCTCGCGCTCGTAAGCATGAAAGAACTCACCCAGATGAATACCGCCCGAACCGTCCACCAGGGAAATCGCCAGGTCATCCGAGATCCGTGTAAATCGCAGATCATCCAGCGTGATATTGCCGCCAAACGCCAGCACGTCCTGGCCCGGCGGCAGGAATGAAAGGACATTTTTCTCGAGGTCGGCGTGGAAACTGTAGGGGTGCTGTGGTGAGTAGCTCCAGTCGTACTCAATACTGTCGTGTCCATCACCGCGATCGTAATGGTAGGTCATACCCTGGTGCAGCGGGGTGTCGAGCGTATCGTTGCCGCCCTGCCCCCATACCTGCTTGAAGCCCGTGCCCTGCTGCCCGGCGATATAAACCTCATTGAGCACGATGCGGTCAAAGCCGTCGCCCGCCTCGATTATGTCGTTGCCATAGCCAGGAATGATGGTTTCAATATTGGCATTACCCACGATGTGGTCATCCCCGAAACTCCCGTACAGGTTGCCTGCATATCCCTCGGCACGGATCAGGGGAATCCATCCCGGGTCCGCCTCCGACACCAGGCTCAAACGCGTAAATGTGTTGTCCCTGAAGTTATATACCGTATCCGGAACCAACGTTATCCCGCTGCCATTACCCTGTGCAATCGTCGCGCCACCATTGGAAAACTCGAATGACAGTGCACCCGGGTCAATGTCGTGGCCGAGGCGAAGTTCACCCATAAGCTGGGGGTAAAGGCCATTGTCGACCAGGATTCTGTCCTGGCCATCGCCGGCAGACCAGCGCACTGCGTTATGGCCCCAGCCGGCCAAATGGATCGTGTCACTGCCGTCTCCTGGCTCGAATACATCATTCCAGCGGGTATCGTAAAAGGTGCCATCGGCAAGGTCCGAGCGCTGTACCAGCGGTATCTCAACGCCGCCCACAGTGACCCGATCAATCCAGTATGACGAAGTTGCGCCGGCGGATGTAAACGCACTCCCCTGCCCGTACTCGATGCGAAAATGTGATTCCGATGCGCCGCTGTAATAAAAAAATACCGAACCCGGATCAACATCACCACCAAAGGCCAGCGCGTGGGAACCGCCGGGGTCACGCAGTGCATCCAGGCCATCCCCGAGTGAAAACAGGTAGGTGTCATTACCCTGGCCACCATCGAGAAGATCGTTGCCACTGCCGCCATCGAGATAATCATTATCCACGCCCGGGCCGCCATACAAGGCATCATCGCCCTCGCCACCGCGCAACAGGTCGCTGCCCGTACCGCCATCGAGATAATCATCGCCGCCACGCCCCTCCAGCACGTCGTTCCCGCCGCCGCCAAGGACCGTATCGGGGCCCTCGCCTGCAATAATCAGGTCATCGCCGTCCAGGCCCGACAGGTCACCGGAGATTCCCGCAAGGCGCAGTGGTATACCGTCCGCGATGCTCAGGAAATCGAGCCCGGTGGCCAGCTGCAAAGCAGACAGCTCCACGACCAGGTCGAGCCCACCGCTGACAACGCGCATCCTGGCGCCATCATTACCACCGGCAAGACCCTCGAGCTCTACCCGATCAACACCCTCTCCAATGACAATTCGTGGTCGCGCGGGATCACTGCCATCAACGCTGAGCAGCGTGTCCCGGCCAGACTCCGTGATTAGACTGGTGCCTTTAACGGTGAATAACAGATCTCCCCCCGCGTCGAGGTAAACGGCATCAAGGCGTGAGCGCTCGACAAAAGCGTCGCTTGTCTCCAGCGCGACTCGCACATTGGCCCACTGCTCCCTGGACATGTGAAAGCCATCCGCGCTGCCAGCCATCCCGACGCGCAGCTGTTCGCCCTGGAAGGTCACTTGCAATTGGGTCGCCACGGTGCCGATGAACAACAGTGTGTGCTCACCCCCGGCATCATCAATGACATCAATGCCATCTCCCGGCGAAACACTGTAGGTGTCATTCCCGGCGCCGCCCACCAGCCTATCACTACCCCTGCCACCGGCCAGAAAATCATCGCCGCCCAGGCCAACCAGGATGTCATTGCCAGCGCCACCATAAAGCCGGTCGTTCCCGTGCCGACTGGGATCCAACTCCGCCGAGGTGTCGCCGTAAGCAGGAAGTTCGTGTGCCGGGCTGGCGATGTCGCCGCCCCGGTCACCCACCAGGATATCGTCCCCCGCCTCCCCGTGAATCTCGTCATCCCCCAATTCGCCCCAGACGGTATCGGCCCCGGCACCCGCCCAGATCACGTCGTCATACTCGCCCACGTTACCGGCTCCGTCCGCAAAGACGATCTGGGGGTACAGTAACAGCTCTCCCGAGGCGGATGACTCCTCCAGGCGCTGACCCAGGAAGGAGTCGCCATAGACGACATCCCGGCCTGTACCGCCGCCTATATAGTCACGGCCAGACCCTCCGAACAGGTAATTGTCTCCCGTGCCGCCATCCAGGTAGTCGGTATATTGCCCGCCGCTGACATAATCATCGCCCGCACCGCCATCGAGCACATTGATATCCGGGGGTGAATCGACGGTCTGGGCAAGGTAAAACCTGCCCTGGGCAGACGCCGGATCGTGGACACCCCACGAACTGGCGAGGACTTCGCCAGATAGCAGGTCGGCACCGTCGCCTCCGGATATCGTATCGGAGCCGGCACCGCCCTCGAGGTAGTCATCACCAGCACCTCCCTCAATGCGATCCGCTCCTGCGAGACCATACAGCGCATTGGACAGGCTGTTACCGGTCAGGTGGTCACCGAGCGGCCCACCCTCGAATGCACCGCCCACCTGGCCAAACACCGTCCCACCACTGTAATTGGCGACATCGACAGCGTTGAAACGAATAGCGATATTTGGCCAGTCCAGGCCGTTTTGCATCGCGACCTGGCGCTCGTAGGCCGAGAACCCGATCTCGCCCTGCCCCCACCCCAGTGCGGCAACGGTGATATCGGTTAACGGGGGTGTCCCTCGCGCCTCATTAAGGACGATGCCGTAGTCCGCGCCGGCAGCCGGGGAATAATTTGCCAGGGTGATACTTCCTGCCCCGGCGCCGCCCGCCGTATTGATCGCTAGCAGCGCGCCCTCGCTGTAAAGCGTGATGGCGGGACCAGTGCTCGAGCGATAAAACCTGGAACCCGAGGCCGTGCGCTCGAACCGGAGCGTGGCGAGATCGATCCCGTTGACAACGATTCGATC